>NZ_AP022569.1:0-664814 GCF_010727945.1 Mycobacterium cookii
AGTGGCGACTGGTCGGCGACACAGCCGCTTACTGTTAGATCTACTTAGTTGATACGCGCGGGCTGCTACCGTGTCAAGTAACTTGATACTGGCGCAGTCAGCGACACGCGATCACCGATCGCGTGTCAGCATTAGGCGATGGCCGAATCCGAGGATCAACCGCTGGGCTTTCTGGTGCGAAGGTTGATGGCGCGTCTGCGGCCCCAGGCCACCATGGCGCTGCGACCGCTCGGGCTGGGCTTACCCGAGTTCGTCTGCCTGCGCATCCTCGACGACGACCCCGGACGCACCAGCGCCGAACTGGCTCGGCACACCCACGTCACCGCTCAGGCGATGAACCAGGTTCTGCAGGGGCTGCAAGACATGGGCCTGGTCACCCGCCCTGCGACCGCGCCGTCGGGCCGCGCCCTGCCCGCTCAGCTCACCCGGAAGGGCAGTGCGCTACTCAAACGTGCCGAAGCCGCGGTCGGCGAAGCCGACGACCAGTTGCTGGCCCATCTGAGCCACGCGGACCGGCGCGAGCTCAAACGCCTGCTCTTTCAAGCAGGTAACCCACCCGCTGACGACGCCGCGGCGTGCCCGCCCCGTGGAGCGGTCGCTCGCGGTCACTAGTGACAGTGCTGTCCGTGCTGTTCGTCGTCGGGGGAGCCGTTCATCATCCGCAACATCGGGATGCCGCCCGTCGTCACAAAGCGGACGACCAGCAGCGCCGCCAAGGCCAGAAACGCGACGTTGAGCCAGGTGGTGTAGTTCCATGAAATGCCGGCTTCCATCACCATCGCGTTGCGGTGCGACGGGATCAAACCCGTTGCGCCGAACAGTAATTCGACCAGATATCCGGCCACCACCATCGCGCCGTAGAAGGTGCCCAGTAGTGCGAACATCATCGCCGTGCCGTAGTACTTCCGATAGATGTTCAGGATCGGCAGGATCAGCAGGTCGGCGAAAATGAACGAGACGACGCCGCCGAAGCTGATGCCGCCGTTCCACAACACCGCCGCCAGGGCACGTTGCCGATCGAGCAGACGAACGAGAAGATCGCGACGACGGGGCCCACTACCGGCCCCCACAACGCCGATAGCACCGGGTGATCGGCGAAAAAGAAGTGCTGCCAGAAGGATTCGGGCACCCAGGCTGCGATCGCGCCGGCGATCAACAGTCCGACCACCAAATCGCGCAGGATCGCGGCCCACCCATGACGAACACATGAGAAACCGAGGTGAAGCCTCTCGCGACAACAGTCGCCGCCAGAACGATCCTTCGCCCTGTACCGACATGTCCATGGCCGCATGGCCTTCCATCGAACCGGCCAACCCGCGATCGGCCTGCTCACGGGCCGCGTCGATCAGGCGCGAGCGCACGAACAGCCGGAACAACACCGCGAGCACCACGATCATCAACGGACCGCCGATGAACTCCGCTGCGGTGAACTGCCAGCCCATCAGCAGCGCCAGGATGATGCCCAATTCGACCACCAGATTGGTCGAGCCGATCTCGAAGGCCATCGCCGCGGTGAAATTGGCGCCTTTGCGGAACAGCGAACGGGCCAACGCCACCGCGGCATACGAGCAGGACGAGGACGCGGCACCCAGTCCCGCCGCGACGGCCAGGGTGCGGGGCCGGTCGTCACCCAGCAGGGCGACAATGGTCGATCGGCGTACGACGGCCTGCACCACCGCCGACAGGGTGAAGCCCAGGATCAGGGCCCACAGGATCTCCCACGTCATGGATCCGGTCAGCGCCAGCGCATGTCCCACCGCGTGTGCCATAGCACCTCCCAACGTGATACCCCTAGGGGGTATTCCGCATACTACGACCGTCGCGTCGCCACCGCGTTCCGGGCGGGTCCGGCGTTGCCGCCGATGCGCCGGAACCGACATAATTGCGTGCGTGTGCAGGTAATCGAGGCGATTCCGGCCCTAATCCCGACACACCGGGCCTGGAAACGCAGTCACAGAAGCAACACCAGGCACACTGGTAACAACAAACAAGCCGGGAGGGTGTTGCCGTGTACCGAGTTTTTGAGGCGCTCGACGAGCTGGGCGGAATTGTCGAAGAAGCTCGTGGCGTGCCGATGACCGCGGGCTGCGTCGTGCCCCGGGGCGATGTCCTCGAGCTGATCGACGACATCAAGGACGCGATCCCGGGCGAGCTCGACGACGCCCAAGACGTGCTCGACGCCCGCGACGCGCTGTTGCACGAGGCCAAGACGCACGCGGACTCCGTCATGTCCGCGGCGAACACCGAGTCGGATTCGCTGCTCAACCACGCCCGATCGGAAGCCGACCGCATCCTTGCCGACGCCAAGGCGCAGGCCGACCGGATGGTCGGCGAGGCGCGCCAGCACAGCGAGCGGATGGTCGGCGAGGCCCGCGAGGAAGCGGCCCGGATCGGCGCCTCGGCCAAGCGCGAATACGAGGCCACCACCGGTCGTGCCAAGACCGAAGCGGACCGGCTCGTCGAGAACGGCAACATCTCCTACGAGAAGGCCGTGCAGGAAGGCATCAGGGAACAGCAGCGCCTGGTGTCGCAAACGGAGGTCGTGCAGTCGGCCAACGCCGAATCCGCCCGGCTGATCGATGCGGCGCACGCCGAGGCCGACCGGTTGCGCGGCGAATGCGACGTCTACGTCGACAGCAAGCTCGCCGAGTTCGAGGAGCACCTCAACACCACGCTGCGCTCGGTCAACCGCGGCCGCCACCAACTCCGAACGGCGGCGGGCGTGCACGACTACGCCCAGCGGTAGCCCTCCTACCAGCGACGCGGGGCGGTCCGTGGCCGCCCGTAGAATTGCCGCCATGGCCCGGCAGCAGCGAAACACCGCGCATTCGCACCGACGCTCGCCGCTATCCGTCGACATCGCGCGGCTGGGGCGACGCCCGGGTGCGATGTTCCCGCTGAACAATACGGTGAGCAGCCCGTCGCATATCGGACTGGACCTCATCGGAATTCAGCCGGGCGCGCCGCTGGACCTCGACCTTCGCATCGAGTCGGTGTCCGAGGGTGTCTTGGTCAGCGGGACCGTGTCGGCGCCGATCACCGGCGAATGTTCGCGCTGCCTCACACCATTCAGCGAGCACATCGAGGTCGCCCTGACCGAGCTGTTCGCCTATCCGGACAGCATCACCGAGGCCACCACCGAGGACGGCGAGGTCGGTCGGGTCGTCGACGACATGGTCCACCTGGAACAGCCGATCATCGACGCCATCGGCCTCGAATTGCCGTTCGCGCCCGTGTGCCGAGCGGACTGCCCGGGCCTCTGCCCCAAGTGCGGCGTCGCACTGGCGAGCGCCGAACCCGGCCATCACCACGACGAGGTCGACCCGCGCTGGGCCAAGCTGGCGAACTTGCTACCGCCCGAGGGAGATGGGCCGGGGCAATGAGTGATCTATTCGCCGCGCTCGGCGTGGAGCTGGACGACGAGTTGTTGACGCTGGCGTTGACCCACCGCAGCTACGCCTACGAGCACGGCGGACTGAAAACCAACGAACGCCTGGAATTTCTCGGCGACGCCGTACTGGGCCTGACCGTCACGCAGCACCTCTACCACCGACACCCCGAACGCCCGGAAAGCGATCTGGCCAAGATGCGCGCCGGCGTGGTCAACACCCAGGCGCTGGCCAGAGTCGCGCGCGGACTGACCGACAAGGGGCTGGGCGCGCACTTGTTGCTGGGACGCGGCGAGCTCAAATCCGGCGGGGCGGATAAATCCAGCATTCTCGCCGACAGCCTCGAGGCCTTGCTGGGCGCGATCTACCTGCAGCACGGCATGGATGTGGTGCAAGACGTGATCCTGCGGTTGTTCACCGAGCTGCTGGACGAGGGTGGGCTGCTGGACTGGAAGACCAGCCTGCAGGAACTGGCCGCGGCCCGCGGCCTCGGTGTCGTACGAGGTCAGCTCCACTGGGCCCGATCACCTGCGGGAATTCACCGCCGTCGTCCTCGTGATGGACACCCCCTATGGATCCGGCATCGGCCGGACCAAGAAAGAAGCCGAACAAAAGGCGGCCGAGAAGGCCGTCGAGGCTTTGGCGCAACTCGACAGCGCCCTACCCGGAGAATCGTCCGAGTAGATGCCCGAGCTGCCTGAAGTCGAGGTGGTGCGGCGCGGATTGCAGGCCCACGTGGTCGGTAAGACAATCACCGCCGTCCGCGTGCATCACCCTCGTGCTGTCCGCCGCCATGAAGCAGGCCCCGCCGATCTCACCGCGCGGTTGCTCGACGCCCGGATCACCGGCAGCGACCGACGCGGGAAATATCTGTGGCTCACCCTCGACGGGCCCAGCGGCGACGACCAGGCACTGGTCGTTCACCTCGGCATGAGTGGGCAGATGCTGCTCGGCGAAATCCCCAATGCCGGTCACCTTCGCATCGCCGCGATCCTTGACGACGGCACCACGCTGAGCTTCGTCGACCAGCGGACGTTCGGCGGTTGGCAATTGGCCGACCTGGTGACGGTGGACGGCAGCGTGGTCCCGACCCCCGTCGCACCTGGCGCGCGACCCGCTGGACCCGCGCTTCGACATCGACGCGGTCGTCAAGGTGTTGCGGCGCAAGCATTCCGAGATCAAGCGCCAGTTGCTCGACCAGACCGTGGTGTCAGGTATCGGCAACATCTACGCAGACGAGGCGTTGTGGCGGGCCAAGATCAACGGCGCCCGCCTGGCTGAAAAGCTGACCCGCCGTCAGCTCATCGCGCTGTTGGAGGCCGCCGCCGAGGTGATGCGCGATGCGCTGTCGCAGGGCGGTACATCGTTCGACTCGCTGTACGTCAATGTCAACGGCCAGTCTGGCTACTTCGATCGGTCGCTGAATGTCTATGGCCGCGAAGGCAAACCCTGCCGGCGCTGCGGCGCGGTGATCCGCCGGGAGAAGTTCATGAACCGCTCGTCGTTCTACTGCCCGCGTGATCAGCCGCGGCCGCGGGGCTGAGGTTGTCTCGTCGAAATCGACGCTGCCGCGACGCGCTCTCGAACTTTGCCGCGCTGGCGTCGATCTCGGCGGCACCGGCCGAAGCGGTAGAAAGAACCCATGACAGATCTGTGGGTGGAGCGCACCGGGTGCGCCGCTACACCGGCCATAGCTCGCGCGGTGCCGAAGTTCTCGTCGGCTCCGAAGACGTTGACGGTGTCTTCACGCCGGGGGAGCTGATGAAGATTGCGCTCGCCGCGTGCAGTGGGATGTCCAGCGACTCGCCGCTGGCGCGACGGCTCGGCGACGACTATCCGGCGACGGTGCGGGTGTCCGGCGCGGCCGACCGTGACCAAGAGGTCTATCCACTGCTCGAGGAGAAGCTCGAGATCGACCTGTCGGGTTTGGACCACGAGGAGAAGACGCGGCTCCTCACCGTGGTCCGGCGCGCCGTAGACCAGGTGTGCACGGTCGGGCGAACGCTGAAAGCGGGAACGACGGTCGACTTCCGGGTCGTCGATGTCGGAGCATGACGGCGTCCGCCTGACCGCGTGGGTGCACGGCCACGTCCAGGGCGTTGGCTTTCGCTGGTGGACCCGGTCACGAGCCCTGGAGCTCGGTCTGACCGGCTACGCCGCCAACCGCCCGGACGGCCGGGTGCAGGTCGTGGCGCAAGGCTCACGTGGCGCCTGTGAACAGCTGTTGCTCCTGTTACAAAGTGGGAAAACGCCAGGCCACGTCGACACCGTTGTCGTCGACTGGTCGCCGCGCGGCGAAGCCATCAGCGGCTTCACTGAGCGATAGCCCGGTTCCTCCTCGGGACGCGCGGCGTCCCGCATCGTCACCGGCCGGAAAGGTAGTCTGGCACGCCGTGTACCTCAAGAGTCTGACGCTGAAGGGCTTCAAGTCCTTCGCCTCGCCGACGACTCTGCGATTCGAGCCAGGCATCACCGCGGTGGTCGGGCCCAACGGGTCGGGCAAATCCAACGTGGTCGACGCGCTGGCCTGGGTGATGGGGGAGCAGGGCGCCAAGACGCTGCGTGGCGGCAAGATGGAAGACGTCATCTTCGCCGGTACGTCGCGGGCGCCGCTGGGCCGCGCCGAGGTCACCGTGACGATCGACAACTCCGACAATGCACTGCCGATCGAGTACTCCGAGGTGTCGATCACCCGCCGGATGTTTCGCGACGGCGCCAGCGAATACGAAATCAACGGCAGCACATGCCGTTTGATGGACGTGCAGGAGTTGCTGAGCGACTCCGGAATCGGCCGGGAGCACGTCATCGTCGGGCAGGGCAAGCTCAACGAGATACTGGAATCCCGACCGGAGGACCGTCGGGCATTCATCGAGGAAGCCGCCGGTGTGCTCAAGCACCGCAAGCGCAAGGAAAAGGCGGTCCGCAAGCTCGAGGCGATGTCGGCGAACCTGGCCCGGCTGACCGACCTGACCACCGAATTGCGCCGCCAGCTCAAACCGTTGGGTCGTCAGGCCGAAGTGGCGCGGCGGGCCCAGACCATTCAGGCCGACTTGCGCGACGCCCGGCTCCGGTTGGCCGCCGACGATGTGGTCACCAGGCAGTCCGAGCTCAACAACACGAACGAGGCCGAGGCGGCGCTGCGTCGCGAGCACGACGAGGCCTCGGCCCGGATGGCAGTGGCGTCCGAAGAACTGGCCGGGCACGAAACCCGGCTGACGGCCCTGTCCGAGCGTGCCGAGTCGGCGCAGCAGACCTGGTTTCGGTTGTCCGCGTTGGCCGAACGGGTCAGTGCGACGGTGCGGATCGCCAGTGAGCGCGCCCAGCACCTCGACGTGGAGACCGTCTCGACCGGTGGCCCCGATCCCGACGAGTTGGAGGCCGAGGCCCAGCAGGTCGCCGCTGCCGAGCAGCAACTGCTCGGCGAACTGGCCGCCACCCGCAGCCGGCTCGACGCCGCCCGCGCCGAGTTGGCTGAAAAGGAGCGCCGCGCTGCCGAAGCCGAGCAGGCGCACGTGGCTGCCGTACAGGCCGAAGCCGACCGCCGCGAGGGCCTGGCCCGGCTGGCCGGCCAAGTCGAAACGATGCGAGCTCGGGTCGAATCGATCGACGACGGCGTGGCCAAGCTCTCCGAGCGCATCGAAGAGGCCGCCGCGCGCGCGCAACAAGCCAAGGCCGAATTCGAGACCGTGCAGGGCCGAGTCGGTGAACTCGACCAGGGCGAGGTAGGCCTGGACGAGCACCACGACCGAACGGTGACGGCGCTGCGACTGGCCGACGAGCGGGTCGCTGAACTGCAAGCCGCCGAGCGCGGTGCCGAGCGCCAGGTGGCGTCCCTGCATGCCAGGATCGACGCATTGTCAGTCGGGCTCGAGCGCAAGGACGGCGCGGCGTGGCTCGCCCAAAACCGGGGCAGCGCAGGTCTTTTCGGGTCGGTCGCCAAGCTGGTCAAAGTGCAGTCGGGTTACGAGGCTGCACTGGCGGCCGTGCTGGGCGCCGCCGCCGATGCGCTGGCCGCCGAGAGCGTCAGCGCCGCCGCCGATGCGGTGACCGCGCTGAAGCACGCCGACGGCGGCCGCGCGGCCATCGTGCTGAGTGACTGGCCGCTGAACGAGTCGGCGCCGTCGGGCGCGCTGCCCGAGGGCGCGCGGTGGGCTCTCGACCTGGTCGAGGTTCCGGGCGGTTGCGCGGCGCGTTGGTCGCCATGCTGTCCGGGGTCGCCGTCGTCGGCAGCCTGAGCGAAGCGGTGAACCTCGTCGCCGACCGTCCGCAGTTGCGCGCGGTGACCCGTGACGGCGATCTGGTGGGCGCCGGCCGGGTCATCGGCGGATCGGACCGCAAACCCTCGACGCTTGAGCTCACCTCCGAAATCGCCAAGGCGCGAGCGGAACTCGAGGCTGCTGAGTCGAATGCCGGCCAACTCGGTGCGGCGTTGTCCGGAGCGAAGACCGAGCAAGCCGCCCGCCAGGATTCCGCCGAGCAGGCGCTGGCCGCGCTCAATGAATCCGACGCCGCCATCTCGGCGATCTATGACCAGCTCGGCCGGTTGGGCCAAGATGCCCGCGCCGCCGACGAGGAGTGGCGCAGGCTGGTGCGCCAGCGTGAGGAACTGGAGACCGGCCGCGCCGACACCCTCGGCGAGCTCGGTGAGCTCGAGGCCCGGCTGCGCAATGTCGAGGAGACCCAACACGTCGTCGCCGAGCCAGTCGATCGTCAGCAGATCGCCGCGGCCGCCGAGTCGGCCCGCAGCGTCGAGGTGGAAGCCCGGCTCGCGGTGCGCACCGCCGAAGAACGAGCCAATGCCGTTCGCGGAAAAGCGGATTCGCTGCGACGGGCTGCCGCTGCCGAACGAGAGGGAGCGTGCGCAGCAGGCCCGCGCGCGCGCGCGAGCACGCGGCTGCGGTGGCCGCCGCGGTCGCCGACGCCGGCCGGCGGCTCGCCGGACGGCTGACGCAGGTCGTTGCGGCGGCGTCACGCGACCGTGACGTGCTCGCCGCCGAACGTCAGCAGCGCTCGGCGGCGATGGCCGCAGTCCGCGACGAGGTGAACACACTGAACGCCCGGATCGGCACGCTCACCGAGTCGCTGCATCGCGACGAGGTCGCCAAGGCGCAGGCGGCGTTGCGCATCGAACAGCTCGAGCAGATGGTGCTCGAGCAGTTCGGTATGACGCCGGAAGTGCTTGTCGCCGAATATGGTCCGCAGACCTCGCTGCCGCCGACGGAACTGGAGATGGCGGAATACGAGCAGGCCCGCGAACGCGGCGAGCAGGTGACTGCGCCGGCTCCGATGCCTTCGACCGGCCCACTCAGGAGCGCCGCGCCAAGCGGGCCGAGCGTGAGCTGGCCGAGCTCGGCCGGGTCAACCCGCTGGCACTCGAAGAGTTCGCCGCGCTGGAGGAGCGCTACAACTTCCTGTCCACCCAACTCGAGGACGTCAAGGCCGCCCGCAAAGACCTGCTCGACGTCGTCGCCGACGTCGACGCGCGCATCCTGCAGGTGTTCGCCGAGGCCTACGCCGACGTCGAACGCGAATTCCAGGGCGTGTTCGCCGCGCTGTTCCCCGGCGGCGAAGGCCGGCTGAAACTCACCGACCCCGACGACATGCTGACCACCGGCATCGAGGTGGAGGCTCGTCCGCCCGGCAAGAAGGTCAAGCGGCTCTCGCTGCTGTCCGGTGGTGAGAAGTCGCTGACCGCGGTCGCCATGCTGGTGGCCATCTTCCGGGCCCGCCCGTCGCCGTTCTACATCATGGACGAGGTGGAAGCGGCGCTCGACGACACCAACCTGCGCCGGCTGATCGGACTGTTCGAACTGCTGCGCGCCAAGTCGCAGCTGATCGTCATCACGCACCAGAAACCGACCATGGAGGTCGCCGACTCGTTGTACGGCGTGACGATGCGTGACGACGGCATCACCGCGGTCATCTCTCAGCGAATGCGCGGCCAGCAGGTCAACCAGCTGGTCACGACTACTTAAGCGAGGAAATACGTTGCCGCAAGGCCTTTGATCGCGCTCGCGGTCGCCGCCGCACTGATCGTCATCGCTGTCCTGGTGCTGGGGTTGGTCCGCTACCGCCGCCGCCAGATCAGTTTGTCGACCCGCGAGCAAACTCCGACCCTGGACCGGTCGGGTGGCTACACCGCGTCGTCGGGCATCACGTTCAGCCGCACGGAGACCGCCGAGCCCGCTGAGACCATCGACGCCACCCGAGTGCCAGCCGTCGATGACGACGCGACCATTGCGCCTGAAGTGCTGGAGCGTCCGGTCTCCGATATCGAAGTGCCCGAACAGGATACGGCCGCACTTCCAGCGGAAACGGCACCCGGGGTTGAGGACATCGCGCCGCCCGAGGGGCGATTGGAGCGACTCCGGGGTCGACTCGCCAGATCGCAGAATGCGTTGGGCCGCAGCCTGTTGGGGCTGATCGGTGGAGGTGATCTCGACGAGGAGTCCTGGGAGCAGGTGGAAGATACTCTGCTGATCGCCGACCTCGGCCCGACCGTCACCAATTCGGTTGTCGCGCAACTGCGCAGCCGGCTGGCCAGAAGCGACGTGCACAGCGAGGCCGACGCCCGGGCGGTGCTGCGGGAGGTGTTGATCGCCGAGCTGCAACCCGGCCTGGACCGCTCGGTGCGCGCCCTGCCGCACGACGACCATCCGTCGGTCCTGCTGGTCGTCGGCGTCAACGGCACCGGCAAAACCACCACCGTCGGCAAACTCGCGCGGGTGTTGGTCGCCGACGGCCGACGGGTGGTGCTCGGCGCGGCCGACACCTTCCGCGCGGCCGCCGCGGACCAGCTGCAGACCTGGGGGTCACGAGTGGGCGCCGACGTGGTGCGCGGGCCGGAGGGCGCCGACCCGGCGTCAGTTGCGTTCGACGCCGTCGACAAGGGCATCGAGGCGGGGCCGACGTCGTCGTGATCGACACCGCGGGCCGGCTGCACACCAAGACCGGCCTGATGGACGAGCTTGGCAAGGTCAAGCGGGTGGTGACGCGCCGCGCCGCCGTGGACGAGGTGCTGCTGGTGCTCGACGCGACCATCGGGCAGAACGGGCTGGCCCAGGCGCGGGTGTTCGCCGACGTCGTCGACATCACCGGTGCAGTCCTGACCAAGCTCGACGGCACCGCCAAGGGCGGGATCGTCTTCCGGGTCCAGC
The DNA here is from genome assembly GCF_010727945.1 of Mycobacterium cookii. Classification (NCBI taxonomy): domain Bacteria; kingdom Bacillati; phylum Actinomycetota; class Actinomycetes; order Mycobacteriales; family Mycobacteriaceae; genus Mycobacterium; species Mycobacterium cookii. The sequence continues at coordinate 10,547 of NZ_AP022569.1, forward strand.
AGGAGCTCGGGGTGCCGGTGAAGCTGGTCGGACTGGGCGAGGGACCAGACGACCTGGCACCCTTCGAGCCCGCCGCCTTCGTCGACGCGCTGCTGGGCTGAGCTTCCCCGCAACCCGCCGCACCCGTTTGGTCGCGGCTGAGCACGCCAATATGACAAATGAGAATGATGTAACACCGACGAAACCTGCCAGCGTCGCTTTTGGAAACAACCACTTTGCAAGGTTCTGGTTCAGGCCACAGGCACTTGTCTGGCGGCTGTTCATGGCCGAGATGAGGTGATAGCGAGTGAGTTTCCCGACAATGGGCCAGCCCGATACCGGCGACACCGCTTGATGCTGGCAAGTTCCGCGCTGGTCCTGTTGATGACCCCGGGACTTGCGTTTTTCTACGGCGGCATGGTCCGCGCCCGCAGCGTGCTCAACATGATCATGATGAGCATCAGCGCGATGGGCGTGGTGACGGTGCTGTGGGTGCTCTACGGCTACTCGGTCGCGTTCGGCAACGACAAGGACGACTTCTTCGGCGACCCGCTGGAATATTTCGGACTGAAAGGCCTGATCGGGGGCAACTCCGCAGCTGCGGCGGCGGGTAAAGCCGCCACCGACATCCCGTTGGCCGGGACGCTGCCGATGAACGTCTTCGTGGCGTTCCAGCTGATGTTCGCGATCATCACCGTCGCGTTGATCTCCGGCGCGGTCTCAGACCGGCTGAAGTTCAGCTCTTGGCTGGTGTTCGCCGGACTCTGGGCGACGCTCGTCTACTTCCCGGTGGCGCACTGGGTGTTCTCGTTCGACGGCGTCACCGCCGAGCACGGCGGTTGGATCGCCAACAAGCTGAAAGCGATCGACTTCGCCGGTGGAACCGCGGTCCACATCAACTCCGGTACGGCCGGTTTGGTGTTGGCCCTGGTGTTGGGCAAGCGCAAAGGTTGGCCAACGACGCTGTTCCGTCCGCACAATGTCCCGTTCGTGATGCTCGGCGCCGGCCTGCTGTGGTTCGGCTGGTACGGGTTCAACGCCGGTTCGGCCACCAGCTCCAACGGTGTCGCCGCCTCGACCTTCATCACCACCACCATCGCCACCGCCGCCGCGATGCTTTCCTGGCTGCTCACCGAACGGATCCGCGACGGGCACGCGACGACGCTGGGCGCAGCCTCGGGCATCGTGGCCGGGCTGGTCGCCATCACACCGTCGTGTTCGTCGGTCAACGTGGTCGGCGCGTTGGTCATCGGTGCGGTCGGCGGCTCCTGTGCGCCCTGGCGGTCGGGCTGAAGTTCAAGCTGGGCTTCGACGATTCGCTCGACGTGGTCGGTGTGCACCTGGTCGGTGGTCTGGCCGGCACGTTGCTGGTCGGCCTGGTTGCCGCGCCTGAGGCCCTGCCGCCGTCAAGGGATTGTTCTACGGCGGGGTTGGGATCAGCTGTGGCGGCAGGCGGTCGGTGCCTTCAGCGTCCTTTTCTACTCCGCTATCGTCACCCTCATCCTGGCCCTGATACTCAAGTACACGATCGGGCTGCGCCTGACTCCTGAGGCGGAAGCGGCTGGTGTCGACGAGTCTCAGCACGCGGAGAGCGGTTACGATTTCGCGACGGCTACAGGTGGCTCTGTTCTTCCGCATGCGAGCTTGCCTGAGGGCACGTTCGACCACGATCACCGCGCGGGCGACAAAGTAGAGGCGGAATAGGAAATGAAGCTGATCACCGCGATCGTCAAGCCGTTCACGCTCGAGGACATCAAGGCCAGCTTGGAGCAGGTCGGCATCCTGGGCATGACGGTCAGTGAAGTCCAGGGTTACGGGCGCCAGAAGGGCCACACCGAGGTCTACCGCGGTGCTGAGTATTCGGTCGACTTCGTGCCGAAGGTGCGAGTAGAGGTGTTGGTCGAAGACTTCGACGCCGACAAGGTGCTGGACAGCATCGTACGGTCCGCTCGCACCGGCAAGATCGGCGACGGCAAAGTGTGGGTCAGCCCGGTGGAAACCGTGGTTCGGGTCCGCACCGGCGAGCGCGGAGCCGACGCGATCTGACGCCGGCCGTGTGATGATTCCTTCGGAATGAAGCAACGCGAGCCGGATACCTCCGATCCGTCGCACGGCGCGGCGGTGAAACCCAAGGCAGCGGCCAGCGATCTGGCCGGTGCCCGGGAGAAGCTGCTCGCCCGCGGGCCCAGTGAACTGGATTCCGCTGCCCTGCGAGAAGCCTGGGGTGAGCTGCACGAATTCTGGCTCACCACAAAGGCATCCGAGATCGGCATCACGCCGGGCAGCGGCTTCGCGATCGTCGCGACCGGCTCGCTGGGCCGTCGTGAACTGGTGCCCTACTCCGACCTGGACCTGCTGCTGCTGCACGACGACAAACCCTCCGATCGGGTAAGGGAGGTCGCCGACTCGCTGTGGTATCCGTTATGGGACGCCAACATTCGTCTCGACCACAGCGTTCGGACCGTGCCGCAGACCCTGAAGGTCGCCGGTGCCGACGTGTCGGCGTGTCTGGCCATGCTCGATACCCGGCACATCGCGGGCGACCAGGAGCTCTCGGATCGGCTCATCGACGGAATCCGTCGCCAGTGGCGGGCCGGAATCCAGTCGCTGTTCGGCGAACTCGTCGAAGAGACTCATGCCCGGTGGCGCCGCGGCGGCGAGATCGCGCACCGCGCCGAACCGGATCTCAAGATGGGCCGCGGCGGATTGCGCGACGTTCAGCTGCTCGACGCGCTGGCCATCGCCCACCTCACCGACCGGCTGGCCGTGGGCGAAGCCGACGACCCGTTGGGTTCGCTGACCGGCGCCCACCTGACGCTGCTCAACGTCCGCACCGAACTCCACCGCGTCTCCGGCCGCGGGCACGATCTGGTGCTGGCCCAGTTCGCCGACGAGATCAGCGCGGCGTTGCACATCGGAGACCGCTTCGACTTGTCGCGCACGCTGTCCGACGTGGGCCGCACCATCAGCTACCGCGTCGACGCCGGGCTGCGCACCGCCGCCAACGCGCTTCCGCGGCGCGGGATTTCGGCGATCCGGCGGCGTCCGCGCCGTCCCCTGGACGAGGGAGTGGTCGAATACGCCGGCGAAATCGTACTTGCCCGCGATGCCCGACCGCAGAGCGACCCGGCGCTGCTGCTGCGCGTCGCGGCGGCCTCGGCGGTCACCGGGTTGCCGATCGCGGTGTCGACGCTGAGTCGACTGGCCGATACCGCACCGGAATTGCCGACGCCGTGGCCGCGGGACGCATTGGACAACCTGCTGGTGCTGTTGGCCGCGGGGCCAGACACCATCGCGGTGATCGAGACACTGGACCGCACCGGGTTGTGGGGCCGGCTCTTCCCGGAGTGGGGCGCGGTCCGCGACCTGCCGCCGCGCGACGTCGTCCACATCTGGACGGTCGACCGTCACCTGGCCGAAACAGTTTCGCGGGCAAGGATTTTCACGACCCGGGTGGCTCGCTCCGACCTGCTGTTGCTGTCGGCGCTGCTGCACGACATCGGCAAAGGGCGCGGTGTCGACCACAGTGTGCTCGGCGCACAGCTGGCCACCCAGATCGGCACCCGGCTGGGGATGTGGCCCACCGATGTCGAGATGCTGTCCAAGCTGGTCTTCCACCATCTGCTGTTGTCGAAAGTCGCGATCCGCCAAGACCTCAACGACCCGAACACGATTGCCACCGTCTGCGAGGCGTTGGACGGCGACCCGGTGCTGCTGGACGTGCTGCACGCGCTGAGCGAAGCCGACTCACTGGCCACCGGGCCCGGGTGTGGAGTGACTGGAAGGCGTCGCTGGTCGGCGACCTGGTGCGCCGTAGCCGTATGGCGATGAACGGCGAGGCGCTGCCGGAGGCCGACCCGCTCGATCCCGAGTACATCGCGTTGGCCGCCGACCGTAAGGTGCACGTCCAGCTACGGCCAGGCGGCCAGCGGCTGTATCACGCGGTGGTCATCGCCCCGGATCAGCGCGGGCTGCTGTCCAAGGCCGCCGGTGTGCTGACGCTGAATTCGCTTCGCGTGCACTCGGCGTCGGTCAACATCCAGGACGGCGTCGCGATCAGCGAATTCGTCGTGTCACCGCATTTCGGGAGCCCGCCGGCGGCCGGCTTGCTGCGCCAGCAACTGATCCGCGCGCTCGGCGGGCAGGTCGACGTGCTCGGCACGCTGGAGGAGCGGGCGAGCGCGGCGCACCCCAAGCCCGTCGGCGAGGTGCCGACCGCCGTTCCCGTTCACAACCCGAGCGCGCCGCCGCGGATCCTGTGGTTCGACGGGACACCCGGCCGGTTGATCATCGAAATCCGCGCGAGCGACCGTCCCGGTCTGCTCGCACTACTCACCGGCGCCCTGGAACGGGCCGGGGTGAGCATCGACTGGGCGAAGGTCACCACCCGGGGATCGATGGTCGACGACGTGTTCTGCATCGTGTTGCCGCAGCGCAGCGCCGCGGCCAAAGCGGCAGGCGAGCCCGGCTCGAGCACCCGGTCGGCGATCGAGCATCACCTGCTGGCCGTGCTGGAACCTCCGCAGGACGGCCAGGGCGCCGCCTAGCTCAGATCCCGGGTCGACAGCCACGCGTCGATGCGTTCGGCGACGGCAGGCCATCCCGGTTCCAGCATCATGTTGTGGCCCATGCCGACAAAGAATTCCGCATCTGTCCGGTACGCCCGCGCCGTCGCGCGCACTTCGGCGGTGGTGACCATGCCGTCCTCCGCGGCGCCCAGGACCAGCATCGGCGCGCGGACCCGGCTGCACCGCACCCGGCGGATCATCGGGTCGACCAGGGAAGCGCGCACCGCCTCGGACTGTACTGCGGCCGCACTCGACGCCACGATGTCGGCCGGGGTATCCGCGCTGAACAGGTGCTCGCGAACCAGCGACGGGGTGCCGATGAACCCGGTCAGGTTGCCGACCGGAAGCGAGCGCATCGAGATCCAGGGATGGCGGCTCCAGATGCGCGTCGCCAGGCCCAGCACGCCACGCGGTGGCACGGATGCCACCAGAACTGCCGCCGGGGCGTCGTGGTTCTCCAGGTATCGCTGCACGACGAAGCCGCCCAGCGAGTGCGCGATCAGCACCGGGCGACCGCCGAGGCTGTCCGCGACGGTGCGGACGTCGTCGGCGTAGTCGGCGATCGAGCACGCGTGGAAACGCTTCGCGGTGGGGCTGCCGCCGTGTCCGCGCAGGCTCAGCGCCACCGCGCGGTAGCCGGCGTCGGCGAAGAAGTCCACGAAGTTGGCCCAGCACGAGGCTGAATGCCAGCCACCGTGCACGAACAACAGCGGCACCGGATGCACTCGGCTGACGGCGCCCTTGTCGATCACCTCGAGCATGGGCCGATCATCCGTCAAAACGCCGCCGAAAATGCGGCCAGCCGCGTTTTCGACGGCGAGGCCGCGGCTAGCCGCGTTTTCGCCATACTTCAGGCCGACTCCGCGAGGCTCGCGATCGCGATTAGGCTGGGCTGCGTGTTTGAATCGCTGTCCGATCGGCTCACCGGGGCCCTGCAGGGACTCCGCAGCAAGGGCCGGCTGACCGACGCCGACATCGACGCCACCACCCGCGAGATTCGGTTGGCACTGCTGGAGGCCGACGTTTCGCTGCCGGTGGTGCGGGCGTTCGTCGGCCGCATCAAAGACCGGGCCAAGGGCGCCGAGGTGTCCGGAGCGCTCAACCCGGCCCAGCAGGTCGTCAAGATCGTCAACGAGGAACTGGTCGGCATCCTCGGCGGGCAGACCCGCCAGCTGGCGTTCGCGAAGACGCCGCCGACCGTGGTGATGCTCGCCGGTCTGCAGGGTTCCGGTAAGACCACGCTGGCCGGCAAGCTCGCGCTGTGGCTGCGCAATCAGGGGCACACCCCGCTGCTGGTGGCCTGCGACCTGCAGCGGCCCGGCGCCGTCGACCAGTTGCGCATCACCGGCGAGCGGGCCGGTGTCGCGGTGTTCGCGCCGCATCCCGGTGCATCGCACGAGGCGGACCAGCAGGCCGGTGAGGGCGACCCCGTCGCCGTCGCAGCCGCCGGGCTCGCCGAAGCCCGCGCCAAGCACTACGACGTGGTGATCGTCGACACCGCCGGACGGCTGGGTATCGACGAGGAGATGATGGCCCAGGCCGCCGCCATCCGCGACGCCGTCAACCCCGACGAGACGCTGTTCGTCCTGGACGCCATGGTCGGTCAGGACGCCGTGGCCACCGCGCAGGCGTTCGGCGAGGGCGTCGGCTTCACCGGTGTGGTGCTGACCAAGCTGGACGGTGACGCCCGAGGTGGCGCGGCGCTGTCCGTCCGCGAAATAGCAGGCGTGCCAATACTTTTCGCGTCAGCCGGTGAGAAGCTCGAGGATTTCGACGTTTTCCATCCGGACCGGATGGCCGGCCGCATCCTGGGCATGGGCGATGTACTCAGCCTGATCGAGCAGGCCGAGCAGGTGTTCGACGCGCAGCAGGCCCAAGATGCCGCGGCCAAGATCGGGTCCGGCGAGTTGACGCTCGAGGACTTCCTCGAGCAGATGCTGGCGATCCGCAAAATGGGTCCGATCGGCAACCTGCTGGGCATGCTGCCCGGTGCAGGCCAGATGAAAGAAGCGCTGGCTGCCGTCGACGACAGCCAACTCGACCGGCTGCAGGCCATCATCCGCGGCATGACGCCGCAGGAGCGGGCCGACCCGAAGATCATCAACGCCTCACGGCGGCTGCGTATCGCCAACGGTTCCGGGGTCACGGTGTCCGAGGTCAATCAACTGGTCGACCGGTTCTTCGAAGCCCGCAAGATGATGTCGGCGATGGTCGGCGGGATGGGCATTCCCGGGCTGGGCCGCAAGTCGGCGACCCGGAAGAACGCGAAAGGCAAAGGCGGCAAAGGGAAGAAGGGCAAGAAGTTCGGGCCTACTCCGCCGAAGGTGCGCGGGCCGCTCGGCGCAGGCATGCCCGCCGGATTCCCCGACCTGTCGAACATGCCGCAGGGTCTGGACGAACTGCCGCCCGGGTTGGCCGATTTCGACTTGTCCAAGCTGAAGTTCCCGGGCAACAAGTAAGTGCCGCAGCACGTTCGAGGAGTCGGGCTGCCCGACGAGGAACCCATCGAACTGTGGATCGTCGACGGCCGGATCAGCCGTGAACCGGTCGGCGGCGCCGACACGATCTTCGACGGCGGCTGGATTCTGCCGGGCCTGGTCGATGCGCACTGCCACGTCGGGGTGGGGCCGGGCGGCGCCGTGGAACTCGACGAGGCGATCGCCCAGGCCGAGACCGAACGCGATGTTGGCGCGCTGCTGTTGCGGGACTGTGGATCACCGGTCGACACGCGCAGTCTCGACGATCGCGACGACCTGCCTCGCATCATCCGCGCCGGCCGCCATCTGGCCCGCCCGAAGCGCTACATGCCCGGGCTGCCGATCGACATCGAAGACGAATCTCAACTACCCGACGCGGTGGCGCTGCAGGCGCGGCGCGGCGACGGCTGGGTCAAGCTGGTCGGTGACTGGATCGACCGCGGCATAGGCGATTTGGCGCCGCTGTGGTCCGACGACGTGCTGAAGGCTGCGATCGACGCGGCCCACGACCACGGCGCGCGGGTCACCGCGCACGTCTTCGGCGAGGACGCGCTGCCGGGCCTGATCCGGTCCGGGATCGACTGCATCGAGCACGGCACCGGGCTCACCGACGACATCATCGAGTTGATGGTCGAACACGGAACCGCGCTGGTTCCCACCCTGATCAACGTCGAGAACTTTCCCGGGATCGCCGACGCCGCAGCGAAATACCCTGTCTACGCCGCCCACATGCGCGATCTGTACGCGAACTGCTATCCGCGGCTGAGCGCGGCCCGCGAGGCCGGCATACCGATCTACGCCGGCACCGATGCGGGCGGCATGATCGCCCACGGACGCATCGGCGACGAGGTGGCGGCGCTGACGCGGATCGGAATGACTCCCACCGAGGCGCTCGGTGCGGCGTGCTGGGACGCCCGTGAGTGGCTCGACCGTCCAGGCTTGGACGACGGCGCGTCGGCAGACCTGTTGTGCTACTACGACGATCCGCGTTACGGCCCCGAGGTGCTGCACCGCGCGGATGTGGTCGCCCTGCGTGGGCAGTTCTACTAGACGGAGCGTCGAGTAATGCCGATCCCGGAATTCATCGTCGAGCTTCGCCGGCACGTCGGACACGCACCGTTGTGGTTGGTCGCCGCCACCGCGGTCGTCCTGCGCGATCAGCAGGTGCTGCTGGTGCAACGGTCTGACAACCACGCCTGGACCCCGGTGACCGGGATCGTCGATCCGGGGGAGAACCCGGCCGACACTGCGGTGCGAGAAGTGCTGGAAGAAGCCGGTATTCATGCGACCGCCAGCCGGTTGGCTTGGGTGCACGTCACCCGCCCGATCGTGTACGCCAACGGCGACCAAACGCAGTACCTCGACCACGTGTTCCGGATGGACTGGATCGCCGGGGAACCGTTCGCCGCCGACGACGAGAACCTCGCAGCGCGCTGGTTCGACCTGAGTTCGATGCCGGACATGTCTGCGGACATGCACCGCCGCATCGAGCTCGCCGGAGACGAAAATCCCAATGTCCCAACGGTATTCGAAAGTATATCGCCATGACTGAGTCATACCTGATCGATGGACTGGGCCGATTCGTTGCCGAGGCAGCCTTGTCCGATATGAGCGATCACGCGCTGGCCATGCTCAAGCGCAACGTGCTGGACAGCATTGCCTGTGCGCTCGGCGCCCTCGACGGCGAACTCATCCCCGCGATCCGTGCGCACGCCGAACAATTCAGCGGTCGCCCTACCACGACGTTCGTCGGCGGTGGCCGCGCCTCGGTGGATCAGTCGGCGTTCTTCAATGCAGTGCTGGTGCGTTACCCCGACCTGCTCGACACGTATCTGACTCCGGGTGGTCTGTGCCATCCCGCGGACAATTTCGGTGCGGTGCTTGCCGTCGCCGAGCACGCCGGGGCCGGTGGAGCGGATTTCCTGCTCGCCCTTGCCGTCGCCTACGAGATCCAATGTCGGTTCAGCGCAGAGGTTCCCGTGATGGCTCGCGGACTCAATCATGCGCTGCAGCTGGCGATGTCGGCCGCCGCCGGCTCGGCCAAGCTGCTCGGTCTGGACGCCGAACAGACCGCCGATGCGATCGCCGCCTCGGCCGTGGACAATGTGTCGCTGGCCGCGGTGCACACCGAGCCGGTCTCGACCTGGAAGGGCATCTCGCCGGCCATCACCGGGATGCGCGCCGTGTACGCGACCATGCTCGCGGGCCGCGGGATCACCGGGCCTCGTTCGCTTTTCGAGGGCCCCAACGGCCTGGAGCAGTTGTTTGACCAGCCGATCGACATGCGTACATCGGACCGGTCACTGACCGTCGTCGAGCAGACCTACCTCAAGCAGTACTGCTCGCTGATCCACGGCCAAGTGGTCATCGACGCGACGCTGGCACTGCGCGACGAACACGGCGTCACCGCAGCCGACGTCGCGTCGGTGACACTCGAGGTCTTTCAGGGCGCATTCGACATCGCCGGTGGCGGTGGCTTCGGGAGCAAAGACCACCCGTCGACCAAGGAGCAGGCCGACTACAACCTCAAGTACCTCGTCGCCGTCGCGCTGCTGGACGGCCAGGCCGGACCAGAACAGCTCGAGACCGAACGGGTGTGCCGTCCCGACGTCCAAGACCTCCTGGCGCGGGTGCACGTCCGCGCCGCCGACGACTTGACAGCGGCCTACCCCGAACGCACGCAGGCTCGCGTGCACATCACCACCACCGACGGACGTGAGTTGCATCGTGAACAAGACGACTTCGAGGGTTCGCCAACGCGGCCCATGTCGTGGGACCGGGTGGTGGAGAAGTTGGATTGGCTCGGCGAACCGTTCGCCGACGCCACGCTGCGGGGCGAGATCGTCGAGGCCGTGCAGCAACTCGAACAGATCCCCGTCGCCGCGCTGACCGAACTGCTCGGTGCGGTGAGCCCGCAGCCGCTCGGCGACCGAAGCAGGGGCAGGCTGTAAAACAAGATTGCGAGTACTCGCTATCTATGTTAGCGTCGGCGCACCCCAACGATGCGGAGGACGATAGTGAGCTACGCCGACGACGATGCAGAGCGCAGCGATGAGGAGGAGTGGCGCATATGACCTACGACGTGATCATTCGCGACGGCTTGTGGTTCGACGGCACCGGCAGCGCGCCACAGACCCGCAACCTGGGTATCCGCGACGGCGTCGTGGCCAGTGTGTCGTCAAGCCCGCTGGATGAGACCGGTTGCACCGAGATCATCGACGCGAAAGGCATGTGGGTCGTCCCCGGTTTCGTCGATGTGCACACCCACTACGACGCCGAGGTGCTGCTCGATCCTGGGTTGCGCGAGTCGGTTCGCCACGGTGTCACGACCGTGCTGCTCGGGATGTGCTCGCTGTCGACGGTCTACGCCAGTACCGACGACGCTGCGGACCTGTTCAGCCGTGTCGAGGCGGTCCCGCGCAAATTCGTCCGCGGTGCGTTGGAAGACAACAAGACATGGACGACGCCCGCGGAATACGTGGCGGCGATCGACAGCCTGCCGCTGGGCCCCAATGTCAGCTCGCTGCTTGGCCATTCGGATCTGCGGACCGCGGTGCTGGGCCTCGATCGCGCCACCGACCACTCGGTGGAGCCCACCGACGCCGAACTCGACAAGATGGCGGCGATGCTCGACGACGCGCTGGGCGCCGGCATGCTCGGCATGTCCGGGATGGACGCCGCGATCGACAAACTCGACGGCGAGCGGTTCCGGTCTCGTGCGCTGCCGTCGACGTTCGCGACATGGCGGGAACGCCGCAAGCTGATCAAGGTGCTGCGCAAGCGGGGCCGGATTCTGCAGAGTGCGCCGAATGTGGCCAAGGCCGAGTCGGGGCTGTTGTTCTTCTTGTCCAGTAGCCCGATGTTCGGGCTGCGCAAAGGCGTTCGGATGAGCCTGCTGGTGTCGGCTGACGCCAAGTCGATGCCGTTGGCCGTGCACGTGTTCGGTCTGGGCACCCGGCTGCTGAACTTCGTCCTGCGCTCCAAGGTGCGCTTCCAGCACCTGCCCGTGCCCTTCGAGCTCTACTCCGATGGCATCGACCTACCGGTCTTCGAAGAGTTCGGCGCCGGAACCGCCGCCCTGCATCTGCGTGATCAGCTGGAGCGCAACACGCTGCTGGCCGACGAGGACTACCGGCGCAGGTTCCGCCGCCAATTCGACCGAAAGAAATTCGGTCCGTCGCTGTGGCACAAGGACTTCCACGAGGCGGTGATCGTCGAGTGCCCCGACACGACGCTGATCGGCAAGAGTTTCGGTGCGATCGCCGACGAGCGGCGGATACATCCGTTGGATGCGTTCCTCGATGTCCTCGTCGAAAATGGCGAGCGCAACGTGCGCTGGACCACGACCGTCGCCAACCATCGGCCCAAGCAGCTCAACAAGCTGGCCACCGAACCGAGCATCCATATGGGCTTTTCTGACGCCGGCGCGCATCTGCGCAACATGGCGTTCTACAACTCCTCGCTGCGCCTGCTCAAGCGCGTGCTGGACGGTTACCGAGACGGCCGGCCGTTTATGACGATCGAGCACGCGGTATATCGGCTGACCGGTGAGGTGTCCGAGTGGTTCGGTCTGGATGCCGGCACGTTGCGCGAAGGCGACAGAGCGGATTTCGTCGTCATCGACCCCGCCGCCCTTGACGACTCGGTGGACTCCTATCACGAGGAGAAGGTTCCGTTCTACGGCGACCTGAGCCGGATGGTCAACCGCAACGACGCCACCGTGGTGGCGACCGGCGTGGGCGGCGCAATTGTGTTCCGCGACGGCGAATTCCGGGAGGGCTACGGAAAGACGGTGAAGTCCGGTCGTTATCTGCGCGCCGGGGCGGGCCATCCGCAACTCGTCGGTTCGAGCGTCTAGGTCCTCGCATGGCCAGAACCCAGCAGCAGCGCCGTGAAGAGACGGTCGCGCGTCTGCTCGAGGCCAGCATCTCGACGATCATCGAGGTGGGATATGCGCGGGCGTCCGCGGCGGTGATCACCAAGCGCGCCGGGGTATCGGTCGGGGCGCTGTTCCGGCACTTCGACACCATGGGCGACTTCATGGCCGCCACGGCCTACGAAGTGCTTCGGCGACAACTGGATTCGTTCACCAAGCAGGTCGCCGCGATCCCGTCCGATCGGCCGGCACTGGAGGCCGGCCTGACGATTCTGCGAGACATCACCAGTAGCCCTACCAATGCGGTCATGTACGAACTGATGGTCGCCGCGCGCACCGACGAAAAGCTCAATGCCACTCTGCAACACGTGCTGCAGCAGTACACCAGCAAGATCTGCGATGCCGCGCGCGCATTGCCCGGTGCCGAGAGCTTCCCGCAGGAGACATTCCCGGTCCTGGTCGCGTTGTTGACCAACACGTTCGACGGGGCCGCGATGCTGCGAGCGGTGCTACCGCAACCCGATATCGAGAACGAGCGGATCGCGCTGCTGACGTCGTTGTTGAGCGGCGTCGGTCTGCCGACCTGAGGGGTCAGCTGTCAGTGAGCTTGCTGACCGCATCATCGAGCCGCCGAGACAGGTGCATCAGCTCGTTGATGCCGAGCAAGGTGAGCGGCCGATGGGTGGCGGGCCCGTCGGCGACCACGCAGAACGGGGTGACTTCGCCGAGGGTGTCACGGGTTTTCATCAGCACGCTGATCCCGGCCGAGCCGAGAAACTCGACCTTGGACAAATCCACGATCAGGCCGCTGGGCTCCTTGGCGAGCGCGGTCTCGATGGCTTCGGCGAGCCCGGGGGCGGTGAGCATGTCCACGCTTCCGCTGACGGATACGACCGCCAGCCCTTCGACCGATGACTCAGCAGCGTGGAAGTCGTCTTTGTCAGAGTGCGGAGGGGAGCCGGATGCAGCATGTTGGTTGTCGGCCATCATCGATATCTCATTCCTTACGGGGACCTGCATCGGCTGCTTGCGACGCAGGCTCGTTGGCAATGGCTGTCGGACTCAACCCTCGGACGGTGTCGACGTGTGTCGACTTCGAGCCGCGGACGTTGATATTGGACTCCTGCGCAATAGAACGCCACGGCAACAGAAGACTAGCCCAAACCGTCGTGGGTGTCCTCAAGGGCCTACAGCGCTCCGATTGCCGACTGCGGGTTCAGCGCGAAACCCCAGTCGAGCAGGTTTCCGGCCTGATCCCAGTAGGTCGGCCCGCCCTCGCGGACCAAGCCGTACATCATCGCGACCACGAGGCGGCGGCCCCCGCGGGCGGCGGCGCCGACGAACGTTTTACGGGCGGCGTCGGTGAACCCGGTCTTGCCGCCGATCGCTCCCGGGTAACGGGTCAACAGCTCGTCGTGGTTGACGATCGGGTGGTCACCGTTGTCGCCGGGAAACATCGCGGACGGCTCGGCGGTGATCTGAGCGAACACCGGTTTGGCCATCGCCGCGCGGAAGATGACGGCCAGGTCGTGGGCGGTCGACCAGCCCGATCCGCCGGGGCCGTCCAGGCCGGACGGGGTCGATGCGTGTGTGTTGACCGCGCCGAGTGACGCGGCCTTGGCATCCATCTTGGCGACGGTCGCATCTGGGCCACCCAGCATGTGCGCCAACGTGTTGGCCGCGTCGTTGCCCGACACCAGCAGCAGGCCGTCCAGCAGTTGGCGGGTCGTGTAGCTGCGGCCGGGTTTCACGCCCACGCAGTTGCATTCGACCTGACTGTCGGCCGCGTCGGCGACGACCGTCGAATCGAGGCTCAGCTCGTCGAGCGCCACCAGCGCCAGCAGCACCTTGATGGTGCTGGCGGGTGGGTGACGCAGGTTTTCGTCGCGCGCAGCCAGCACCCGGCCGGAATCCAGATCGGCGACCAGCCAGGTCTGGGCCGGGCCGTCGGGGATGGGCACCGAGCCGACCGGTTGCACGCCGGCGTCAGCCCATGCCGTGCTGCTGGTGATCACGAGGGACAGGGCAGCCGCTGCTGCGGCAAGAAGCATCCGCATGGCCACAGACAGTACCGGCCCGATGGCCCTGCCGTGTCGCTGAGAGGTGTTGAATCGATCCATGTTGAGCCACGCCGAAGTCTCTGACCGGTTGGAGATCCAGCAGCTGATCGTCGATTACTCGACGGCGATCGACACCCGTCATTTCGACGGCCTCGACGCGGTGTTCACCCCGGACGCGTACATCGACTACACCGCACTCGGCGGCATCGAGGGTCACTATCCGGAGGTCAAGGCCTGGTTGGCGGAAGTTCTGCCGAACTTCCCGATGTACGCGCACATGCTGGGCAACTTCTCGGTTCGCATCGACGGGGACACCGCGTCGTCGCGGACGATTTGTTTCAACCCCATGGTATTGCCGGGGGCGACGAAAAAAGACCAGGAACAAATCATGTTCTGCGGGCTTTGGTACGACGACGAGTTCGTGCGCACCGCGCAGGGCTGGCGGATGACCCGGCGCGTGGAAACCAAGTGCTTCCAGAAAATCCTGTAGCCGCCCCGTTCGGAGCGAATTTCTGACTTCAGGCCTGGTTCTGGCACAATAGGCCGCTGTCCGTCGCGCGACCCATCGTCACCGCGGTGCTTGCCCGGCGGTCACACACGCGAGGCAAGACCGGATCGGGCAACCCGCCCGCATCGCTGAATTGCAGCGTGACACTTCTAGGAGACGTCGTTTCATCATGGCTGTGAAAATCAAGCTCACCCGGCTCGGAAAGATCCGCGACCCGCAGTACCGCATCGCCGTCGCCGATTCGCGGACCCGTCGCGAAGGCCGGGCCATCGAGGTCATCGGCCGGTACCACCCCAAGCAGGAACCCAGTCTGATCGAGATCGACTCCGAGCGCGCTCAGTATTGGCTGTCGGTGGGAGCTCAGCCCACCGAGCCCGTCCTGAAGCTGCTGAAGATCACCGGTGACTGGCAGAAGTTCAAGGGTCTGCCCGGTGCGGAAGGCCGGCTGAAGGTCGCCGCGCCCAAGCCGAGCAAGCTCGACCTGTTCAACGCCGCGTTGGCCGCCGCCGACGGTGCCCCCGACACCGAGGCCGCCAAGCCGAAGCAGAAGAAGGCCCCGGCGAAGAAGGCCGCCGCAGCGGACAAGGCCGAGAAGCCAGCCGAAAAGGCCGAAGCCGCTGAGGCCGCAGCAGCCGACAAGCCGGCTGCTGAAGCCGACAAGCCGGCTGCTGAAGCCGAGCAGGCCGAACCGGCGACCGAGAGCTGACAACGAGCATGAGTACCGTCGTCGTCGACGCCGTCGAACACCTGGTCCGCGGGATCGTCGACAACCCTGACGATGTGCGCGTCGACATGGTGACCAGTAGGCGTGGCCGGACTGTCGAGGTGCACGTCCACCCCGACGATCTCGGTAAGGTGATCGGTCGCGGTGGGCGCACCGCGACCGCACTGCGCACGCTGGTCGCCGGCATCGGTGGTCGTGGCATCCGAGTCGACGTGGTGGACACCGACCAGTAGCGGAGTGCTCCCTTGGAGTTGACAGTCGGGCGCGTCGTCAAAGCACACGGCGTCACCGGCGAACTCGTCGTCGAAGTTCGCACCGACGACCCGGAGCTTCGGTTCGCGCCGGGTGAGGTGTTGCGCGCCAAGGGTTCTGATCGCCGGGAGCGCAGCTTCGCCGTGGAGACGGTGCGCGCCCACGGCAACCGCCTGCTGGTACGGCTGGCCGGAGTGGCCGACCGCGACGCCGCAGATGCGCTGCGCGGCAGTGTGTTCGTCGTCGACTCCGCGGACCTGCCGCCGATCGACGAGCCGGACACCTATTACGACCACCAGCTCGAGGGTCTCCGGGTCCGCACGACCGCGGGCCACGACATCGGTGTCGTCGCCGAGGTGCTGCACACGTCGGGCGGCGAACTGCTGGCGGTCAACCGCGAAAACGCCAGTGAACTGTTGGTGCCCTTCGTCAGCGCGATCGTCATATCGGTCTCATTGGCCGACAACCTGGTTGAGATCGATCCACCCGAGGGTCTGCTGGAACTGGAGAGCTGAGGACATGCGGATCGATGTCGTGACGATCTTTCCCGGCTACCTGGATCCACTGCGACAGTCGTTGCCGGGCAAGGCAATAGAGTCAGGTCTTGTTCAGCTCGCGGTGCACGACCTGCGCGGCTGGACACACGACGTGCATCATTCGGTCGACGACGCGCCGTACGGCGGCGGTCCCGGCATGGTGATGAAGGCACCGGTGTGGGGTGAAGCGCTCGACGAGATCTGTTCTCCGGAAACGCTTCTCGTGGTGCCCACACCTGCCGGTGCATTGTTCACCCAGTCGACCGCGCAGCGGTGGGGCAGCGAGGCGCATCTGGTGTTCGCCTGCGGGCGCTACGAGGGGATCGACCAGCGGGTCGTCGAGGACGCCGCGACGCGGATGCGCGTCGAAGAGGTTTCGATCGGCGACTACGTGCTGCCCGGGGGAGAGTCGGCGGCCCTGGTCATGATCGAGGCCGTGGTTCGGCTGCTGCCCAACGTGTTGGGCAATCCCGCGTCGCATCAAGACGATTCGCATTCCGAGGGCGTGTTGGAGGGTCCCTCTTACACCAGGCCGCCGAGCTGGCGCGGACTCGACGTGCCCGAGGTGCTGCTGTCCGGCGACCACGCCCGGATTGAGGCGTGGCGCCGGCGTGCGTCAGAAGAGCGCACCCGCGAACGTCGGCCCGACCTGTGGGACCGACGCTGACGGTCAGATCCGGCCGGCGGGGAACATCGTCTTGACCGCCTGGGTGATGGTGTCGCGTGCGGTGGCGTCATCGGCAGGCTGTAGTGACTCGATCACCATCACGTAGCGCCGGTCGGCCCCGATGATCCCGGTGGACAGGTGCATCCAGCTGCTGCCGTCCATGCAGCACATCCAGCCCTGTTTGACCGCGACCGGTTCGGCGTAGAGCGCGTCGGGGATGCCGAACCGCTGTGGATAGCCGTCGGCCCCGGTGGCGGTCGACCCGGCGAGGTCATCGACGATGATCTCCGCGCGATCGCCGGGCAGCCCACCCGACCCGTCGAGCAGCCTGTCGTAGTAGTGCACCAGATCCGATGCCGAGCTGATCGTGTTCCACCACAGGCCGTCGCCGGGCGGAACCGTGGACGTCAACCGGTAACGGGCCGCGACCGCGGTGATCATGTCGCCGCCCCGGGCGGCCCAGAACGTCTCCGCGGCGCCGTCGTCGGAGGACCGCAGCATGCTGTCCAGCGCCTTGCGGTCGGCCGGCGAGAGCGCGCCGTCGCCGGCCGACCCGCGCGACAGCACATCGTCGGCGATGAAGAGTTTCGCCACCGACGCGATCGCGGCCAACTGGTCATTGCCGCTCGACAACAGCTGCTTGGTCGTCCGGTCCAGCACCGCGACCGAGATGGTGGCGCCGTTGGCGGCGGCGTCGTTGGTCGCGTGGGCAATCCGGTCCGCCAACCCGGCGAACGCAGTGGCCCCAGACGGCGACTCCGGTGCCTCAGAACCGCGAATCGACGGCGCCGGGTCGCCAGGCGCGCCGGAAACCTTTGCTTCGCAGCCGGTCGACGACAGCGCCAGAATGGCCGCGGCGACCACGGCGGCCAGCGGTGACCGTAGCCGCTCGCCGCTGGTCAGACCGTCGAAACGCATTGTCATGTGTACCATCGGCCCACGTCGCGGTGGGTCAGGCGACGGCGGCGATTCGCCGTGATTTCGCTGCGTGGTCCCGATCTGGCACAATTGACCAGTTGTCTCCAGCGGTGGCCGGCCGGACGGTCGCCCCCGCCCAGCGCGAGACGCCCAGCTGCCCGAATCCATCGGCTCGGTTGACTGCCCACCCGTCCACTGCGGGGGAGCGTCGACACGCAGCCGCGACTGCAAGGAAGTGTCTGCCGAAATGAACACGCTGGACTTCGTCGACAAGACGTCGCTGCGCGACGACCTCCCGGCCTTCAGCCCCGGCGACACGATCAACGTGCACGTCAAGGTCATCGAGGGCGCCAAGGAACGCATCCAGGTGTTCAAGGGTGTGGTGCTGCGCCGCCAGGGTGGCGGGGTCCGTGAGACCTTCACCGTCCGCAAGGAGAGCTACGGCGTCGGCGTCGAGCGGACCTTCCCGGTGCATTCGCCCAACATCGACCACATCGACGTCGTGACTCGTGGTGACGTCCGGCGTGCCAAGCTCTACTACCTGCGTGAGCTGCGTGGCAAGAAGGCCAAAATCAAGGAGAAGCGCTGATTTTGGCGCGGGTCGGCGATTCTGCGCCGGCCATCCCGAATAGCTCGGCGGCGCTGGCTACGCTGAAGCGGTGACTGACACGACCGACTCGCCTGAGGGTCAACCCGATTCCGATCCGGCCGAGCCAAACGTCGCGACAAGCCCTCCACCCGCGCCAGACGCCGACGAGGCTGACCACGCCGACAAGAAGCACGGGGCGTTGCGGGAAACCGTGATCCTGGCAGTCATCGCGCTGCTGCTCTACTACGTCATGTTGACGTTCGTGGCGCGGCCCTACCTGATCCCGTCGGAATCGATGGAACCCACGCTGCACGGCTGCGCCGGCTGCGTCGGCGACCGGATCATGGTGGACAAGCTGACTTTTCACTTCACGACGCCGCACCCTGGTGACGTCATCGTGTTCAAGGGTCCGCCGCCGTGGAACATCGGCTACAAGTCGATCCGCTCGCACAACCCCGTGATCCGCGGGGTGCAGAACACACTGTCTTTCATCGGCTTCGTGCCGCCTGACGAGAACGACTTGGTCAAGCGCGTCATCGCCGTCGGTGGCCAAACCGTCCAGTGCCGCAACAACACCGGGCTGACCGTCGACGGCATGCGGTTGAAGGAGCCGTATCTGGATCCGGCCACGTTGAACGCCGACCCGACGGTCTACCCGTGCCTGGGTCCTGAGTTCGGTCCGGTCAACGTCCCGCAGGGCCGGTTGTGGGTGATGGGTGACAACCGGACCCATTCGGCGGACTCCCGCGCCCATTGCACCAGCACCCCGGCCGACGCGATGAACGGACTGCTGTGCACGGGCGATCCGATGGCCGGCACGGTGCCGGTGAGCAACGTCATCGGCAAGGCGAGGTTCATCGTGTGGCCGCCCTCGCGCTGGGGTGGTGTGCACGCGGTCAATCCGCAGCAGAATCATTAGGCATGGCCACCACCTGGCCGCCACGGGCGGTGATCCGCAAAGCCTCTGGCCTGCGCACCCTGGAGTCGGCGCTGTATCGCAGCGGCCTGGGCCCAGTGGCCGGGGTCGACGAGGTCGGCCGTGGCGCCTGCGCCGGGCCGCTGGTGGTCGCGGCCTGCGTACTCGGCCCGGGACGCTTGGAAAGCCTTGCTGCTCTGGATGATTCGAAGAAGCTGAACGAGAAGGTGCGGGAGAAGCTGTATCCGCTGATTCGCCGTTACGCGGTGGCCTACCACGTGGTGTTCATTCCGTCTGTGGAGGTCGACCGGCGCGGTGTGCACGTGGCGAACATCGAGGGGATGCGACGAGCGGTGGCGGGGCTGCCGGTGCGGCCCGGCTATGTGCTCAGCGACGGGTTCCGGGTGCCGGGGTTGCCGGTGCCCTCACTGCCGGTGATCGGCGGCGACGCCGCCGCGGCGTGCATCGCAGCGGCCAGCGTGCTGGCCAAGGTCAGCCGGGACCGGTTGATGGTGGCGATGGAAGCCGACCATCCCGGCTACGGCTTCGCCGTCCACAAGGGCTACAGCACCGCGGCGCACTCGGCCGCTCTCAACGAGTTGGGCCCCTGCGCTGAGCACCGTCGGTCGTTCATCAACGTGCGCCGGGTTTCGGCCGGTTCGGGCAGCCGGGTGGTGGCCGACTGCGCACCGGATCGACACGATCTGAACGGGTGGGGAAAGATGGGAGCCCTGAACCAAGCATGGGATGTAGAAGGACGGCTGAGCCGATGAGTGCCGAGGATCTCGAGAAGTACGAAACCGAGATGGAGCTCTCGCTGTACCGCGAATACAAAGACATCGTGGGGCAGTTCAGCTACGTGGTGGAGACCGAGCGTCGCTTCTACCTGGCCAACAGCGTCGAGATGGTGCCGCGTAACGCCGACGGCGAGGTGTACTTCGAACTGCGGCTGTCCGATGCCTGGGTGTGGGACATGTACCGGCCGGCCCGCTTCGTCAAGCAGGTGCGGGTGGTGACGTTCAAGGACGTCAACATCGAAGAGGTCGAGAAACCCGAGCTGCGGCTGCCCGAGTAGACCGGTCGGCGGCGCTACTGCTGGCCGAGCGACCGGCCGCTCTCGCCGAGGGACAACTTGCCGCGGCTGTCGATGACCGAGCGCGCAACATCGGCGAGCTTGATGTTCAGGTCCTGCGAATACCGGCGCAGCACGTTGAACGCCTCCTGCTCGTCCACGCCGTGCAGCATCATCAGCATGCCGACGGCTTTACCGATCTCGCGGTTGGACAACAGTCCACGGCGCAGCGTGGAGACGTCCTCGCCGGAGGCGACCGCGTTGATCGCCACACTGGCGAACGATGCCAGCACGATGGCCTGCCCGGCGGCCTCGGTGTCGAAGACTCCTGCCGTGTCGCTGAATAGGTTCAGCGCACCGGTTTTGCGCTTATCGACCAGGATGCGGAAGCCCATCGCCCCGCGCACCGGCGTCTCGGCGACGAGCCGGGCCGCCAGGTGGGGCCATTCGTTCGGCGTCGTCAGGTCCGTTTCGATCTGCGGCGTTTCTTCCTCGATCGCGTCCACGCACGGTCCTTCGCCCGCCAGCCGTTCGAGGTCGTCGATCCGCTGCGCGATGCGGTCGCTGGCGCCGACGGTGACATATTGCCCGTCACGGCGGACCAGCAGGCTGGCGTGATCGCAGCCCGTCACGACCAGCGTCGCGGCCACACAGATGGCCGCGTATATCTGGCCGGCGTCCGAGCCCTGATAGATGATCTCGGCCAGCGCGGAGAACACCGTGGCAGGGTCTGCTGCCATCGGTCGCTTCGCGGAACTGGTGTCTGTCTCGTCTGCCACGTCGCCCATCTTTTCAAGCAGTTTCTGTCGTTGACCACTGTATCGAGGTTCGGTTTCGCGGCTGCGACGAACTCCGGCAATTCGGGCGGCGTCAAGATCCCGTAAGCGGCCATCAAGATCCCGTAAGGAGGAAAGCGGGCGCCCCTGGTGGTCGGTTAAAAATGCCTGGTGACAGGTCCGGCTGGCGTAAACAAGATTGCGCCGTCATTCATTGACGTGTGGAAACGTGTTGTCCTCGGCAAGCCGATGATCAACGACGAGCTCGCGCACGAAAAACTGTCCAATCCGGTTGCGCTGGGCGCACTTTCACCAGATGCAATCTCCTCGACGGCCTATGGTCCCGAGCAGATCATGGTCGAGCTGCTGCCGGCGGCGGGCATGGCGGCGTTCGCGTTGTTGCTGCCGCTCACTGGCGTGATCCTGCTGATCCTGGTGCTGGTCGCTGCCTCGTATCGGCAAGTCGTGATGGCCTACACGCGAGCCGGCGGCTCCTACATCGTGGCCAGGGAGAACTTCGGGCCACGGGTGGCGCAGGTCGCGGCGGCAGCGCTGCTGATCGACTACGTCGTGACCGTGGCGATCCAGTGCGCGGCGGGCACGGTGGCGGTGGTCTCGGCGATCCCGGTGCTGGGTCCCTGGAGCCTGGAGATCACCGTCGGGGCCGTGGTGGTCTTCTGTTACGCCAACCTGCGCGGCCTGCGCGAGGCTGGCCGGACGTTCGCAGTACCGACGTACTGGTTCATCGCGATGCTCGGGCTGATGGTCCTGGTCGGGATCGTGCGCGAGGTGTTCGGGAGCCTGCCGACCTACGACCCCACCCACCTCGACGGCGCGGTGCCGGTTCATCAGGGCAATGGGCTCGTGATGGGCGCGACGGTGCTGGTGATTCTGCGGGCGTTCGCCAACGGCGGCTCGTCGCTCACCGGTGTCGAGGCGATCTCCAACACGGTCAACCTCTTTCGCAGGCCCGAAGGCCTCAACGCGCGCCGCGTGCTGACGATCATGGCCTGGGTGCTGGGCCTGTTGTTGGCCGGTGTCGCCTGGCTGGCTTACGTGACCCACGCGACCCCGTATGTCGCGGGCTACCCGTCGATGCTGTCCGAGATAGGCCGCGCGGTCTTCGGCAACGGGCTGATCGGCAATGTCCTGTATTTCTCGCTGCAGGCCGCCAGCGCGGCGATTCTGTACAACGGCGCCAACACCAGCTTCAACGGCTTTCCGGCGTTGGCGCACTTCGTCGCCGAGGACCAGTTTCTGCCGCGACCGCTGATGAAACGCGGGCATCGCCTGGTGTTCTCCAACGCGATCATCATGTTGACGGTTCTGGCGATCGTGCTGTTGCTGGCGACTGGTGGCTCGATCAACGCGCTGGTGCCGCTGTTCGCGATGGGCGTCTTCAGCGCGTTCTCGATGACCGGCTACGGCATGACCAAGCACTGGCTGACGCACCGCGGCGAGGGATGGCGTCGCAAGCTGGCCATCAACCTCTCGGCCGGAATCCTGTCGACGATCGTGGTGCTGATCTTCGCGATCGCGAAGTTCACCGAGGGCGCCTGGCTGATCGTCGTGGTCTTTCCCGCGCTGGTCTTCATCTTGATCCGGCTCAACCGCCAATACCGCGTTGAGGCTTCGGTGCTGGAGATGTCGATGGCCGACCTCCCTGACCTGAAGAGGCACGCGAACCACCGGGTGTTGGTCTTCGTCGATTCGGTGGACCTGGCCGAGGTGGAGGCGATGCGCTACGCCAAAGGACTGCACGCCGACGATCTGACCGCGATCCACTTCGTGTTGGACGAGGCTCGAGCCGCCCGCCTGCAGGTGCGCTGGCAGCGCTTCGGTTACGACACCCGGCTGCGGATGATCGACTGTAAAGACCGGCTGCTGAGCCGGGCCGCCGAGCGGCTGGTCGCGCAGGTCAGAGGCGATCATCCGGACGCCACCATCACGGTGTTGTTGCCCCGCCGGATGTACTCGCCGTTGGCTGGACGACTGCTGCACGACCGCACCGCGGACGAGATCGCCCGGGTGGTCAGTCGTATCCCGGGCGCAAGCGCCCAGATTCTGGCGTACGACGTGGGGTCCCGGGTCGCGCGGGCGCTGCAAGGTTCGGAAGGCGACGGTCCGCACCGCGAGCCGGAATCCACTGGAAGGTCCCAAACCACCACTCCGGTGTTCTGACCGCTCGCTGAGTCGGTGCAGGTCGACGTTGATAATCAGCTGAGAATCCGTACGCGTTCCACCTAGTTGGGCAACCCAACCTCAAGTAGACCCGCTAACGTTCACGGGCGTAAGTTTTGCGTAAGTATTGCGAACGTAGAGGGCGGGGAAAAGCGCAATCGTGGTAGAGGACGCTGAGCACACGGTCCCGTTGACATTCATCGACGGCTGGAAACGGTTTTTCCTGGGTAAGCCACTGATCAACGACGATCTCGAGCACGAAAGCCTGTCGAATCCCATCGCGCTCGGGGCACTTTCGCCAGACGCGGTGTCGTCGACCGCATATGGTCCCGAGCAGATCTTGATCGAACTGCTGCCGGCCGCCGGATTGGCCGCGTTCACGCTGATCCTGCCGCTGGGTGCCGTCATCCTGTTGATCCTGGCGTTGGTCACCGCGTCGTACCGGCAGGTTGTGATGGTCTACACCCAGCGTGGTGGCTCATATGTGGTGGCGCGGGCGAATTTCGGCCCGAAGATCGCGCAGCTTTCCTCGGCGGCCCTGCTGATCGACTACGTGGTGACGGTGGCCATCCAATGCTCGGCGGGCACGGTAGCGGTGGTCTCCGCAGTGCCCAGTCTGGGCCCGTATCACCTGGAGATCACCGTGGGAGCGTTGCTGCTGCTCTCGTTCGGCAATCTGCGCGGCATGAAGGAGGCCGGCCGGCTCTTCGCCGTCCCCGTGTATGCCTTCGCGACGATGATGACAGCATTGATCGTTACCGGTGTGGTCCGCGAAATCTTCGGGGGCTTAACGAAATACGATCCGGAACACATCGTTGGGGCGGTGCCCGTTCACCAAGGCAACGGCTTCGTGATGGGCGCTACGGTTTTGATCCTGCTGCGCTCGTTCGCCAACGGTGGCACATCTCTGACCGGGGTCGAGGCGATCGCCGACGCGGTCAATGTGTTCCGCCAACCGCAGGGCCCGAACGCCCGCAAGGCGCTGACCATGATGGCGTGCCTGCTCGGTTTCCTGTTGTTCGGCGTCATTTGGCTGGCCCACGTGACCCATGCGACGCCCTACGCCGCGGGATACCCGTCGATGCTGTCCGAGATCGCCCGAGCGGTCTTCGGCACCGGGACCATCGGCAACATCCTGTTCGTATTGCTGCAGGCCGCGAGTGCGGCGATCCTCTTCTTCGGCGCCAACACCAGCTTCAACGGCTTCCCGGCGCTGACGAGCTTTGTCGCGGAGGACAGCTTCTTGCCGCGGCCGATGATGAAGCGCGGCCATCGACTGGTGTTCTCCAACGCCATCCTGGTGCTCACGGCGGCATCGACAACTCTGGTCATTCTGACCGATGGCTCGGTCGACGCCGTCGTGCCGTTGTACGCGATGGGCGTCTTCATGGGCTTCTCGATCTGCGGGTACGGCATGACGAAATATCATCTTGGCCATCGCAATCCGGGCTGGCGCCGCAAGCTGGCGATCAACTTGTCGGCGGCGATCCTGGCCACGATGGTGGTGTTGATTTTCGCGATCGCGAAGTTCACCGAGGGTGCGTGGCTGGTGGTCGTGGTCTTCCCGATCCTGGTGTTCGCGCTGATGCGGCTCAACCGCCAATACCGTGCTGAGAGTTCGGTTTTGGAGATGACGCGCGCCGAAGGTGCCGGGCTGGACAAGCACGACCGGCATCGGGTCTTCGTGTTCGTGGACCACTTCGACTTCGCGACGATCGAGGCTCTGCACTACGCCAGTGGGCTGCATGCCGAAAAGCTCAGCGCGGTGCACTTCGTGATCGACGCGCTGCACGCATCGCGCCTGCAGCAACGCTGGGCGCACTTCGAGGAAGACCTGCCGCTGCGGATGGTCGAGTGTCCGGATCGCAATCTCAGCCGCGCGGCTCAGGAACTCGTGTGTGAGGAGATCAGCGACCACCCGGGCACCAAGGTGACGGTGCTGCTGCCGCGCCGTACGTACGCGCCGCTCGTGGGTCGCCTGCTGCACGACCGCACCGCCGACCGGATGGCGGGTGCCATCAGCCGGGTCGAGGGCGCGACGGCGCAGATCGTCGCCTACGACGTCGGATCCCGGATCGCGCAGGCCGGTGCGATGGCCCGCACCGAGAAGGACAAGGCGCCCGTAACAAGTTGACGGAGCCGCCAGTGCGATGACTGGCCGTCATCGCAGGCCACCGGGTTGGGGCACGGCGTCACAACTCGGCCAAGAATGTTAATTGGCTGTGAATCGACGCTGCTTAGACGTTCTTTGGTAACCCAATCCCCGGTATAGACGCTAACGTTCGCGGCGTAAGTATGGGCGGTGAGGAGCACCACTGTGGCGATTCCGGCTGACGCGGACAAAGCGCCGTCGACTTTCGTCGACGGCTGGAAACGTGTGTTTCTGGGCAAGCCGCTGATCAACGAGCATCTCGAGCATGAGAGCTTATCGAATGTCGTTGCGTTGGGCGCGCTTTCACCGGATGCGATCTCGTCGACTGTCTACGGTCCCGAACAGATCATGGTCGAACTTCTGCCGGCGGCCGGGCTGGCGGCATATCTGCTGGTGTTGCCGATCGCCGGTGTGATCTTGCTGATTTTGGCGTTGGTGACGGGGTCGTATCGCCAAGTGGTGATGACCTACACCCAGCGGGGCGGATCGTACGTGGTCGCCCGCGCGAATTTCGGGCCGCGGATCGCGCAGATCTCGTCGGCGGCGCTATTGATCGACTACGTGGTCACCGTGGCCGTGCAATGCGCGTCAGGCACGTTCGCGGTGGTGTCGGCGGTACCCAGACTGGGTTCCTACCACCTCGAGATCACCGTGGGGGCATTGCTGCTGATTTCCTACGCCAACCTGCGCGGAATGAAAGAGGCCGGCCGGATCTTCGCCGTGCCAGTGTATTCGTTCATCATCATGCTCGTGGTGATGATCGTCACCGGTGTTGTTCGCCAGATCTTTTGGGGCTTACCACAATACGATCCAGCGCACATCGCCGGAGCGGTACCGGTGCACCACGGCAACGGCATCGTGATGGGTGCGACGGTGCTGGTGTTGTTGCGGGCGTTCGCCAACGGCGGTACCTCGCTGACCGGCGTTGAGGCAATCGCCGACGCGGTGAATGTTTTTCGAAAGCCGCAGGGGCCCAACGCCCGTCGGGTGTTGACGAGGATGGCTTGCGTTCTGGGGTTTCTGCTGGTGGGAGTCATCTACCTGGTGCACGCGACTCACGCCACTCCCTACATCGCCGAGTATCCCTCGATGCTTTCCGAGGTCGGCCGGGCGGTCTTCGGCCACGGCTTGATCGGCACGGTCATGTACGTCCTCCTTCAGACGGCGAGCGCAGCCATTTTGTTCTTCGGTGCCAACACCAGCTTTAACGGGTTTCCCGCGCTGACCAGTTTTGTTGCCGAGGACAGTTTTCTGCCGCGGCCGATGATGAAACGCGGTCACCGTCTGGTCTTTTCCAATGCCATCATCATTCTGACCGCGCTGGCGGTGACTTTGGTGATCGTCACCGGCGGTTCGGTCGACGCGGTGGTGCCGCTCTTTGCGATGGGGGTCTTCACCGGATTCTCGATGGCTGGTTATGGGATGACCAAACACAACCTGAATCATCGTGAATCCGGTTGGCGACGCAGGGTGGTGGTGAATCTCTCCGCGGCGATCTTGTCGACGATCGTGGTGTTGATCTTCGCGGTCGCGAAGTTCACCGAGGGCGCGTGGCTCGTGGTTGTCGTGTTTCCGATTCTGGTGTTCGGTTTGATGCGGCTCAATCGCCAATATCGAGCCGAGAACTCGGTTTTGGAGATGACGTTGACCGAGCGAACCGATTTGGTCGGGCATGACCGGCACCGGGTCTTCGTTCTTGTCGACCACTTCGACTTCGCGACGATCGAGGCGCTGCACTACGGAAGTGATCTGCATGCCGACAAGCTCACAGCGGTCCACTTCGTGCTCGACGGGTCGCACGCTGCACGACTTCAGGAGCGTTGGGGGCATTTCGAGGACGACGTTCCGCTCCGCATGGTCGAGTGTCCGGATCGCAATCTCATCCGGGGGGCGCAGCGACTCGTCTGTCGAGAGCTCGACGACTATCCGGGGACCAAGGTGACCGTGTTGCTGCCACGCAGGACGTATCCACCGGTGCTCGAGCGGTTGCTGCATGATCGCACCGCCGACAAAATGGCCGGGGCCATCAGCCGTGTCGAAGGCGCGACGGCGCAGATCGTCGCCTACGACGTCGGATCTCGCATCGCCCGGGCGACGGCCGCTGCCCGTAATGGCAGGGGAGACTCTTCGTAACACGCTGAGCCCCTTGCTGACTCGGGCTCGTCAGGAACCGCTGTGTCTGGCCTCTTCAAGGTCGAGGTCTCGTTCGACGGCGCGCAGCAACGTCGCGTTGATGCGGCCGTCTCGCCTCAGCGACATCAGGACCGACCGCTCGACGCCGATCAGTTGCAGCCGCAACGCCCGATACTGCTCCATCTCCCGCGCGTCGTCGGAATCGTCGCCCGGCGGGCCGAACTCAAGGCGCCGTATTTTGTCTTCGTACAGCGAGCGGGCAGATTCCGTCGCTTCGTCGGTCGTGTCGTCGCGATGCTCCTCCAGCCATGCCAACGCGGCGCGGGCCGCTTTCAGCCGAACCTTGTTCTCCGCGCTGCCGTAATCCTCGGCACGTAGATCGAGTCGGCGCAGCAGCCAGGGCAGGCTGGTGCCCTGGATGAGCAGACTCGCCACGATGACCGCCGAGGCGACCACGATGATCAGATCCCGGTCAGGGAACGGCTTTCCGTCGGCCACCCGTAACGGGATGGCCAGCGCGGCCGCCAGCGACAAGCCACCGCGCATGCCGGCCCACGCCACGACCACGCGTTCGCGCCAGACCGGCTCATCGGTGGTGCGCCTGAACAATCGCGCGGTAACCGGGCCGGACAACATCCAGACCAGCCGCGATGCGATCACCACCGCGACGACGGTCGATATCACCACGACGACGCGTCCCGCGGACATACCCGGAACCCAATGCAGCGAACGCACGAGTTCCATGCCGACCAAAGAAAACAACACGACGTTGAGGAGGAACACCAGAACATCGAGAAAAGCGAAGGCCTGCAGTCGCGCGCCTGGAGCGTAGATGGCACTGAGGTGTGAACCGACATAGATGCCTGCGGTCACCGTCGCCAGCACACCGGACACGTGGACACCCTCAGCCAGAACGTAGGTCAGGTATGGCGTCACCAGCGAAATTGTGATCTCCAACAGGGAGTGGTCGATGCGCCGCCGCACCTGCACTGCCAGCCAGCCGACGGCCAAGCCCAGCGCGGCGCCGCCCGCCGGGGCGGCAAGCAGGGTCACGATCAGCGGCCCGGGCCGGATTGCACCGACCATCGCGGTGCCCACGGCGCCGGTGTACAGCACCAGAGCGGTGCCGTCGTTCGTCAGGCCCTCACCCTCGACGATCGTCGCCAGTCGCTCCGGTACGTCCAGCCGGGCGAAGACGGATGTCGCCGCGACCGCGTCCGTCGGCGCCACCACCGCACCGGCCACCAGGGCCACCGCCAGCGGCACGCCGGCAATGCCCACCAAAACGCCCGCGACGGTGGCCGTCGTGACCAGCACAAGCCCTACCGACAGCAGTCCGATCGGCCGGGCACTGGCCCGAAGGTCGTCTGGCGCAATGAAATACGCCGCGTAATAGAGCAGCGGCGGCAAAAACAGGTAGAACACGACCTCGGGTGCGAGCGTGGGCACATTGACCCACGGCGCCCAGGCCAGGAACGCACCGAGTCCCACCAGCAGAACGGGATACGGCACGCCGATGCGATCGGCCAGCCACACCGCCGCGATCGCTGCCAGCGGTCCGCACAGCAGCAGGACGCCGTAGCCCGCCGGATTCACAACGTCAGCCTAGAGGCGTCAGCCGAGGAACCGTCGCTTCTGTTCGATCACCTCGTCGGCGGTCACCAGACCGGAGTCGGCCAGCTTCGCCAGCAGCGACTGCGCCTTGATCGCGAGTTCCTGCAATTCGGTGGCGATCGCGGCCACCGCATCGTTCGGCTCAGGGTGTGACGGCTTCGGAGTGTCCCGCACCGCCACCCGCACTCGCTGATCGCCGCGTCCCACCGAAGCGGTGCTGCTGCCGACAGCGCCGCCCGCCGCGCCGGCCAGACCCATACTGCTGAACAGGTTCCCGGCTCCACCGACGTCGGGTGCCGCCGCGGCGCTGGTGATGGGCAGCGTGTAAGCCGTCGGGCGGATCTCGGGAGCGGCGACGGTCCACCCCGAGGGCACCGACAGGCGGCCCACCTTGTTGGCCTGGCCGAGACCGGCCGACGTAGATGGCGGCGCAACGTCCGACGGTGCGCCGATGCCGCCGACACCGCTGATGATCCACTCCGGCAGCATCGTCCCGCCCGGACCGTTGCCGGTGAACGGACCTTTGCCGTAGTCGAAGTCGCGGTCGGCGTTGATCAGCATTCCTCGCAAAGTGGTGCCGAACGATGTGAACGACGCCGATGTGCTGACCGTTCCGATGGTTCCGGCGGTCACCGTGATCGGGGCCGTCAGCAATGGGATCAGCGCAAGCGGATCCACCTCGGCCGGCGCCGCCAGGCTCTGCACCGCCCCGGACAGCGCCGACATGACCTGCGATCCGGCCGACGATGCCGCGGATTGCGTCACCGCGGCGCCCTGGCCGGCCGGGTTCGTAGTCGGCGGCGGAGCCGTGAACGGCGTCAGCGTCGTTGCCGCCGCTGAGGACCCGGCGTAGCCGTACATCGCGGCGGCGTCCTGGGCCCACATCTCGGCGTATTCGGTCTCGGTGGCCGCGATCGCCGCGGTGTTCTGGCCGATCACATTGGTCGCGATCAATGCCATCAGCAGACTGCGGTTGGCCGCGATCACCGCGGGCGGCACCGTCATCGCGAACGCGGCCTCGTAGGCCGCGGCTGCGCTCTTGGCCTGGGTGGCGGTGTACTCGGCCTGCCCGGCGGTCGTCGTCATCCAGTCCAGATAGGGTGCGGCCGCTGCGGCCATCGCCGCCGACGACGCGCCCAGCCACGGGCCGCCGGTCAGCTCGGAGATCGCCGTCCGATACGACGACGCCGAGGATTGCAGCTCGGCGGCAAGCCTGTCCCAGGCCGCCGCCGCGGCCAGCATCGGCCCCGTTCCCGGGCCGGCATACATCCGGCCGGAGTTGACCTCCGGCGGCAGCATTGCGAAATCCATTGCCCTAGCCCGTCTTAACCGGTCGCCAGGACGTTGGCGGCTTCGGTGGCCGCATAGGATGTCGCGCTGACCGCCAGCGTGCTGACCAGCTGACGGTGGATTGCCTCGGCCTGGGCGCTGACCGCCTGGTACATCTGTGCGTGCACAGCGAACTGGGCGGCGGTCAACGCCGACACCTCGTCGGCGGCGGCCGGCAGCACGCCCGTGGTGGGCGCCGAAGCCGCGGCATTCTCTGCGCTCATCATCGAGCCGGTACACGCCAAGGCGGTGGCGGCGGCGCTCAGCGCCTCCGGCTGCGTTGTGACGTAGGACATCGGTCTTCCTCTCGGTAGGTTGACATGACTCAATGATCCGTGCCGAACGGCATGCAGTGATGCGAAAGCCGCTCGCTGCTAAGGGAATTCATGGAATACGCCGCACGGGTTGAGGATGTTGACTCACCGGTCTCACCCGCCTTCTAGCCCAGGGCACCTCGGGCAGAAGCCATCAGCCGGTACGGCGGTAAAAGGCGAGCTTCATCGCCTGAACGCGATGGTAACGGCGGCCTAACCGCAGATCAACGTGGCGCGCTGACCAGTTGTGCAGTGCGGTACGACTGTGGATAACCGGGCGTCAATTCACCGCGATCGGCTCGCGGCGGATTCCGGTGTCGGCGCCATGTCGCAGGGTGACCCACATGACGATGTTGACGCGAGCCGAAATCGGGGCCCTCGGTGAGCGATTGGCCACCGATCACCTGATCGGACTCGGACTGCGGATCCTGGCCCGCAACTGGCGATGTCGCTACGGCGAGCTGGACGTGATCGCTGCCGACCCCACCACCGGCACGGTGGTGTTTGTCGAGGTCAAGACCCGCACCGGGGACGGCTTCGGCGGGTTGGCGCAGGCCGTGACCGCGCAGAAGGCACGACGTCTGCGCCGCCTGGCGGCGATCTGGCTGGCCGGTCAGGAGCGGCGCTGGGCGGCGGTCCGCATCGACGTCATCGGCGTGCGGATCGGCCGACGCCGAACGCCGGAGATCTCGCATCTGCAGGGCGTCGGCTGATGGCACTGGGGCGTGCGTTCTCCGTCGCGGTGCTGGGGCTGGACGGCGAGATCGTCGAGATCGAAGCCGACATCACCTCCGGGCTGCCCGGGGTGCATCTGGTGGGCCTGCCCGACGCCGCGCTGCAGGAGTCACGCGATCGGGTCCGTGCCGCGATCACCAATTGCAACAACCCGTGGCCGATGTCGCGGCTGACGCTGGCGTTGTCGCCGGCCACCCTGCCGAAAGTGGGGTCGGTCTACGACCTGGCGCTCGCGGCCGCGGTGCTGTCGGCGCAGCGCAAGAAGCCGTGGCGGCAGCTGGAAACCGCAGTGGTGCTGGGGGAGTTGGCGTTGGACGGGCGGGTGCGGCCGGTGCGCGGTGTGCTGCCGGCGGTGCTGGCGGCCAAGGTTGCCGGCTGGGGGATTGCTGTCGTGCCGGCCGAGAACCTCCCAGAAGCCAGCCTTGTCAACGGCATCGAGGTCTGGGGTGTGCGCACTCTCGCGCAGTTGCAGGGCTGGCTCGGCGGTTCGGAACGGCTCGACGAGCGCATCCACGGAGTGGTCCCGACGGACGATCCGCCCGCGGACCTCGCCGACGTGATGGGGCAGGCGCAGGCTCGGTTCGCCGTCGAGGTGGCGGCCGCCGGTGCGCACCATCTCATGCTGACCGGGCCCCCGGGGGTGGGTAAAACGATGCTGGCGCAACGTCTTCCGGGCCTGTTGCCACCGCTGTCGGATAGCGAGTCGCTGGAGGTGACCGCGATTCACTCGGTGGCCGGCCTGCTGTCGGATACCACGCCGCTGATCACCCGGCCACCGTTCGTGGCGCCGCACCACAGCTCGAGTGTCGCGGCGTTGGTCGGCGGCGGTTCCGGCATGGCCCGGCCCGGCGCCGTCAGCCGCGCGCATCGCGGCGTGCTGTTCCTCGACGAGTGCGCCGAGGTCGGCGTCAAGGCGTTGGAGGCGCTGCGAACACCGTTGGAAGAAGGGGAGATTCGGCTGGCCCGACGAGACGGCGTGGCACGGTACCCGGCTCGCTTCCAACTGGTGCTGGCAGCCAACCCGTGTCCGTGCGCTCCGGCGGATCCGCGTGACTGCATTTGTGCGGCAGCGGCCAAACGTCGATATCTCGGCAAGCTTTCCGGACCTCTGCTGGATCGCGTCGACCTACGGGTGGAGATGAACCCGGTGCGGATGAGTGCGTTCGCGACCGCCGAGGCCGAGTCGACGGCACAGGTCCGGCACCGGGTGACGGTGGCCCGCGAGGCCGCGGCGCAGCGATGGCACGCCCACGGCTGCCGCACCAATGCCGAGGTCAGCGGAACCTTGCTGCGGCGACGGTTCCGGCCCGGCTATGCGGCGATGCAGCCGCTGCGGAGTGCGCTGGATCGCGGGCTGCTGAGCATTCGCGGCGCGGATAGGACGTTGCGGGTCGCGTGGACCTTGGCCGATCTGGCCGGTCGCACGTCACCCGGGCGTGACGAGGTGGCCGTCGCGCTGAGTTTCCGCCAACCGGGGACCTCGCGATGAGCGATGTGACGTCGCGCGCCTGGGCCTATCTGTCGCGGGTCACCGAACCGCCATGCGCCGAGTTGGCCGCACTAATCAGCCGGGTTGGGCCCGTCGAAGCCGCAGAGCGGGTGCGACGCGGTGACGTCGACGAGGCGCTGGCCCGTCGCACCGAAGCGAGACGTGACATCGACAGGGCCGCAGACGATCTCGAATCGCTTGCCCGCCGCGGTGGTCGCCTCATCTCGCCCGACGACGACGAGTGGCCGGCGCTGGCGTTCGCGGCGTTCGGTGGCATCGGGGCCAAGCCGGACGCCCGACCGCCGTTGATGTTGTGGGCGCTGGGCCCCGCGCGACTCGACGAAGTCTCGCAGCGGTCCGCGGCCCTCGTCGGCACCCGTGCAGCGACCTCCTACGGCGAGCACATCGCCGCCGACCTGGCCACCGGTCTGGCCGAGCGCGACGTCGCGGTGATCTCCGGGGGTGCCTACGGCATCGACGGCGCGGCCCACCGCGCGACGCTGGCGGCCGACGGCATCACCGTCGCTGTGTTGGCCGGCGGCATCGACATCCCCTATCCCGCAGGGCATTCCGCGCTGCTGCATCGAGTGAGTGTCGACGGGTTGCTGGTCACCGAATATCCGCCGGGAGTGCGACCGGCCCGACACCGCTTCTTGACGCGTAACCGTTTGGTGGCGGCGTTCTCCGGGGCCGCCGTGGTGGTCGAGGCCGGGCTGCGCAGCGGGGCAGCCAATACCGCCGCCTGGGCCCGGGCGCTGGGCAGAGCCGTCGGCGCGGTGCCGGGCCCGGTCACGTCGTCGGCATCGACCGGATGCCATACGCTGCTGCGCGCCGGGGCCGAGGTCGTCACCAGAGCCGAAGATATCGTCGAGTTGGTCGGGCGCATCGGCGAGTTGGCGCCCGAGCCGCCTCATCCGGCGACACCGCTGGACGGGTTGGACCACGACGAGCGCAGGGTGTTCGAGGCGTTGCCGGGACGCGGGGTCGCCACGGTCGACGAGATCGCGGTCGCCGCCGCCCTGCAGCCTCCGCGGGTGCTGGCGCAGTTGGCGATGCTCGAGATCGCCGGCCTGGCCGAGCGGCACGACGGCTGCTGGCGGATCGTCCGCAAACGTAGACAACCACGATGACAGCGTCGACTCGTATAGTCGAGAGGGTCAACGCCCAAGGGAGGAATCGGTTGCCCGGTCGACCAGTGCACACATTCGAAGTGGTGCGCACCGAACACATCACGTCGCACATGATCCGAGTCGTGCTCGGCGGCAAAGGTTTCGACACTTTCACGCCGAGCGAGTTCACCGACTCCTACGTCAAGCTGATCTTCGTCGACGACGATGTCGACGTGGCCGCGCTGCCGCATCCCTTGACACTGGACAGCTTCGCCGACCTGCCGGCCGCCAAGAAGCCGGTAGTCCGGACGATCACCGTGCGGCGTGCCGACGCGGACGTCCGCGAACTCACTGTCGACATCGCCGTGCACGGCGACCACGGCGCAGCCGGCCCGTGGGCCGCGAAAGCCACACCCGGACAACCGGCGTACCTGATGGGCCCGAGCGGGGCCTACAGCCCCGATCCAGCCGCCGACTGGCACCTGCTGGTCGGCGACGAGACCGCATTGCCAGCGATCAGCGTTGCGCTGGAAGCGTTGCCCGCCAACGCAATCGGCCAAGTCTTCATCGAAGTCGCCGAGCCCGACGACGAAATTCCGCTGGCTGCGCCCGACGGTGTCCAGGTCAACTGGATCCTCCGCGGTGGCCGAGCCGATCTGGTCGGCGAGGAGCGAGCCGGCGACAACTCGCCGCTGGTCGAGGCGGTCAGGACCGCGCACTGGCTGCCCGGGCAGGTGCACGCCTTCGTCCACGGTGAGGCCCAGGCCGTGATGCACAGCCTGCGGCCATACATCCGCAAAGAGCGTGGCGTCGACGCGAAATGGGCGTCGATCTCGGGCTACTGGCGACGCGGCCGCACCGAAGAGACATTCCGGCAGTGGAAGAAGGAACTCGCCGCAGCGGAATCCGGGACCCAGGAGGGCCTGTCCGCCTGAACTGACGGCTGGCATGCTCGTCGCATGGCATTCGGCGACTATCAGAACGAGATCTATTTTCAGGGCCTGTCCGGCGTCGTGCCCAAGCTGCCGATGGTGTTCGCGGAGCTGGAAGCCAAGGCCGAGAAGGCGTTGCCGCCGTCGGTGTGGTCGTACGTCGCCGGTGGCGCCGGCGACGAGCGCACCCAGCGAGCCAACTGCGAGGTGTTCCAGCAATGGGGCCTGATGCCGCGGATGTTCGTCGGTGCCGCGCAACGCGACCTCTCCGTCGACGTGTTCGGCCTGAAACTGCCGAGCCCGCTGTTCATGGCGCCGATCGGGGTCATCGCGATCTGCGCCCAGGATGGCCACGGCGACCTGGCCACCGCGCGCGCCGCCGCCCGTACCGGGGTCCCGATGGTGATGTCTACGCTGACCGAGGACCCGCTCGAAGACGTCGCCGCCGAATTCGGTGACACTCCAGGGTTTTTCCAGCTGTACACCCCGACCGACCGCGAGTTGGCCGCCAGCCTGGTGCACCGCGCCGAGGCGGCCGGCTTCAAAGGCATCGTCGTCACCCTGGACACCTGGGTCACCGGTTGGCGACCGCGCGACCTGAGCACGTCGAACTTCCCGCAACTGCGCGGCGCTTGCCTGGCCAACTACACCAGCGATCCGGTGTTCCGCGCGAGCCTGGCGCAGACGCCGGAAGAGAACCCGCAAGCCGCGGTGCTGCGCTGGATTCAGCTGTTCGGCAATCCTTTGACATGGGATGACCTGCCGTGGCTGCGTTCGCTGACTACGCTGCCGCTGCTCGTCAAAGGGATCTGCCACCCCGACGACGCGCGGCGCGCCAAGGACGGCGGCGTCGACGGCATCTACTGCTCCAACCACGGCGGACGCCAAGCCAACGGCGGACTGCCCGCGCTGGACTGCCTGCCGGGCGTCGTCGAAGCCGCCGACGGGTTGCCGGTGCTGTTCGACTCGGGCGTGCGCAGCGGCGCCGACGTCGTCAAAGCTCTGGCATTGGGGGCGACAGCGGTTGGCGTCGGGCGCCCCTACGCCTACGGTCTGGCGCTGGGCGGCGTCGACGGCGTCGTGCACGTGCTGCGATCGATACTGGCCGAAGCCGACCTGATCATGGCCGTCGACGGATACCCGACGCTGAAAGATCTCACTCCGGACACCCTGCGGCGCGTCAGCCGAGCCTGACCCCGGGTTGCTGCGACGGTGGGGTAGTGGAGGCGATCCTCGACGAGTTCGACGACTACCTGGCGCTGCAGCGCGGCCGCTCGGAACACACCCGGCGGGCCTACCTCGGCGATCTGCGGTCGTTGTTCGCGTTTCTGGACGAGCGCGCGCCCGGAACCGGCGTGCCGGGGCTGAGCTTGCCGCTGTTGCGGTCCTGGCTGGCCGCCGGTGCGGGCGCCGGCGTAGCCCGCACCACGTTGGCGCGCCGCACGTCGGCGGTCAAGGCATTCACCGCGTGGGCGGTGC
The DNA here is from genome assembly GCF_010727945.1 of Mycobacterium cookii. Taxonomy (NCBI): domain Bacteria; kingdom Bacillati; phylum Actinomycetota; class Actinomycetes; order Mycobacteriales; family Mycobacteriaceae; genus Mycobacterium; species Mycobacterium cookii. Next base: position 46,932 of record NZ_AP022569.1, read on the forward strand.
GACGCGGACTGCTCGACGGCGACCCGGCGACCCGGCTGCAGGTGCCCAAGGCACGTCGAGCGTTGCCCGCGGTGCTGCGGCAAGACCAGGCGCTCGCCGCCATGTCGGCCGCCAAATCCGGCTCCGAGCAAGGTGATCCGCTGGCGATGCGGGATCGCTTGATCGTCGAACTGCTGTACGCCAGCGGCATCCGGGTCAGCGAGCTGTGCGGTCTGGACGTCGACGACGTCGACACCGGGCACCGGCTGCTGCGCGTGCTCGGTAAAGGCAACAAACCGCGCAGCGCGCCGTTCGGCGAGCCGGCCGCCGAGGCGCTGAAGAGCTGGCTGGCCGACGGGCGCCCGGCCTTGCTCACCGCCGAGTCGGGTCCGGCGCTGCTGCTGGGCGTCCGGGGACGGCGACTCGACGTCCGGCAGGCGCGCACCGTGGTGCACCAAACCGTCGGCGCCGTCGACGGCGCGCCTGACATGGGCCCGCACGGTCTGCGGCACAGCGCTGCCACCCACCTGCTCGAGGGCGGCGCCGACCTGCGGGTTGTGCAGGAACTGCTGGGTCATGCCAGCCTGGCCACCACCCAGCTCTACACGCACGTCACCGTCGCCCGATTGCGTGCGGTGCACGATCAGGCTCACCCGCGGGCTTGAGCGGTTGTCGCTCAGAGGCGGGCAAAAGTGCCCCCGAACCTGCCGTCACCCGTGTAGCGGCTTGAGCCGAATCGGCGTGGACGCCAGCAGCCCCAACGGGTCGACGTAATCGGCGCGGGAGGCCGGACCCCACATCGCGCCCCAATGCAGACAAGCCGCGGCCGCACAGCCCGAGTGCCCGGCGGCCAGCTGGCCGATCACGGCGCCGGCGGCCACCCGCTGGCCGACCCGCACGCTGGCCTCGACGGGCTCATAGGTGGTCCGCAAGCCGCCGGGATGGGCGAGTGACACCAGCTGACGGCCGGCCAGCATCCCGGCGTACACGACCGTCGCCGCACCCGCGGCGTACACCGGCTGACCGGGCCGACCGGCCAGGTCCACGCCCCGGTGGCCGCGAGTCCAGTTCGGCGATGGCGCATCGAAGGCCCGCGCCACCGGCGGCGGTGGACGCAGCGGCCACTGCAGCCGGACGGCATCACCGCGAGCAGGGGAAACACCCAGCAGCGCTGCCACGAACACCGAGGCCCATCGCACCTGGTCAGTTCACCCTGGCCGGGGCAGACCGGCCAGCCAGCGCTGTGGACAAAGCACCTGGCCGAAGCGTGTAAACTGCACTGCGCAACCCGTAAATACGAGTTGACTTCGCGCGTCTGTATTGCGTCTCCCGTTCCACTAGGAGTTCGCACCGCATGCCGGGCGGTCCCGTCCACAAGACGGGTCCGGCATTGCAGCAGCCGCCAGGGCCTGGCATCACCCGACGCCGGGCGTAAACCGACATAAGGACGCGAGCCACAATGGCTGTTGTAACCATGAAGCAGCTGCTTGACAGCGGCACCCACTTCGGACATCAGACCCGTCGCTGGAACCCCAAGATGAAGCGGTTCATCTTCACCGACCGCAACGGCATCTACATCATCGACCTGCAGCAGACGCTGACCTTCATCGACAAGGCGTACGAGTTCGTCAAAGAGACCGTGGCCCACGGCGGCAGCGTCCTGTTCGTCGGCACCAAGAAGCAGGCGCAGGAGTCCATCGCCGACGAGGCGACCCGCGTCGGCATGCCGTACGTCAACCAGCGCTGGCTGGGCGGCATGCTCACCAACTTCCAGACCGTGCACAAGCGGCTGCAGCGCCTCAAGGAGCTGGAGTCCATGGAGCAGACCGGTGGCTTCGAAGGTCGCACCAAGAAGGAAATCCTGATGCTGACCCGCGAGAAGAACAAGCTCGAGCGCAGCCTCGGCGGTATCCGCGACATGGCCAAGGTGCCGTCGGCGGTGTGGGTGGTCGACACGAACAAAGAGCACCTCGCGGTCTCGGAAGCCATCAAGCTGGGCATCCCGGTGATCGCGATCCTGGACACCAACTGCGACCCCGATCAGGTCGACTACCCGATCCCGGGCAACGACGACGCCATCCGCTCGGCGGCCCTGCTGACCAAGGTGATCGCCTCGGCGGTCGCCGAAGGCCTGCAGGCGCGTGCCGGTCTCGGCCGCGGCGACGGCAAGCCCGAGGCGGAAGCCGCCGAGCCGCTGGCCGAATGGGAGCAGGAGCTGCTGGCCTCCGCCACCGCATCCGCCGCTCCGGCCGAGCAGGCTGCGGCGGTCGCCACCGAATCCACCACTGACGCATCCTAGGAAGGGCTGAGCATTGGCCAACTTCACCGCCGCCGACGTCAAGAAGCTTCGTGAGCTGACCGGCGCCGGCATGCTCGACTGCAAGAACGCGCTGTCCGAGACCGACGGTGACTTCGACAAGGCGGTCGAGGCGCTGCGGATCAAGGGCGCCAAGGACGTCGGCAAGCGCGCCGAGCGGGCCACCGCCGAGGGCCTGGTCGCCGCCAAGGACGGCGCGCTGATCGAACTCAACAGCGAGACCGACTTCGTGGCCAAGAACGCCGAGTTCCAGAAGGTGGCCGAGGACGTGGTAGCCGCCGCTGCCGCGGCGAAGGCGACCGATGTCGACGCGCTCAAGGCCGCCAAGATCGGCGACACCACCGTCGAGCAGACCATCGCCGAGCTGTCCGCCAAGATCGGCGAAAAGCTCGAACTCCGGCGCGCCGCCTACTTCGACGGCACCGTGGAGACCTACCTGCACAAGCGTGCGGCGGACCTGCCGCCGGGCGTCGGTGTGCTGGTCGAGTACACCGGCGGCAATGCCGAAGCTGCGCACGCCGCTGCCCTGCAGATCGCTGCGCTCAAGGCGCGCTACCTGTCGCGCGACGACGTGCCCGCCGATGTGGTCGCCAGCGAGCGTCGCATCGCCGAGGAGACCGCGAAGGAAGAGGGCAAGCCGGAGCAGGCGCTGCCCAAGATCGTCGAAGGCCGGTTGAACGGGTTCTTCAAGGACGTCGTGCTGCTCGAACAGCCGTCGGTGTCCGACAACAAGAAGACGGTCAAGGCGCTGCTCGACGAGGCCGGCGTCACCGTGACCCGGTTTGTCCGTTTCGAGGTCGGCCAGCAGTAGCATCAGCCGAATGCGACACGTGCACGCATTCGGAGACGACGCGCTCGGCCACCTCGACGCCGTCGGTGTGGCCGAGGCGATCGCAACTGCCCGTGTCGGCCGAGCGGAGGTCATCGAGGCGGCGATCGCCCGCACCGAAGCCGTCAACCCTGACCTGAACGGGTTGGCGTACGAGGCATTTGACCGAGCCCGCGCTCGAGCTGAGGAGCCGCCGAGGGCGGGCTTCTTCAGTGGGGTGCCGACCTTCGTCAAGGACAACGTCGACGTCGCCGGGTTACCGACGATGTGCGGCACCGACGCCTGGCCGCCGCGGCCGGCGCAGGCCGACGGCGATTTCGCCCGGACGTATCTGGCGACCGGCATGACACCGCTGGGCAAAACCCAGATGTCGGAATACGGATTCAGCGCCTCGGCCGAGCATCCCCGGCTCGGGTCGGTGCGAAATCCGTGGAACACCGATCGCACCGCGGGTGCGTCGTCGTCGGGTTCCGGCGCGTTCGTCGCCGCCGGCGTGGTGCCGATTGCCCATGCCAACGACGGCGGCGGCTCGATCCGGATTCCCGCGTCCTGCAACGGACTTGTCGGGCTCAAGCCGTCGCGCGGGCGGTTGCCGCTGGACAAAGAAGTCAGTCGGATGCCGATTCGCATCGTGGCCAACGGGGTGCTCAGCCGATCGGTGCGTGACACTGCGGCGTTCTACCGTGAGGCCGAACGCATTTGGCCGGCGCCGAAACTCCCGCCGATCGGAGACGTGCGGCACGCCGGCAAGCAGCGCTTGCGGGTCGCCGTCGTCACGCACTCGCTGTTGCGGGAATGCGGCCCCGAAGTGCGTGAGTTGACGCTGAAATCCGCCGGGCTGCTCGAAGAATTGGGCCACCGCGTCGATCATCTCGAAAAGCCTCCGGTGCCAGCCAGTTTCGCCTCGGACTTCGTGCTCTACTGGGGGTTGCTCGCGACGGGCCAGATCCAGCAGCATCGGCGCGCCATCGACGGGTTCGACGTCAATCGGTTGGATAACCTCTCACGCGGCCTGGACCGGCACGCGCGGCGCAATCTGCACCGCATTCCGCTGGCGCTGGCGCGTTTGGCCCGGGCCCGCCGGCACACGGCTCGGCTGGCCCGCACCTACGACTTGGTGTTGACGCCGACGTTGGCCGACGAGCCACCGCAGATCGGGTATCTCGACCCGACCGCTGACTATCAGCAGATCATCGCCCGCCTGGAGGAGTGGGTCGCCTACACCCCGCTACAGAACGTCACCGGGGAGCCCGCCATCTCGTTGCCGCTGGCGACGTCCGCCAACGGGTTGCCGGTGGGCATGATGTTGACCGCGCCGACCGGGCTGGAGGCGCGGCTGCTGGAAGTTGCCTACGAACTCGAAGACGCCCAGCCGTGGGCGCGCATCCAGGACCATCAGGTCTAGTCAGGGCTCAGTGCTGCCAGCATTCGCTTGAATTCGCGTTGTTCTGGCCCCGACAGATTGGCCAGCACGCGGGCGTCGGCCTCCCGGACGGCCGATTCGGCGCGTCTCAACAGAGCTCGACCTTCGGCGGTGAGCGACGCCGGCAGTGCGCGACCGGATGCGACCGATGCGGGGCGACTCACCATCTGTGCGTTCTCCAACCGGTGCAACACCGTGTTCATTGCCTGCGGTGAGACATTGCCCAGCCGAGCCAGCTCGGCGCTGGATGCTCCCGGGCTCATGGAAAGCATTCGCATGCAGACGAATTCGGGCAGCGACAGGCAAAGCGGGCTGAGCACCGCCATCACCTCGGGTCGAAGTGTGGACATCGCCTGATGCAGCAGGTAGCCGAGCGGCGCGTCCTGAGAGGTTCCCATGTCAACCATATTGACATATATCAGCTTGGTTGATATACCATGGGGATGACCGAAACACAGAAGTTCGATTTCGATTTCGATCCGGCCTACCGCGGGGAGGCCACCGAGTTCGGGGCGGGAGCTCGACCGCCGTGGAGCCTCGGCGAGCCCCAACCAGAGATCGCGGCGCTGATCGACCAGGGCAAGATCAAGGGCGACGTCCTCGACGCCGGCTGCGGCGAGGCGGCGCTGTCGCTGCACCTTGCGGCGTTGGGCCACAACACCGTTGGGCTCGATGCTTCGCCGACCGCGATCCAGTTGGCCAAGGCCGCCGCCGCCAGGCAGGGGCTGACGACGGCGTCGTTCGCGGTCGCCGACATAACTGACTTCGATAGCTGGCCGACCGGTTCCGAAGGCCGCTTCAACACCATCGTGGACTCCACGTTGTTTCACTCCATGCCCGTCGAGTTGCGCGACGGCTACCAGCGTTCGATCGTCCGCGCCGCTGCACCGGGTGCCTGCTACTTCGTCTTGGTTTTCGCCAAGACCGATCACGCCGGGCCCGCCAACCCGGTGACCGAAGCCGAACTCCGCGACGTCGTCTCGAAGTATTGGGTGATCGACGAGGTCCGGCCGGCCAGGATTCACGGCAACTTCGGCACTATCGATAACCCGGACTTCCCCCACGACGAGCTGCGCGACGAGGCAAACGGGCGCAAATCCCTTCCGGCCTGGTTGCTGTCCGCGCACCTGCCCTGATCGGTGACCTGGGATTGGTCGGCGGCATGACGGGGTAATCCGGGAAAAAATTCAAAGCCGTGCCCAGACGACGATCGCGAGAACTCATGCCGAAGACCAGCAAGAACGGTAAGCCGAAAAAGAGCGAGCTGCCAAGCACCTTGCAACGCTCCGATGCTGCGGCGCAGCGTACGTTCGCCAAAGCGCACGACTCGGCGGCCGAACAGTACGGCAGTGAAGAGCGCGCCCACCGGGTTGCCTTTTCCGCGCTCAAGCACAGCTTCGAAAAAGTCGGGGACCGCTGGGAGCGGAAACCACACAAGGGTCCGTCCGACAAGCGCGCCGAACGCGGCGGCCTGAACAATCCGATCCCGTCAGACGAGGGCGTCGACGCCAACGCCAGCAAACGGCACCTGCTTGACATCGCCCGTCGGCTCGACGTCCGCGGACGGTCGACGATGGCCAAGTCGGAACTGGTTGAGGCGATCAAAAACCACAATCGCCGGATTCGTAGCCGGTAACCGCTCTCGGAGGCCGCCGGACACCTAGGCTGAGGAGATTACTGAGGAACATCGGTCGACCGACCTACGCACCTCCGCGGCGAACGAGTGAGCCATGGCGCACCGCCAGAGCGAGCTGCACATGAGGCTCACCGCTGTCGCCGATTCCCGAGTGCTCACCACCGTTGGCGTGCTGGACGGCACGACCTACCGCCCGCTGCGCGACGCCATCGTCAAGGCTGCGCTCGACGAACCTCGATCCGTGATCGTCGACGTCACCAAGTTGACTGTCCGAGAAGAGCCGGCGTGGGCGGTGTTCACCAGCGCCCGTTGGCAGGTCGCCGAATGGCCGGACATTCCCATCGGGCTGGTGTGTGCCCATGAAAACGGCCGAAACGCTTTGCACCGCAACGGTATAACCCGCTACGTCCCCGTCTGCGCCACGCTGGAATCGGCGGTCAGAGAACTGTCCGCCGATGGACTGCGCCGTTATCGGCGGACCGCCCGCGCCAAGCTGCTGGCGAAAAGAAGCAGCATCCACCGCAGCCGAGAGATGACCGCGCAGTGGCTGACGACATGGTCGAGAACCGACTTCATTTATACGGCGTCCGCCGTGGCGACCGAACTCGTCGAAGTCGCCCTGACCGAGACTGACGGCGACTTGTTGCTTCGCGTGGAAACTGATGGCTCGACCGTTTCGGTGGCCGTACAACTCATCGGCAACGGTTGGTCGGGACGCCGCAGGTCCGAGAAAGAGCAGGTGTCCGGGCTTGACCTGGTCGCAAAAATGAGTCGCCATTGGGGCCGCCACGCTACCGCCGCGGGCAACACGATCTGGGCTGTCGTCGGCCCGGAAAACCGCTTCTAGGCGCTTCCAGCATCACCCCGCGGTTGGCCCGCGGCGAATCGGGTATGCGGGCGGTATGAGTGTTGGAGATCACCGGTCCGCGCAAGTGCGCAAACAGGCACAGCGCCACGCTGAGCAAGCGCGAGAAGCGATGGAAGATCGGCGCGACGGCAATGCCGGTGGGCTGAGTGGCTGGGTCGCCGAGCGGGCGGGCGAGTGGGATCTCAGTGGTCCAGATGAGAAGGCGCTGCAACGCCAGAAGTTTTTCTGGAACATGCTGGTGGACTATTGGTTTCGGATGGAGATCGATGGCTGGGAAAACATCGGCAAGCCGCCGGCTCTGCTGGTAGGTATTCATTCCGGCGCACCGTTTGTGTGGGACGCCTGGACCGTCGGCCTGCAGTGGTGGCGACGATTCGGGACTGAGCGAACCTTGCACGGCACGGCGCATGATGCGCTGATGGCAATTCCGGGCTTCGGCCGTTATTTCCGCGCCATGGGCGTGTTGCCCGCGGCTCCGGACGCCATCGCGACAGCGCTGGCAGAGGGTCACGATGTCGCGCTCTGGCCCGGCGGCGAGGTCGATTCGCTACGTCCGTGGAGTGAGCGTGATCAAGCAAACCTTGCCGGGCGCACGGGCTTTGTGAAAATGGCGATCCGCGCCGGGGTGCCAATCGTGCCAATTGCGACTGTCGGAGGTGCTGACGCCATGCCGGTGCTGATTCGTGGCGACCGGCTTTCCCGCGTGCTGCGCCTGGATAAATTGTTGCGGCTCAAGGTTTTTCCGTTGGCGATTTCGCTGCCCTGGGGAATAGCGCCCGCGGCGTTGCCACAGCTGCCGCTACCGGCCAAGATCCGGACCCGGTTCATGCCTGCGGTGGAGCTGGACAACGACCCGGCACGTGCCGACGATGACGAGTACGTCGACCGCAAGTATCACGAGGTCGAAGACAGTATTCAGCGGGGGATGGATGCCCTGGCCCGCAAACGGGCGTTGCCGGTGTTCGGCTGACGACGAGGCCGTAAGACAGCATTGAGGCCCGGCCCATCACGGACCGGGCCTCAATGACGTACGAGGTTTAGTTCTGGTGCGCTTGCTGACGCTTCTCGGCCGCTTCGGCGCCACCGCGAGCTGCCTCAGCTTCGGCTTCCTTCTTGGCGGCGTCACGCTGAGCCTCAGCCTTGTCCTGCTGAGCCTCGCCCTCTTTTTCGAGGTCCTTGTTGCCGACGACGCTGCCGACGGCTTCCTTGGCGAGACCTTTGGCGCCTTCGACTACGCCCTTCACAGCCTCTGCAGGCCCACTCTTGTTGTCGTCCGACATGAAGTCCCCTCTCATTGGCTCAAGTCAATGAGCTTGTTCAACGAACCCGGCACGTCGATGTGCCGATTTCGGCGCTGCCGTGATGTCGCGGATGTGCGCATCCAGGCTTTGTGCACCGTGCATGCGGCATTCCCGCAGAGTGGGCCGGTCAAACTTGAGTCACGCCGAAGCGTGCTCGCACTACCCGTGTCACTAACTCCGTGCAGGTAGGTGGACCCGGCAAGGGCGGTGTGACAGTGAACACGCGGAGGTGAATCAAGCGATTTTCAGGCGAGCGTGAAAAGAATCTTGCTGCAATGGGATTCACAACTGAAGCCGATCTGAACGCCGACATGACTGCTGTGTGGGTCCGCTGCGCCGACGCGGGCTACCCATGAGGCCAGCCGACAGGCGGATATAACCATCGGAGTCCCGGGACGCACGCCCTGGCAATAGGGCAGGATAGGACGTGCTGTTTCGGGGGTAAGCCGGATGGCGCCCTCCCACGCGAGGAGTCTGATGACGGAGCAGGAGCCGACGAACACCAACGGCGCCCACGCATTTTCACCGGATAATCGACATTCCCGCGACGACACGGCGAGCCGCGCCAAATACACCCGCGTGCTGCTCAAACTCGGCGGCGAGATGTTCGGCGGCGGACAGGTTGGGCTGGACCCCGATGTGGTGGCGTTGGTGGCACGTCAGATCGCCGAAGTCGTCCGCACTGGTGTGCAGGTGGCCGTGGTCATCGGCGGCGGCAACTTCTTCCGCGGCGCGCAGCTCCAGCAGCGCGGCATGGAGCGCACCCGTTCGGACTACATGGGCATGCTTGGAACGGTGATGAATAGTCTTGCGTTGCAGGACTTTCTGCAAAAGGAAGGCATCGACACCCGGGTACAGACGGCGATCACGATGGGCCAAGTCGCCGAGCCCTATATCCCGCTGCGAGCCCGTCGCCACCTCGAGAAGGGGCGTGTGGTGATCTTCGGCGCCGGCATGGGGCTGCCGTATTTCTCCACCGATACGACTGCCGCGCAGCGGGCTTTGGAAATCGGTGCCGACGTGGTCCTGATGGCAAAGGCGGTCGACGGTGTCTTCACCGACGACCCGCGGGTCAATCCGAGCGCCGAATTGCTGACCGTGATCACGCATCGTGAAGTCATCGACCGGGGGCTGCGGGTAGCCGATGCGACCGCATTCAGCTTGTGCATGGACAATCGGATGCCGATCCTGGTCTTCAACCTGCTGACGGACGGCAATATCGCCCGGGCAGTCGCAGGTGAGAAGATCGGAACGCTGGTCACCAGCTAGTGGAGGAGGAACGGCGAAAGTGATCCCCGCCGGTGACGATGCAGAGCGAAGCGATGAGGAGGAGCGGCGAAAGTGATCGACGAGACTCTCTTTGACGCCGAAGAGAAGATGGAGAAGGCCGTCTCGGTGAGTCGTGACGATTTGTCGACGATCCGCACCGGGCGGGCGAACCCCAGCATGTTCAACCGCATCGCCATCGACTACTACGGTTCGGCCACCCCGATCACCCAGCTCGCCAGCATCAACGTCCCCGAAGCGCGGCTGGTCGTCATCAAACCCTACGAAGCCAGCCAGCTCGGCAACATCGAGTCCGCGATCCGCAACTCGGATCTCGGCCTCAACCCCACCAACGACGGCACGCTGATCCGCGTCGCGGTGCCTCAGCTGACCGAGGAGCGTCGCCGCGAGCTCGTCAAGCAGGCCAAGGCCAAGGGGGAGGACGCCAGGGTCTCGGTGCGCAACATCCGCCGCAAGGCGATGGAGGAGCTGCACCGCATCCGCAAGGACGGCGAAGCCGGCGACGACGAGGTGTCTCGCGCGGAGAAAGATCTGGATAAGACCACTCAGCAGTACGTGACCCAGATCGATGAGCTGGTCAAGCACAAAGAAGGCGAGCTGCTGGAGGTCTAGCGGCCGCTCAGCAAACGATGCCCGTGGCAGAAACCGATACTCCCGCCGAAGGTTCCGTACACGAGCCTCCGCGCAAGAAGCCGCGGGCAGGCCGCAACCTGCCGGCGGCGATCGCCGTCGGTGCTGCGATCGGCTTCTCCATCATTGCGATCCTCATCTGGGACCGCTATCTGTGGGTCTTGCTGCTTGCCGTCGCGATGCCCGTCGCCACGCACGAGGTGGTGCGTAGGTTGCGCGAGGCCGGTTACCTGATCCCGGTCATCCCGCTGCTAATTGGCGGCGAAGCGATGGTCTGGCTGGCCTGGTACCAGCATGCTTACGGGCTGCTCGCGGGCTTTGGCGCCACCACGGTGGTCTGCATGTTCTGGCGGTTGGCACTCGGCACCACGACCGCATCTGACGGATCCGCCGACTCGCCGTCTGGCAACTATCTGCGCGACGTGGCGGCCACCGTCTTCCTCGCCGCCTGGGTGCCGCTGTTCGGGTCGTTCAGCGTGCTGCTGGCCTTTCCGTCGGACGGCTCTGGCCGGGTGTTCTGCCTGATGATCGGCGTCGTCGCATCCGATGTTGGCGGGTACGCGGTCGGCGTGCTGTTCGGTAAGCACCCGATGGTCCCGACGATCAGCCCGAAGAAGTCATGGGAAGGCCTGGCCGGCTCGCTGTTCTTCGGGATCACCGCGGTCACCTTGACCGCGACCCAGCTGGCCCACCGGCCGGTGTGGGTCGGCCTGCTGCTTGGCCTGATGATCGTGGCCACCGCAACGCTGGGTGACCTGGTGGAATCGCAGATCAAGCGCGACTTGGGCATCAAGGACATGGGCCGGATCCTGCCCGGCCACGGCGGACTGATGGATCGGCTGGACGGGGCGCTGCCGTCGGCGGTCGCCACTTGGATCGTCCTGACATTGCTGCGCTGAGGTCACCCGAAAAGTGAAGCAGGAGTTGGTTTTCGAAGCGCCGCGCCGTGCGCTGCCGCCCCGTCATTTGGCCGACCTCGACGAGGCCGGGCGGGCCGAGGCCGTCACGGCGCTGGGCCTGCCGGCGTTTCGGGCCAAGCAGCTGGCTAACCAGTACTACGGACGGCTGATCGCCGACCCGCAGCTGATGACCGACCTGCCGGCCGCGGTCCGCGGTCAGGTGGCTGAGGCGCTGTTCCCGACGCTGCTGACCGCTGCCCGCGAGGTCACCTGTGACGCCGGCGAAACCCGGAAGACGTTGTGGCGGGCGGTCGACGGCACCACCTTCGAGTCGGTGCTGATGCGCTACCCGAAGCGCAACACGGTGTGCATCTCGTCGCAGGCGGGCTGCGGCATGGCGTGCCCGTTCTGCGCGACCGGCCAAGGCGGACTGACTCGCAACCTCTCGACCGCCGAGATCGTCGAGCAGGTGCGCGCCGCGGCCGCGACGCTGCGCGACGAGTGGGGCGACCGGCTGTCCAACATCGTGTTCATGGGCATGGGGGAGCCGCTGGCCAACTATGCCCGCGTGCTGGCCGCGGTGCGGCGTATCACCGAACCGTCGCCGGATGGATTCGGCATCTCGGCGCGGTCGGTGACCGTGTCAACGGTCGGCCTGGCGCCGGCCATTCGCAAGCTGGCTGACGAGCGACTCGGTGTCACGCTGGCGCTCTCACTGCACGCTCCGGACGACGAACTGCGCGACACCTTGGTGCCGGTCAACAACCGGTGGAAGGTGAGCGAAGCGCTCGACGCGGCCCGCTATTACGCCGATCAGACCGGTCGGCGGGTGTCAGTGGAATACGCGCTGATCCGCGATGTCAACGATCAGCCGTGGCGGGCGGACCTGCTGGCCAAGCGGCTGCGCCGGGCGCTGGGCCCGCTGGTGCATGTGAATGTGATTCCGCTGAACCCCACGCCCGGCAGCGACTGGGACGCCAGCCCGAAGCCCGCGGAGCGAGAGTTCGTTCGACGGGTCCGCGGCGGCGGCGTCGCGTGCACGGTGCGCGATACCCGTGGTCGTGAGATTGCCGCCGCGTGCGGCCAGTTGGCCGCCGAAGGCGGGTAGCTGGAGCGCACGCGCATTGGGCGGAGCGTGCGGCCAGTTGGCCGCCGAAGGCGGGTAGCTGGAGCGCACGCGCATTGGGCGGAGCGTGCGGCCAGTTGGCCGCCGAAGGCGGGTAGCTGGAGCGCACGCGCATTGGGCGGAGCGTGCGGCCAGTTGGCCGCCGAAGGCGGGTAGCTACCTGAGCCAGCCGCGGCGCCGGCCCCACCAGTCGCGCACGACGAAGAACAGGACCAGCAGCGCAATGCCGATGCAGTACAGATCCTCGACGTGGCCGACGTGGTTTCCGCGTATGAAGGCCAGCAGAAGAAGAGCAATCAGGAGGCCGGTCACCCGCCAGTTGAAGTGGTTGATCTTGCTCCAGCCCCACGCCGCCGACGGCACTTCAGCGATGTCAACGCCGTTGACGTGAGCGCTGTGGCGCTCCACCTCGGTGCTGGCCACGGCAACTCCTTGGGTCGGGATTGGGATGCCTGCACATTCTGGCATATGAGGATTCGTCGGGCGCGTCGGTGGCGCGGCACAATGTCAGGGTGAGCAGCCGCCGCCTGAAGACCCTGGTGCTGGGGAGCACTGGGTCCATCGGCACCCAAGCGCTCGATGTCATCGCCGCCAACCCGGACCGCTTCGAGCTGGTCGGGCTCGCCGCCGGTGGCGCGCATCCCGAGCTGCTTGCCCAGCAGCGTGCCGAGACCGGCGTCAGCAATGTGGCCGTCGCCGACGAGCGCGCCGCGCAGTCCATCGGCGACGTGGCCTACAGCGGACCCGATGCGGTCATCCGGCTCATCGAGAACACTGAGGCCGATGTCGTGCTCAACGCGCTGGTCGGCGCGCTGGGGCTGCAGCCCACGCTGACGGCGCTGGCATCGGGGGCCCGCCTGGCGCTGGCGAACAAGGAATCGCTGATCGCCGGCGGACCATTGGTCCTCGCAGCCGCACAGCCCGGCCAGATCGTGCCGGTGGACTCCGAACATTCCGCGCTCGCGCAGTGCCTGCGCGGCGGCAGCGCCGACGAGGTCGCCAAGCTGGTGCTCACCGCCTCCGGCGGGCCGTTCCGCGGCCGGACGGCGGCGGAGCTCGAGCACGTCACTCCGGAGCAGGCCGGCGCGCATCCGACCTGGTCGATGGGGCCGATGAACACGTTGAACTCGGCGTCGCTGGTCAACAAGGGCTTGGAACTCATCGAGGCCCATCTGCTGTTCGGCATCCCGTACCGCCGCATCGAGGTCGTCGTGCACCCGCAGTCGATCGTGCATTCCATGGTGACGTTCACCGACGGCTCCACGATCGCGCAGGCCAGCCCGCCGGACATGAAACTGCCCATCGCGCTGGCGCTCGGCTGGCCGGCCCGCGTGCCCGCGGTAGCCGCGGCGTGCGACTTCTCCACCGCGTCGAGCTGGGACTTCGAGCCGCTGGACGACGAGGTCTTTCCGGCGGTCGCGCTGGCCCGACGGGCCGGTGAGACCGGCGGTTGCATGACCGCCGTCTACAACGCCGCCAATGAAGAGGCCGCCGAGGCATTCCTGGCCGGGCGGATCAGCTTCCCGGCCATCGTGCGAACAATCGCCGACGTCCTGAGCGCCGCCGACCAGTGGGGCGCTGACCCCGGTACCGTGGAAGACGTACTCGACGCGCAGCGTTGGGCCCGCGACAAGGCCCGGCGGGCGGTCACACAGGAGGTTCTGCAGACTCGATGATGTTCGTTATCGGCATCGTGCTGTTCGCGCTGGCCATTCTGATCTCGGTGGCGCTGCATGAGTGCGGCCACATGTGGGTCGCACAGGCCACTGGCATGAAGGTGCGCCGCTACTTCGTCGGCTTCGGTCCGACGTTGTGGTCGACGCGGCGTGGCGAAACCGAGTACGGCCTCAAGGCCATTCCAGCCGGCGGCTTCTGCGACATCGCCGGCATGACCTCTGTCGAAGAACTGCGGCCCGATGAGCACGACCGGGCGATGTACAAGCAGAAGGTATGGAAGCGCGTCGCGGTGCTGTTCGCCGGGCCGGGCGCGAATTTCGTCATCGGCTTGGTGCTGATCTACGCCATCGCAGTGATCTGGGGACTGCCCAATCTGCATCCCACCGCGGTCATCGGTCAAACCGCTTGCGCCGCTTCGGAATCCAAACAAGGCCAGTTCGACAAGTGCACCGGCGAAGGGCCCGCCGCCACCGCAGGCATCCGGGCCGGCGATGTGGTGGTCAAGGTCGGCGACACACCGGTGTCCGACTTCTCCGACATGGCCGCGGCCGTGCAGAAGCTGCACGGTGTCGTTCCGGTGGTGATCAAGCGCGACGGCCAGACGATGACCACGTACGTCGACATCGCCCAGCGGCAGCGCTGGGTGACCAGCGGCAAGGGCAACCCCAAACCGGCGACGATCGGCGTGATGGGAGTGGTCGGCACCCCGAGCGGACCCATCCACTACGACCCGATCAGCGCGGTGCCCGGCACCTTCAGCTTCACCGGCAATTTGTCTGTGCTGCTGGGCAAGTCGCTATTGGCCATCCCGACGAAGATCGGTGCCCTCGTCCATGCGATCGGCGGCGGGGAGCGTTCGCTCGATACCCCGATCAGCGTCGTCGGCGCGAGCATCATCGGCGGTGACACCGTGGACCACGGCGTCTGGATGGCGTTCTGGCTGTTCCTGGCGCAGCTGAACTTCATTTTGGGTGCCATCAATCTGGTGCCGCTGCTGCCGTTCGACGGCGGGCACATCGCCATCGCGGTGTACGAAAAGCTGCGCAATATGGTCCGGTCGGCACGCGGCAAGGTTGCCGCGGCGCCGGTGAATTACCTCAAGTTGATGCCCGCGACGTACGTCGTGTTGGTCCTGGTCGTCGGTTACATGCTGTTGACGGTGACCGCCGATGTGGTCAACCCGATCCGACTGTTCCAGTAAAGAACGCGAGAGAAGGCAACTAGTGACCACAGGTCTGGGTATGCCGGCGGCGCCGGCGCCCACGCTGGCCCCGCGTCGCAAGACGCGACAGCTGATGGTCCGCGACGTGGGTGTGGGCAGTGATCACCCGATCTCGGTGCAGTCGATGTGCACCACCAAAACGCACGACGTCAACGCGACCTTGCAGCAGATTGCCGAGTTGACCGCGACAGGTTGCGACATCGTCCGGGTGGCGTGCCCTCGTCAGGAAGACGCCGACGCGCTAGCTGTGATCGCGAAGAAGAGCCAGATCCCCGTCATCGCCGACATCCACTTCCAGCCGAAGTACATCTTCGCCGCGATCGATGCCGGCTGCGCCGCGGTGCGGGTGAACCCCGGCAACATCAAAGAATTCGATGGACGGGTGGCTGAGGTCGCCAAAGCCGCGGGCGCCGCCGGTATCCCGATCCGTATCGGCGTCAACGCCGGGTCGCTGGACAAGCGGTTCATGGAGAAGTACGGCAAGGCGACACCCGAAGCATTGGTCGAGTCGGCGTTGTGGGAGGCCTCGCTGTTCGAAGAGCACGGCTTCGGCAACATCAAGATCAGCGTCAAGCACAACGACCCGGTCGTCATGGTGGAGGCCTACGAGCAGCTCGCCGCGCAATGCGACTACCCGCTGCACCTCGGCGTCACCGAGGCCGGTCCGGCGTTCCAGGGCACCATCAAGTCCGCGGTCGCATTCGGCGCGCTGCTGTCCCGCGGCATCGGCGACACCATCCGCGTGTCGCTGTCAGCGCCACCGGTCGAGGAAGTCAAGGTCGGCACTCAGATTCTCGAATCGCTGAACCTGCGGCCGCGCGGGCTGGAGATCGTGTCCTGCCCGTCGTGCGGGCGGGCTCAGGTCGACGTCTACACCCTGGCCAACGAAGTCACCGCCGGGCTCGAAGGACTCGACGTGCCGCTGCGGGTGGCCGTGATGGGTTGCGTGGTCAACGGTCCGGGGGAGGCTCGCGAAGCAGACCTCGGCGTCGCGTCGGGAAACGGCAAGGGCCAGATCTTCGTCCGCGGCGAAGTGATCAAGACCGTGCCCGAAGCGCAGATCGTCGAGACGCTGATCGAAGAAGCGATGCGATTGGCCGCAGAAAGCGAAGGGGCCGGCGGTACAACGTCGAGCGGTTCGCCGGTTGTAACCGTAAGCTGACAGTGGTCCAATCGGGCTAACGGTCAGTCCCCAGAAGAGGGTCAGTATGTCGGCTCCGCCCCTCCGCCGCATAGTCAGCGAACGACGGGTGTCGGTAGTGCGCGACGGCACGGCGGTGCGTCGTGTCTTCGACGACGATCCGGTCGGGTCGTGCATGGTCGCCGCCCGAGTCGCCGATCACGGCATGGACCCCAACGCGATCGGCGGAGAACTGTGGACGCGCCGCGGACCTGACGAGTCGCTCTGCTACGCCGGGGCGAACCTGATTCCGTTGCGCGGCAAGCTCAGTGATCTGTACGCGTTCGGCGACGCGGCGATGACCGCCTCGCGACGCTGCTCGTCCCTGGTCGGGCGGGCGGAGCTGGTGATGCCGATGTGGCAGCGGCTCGAGCCGGCCTGGGGACCGGCGCGCGATGTGCGCGACAACCAACCGTTGATGTCGCTGACCACGATGCCGACCTGTGCGATCGATCCCGGCGTGCGGCAGGTCGAGCCAGACGAAATCGACACCTATCTGGTGGCGGCAGTGGACATGTTCATCGGAGAGGTCGGCGTTGACCCGCGGCTGGGCGACGGCGGCCGCGGTTACCGGCGTCGGGTCGCCGGCCTGATCGCGGCCGGCCGGGCCTGGGCCCGCTTCGAGGACGGCGAAGTGGTTTTCAAGGCCGAGGTCGGATCGCAGTCGCCGACGGTCAGCCAGATCCAAGGCGTGTGGGTGCATCCCGAGTGGCGGGGCAAGGGCCTGGGCACGGCGGGCACGGCCACACTGTCGGCGGTGATCGTCGGAACCGGGCGGATTGCCAGCTTGTACGTGAACAGCTTCAATACGGTCGCGCGGGCCACCTACGACCGGATCGGGTTTGCGGAGGTCGGCACCTTCGCCACGATTCTGCTGGACTGACCAGTTCGTCGAGATCGACGTCGCTGCGGTCTTCACTCGTACTTTCGCGCGTCCCCGTCGATTTCGGTTGGACGTCACGGTTCGGTCTCGGTGCGCCTCCGCCGTTTAGGCGTCGCTGTTTTCTAACATCAGCCACAATGACAACAAGAGTCACAGTGGCAACAACCACACATCTCGCTTTGGCGGCGCTCGTCGCGACCGGAATGGTGTCGGCGTGCACGCCGCGCCCAGATGGCCCCGCGCCCTCGGCCGATAAGTTCTTCGCTGCGCTGGCCACCGGCGACACGGGAGCGGCCGCCGACCTCAGCGACAACCCCAGCGATGCACGCGAAGCGCTCAACTCGGCGTGGGCCGGCCTGCAAGCCACCCACCTCGACACCCAGATTCTGGGGTCCAAGTACACCGAAGACACCGGCTGGGTCAACTACCGCTACACCTGGCATCTGCCGAAGAACCGGACCTGGACCTACGACGGCAAGCTGAAAATGGCTCGCTACGAAGGCCATTGGCAGATTCGCTGGAACAGCACCGATTTGCATCCCCGACTCGGTGAGCACCAGCGGCTGGAACTGCGGGCCGACCCGCCCAAGCGCGCCTCGGTCAACGAGGTCGGCGGCACCGATGTGCTGGCACCGGGCTATCTGTATCACTACACACTCGACGCGTCGAAGGCCGGCGCCTTCCTGATCAGCACCGCTCGCTCCGTCGTCGACGCGCTTCGCCCGTTCGACAACACCCTCGACCCGCAACTGCTGGCCGAGCAGGCCAGCGGTACCGGCAAGCCGGTCGATCTGATCACCTTGCGCGTCGACGACAACAACAACGTGGCGCCGGCGATCGGCACCCTGCCGGGTGTGGTGATCACACCGCAGGCCGAATTGTTGCCCACGGACTATCATTTCGCGCCGGCCCTGATCAATCAGGTGAAGAAAGCCGTGATCGACGAACTCGACGGCCAGGCGGGCTGGCGGGTGGTCAGCGTGAACCAGAACAATGTCGATCTGGCGGTGCTGCACGAGGTCGAGCCGTCGCCGGCGCCGTCGGTCTCGATCAGCCTGGACCGCGCCGTGCAGAACGCCGCGCAGCACGCAGTCGACAACCAGGGGCGCCAGGCGATGATCGTGGTGATCAAGCCGTCGACGGGGGAGATCCTCGCGGTCGCGCAGAACGCCGCGGCGGACGCCATCGGCCCGCTCGCCACCACCGGCCTCTATCCGCCGGGGTCGACGTTCAAGATGGTCACCGCGGGTGCGGCGCTCGAACGCGACATGGCAAGTCCGAATACGCTTTTGGGTTGTCCCGGCCATCTCGACATCGGACAGCGCGTGGTGCCCAACTACGGCGGCTTCGACCTCGGGACGGTGCCGATGTCGCGGGCCTTCGCCAGTTCGTGCAACACCACGTTCGCCGAGCTGGCCAGCCAGATGCCACCGCGCGGGCTGACACAAGCCGCCCACCAGTACGGCATGGGGCTCGACTACCAGATCGACGGGCTCAGCACGGTCACCGGATCGGTGCCGCCCACGGTCGATTTGGCCGAGCGCACCGAGGACGGCTTCGGCCAGGGCAAGGTGCTCGCCTCTCCGTTCGGCATGGCAATGGTCGCGGCCACCGTGGCCGCCGGAAAGACGCCGGTGCCCAGGCTGATCGAGGGCAAACCGACGAACATCACAGGTGACACGACGCCGATCAGCGACAAGATGATCGAGGGCCTGCGCCCGATGATGCGACTGGTGGTGACCAATGGCACCGGCAAGGAGATCGCGGGCTGCGGCGAGGTGTACGGAAAGACCGGGGAGGCCGAATTCCCGGGCGGGTCGCATTCCTGGTTCGCCGGCTACCGCGGCGACCTGGCGTTCGCCGCGCTGATCGTCGGCGGCGGCAGTTCGGAATACGCGGTGCGGATGACCAAGTTCATGTTCGAATCGATGCCCGCCGACTATCTGGCCTGAAAAGGATTCTGCCGCAGGGCTTTAGGCATAAAAAAGCCTGTGGCCATGGGCGCGAGGGGCACCCATGGCCACAGGGTTCTCGCCGAGCGAGCGATGATCCGGGGGCTCCGGCGTATTTCGCTGCTGGCCCGACGTCTGGGTGTCCGAACCGGTGGGGTCTAGGCCCCCGCCCCACCGGTTCGGACATACACCTCTTGTCGAGGTGGCTTAAATCGCCGATCAGCCGAACGGCGTGCCCGTCAGAATGTCGATCAGCGGGGTGAGCACGTAGTCGAGGCCCGTCGGGGTTAGCAGACCGTAGTCAAGGCCGGTGGCCAGGTAACCAAGGAAGCTGTCCGGAACCAGGTACGCGCCACCGCTGTCGATCAGGGTGCCCGTGACACCGGCCGTCGTCTGCTCGTAGAACGCGCTGGGGTCGATCGCGTTGATCAGGTTCTCCAGCGCGTGGTCACCCGCGGTCTGCTCGAAGGCGACGACGTCGGTCGTAAACGACTCGTAGCCGGGGAGGTTCGCCTGAGCATCCGAGATGTCGAGCGTGCTGTTTGCTATGCCCTGGCTGCCCAAGGAGCCGAACAACATGTCGTACGCGTCATTCGGCAGGACGTGGTCGCCAGCGGCATAGACGCCGGCGGTGTCGGAGTAGATGTCGACGACAGGGGTGGCGTGGGCGGTGCCCATGCCGAACACTGCGGCGGCCACTGCGCCCCCTGCAGCTGTTACCAAAGTGAAGCCGGCGCGACGCCGCTGTCCGTTAGAATCTGTCTGACTCATGTGCGAGCCTCCAATCTCGGTTTCTCTCGATGTGGATTGTGGGGTTGCCGCCCCACAGCCGTTGGCTCGCACATGAGTCCTTCTCCCCCTCATGGCGGACGAGCCCTCGACGGGTCGAAGCATATAACAAGTCGGACCGGCTGTTAAGCAAATTTCTAATTAAAAACTCAGGTGAACTTTTGACGCCCTTAAGTCTCTTCTTAGGCGTCATTCGACCATTGACACCGCCAATTGTGTGGCTGCTCCACCTCATGGCGGCCCTTATCAGCGCTGCACGTTGATAACGAATCGGGCATCAAGTAGCAGGTCAACGGCATGAGGCGGGATTGATTCAGATCGACGGGTATTGGCGCCCGTACGCGCATCGGGGCCATCATTCCACTGATGATCTTGAATAAGTCCGACAAATTGGACTTTAATTCCGGTTGATCGAACTGTCTGTCTGAGAAGTGCTGGCAGCGATTCCCGGGCCATTTATTTAAGTAGGCATGATCAGTTCGGTAGAAGTCATAAAACGGGATCGCTTCGTTCGAATCAGCGAGGAGGCCGGTTTCGGGCGGTGGTGGTTTTCGTACCGCTGGCATCACTAGGCCGCCGCGGTGGGTTGTCCGTGGGACGGCTTTCGCCGTGGGTGCATCGGTGTGTCCGCACGGTAGATTGGTGTGGCTATGACTCGTCCCGACGAACTGTCCGAACTGCGGGTGTCGGACGCCGACCGCAACGGCACGCTGCGCCGCCTGCACAACGCGGTCGCACTCGGGTTGATCGACATCACCGAGTTCGAAGAGCGTTCGTCGCAGGTGTCGTACGCCCGGACCCGCAACGAGCTGGACAGCCTCGTCGGCGATCTGCCCGGACCTGGCGCAATAGTCACGTCCGCGGCGGACCGTGTCGAGTTGCGCGGGTGGGCCGGCTCCCTCAAGCGTCACGGCGAGTGGATGGTCCCGACGCGGCTGGCTCTGGTGCGCCGCATGGGATCAGTCGAGCTGGACCTGGTCAAGGCCAGATTCGCGGGCCCGGTGGTCGTCATCGAGCTGGACATGAGGTTCGGGTCGGTGGAGATCCGGCTGCCCGAGGGTGCCAGCGCGTCGGTCGACGACGTGGAGGTCTACGGCGGCAGCGCGATCGATCGCCGAAAGGCTCCGCCCGCCGAGGGTCGACCGCATGTCGTGCTGACCGGTCGCGTGGTGTGCGGCTCGGTGAAGATCAAGGGACCCCGCCGGCGGTCGCTGCTGCGTGGTCCCGGTCGATCGACTTAACTCGATACCCTGGTGAGCATGCCTGTTCGTTCCGCCCTGTCCGCCGGTGCGCTGTCGCCCACGCTGCCGGTGCCCAACTCGATTCCGCGCCCCGAATACGTCGGCAAGCCGACGGCGCGGGAGGGTTCCGAACCGTGGGTGCAGACGCCTGACGTCATCGAGAAGATGCGGGTCGCCGGGCGAATCGCGGCCGGAGCGCTCGCCGAGGCGGGCAAGGCCGTCGCGCCCGGTGTCACGACCGACGCGCTGGACCGGATCGCGCACGACTACATGGTCGACCACGGCGCCTATCCATCGACGTTGGGCTACAAGGGTTATCCGAAATCGTGCTGCACCTCGCTGAACGAGGTCATCTGCCACGGCATCCCCGATTCGACGGTGATCGAGGACGGCGACATCGTCAACATCGACGTCACCGCCTACATCGACGGTGTGCATGGCGATACCAACGCGACGTTCCTTGCCGGCGACGTCTCCGATGAACACCGGCTGCTCGTCGAGCGCACGCACGAGGCGACGATGCGGGCGATCAAAGCCGTCAAGCCGGGTCGTGCACTCTCGGTCGTCGGCCGGGTCATCGAATCGTATGCAAATCGATTCGGCTACAACGTGGTTCGCGACTTCACCGGTCACGGCATCGGAACCACCTTTCACAACGGGCTGGTGGTGCTGCACTACGATCAGCCTGCCGTCACCACCGTCCTCGAACCGGGCATGACGTTCACCATCGAACCGATGATCAACCTCGGCACGCTGGACTACGAGATCTGGGACGACGACTGGACAGTCGTGACCAAAGACCGCAAATGGACCGCGCAATTCGAGCACACTTTGCTGGTCACCGAGTCCGGCGCGGACATCCTCACGCTGGCGTGACGGCAACGCCGTGAGCGGCGCACTGCTGGTGGCCGGCACCACCTCCGATGCCGGCAAATCGATGGTGGTCGCCGGGCTGTGCCGACTGTTGGCGCGCAAAGGAATTCGGGTCGCTCCGTTCAAGGCGCAGAACATGTCGAACAATTCCGCGGTCACCGTCGAGGGCGGTGAAATAGGTCGGGCGCAGGCGATGCAGGCCCGCGCCGCCGGGCTGGCGCCCAGCGTGCGGTTCAACCCGATTCTGCTCAAACCCGGCAGCGACACAACCTCCCAGCTGGTGATCCGGGGGCAGGTGACGGGAATGGCGACCGCGGCCGAGTACTGGTCGGACCGCAATCGGCTGGCCACCCTGGTGCAAGACGAATTGGCAAACTTGAGAACCGAATTCGACGCGGTGATTTGCGAGGGTGCCGGGTCGCCGGCCGAAATCAACTTG
Source organism: Mycobacterium cookii (assembly GCF_010727945.1). Taxonomy (NCBI): domain Bacteria; kingdom Bacillati; phylum Actinomycetota; class Actinomycetes; order Mycobacteriales; family Mycobacteriaceae; genus Mycobacterium; species Mycobacterium cookii. Next base: position 69,483 of record NZ_AP022569.1, read on the forward strand.
CGGGCAACGGACTTGGTGAATATGGGTCTGGCCCGCGCGGCGGATCTGCCGGTGGTGGTGGTCGGCGACATCGACCGCGGCGGTCTGCTCGCGCACTTCTTCGGCACGGTGGCGGTGCTCGAGCCCGAGGACCAGGCGTTGATCGCTGGGTTCATCGTGAATAAATTCCGCGGCGACGTCTCGCTGCTGGAGCCGGGCCTGCGCCAACTCGCCGAGATCAGCGGCCGTCCCACCTACGGGGTATTGCCGTATGCCGACGACTTGTGGCTCGACACCGAGGACGCGGTCCCGGTGCTGGCCCACCGCGTCCTGGGCACACCGCGGTCGCCGCGTGGTTCGCAGTGGCTTCGGGTCGCAGTGCTGCGGCTGCCGCGAATCTCCAACTCCACCGATGTCGAAGCGCTGGCCTGCGAACCGGGCGTGCTGGTGCGCTGGGTCCGCGAGCCCGCCGACCTGGCCGATACCGACCTGATCGTGCTGCCGGGCACCAAGTCCACCGTCGCCGACCTGGGCTGGCTGCGCGAACGCGGGCTGGACCGGGCCATCGCCACGCATGCCGCGTCCGGTCGTCCGGTCCTCGGTATCTGCGGCGGATTCCAGATGCTGTGCCGTTCGATCGACGACGTGTTCGAAAGCCGGTCCGGCCGAACCGAGGCGATGGGAATGCTGGACGTCGACATCGAGTTTGGGTCGGACAAGGTGCTGCGCCGCCACGAGGGGTCGCTGCGCGGCTACGAGATCCGTCACGGGCGGGTGATCCGCTGCACGGAGGCCACCTGGTTCGAGGCGGACGGGCACCCGGAGGGATACCGTCGCGGCCAGATTTTCGGCACCCACTGGCACGGCCTGTTCGACAACGACGACTTCCGGCGACAGTGGTTGACCGAGGCTGCATCTGTTTCGGGCCGGTACGGATTCGTGGTAGCTGACGACGTCGACGTTGCGGCGCGCCGTGATGCTCAACTCGACGTCATGGCTGATTTATTGGACGTTCATGTTGACGTCGATGCGGTGACGGCGTTGCTCGACGACGGGCCGCCCCGTCGGCCGACGATCGCCACCGCACTGCGCTGAGCTCATCACATCTGTGGCGAGGCTAAAAGCCGTCCAAGCAAGGGCTTTCGTGAAAACCGTTCCCTATTGTCATCATCGTCGTCGCATCGATGGGCACCAGATCGATGTTGCCGGAACGTTTCCAATTTCAACTTCGTTCACGATCCGCACGAAAACACCCCGCGCGCGGGCTATTTCACTGTAATTTGCTGATGTGCCTTCGACGATGATGACGACCGTCGACGGGTTTCCCATCCAGGTCTGCGACACGGGTCCGGAGCAGGGCTCCGTCGTCGTGCTGCTCTGCGCGGCCCAGCGGGCGCCGGGCGCGTATGAAGCGGTGTGCGAACGGCTGCACACGGCGTCGTTGCGCACAATCGTCGTCGGGCCCGACCCGCAGCTGACGCCGAAGTCCGTGGTGGGCATTCTCGACGTGCTCGACATCAGCTGGGGCGTGCTGGTGGGCGATCGCACCGGCGGTGAGGTGGCCTGGGAACTGGCGGCGACGCGATTGGACCGCTTCACCGGTCTGGTCGTCATCGACCGCGGCCACCCGCGCGTCGCCGACCAGGCCGGCGTGATCCGCGACCGGGACTGCCCCCCGGTCGAGATCAACACCACCGCACTGGTCAGCACGCCGGCCGCGCACTCCGTGGCGCAGGCCAGCCAGCGCTACGTCTACGGCGACTACCGCGTGGTGGAATTACTCGGCCGGCGCAACGCGCACGAGTCGACCGCGCAATTGGCCGCCGAGATCGTCCTTCGCACCAGCACCTGGTGACGGACCCGGACACGAGAGTGAGCTTGTCGCGAGACGAACTCGAACGGCTCGTCGCTGCCGGTGATGTCGATACGGTCATCGTCGCCTTCAGCGACTTGCTGGGCCGGCTGATGGGCAAGCGGGTGTCGGCGCGGTTCTTCCTCGACGAGGTGATCGAGTCCGGCGCCGAATGCTGCAACTACCTGTTCGCGGTCGATGTCGACATGAACACGGTCGCCGGATACAAGATGTCCGGATGGGACAGCGGTTACGGCGACATGGTGATGCGGCCGGACTTGTCGACGCTGCGGCGGGCGCCGTGGCTGCCGGGCACGGCGCTGGTGCTCGCCGACTTGGTGTGGCACGACGGCAGTCCCATCGAACCCGCACCGCGTCAAATCTTGCGCCGCCAGTTGGACCGCTTGAACCAGCGCGGTCTGCGGGCTTACGTCGCCACTGAACTGGAATTCATGGTTTTCGACGACACCTACCGTCAAGCCTGGGCGAGCGGATATCGCGAACTGACGCCGGCCAGCGACTACAACCTGGACTATGCGGTGATGGCGTCGAGCCGCCTCGAGCCGCTGTTGCGCGACATCCGCCAGCACATGCAGGGCGCCGGACTGCATTGGGAGGCGGTCAAGGGGGAGTGCAACCACGGACAGCAGGAACTCGGGTTTCGCTATGACGAGGCACTGGTCAGTTGTGACAACCACGGCGTCTACAAGAACGGCGCGAAGGAAATCGCCGACCAGCATGGTAAATCGCTGACGTTCATGGCGAAATACGATGAGCGCGAAGGCAACAGCTGCCACATCCACATGTCGCTGCGGTCGACCGATGGTGCTGCGATCGCCGCCGAGGACGGTCAGCCATTCGGCATGTCGCCCACGTTTCGCAGCTTTGTCGCGGGCCAGTTGGCCACGTTGCGGGAGTTGACGCTGCAATATGCGCCGAACATCAACTCCTACAAGCGGTTCGCCGACCGCAGCTTCGCGCCCACGGTGGTGGCCTGGGGCGTGGACAACCGGACCTGCGCATTGCGCGTCGTCGGTCACGGCGACAACTTGCGGGTGGAATGCCGGGTGCCCGGCGGCGACGTCAACCAGTACCTGGCCGTCGCGGCGCTCATCGCCGGCGGACTGCACGGCATCGACAAGGCCCTGGAGCTACCGGAGCCGTGCACCGGCAATGCGTACGAAGCGACAAGCGACGTCGAGCGGTTGCCCGCTACGCTGGCCGAAGCGATGACGCTGTTCGACGCGTCAGCAGTCGCCCGAGAGGCATTCGGGGACGCGGTGGTGAACCACTACGTCAACTACGCCCGCGTCGAGGTTGACGCGTTCAATGCGGCAGTGACGGACTGGGAGAGGGTTCGCGGGTTTGAGCGGTTCTGACAACGGGCGATCGAGCTCGAAACCGCCTGTGATCGGCCTGACCACCTATCTCGCTCAAGCCCGGTTGGGCGTCTGGGACGTGCCCGCCAGCTTTCTGCCCGCGGTCTACTTCCAGGGCGTGACGGCGGCCGGTGGCGTGGCGACGTTGCTGCCACCACAGCCGGTGGACGCGGCTATCGCCGAACGGGTGGTCGATGGCCTCGACGGGCTGCTGATCACCGGCGGCAATGACGTAGACCCAGCCGTCTACGGCCAGGCGGCGCATCCGGACACGGACAAGCCTGGCCGGCAGCGCGACGCGTGGGAGTTTGCGTTGCTAGACGCTGCGCTCGAGCGGGGTCTGCCGGTCTTGGGTATCTGTCGCGGCGCCCAAGTGCTCAATGTCGCGCGCGGCGGGACGCTGCACCAGCACCTGCCGGACGTCATCGGGCATAGCGGGCATCGGGCCGGCAATGCGGTGTTCAGCACGCTGCCGGTGCGCACGGTGCCGGGAACCCGGCTGGCCGGGCTGGTCGGCGACTCCGTGAACGCGAGGTGCTATCACCATCAGGCCATTGCCGAACTCGGCGAGGGCCTTGTGGTCAGCGCGTGGGATGCCGACGGTGTGATTGAGGCGTTGGAGCTGCCCGGGCAGAATTTCGTGCTCGCGGTGCAATGGCATCCGGAAGAGAGTCTGGACGACCTTCGACTATTCACGGCGATTGTGGAGGCTGGGCGGGCATATGGCTGTTGATCTGACTCAACGACTCGGCGGCAAGATCGCCGTGGTGACCGGTGGCGGCGGCGGCATCGGGCTGGCGTCGGCGCGCCGGCTGCACGCCGAAGGCGCGACCGTCGTCATCGGTGACATCGACGAGCGGTCCGGCGCGGCGGCCGCCGACGAAGTGGGTGGCCTGTTCGTGCCGGTGGATGTCGCCGACGAGTCATCGGTCAATGCGCTGTTCGACACTGCAGCGGGCGATTTCGGGTCGGTCGACATCGCGATCAACAACGCCGGCATTTCACCCCCGGATGACGATTTGATCGAGAACACCGAGCTGCCGGCGTGGCAGCGGGTGCAGGACGTCAACCTGAAATCGGTGTACCTGTGTTGCCGGGCTGCGTTGCGGCACATGGCCCCTGCCGGCCGCGGCTCGATCGTCAACATCGCGTCGTTCGTCGCGGTGATGGGCTCGGCGACCTCACAGATCTCCTACACCGCGTCCAAGGGTGGGGTGTTGGCGATGTCACGCGAACTCGGTGTGCAGTTCGCCCGCCAAGGGATCCGGGTCAACGCGCTGTGCCCTGGCCCGGTGAATACCCCGCTGCTGCAAGAACTTTTCGCCAAGGATCCCGAACGCGCGGCCCGGCGGATGGTGCACGTCCCGATGGGCCGATTCGGTGAAGCCGACGAAATCGCTGCCGTCGTGGCGTTTTTGGCCAGCGACGACGCATCGTTCATCACCGCGGCGACCTACCTGGTCGACGGCGGCATCAGCGCCGCGTACACCACCCCGCTGTAGCGACTGTCGGTCAACCCGCGGCCGGAGGGTGCGCCATCACCGTCAGGCGCGACCCGTATCGGGGCGTCATGGTGTTGAAGCGGTTTGCGGCCGCGCTGGCGAACGGTATCCCGGGCATGCCCGCCGCGCCCGCGGGCGAGGGAGCGAGCGGCGGCACCTCGTCCAAGAACGTGCGCGGTGGACTCACCGCCGGGGCGATCTCCGTCCAACTTGGCGGCACGCTGAGCGCTCCGATTGCCGCACCACGACCGAGAGCGGCCGACGCCGCCCCGCTCACACTGCCCAGCTCACCTAGATCCGCGGCGGCGGGGGCCGCCACCGCACTGCCGATTCCGTCTGCTGCTGCCGATTCCCCGGCCGCGGCCGCACCCGCGGCACCCTGCATGCCGACGAGATCCGTCATCGTGCCCAACCAGTTGCCCGGCATGTAGAAGCCCGACGAGAACAGGGTGTTCCACATGTTGTTGTTCAAACCCAGGCCGGTCGACCCGAAGATTTCGTTGAACAGCGTCGACAACTCCGACCCCGATGCGTTGCCGGTCAGCAGGTCGACGAGTCCGGCGAACCCCGATCCCGACGACGTCGACGTCGCCGGCGAAGCGAGCCCGTGCAGGGCGGCCGGGACCGCGGACGCCAGCTGCGACATCGCCGTCGGGGTACCGGTGGCCTGACCTACCGTGGTCGCAGGTGGCTCGGCGAACGGCGTCAATGTCGATGCGGCGGCGGAGGATCCGGCGTAGCCGTACATCGCGGCGGCGTCTTGGGCCCACATCTCGGCGTAGTGGGCTTCGGTGGCCGCGATCGCCGGCGTGTTCTGGCCGAGGACGTTGGTCGAGACCAGCGATGCCAACAGCGCACGGTTGGCGACGATGACCGGCGGGGGCACCGTCGCCGTGAACGCGGTCTCGTAGGCGCTGGCGGCCGCGTTGGCGTGATCCGCGGTCTGTTCGGCCTGTGCGGCGGTGGCATTCATCCACGACACGTAGGGTGCGGCGGCGCCGGCCATCGACATAGATGCCGGGCCTTGCCACGGGCCATCGGTGAGTCCGGAGACCACCGCACCGTAATCGCCCGCCGTCGAGAACATCTCGGCGGCCAGGCTGTCCCAGGCGGCTGCGGCCGTGATCATCGGACCAGGGCCGGGGCCGGCATACATCAACCCGGAGTTGACTTCTGGGGGTAAGACTGCGAAATCCATGGACTGACACTCCTCAGCTTGCGCAGACCGCGTTGGCGGCTTCGGTGGTTGTATACGAATCGGCCGCGGACGCCAACATCGTCACGAACATCTGGTGAATCGCCGCGGCCTGTGCACTGACTGTCTGATATGCGTGTGCGTGTGCAGCGAATTGCATTGCCGCCAAGGCGGATACCTCGTCGGATGCGGCCGGGATCAGGCCTGTGGTGGGTGGTAGCGCGGCGGTGTTCTGCGCTTGAATGCGCGAGCCGACAGAGTGAAGGTTGTCCGCCGCGGCGGATAGCGTGTCCGGTAGGATCGATACGAACGACATTTGATATTCCTCTTCTTCAGGGCGCACGACGGCAGCACACGTCGGCGTGCCGAAGTGCGTGAAAATTGTTTTGGCGCAGCGTTATTGCAGACGCGAAGCACCGCTGAAGCTCTGCGCGGCCTGAGCCGCCGGCTCAACACACGGAACGTGTTGGGCTGTAACGATCTTGGGTGCCCCTAACGTGCTGTCACGTCGGACCCCGGATTCGGCATGGCGGTGATCGCGACCTGGGGTGAACCCAGGTCGATTCAGCTACGCGTTTCAGCCGACGCGTCCGGCCTGCACCGTCCACCTCTCCTCGATGTGCGCATAGCGCCAGATCAGCACGGCGACGGCCCAAGTCGCGACGAACAGGCCGACGATGACGAAGCCGATCGCGTTGAGGTCCACTCCGCCCAGCCAGCCCCAGAATCCACCGGTCCAACCCAGCTGTTGGGCGAGCAGCCCGAGCAATTCGACGCTTCCGATGAGCAGGGCGACCACCACCGAAAGGCCGGTGATGGTGATGTTGTAGTAAACCTTGCGAACAGGGTTGGAAAACGCCCAGCCATAGGCGAAATTCATGAACGAGCCGTCGATGGTGTCCAGCAGGCTCATGCCCGCGGTGAAAAGCACCGGCAGGCACAAGATGGCGTACCAGGGCAGACCGGCTGCGGCGCTGGTGCCGGCCAGTACCAGCAGCGCGACTTCGGTTGCGGTGTCGAATCCGAGACCGAACAGCACCCCGACCGGATACATATGCCACGACGCACTCACCGATCTGGTGAAGCGGCCGAGCGCCCGATTCAGCAGTCCGCGATTGTTCAGCTGAGTTTCGAGTTCATCGGCGTCGTAGTGGCCGCGGCGCATCTGCGTGAACACCCGCAGGATGCCCACCAAAATGACCAGGTTGATGATGGCGATCAGATACAGGAACACGCCCGAGACACTGGTTCCGATCAGTCCTGCGTAGTGATGCAGGGCCGACGAATCCTGCTCGACCGGCCCGATTATCGCCTTGAGCCCGAATGCGATGAGCAGGGCCAACCCGAATACGACTGAGGAGTGGCCGAGGGAGAAGAAGAACCCGACCGCAAGCGGCCGCCGTCCGTCGTTCATCAGTTTGCGGGTGGTGTTGTCGATCGCGGCGATGTGGTCGGCGTCGAATGCGTGGCGCAACCCCAGCGTGTAGGCGGTCAGCCCGATGCCGATGCCGAACGCCTTGTCGCCGACGCTGAGGTGTGCCGGTTCGACCACGAGGATCAATGTGCCCCAACCGATTACGTGCAAAGCGACGATGATCGTGAACATCGATCCCAGGCGCAGCCATTCCTCGGCTGTCAGACTGCCGCGTAGCCGGGAAAACCGCGACGGAGGTTGCCTGCTGAGGGTGTCAGCGGCCATGTCGCGTCCCATCTGGATATGCAGCCCCGGCCGTTTTCGACGCTAGACCCCTGGCGAGCGTCATGCAGACGATTCGCAAGAATTCTGCGATCAGCCTCGGAAGGCGATCAGCGGGATTGCCGTCTCCGCGGGCGTCGCCGCGCCGTGGAAGCCGATCAGCCGAGCTGCTTCTGGCGGCTCATGGCCGGTGGCCAGCACCGCCGTGTCGCCGAGACAGGTGACAACGACATCACCGATCCGGGGGAGGTGCTCTGGACGAACGGATCCGAAGAGTCCGGCCGCGACGGCGTCGTCGCGGCTGCGCACGTCTGCCCGGCCATCCAGCAGCTCGCTCCACGTCGCGATCACGTCGGACGCCGCGCCCGGCTCGGTGTACAAGTAGCGCACTCGCGGATCGCCGGCGACCACCCGCACTCCTGCGCCCAACCGCCGATCGGCGTCGACGTCGATCCGCTTGTCCTGCGGCACATTCAACCCGCCATGGTCCGCGGTGATCAACAACGCCGCATCCGGGGGTAACGCTTCGACCAGTTGGGTGAGCAACGCATCGACCCGCGCCGCGGCGGCGTGCCACTCGGGTGAACCGATGCCGAACACATGTGCGGCAGTGTCGAGTTCGGCTGTGTAGGCGTAGACCAGTCCTGGTGTCGCGCGGATCTGGTCGATGACGAGCCGGGCATAGTCGTCGCCGTCGGTCGCGGCGTGGAGATCGGCGCCGCGGTATGCGGCCTCGGTCAGGCCGCTGCCGAGGAATTTCGCGGGCAGCACCGCCCGGGCGTCGATACCGGCCCGCTGCATTCGCTCGAACCAGGTTGGGACAGGCTGCCATTGGGCCGCCGGGGGATCGCCGTACCAAAAGATGTGGTTGAGCACCCGGTCAGTGCTGGGCAGCTTGACGGTGAAGCCCAGAATTCCGTGCTGGCCCGCAGCGACCCCGGTGGTCAACGACGCCAGGCTCGTCGGTGTAGTGGAAGGGAAGGTGCAGGCGAGTTCGTCGAGCCGGCCGGCGCGACCGGCCAGCACCGAGGCCAGCAGCGGGGCGTCGGCGGCCAATTCCGGTAACAGGTGAAAGCCCATCCCGTCGACGAGAACGACCCCGACTCCGCGTACATCAACGAGCGACTCGGTCAGTCCCAGCGCGTCGGTCGCTCCCGCGACAGCGAGCAGCGCTGCCGCGGCGGGCAGCACGTCGCAGATTGACCGCGACGATCGCGAGAGCGGCGAAGCCGGGCGCAGCGGGTCGTCGCGCGACAAATCGGCCACGACGTCAGTCTGGCATCCGGGTAACCGATCCGGGCAATGGCTGCGAACCGGCCGCCGACTGCGTGATACTGGACGGGTGGCCAGCCCCTCGGCTTTGGATCCCGTCGTCACCGAACGAATCGGCGAGTTGCTACGGGCCCATGGTCTGCGCCGGATGGCCTCCCGCATCGCGGTCTTGGCGATGCTCGAGCCGGTTCACGGACATCTATCGGTTGCCGAGATCGACCACCGGCTGCACGAGTGCCTGCCGACCGACGACCACCCGCCGGACTTGGCGACGATCTATCGCACGGTGACCACCCTGGTCGAGCAGGGTGTTCTGCATGCGCTGACCCTCGAGAACGGGGTCACCACCTACGGCTTGGCCGCCGATCCGCACCACCACGCGGTGTGCACGGAATGCGGCTCGATCATCGAAGTTCCGGCAGGACGACTGGCCGCGGCGTTGGAACACGCGATGGCGGGCAGCTCGTTCACGCTGTCCGAGAGCGCCGGTCTCACCCTGCACGGACTATGCCCGCGGTGTCAGGCGCTAGGGGACACCGGCCGCTCCAGCCGCTGATTGGTCACGTGCAGCTGCCGGGTTGTGCTGTCGTCCAGCGCGCGGATCTGCTCGGGTTGCAATCGACCGCATAGCCGGTCCCAGTGGATCGCGACATCCTCTCCGACGGTCACGTCGGGCAGCGCGCTGTAGCCGTCGACCCAGACGTCGAGCCGGCGCGTGGACGGCTCGGACAGGCGCAGCGTGTGTCCGTCCCACACCAAGCGACGACACGACACCTCGAGCTCGTCACCGTTGCGGGAAACGACTGTGCCCCAGGTGATTCGGCAATTATCCAGTACGTTCAAGGGTTGTTCGCCTAGGCCACGACTCAACAGTCGCGACCACGGATAGACGCCGAACACGTGGAAGCAGTGATTGGCCGCGGCTTCGCATGCCAAGTCCGCGGTGAGGTGCCCCCAGTAGCGGCCGGCTTTGGGGCCGATGATGGCGAGCAGCTCAGCGACGAACTCATCGCGATCGAGCGCGTGGCCGATTCCGCCGCCCAGCCAGTACGACTCGACGAGCCGGTAGTCCAGCGGGTCGGTGATGCCGGTCATCTTCGCGAGCACTTGCAGGTAGGGCCAGGCGCCGGAAAACTGCGTCGCGGCGCCGCGCACCTCGTCGACGGAGCCGTCGCGCAACGTCGCTCCGAGCGGTGGACCGCAATAACCCAGCGCGTTGGGCGCATATGCGAAGCGGGCGAACATCTCCGGCCCGCGGTCGACTGGGTCCAATGGTCACGCCTGCCCGGAGGATCCCACCAGCTTCGCGGCGTCGCGGTGCATGCGGCCGAAATTGTAGTACGCCGCGCATGCTCCCTCGGGCGACACCATGCACGTCCCGATCGGAGTTTCCGGGGTGCACGCGGTACCGAAAACCTTGCATTCCCAAGGCTTCAGAACACCCTTCAGCACCTCACCGCACTGGCATGCTTTCGGATCGGCGACCCGTACGCCGGGCATCGCGTAGCGCAGCTCGGCGTCGAACTCCGCGAAGTCGTCGTGCAGCCGCAACGCGCTCTGCGAGATGAAACCGAGCCCGCGCCATTCGAAGTGTGGACGCAGCGCGAAGACCTTGCCCATCAGCGCCAGCGCGGCCGGGTTGCCGTCCTCGGGAACCACGCGCTTGTACTGGTTCTCCACCTCGCAGCGGCCTTCGCGGATCTGGCGCAGCAGCATGGCAACCGACGCGAGAATGTCGAGCGGCTCGAACCCGGCCACGACCAACGGCTTTCGGTACACCTCGGGGACGAACCGGTATGGCCGGTTGCCCACCACCGTCGACACGTGTCCCGGGCCGATGAAGCCGGATAGCCGCAGGTCCGGTGACTCCAGGATGGCCTTGATCGGCGGCACGATCGTGACGTGGTTGCAGAAGACGCTGAAATTGCGCAGACCCAATTCGCGTGCCCGCACCAGTGTCACCGCCGTCGACGGTGCGGTGGTCTCGAATCCGATCGCGAAGAACACCACGTGCTTATCCGGTTTCTCGACGGCGATCTTGAGCGCATCCAGCGGCGAATAGACGAACCGCACATCCGCGCCACGCGCTTTGGCGTCGAGCAGGCTGCCGCCGGAGCCTGGGACCCGCATCATGTCGCCGAAGCAGGTGAAGATCACGTCGGGCTGACGGGCCAGCCACATCGCGTCGTCGATGCGGCCCATCGGAATGACGCAGACCGGGCATCCGGGACCGTGCACCAATTCGACGTTATCGGGCAGCAGGTGTTCGATGCCGTGCCGGTAGATGGTGTGGGTGTGCCCGCCGCACACCTCCATGAACTTGAAGTGGTCGGGGCCGTTGCCCGCCAAGTGCGCGATGGCGGTCAGCAGCTTGCGCGCTGCCGCCGGATCGCGGAATTCGTCAACGAATTTCATCACCGTCCCCCTTAGACGATCGCCGAGGAGTCGAAGGCTTCCAACTCGGTCGTATAGGCCTCGCCGAGCTTCTTGACGGCGGCCAGAGTCAACAGCGCCTCGGTCTCGTCGATCTTGGCCATCGCGAAGCCGACATGGACAAGAACCCAGTCGTCGGGCTCGGGCAGGTCGTCTTCCAGCAGTCGCACACTGATCGTCCGCTGCACCCCGCTGACGTCAACCTTCGCCAAATAGTTTGCCGGATCGGTGATCTCAACGATCCGGCCCGGAATCCCCAGGCACATCGGTGGTCTCCTCTCTCAGCTCAGCAGATTCGCGGTAGTGGGTCGCCGACGAGCATGTCGACGATTCGGGTGCCGCCGAATCCGGTACGCAACACAACAGTTTCTTCCGGCGCGGCGACGATCTCGCCGACCTCGGCCGCGTCGGCGCCCAGCGGATGTGACCGCAGCGCGGCCAGGCCGGCCGCCGCTTCGTCGGGTGCGACGACGGCGACGAACTTGCCCTCGTTGGCAACGTAGAGGGGATCGATGCCGAGCATCTCGCATGCGCCATTCACCATGGGCTGCACCGGTAACCGCTCCTCGTCGAGTAGCACGCCGAGGCCGCATGACTGAGCCAGTTCGTTGCAGACCGTTCCGACCCCGCCCCGGGTCGCATCCCGCAGCCAGCGGGTCGACGGCGCGGCCGCCATCAGCAATTCCACCAGCGGGGACAGACTCGCGGTGTCGGAGTGAATGTCGGCCTCGATGGCGAGGTCACCCCGGGCGAGCATCACCGCCATACCGTGATCGCCCATCGACCCGGACAGCAGGAGCTTGTCGCCGGCGCGTACCGCCGTCGCGGAAAATGTGCGGTCCGCAGGAATGACACCGGCGCCCGTGGTCGTGATGAATATGCCGTCGGCGGCGCCCCTGGGCACCACCTTGGTGTCGCCGGTGACGATCTGCACGCCCGCTGCGACCGCGGCGGCGGCCATGTCGGCGGCGATCTGCTTGAGCTCGTCGATCGGAAAACCCTCTTCCAGAACGAACGCCGCCGAGATCCATTGGGGCAGTGCACCGGCCATGGCGAGGTCGTTGCAGGTGCCGTGCACGGCGAGCTCTCCCAGCGAACCGCCGGGGAAGCGCCTGGGCTGCACCACAAATGAATCGGTTGACATCGCCAGTCGCTCACCACCGGGCAGGGTGAGGATTGCGCCGTCGCCGAGCGACTCCAGCAAGGGGTTGCGGAATGCCTCCAGGAATACCGCGTCCACCAGTGCCGCCGAGGCCTTGCCGCCCGCACCATGCGCCAGCGTGACGTGGTCATCCAGCAACCGGGGACGACGCCGGCGGAACACCTCGATCCGCTCGATGACCTCACCCTCGGCGAATTGTGGCCCCGACGAGAGGTATTCACCCGTCGATTTGCTCATACGACCCCCACACCTTGAGCGGCAACGCGGTCTTGAGTGGCCAGCCACAGCTGGTAACTCAGCAGCGCCTGCGATTCCTGAATACGATGCACGCTCTGCGAGCGAACCACGAAGCAGACGTCCACATCGGCGTTGTCCGCGAAGGCACCACCGTCGTAGCCGGCGAAACCGATGGTGTACAAACCGCGCCGGCGCGCCTCGGCCAGTGCGGCGAGCAGGTTGGACGAGTTGCCACTGGTGGACATTGCGATCGCGATGTCACCGGCCTTCGCGCGGGCGATCAACTGGCGGGCGAACACCAGGTCGAAGCCGACGTCGTTGCCCAGTGCGGTGACGATCGCCTGATCGGCCGACAATGACCATGCGGGTAGCGGCTTTCCGGTCGGCGGGCGGGAGAACAAGGCGGCCAACGTCGCGGAATCGGTGCAGCTGCCACCGTTTCCGAAGGTGAACAGTCGGCCTCCGGCCGCGAAGCGGGCGGCCAGCTGCGCGGCGGCCTCCTCCAGCAGCGCGGCGTTCGCGTCGAGCGTGCTGCGCCGCAGCGCCAGGCTTTCGGCGGCCTTCGCCTGCGCCGACGCGGCGAGATCGGCAAGCAGCGACTCCGGATTCTCCTGCTGCGCATCGATGAACGGATACAGGAAGTTAGTCGGCTCGTCTTGACTCATTTGTCCCCCTCGACCCGGCTGATCGCCGTCCCGGCGTGCACAACGACCAACTCGCCCGCACCGACCGGCTCGACCAGTGTCGTCACCACGTCCTCGAGGCCTCGCGCGGTGCGCACCACGGCCGTCCCGTCGGCCGACGCCGTCACCACCTCACCAAGGCGTCCCTCGTCGCTACATGTGACGCACACGTCCTCGGTGCACTGCGGCGTCGTGAGCAACCCGGAGTGTTCGAAACACACATGGGTGAGCTCCCACAGCAGGTGATAGAACAGCACGAAGCCACCCGTCGCCGGTACCCGCGGATCGGGATCGTCCAGCCACAGAACGTGATCGGCCATGCCGGCATCGGGCCGCTCTCCGCTGCCGATCCAGATCGTGGTGGCCCCCCATGCCGGGCTGCGGCGCATCACCGAACGCACCTGCGCGTCGTCCGCGCCGGACACCGCGACAACGATGTCGCCGGGCCGCACCGACACCCGCACTAGATCCACGAGCTCGGGTCCGGTCAACGCGACGGCCGGCAACGCGCGCTTTCCCATGATGACCGGATGCACGAACTCCACCGCGATGTGCTGTGCATGCGGCTCCCACGACGGCGCGATAGACCACATCGTCGCGCCCGCCGCGAACCGCTTGGCCAATGTGAACGCCGCCCCGGCCAGATCAGCGGCCAGTTCGGTGTCGAGGCCGCGATCGATCGCAGTGGACGTCATGATGACGCGACCTCGTCCAGTGCGGTGAGCAGGGAGATGGTGGCCTGACCCAGCGCCAGCCCGCCGTCGTTGGGCGGGACCGTCTGATGCGTGAGTACCTCGAATCCGGCCTGCTGCAACCGTTGTCGGCAGCCCTGCAGCAGGAGAACGTTTTGGAACACCCCGCCGGTCAGCCCCACCAGCCGCACCGGCCCGGCGACCAGCGCGACGACCTCCGCGACGGCGATCGTGACGGCACGGTGGAATTCAGCCGCCAGCAGTGCCGGTCGCACACCGGCACGCAGGGCCGACACCATCGTGCGCACCATGCCGGTGGGGTCGATCATCCCGTCGCCGTGTACCGCTAGTCGCAGCTGCGGTCCGCCCGCGTCGCCGACCGAGTCGGCCAGCGCCTCGAGCTCGATGGCGGCCTGGCCTTCGTAGTCGATCCGATGCCGCACGCCCAGTAGCGACGCGACGGCGTCGAACAGGCGGCCCATGCTGGAGCACGGCACGCAGCCGACGTTATTGTCCAATTGTGAACGGGTGAGCTGCAATTCGGCGGATGTGGCCCCGGCAACCGGGGGCAGATCCGGTGTCCAGTCGACGTCGGCCAACCGCAATTGGGCCAGCGCCATCCGCCACGGATTGCGCACGGCGGCATCGCCACCCGGGAGCGGTGCCGGTAACAGATGTCCGACTCGCGCGAAACGGTGGCTTTCGGGCCCGAGTCGGAGGATCTCGCCGCCCCAGATCGTGTGATCGCAGCCGTAGCCGGTGCCGTCGAACGCGACCCCGATGATCGGCTCACCGATGCGTCCGTGTTCGGCCAGCAGTGACACCACGTGAGCGTGGTGATGCTGAATCAGGTCGAGTGGCCGATCGCCGGCGTGGCGCTCGGCCCAGCTGCGGGTGTGATATCCGGGATGAAGGTCTGCGGCCAATCGTGCCGGCTGCTGCCGGATTTCGCTGAGCTGGTCGACCGCACGCTCGAACGCCTGCAAAGTCTCCAGCGTCGCCATGTCGCCGACGTGGCCGGACATGTAGGCCCGTGCACCGTCGGTGAGACAGAAGGTGTTCTTCAGTTCGCCGCCGACGGCCAGCACCGACGGCCCGTCGCAGTCGAGGGCTACCGGCAGCGGCGCGTAGCCGCGGGATCGGCGGATCGGCAGTTCGCGGCTGTCAACGACACGCACGACCGAGTCGTCGCAGGGCACGTGGATCGGCCGGTCGTGGTCGAGGACGGCATCGCACAAGGGTGGAAGTCTCTGCGCGGCATCGTCTTCGGTGAAGCAGATGGGCTCATCGGAGCGGTTGGCGCTGGTCAGCACGACCGCGTCGGGAATCGGGGCGTCGATGTGCGGGACAGCGGCGAGCAAGAGGTGATGGATCGGCGAGTACGGCAACATCAGACCGATCAGCGGGTTGCCGGGCGCGACGGCGTCGGCGATCGGCGCGTCGTGACGGCGCCGCAGCAACACGATCGGCCGGGCCGCACTCGACAACACCGCGGCTTCAGTCTCATCAATATCCGCGTAGCGCCGCGCGACCGCGAGATCGCGCACCAGCACGGCGAACGGCTTGGCGCCCCGCGCTTTTCGTGCGCGCAGCGCTCCGACCGCCGCATCGTCGTGGACTCCACAGGCCAGGTGATAGCCGCCGATACCCTTGATCGCGACGACCGCGCCTGCTGCCAGCGCGCGTTGGGTGGCACCGATCGCGGCGTCGGATCCGTCGACGCGTCCGGCCCCCGTGGTGAACCACAGCGACGGTCCGCAGTCCGGGCAGGCGATCGGCTGCGCGTGAAAACGGCGGTTGACCGGGTCGCGGTATTCGGTGGCGCACCGCTCGCACATGGTGAATGTCGACATGGTGGTCGTCGGACGGTCGTAGGGCAAGGCTCGGATGATGGTGAACCGCGGACCGCAGTTGGTGCACGTCACAAACGGGTGCCGGTGGCGGCGGTCGCCGGGGTCGAACAACTCGGCAACGCAGTCGTCACACACGGCGATGTCGGGTGGAATCGGGGTGGTGGCGCCGCCGGCCGTGGTGCTCTCCACGATACGAAAGGTGCTGTCGGAGCCGCGATCGGCGGCGACATCGACGGCAGAGACAGCACCGACCGCTGCCAACGGCGGTGCCTCGGCGCGCAGTCGTCGTACGAATTCGTCGACGCGTGCGCTTGGTCCCTGCACTTCGAGAAAGACCGCGCCCGAGTCGTTGCCGACGAAGCCGCCGAGCCCGAGCTCGGTGGCGAGCCGGTGCACGAACGGACGAAAACCCACCCCTTGAACAACACCGGTTACTTTGCAATGCTTTCGCACGGAATCGAATTGGACCAGCGTGTCAGTCATCGTCGCGACCCGAACCCATCAACTCCAGACCGGCCATCGCTTCCTCGGCACCGGCTCGGTCTGTCTTGTCGACGACGAAACCCATGTGGATGATCACCCAGTCACCGGGTGCGAACGTTTCCTCGGGCAGCATGCCGACATTGACTTTGCGCTGCTGCCCGGCGACGTCGACGAGCGCGAGTTGCCCTTCGTAGCCCTCCACCATCTCGACGACTTGGCCGGGTATGCCCAGACACATGGTTCAGCCCTGCCGTTCGACCGCTGGCGATCGTGACCGCAAGCCCGCGATGACCTCCGTGACCGCGTGGACGGCCCGTGGCACGGCGCGCGCGACGGCCTCGGTGAGTCCGATGTCCTCGTCGACGCTGCCGGCCTCGCAGCCGACGACCACCGTGTAGGGCGGTGTGCCACCCAGTGCCCGCAGGCTGGCGAACACCGCGGCGGGGTCCATGCTGTGACAGTCCAGAGTGGCAGTCGTCGAATCTGATTCGTGGTCGGCCTCGAAAATGTGCAGTGCGCCCGGGTTGCCCCGGCTGGGTATGGCGTCGACGATGACCAGCGCGTCCCAGTCGTCGAGCAAGTCGTAAGCCAGATGCATGCCCGCAATGCCGTAGTCGACAACCCGCACGCCCGAATTGTCCTGCTGGACCGGGACGTGCCGGACCACCTCGGAGCCGAACCCGTCGTCGCCGAGGAAGATATTGCCGATGCCGGCTACCAGGATGCGCACTGGCGCCGTTACATGTGCCGGATCTTGAGATACCGCCGTGCATCTGGGAGGGATATCAGCCCTACCACGACTCCGGCCAGTGTGATCATCGCCAAGATGCCGATGAACACCCATCCTACGACCTCCATGTCGAACTCCCTTCTGTTGTGCTGGTTTCCAGTGGCTCGACTTCGTCGGGGGAGAAGTACAGATAGCGGCCGTACCACTCGTGCAGGTCGGCGGCCGGATCGTCTTCGACGACGACACCGACGTGTTGGTTGCCGTCGACGTCTTCGTGGATCGAGGTGACACGAGCTGTCTTCTCCGCGAAGAACAGGTCCTGCGCGTCGGCGCGGCGCGCCGGATGCAGACGCACGCGACTGCCCCGTGCGACTCGGACACCGTTCACCAACACGGCGTCGATGTCGGGTTGTACTGCGTTGTCGGCCAGCGGATCCCACCAGTCGACGCCGTCGGGTATCTCTGGAATGAGACCCGCGGGCTCACGTGGGTCACGCAGTGCGCCGTGCAGCCGCGTCATGGCCTCCGGGGACATCGACTCGCACCGGTCGATGATCTGTGCGGCCAGCGGATCGGTCGCCCGGGCCTGCGCCTTCTCGTCGTCGGTCATCGTCAGCACGCGCAGCGTGAGGATCTCGTCGATCTCGGTACAGTCGTATAAGGCGGTCTCGCTCTGCTCAGCGACCTCGGGGTGGTCGTACAGAATGATCGGGGAGATCAACAGCAGATCGGTACTACCGGGCGCACCGGCCAGCACCGGGAAGCAGCGATGCCGGCTGCATCGCGACACCGCGTCGCTCGCGGACGGTGGCGGCTCGAGGAGCGAAACAAACTCGCCGCCAATGGCTTCCGCGATGACATGGGTGCCGATCAGCGACCGCGCGATCGCATCGCCTTTGTCGACGGCGGCAGCGCCGGTGTTGGTGACGCATACCGATACACGATCCAACCCAGCGTCCGACTCCACCCGTACCGTCAATGTGGCGTTCACCTCCTGCCGCTGCCGAACCAGTCGACCGCCTTCGACCGGTTCGATAACGGTTGCTGCCGGGGCGGATAACGACAGCGTCCATGCTTCGGCCGCACCGTCGAACGCAACAGGGCCGAAGGACTCTTCAATCTCGACGGCCTCGTCCCACGTCAGCCACGAACCGGTCGGTGTGATCAGCTCGTCGACGGGTTCGTAGCGCCCGCCGCCGGCGTCGCGCTCGGCGCGGCGGTGCTGGAGTTGCAGGAAACGCACCGTCAAGGTGATCGCCCGCGCTCCGTCGACGAGAAACTGCGCTGCGATGGTGTCGTCCTCGCCGATCCCTGCCGCGGCCGCGCCGGCAGGACTCACAACGCCCCACTGCCAACGTGATTGGTTCCGGCACGACGACGCGCGGTACGGGTAGAGCAGGTAGCCCTCGTAGAGCACGGCGTCGGCGACGGCGCGGGCCCGGTCCCAGTTCGCGGTCATCGAACCTCCTCGCGAGCCTGGGCCAGCAGCTCCGTCACAGCGTCGTCGAGACCCAGGTGTCCGCGGGCGGATTTATAAGCGCTCAGTGCGGCCAGGGTGTCGTGGCCCAACCGCAGCCAGCCGCTGTTCGGGTAGTGCTGGCCGATCAGATCCCGCCACACCGACACCGCCATGTCGTAGCGGTCCTCGCAGTCCCACGGTATCTGCTGGACCGAGAATCCGTGCTGGCCCGCCGTGAAAATCGTTCCGTTGAACAAGAACTGGAGTGGGATCGACCCGGACCGCAACGCGTGCAGATACTTGGCCGCCGTGACCTCGAAGTCGTAGGTGCACTCCAACCGCAGCACGGCCTCGGTGGTGTCGGTGAAGCCCGGGACCATCGCCGCGCAATGCTGCCAGAGAAACGTGTGCTGCGTGGTTGCCCAGCGTTCCCGCGGCCCGAACAGATCGGTCAATGCAGCGGCCTCGTCGTCGGAATAGCCGCGTCGCAACGGGTCGATGCGAATCTGGCAGCGTAAGGCGATCGCATGCACCGGCTCGTCGCCGGCTACCGAGACGCCGATGCGTGCGGTCAGCGTCGGGGTGACGGCATACGGCTCGGGCGTCACGTCGATGACGGTGAAAGAGGTGCCTGGGCCAGTCGTCATAGACGCCGCTCCTCGCTGCGTTCGGCCAGGGCGGCAAAGAAGTTGTCGATGTATTCGCGTGCGTCCTGGCCTCCGTCGAAGCCGCGCCACAGCATCCGCAGCCCCCCGACGAATTCGTAGCAGGCGTCGATCGGGACCAGGAAGCACACGGGTTGTTCGTCGGGGCTCACTCGCACCAGCAGCGCCTCGACGTCGTCGGTGAGCAGCCCTACCCGAGGGTCGGCCGCGCTGATCGCGTTCCAGGCCGCGAGGTCCAGTTCGGATTCGGTTGCCCCTGCCGGCCCCGGGTAGAACGCGACCGTGCGATCCAGCGCCGAGTTGCGAAAGAAGAAGGCCAGGCCGACCGGGATCTGCAGCCCTTCCCAGCTGAGTCGATCCAGCGCGAAGTCGGGAAAAGACAGGTAGCGGTCCGGAACCGCGCGGTAGCGCAGCTGCGCGTGGCTGTCGGTGAACAACAGATAGCAGCCCCGACACACGCACATGAGTTGTCGTGCAGCCACATTCACCACATGCTGGTGCTCTTCGGCGATGGCCTCGGAACACATTTCGCATCGTTCACCCATCGGTTGCGGCGCGCGCCGATTGCCGGTGATGCGGGTCAGGACGTCGTACGGGGTGCTCATGCCGACGCCCCCATCGGCTCGGCGGGCACGGCTAGCGACAGCACGCCGTCGCGCAACAGCAGCGGGATGGGATCGAGGTGATGCGCGTCGTCGTCGAGCCCGGCCCCGGCGTGCACGACGTCGAAGTGGGCGCGACAGCGCGGACACCGCAGCACCGGATCCCCACCCGCGAGTCGCCGGTGCAGCGCCGCGCCCGCCAGCGATCCGTCGCAGGCGGGGCAGTGGTCACGGTAGGCGTACAACTCGTCGCCGACCCGGCAGGCCAGCACCACGACGCCGCCGACCGCGAAGCCGCCGACTTCGCCGGGAGCCAGGTCGGCCAGGTCGGGCACTGGGTGCCAGGCGGCCCCGCCGCTGGGCTGCCCACGGGAATGAAGTTGAGCCAGCAGCGAATCCGCGGGGATCACCGCCGACGTGGTGTCGGGCGTGACCAGTTCGATCGACGAAATCTCCGGCGCGGCGGCCCGAATCGCGTCTTCGACAGCAAGCTCCAGCGTCACCGCCGATGACGGGCAGCTCTGACAACTGCCGGCGAACTCCAGTCGCACGGTCTCACCGACAATGTCGAGCAGGTGCACATCGCCGCCATGCGAGCCCAGATAGGGCCGGACCTGGTCGAGTGCATCGCCAACCCGGCGATGTACGTCGTGCGGGTGCAGGCCGTGCACGAGCAGCAGGCTGGCCACCAAGTCGTCGGCGACCAGACGGTCCAGCATGCCGGAGTCGGTCTGATCAGCGATGGTGCTTACGACCCGGGCCAGACCCGCCCCGTAGAGGTCGACTACTTCGCGGACCAACTGCTCGGCGCGCTCCCGTGCCGCCGCCCCGCCGGTCGACGTCGCGTCCAACAGCGTCTGGATCCGATCACCCGCCGAGCGCCACTGTGCTTCCCCCGCCAACTCCTCAGGGCGATCAGCCATGCATCACTCCCCGGTTGCCGCTTGCGTCGGTGAATGCAGCCGTTCCAGCGTTTTGCCCTTGCCCAGATACATGTGCACACCACAGGGCAGACAGGGGTCGAAGCTGCGCACCGTGCGCATGATGTCGATGCCCTTGAAGTGTTCCCGGTCGTTCTCCTCGAAGATCGGCTGCCCCTGCACCGCGTCCTCGTACGGTCCCGGCGTGCCAAAGCTGTCGCGCGGGTTGGCATTCCACGGGGTAGGCGGGTACGGGTGGTAGTTGGCGATCTTGCCGTCCCGGATGACCATGTGGTGGCTCAGCACTCCGCGCACAGCCTCGGTGAATCCGCACCCGATACCGTCCTTGGGTACGTCGAACTTCTCCCACGTCTTGGTACGCCCGGCGCGGATCTCCGCCAACGCTTTCTCGGCGAAGTGCAGTGCGCATGCGGCGGCGTAGGCCTGGAAGTACGTCCTGGCCCGGTCACGCTCGATCGTGTTGCTGCCGTGCTCGGGAATCTTCCACTCGAATTCGACCGGCCCCTTGAGCACGGTCTTGGGCAGGTTGATCTGCACCGAATGGCCGGTCGCCTTGACGTAGCCGATGTCGACCAGGCCTGCCAACGCGGTCGACCACAGCCGGGCCAGCGGCCCGCCGCCGGTGTCCAGGGCCAGGTGATCCTTGCCGTCGAACCAGCGCGGCGACATCACCCAGCTGTACTTGCCGCCGTCCATTTCCCGCTTCTGCGGATGGGGGTTGGTGTGCTGGTTCCATGGATGCCGCCGGTCCACCGGATTACCCAGCGGATCGGTCTTGACGAACATCTCCTGCTCGGTCCAGTCGTCGTAATACGAACTACCCAAAAGGATCCGGATGCCGAGGTTGATGTCGACCAGCGAATGGGTGACGAGCTTGCCGTCGACGACCACGCCCGGGGTGACGAACATGGCGTTACCCCAGCGCTCCATGTCCTTGTACTCGAAGTTGCACACGTCGGGGTCTTGGAACGAACCCCAGCAGCCGAGCAGCGTGCGGCGCAGGCCGACCTTCTCGTAGCCGGGCAGCGCCTCGTAGAAGAAGTCGAAGAGATCGTCGTGCATGGGCACGACCTTCTTCATGAACTCGACGTAGCGCATCAGCCGCGTCATGTAGTCGGTCATCAGCTGAATGGTCGCGACGGTGCCGACCCCGCCGGGGTACAGCGTGGACGGGTGTACGTGGCGACCTTCCATGAGACAGAACATCTCTCGCGTCCACCGGCTGACTGCGAGCGCCTCACGATAGAACTCCCCGCTGAACGGGTTCAGCGATCGCATGATGTCGGCGATGGTCTTGTACCCGTGTTCGCCGGCGTGCGGGGCAGCGGTGTTCTCGGCTTTGGCCAGCACACCCGGATTGGTCTCGGCGACCATCTTCTCGCAGAAGTCCACGCCGACCAGGTTCTCCTGAAAGATGTTGTGGTCGAACATGTATTCCGCGGCTTCGCCGAGGTTGACAATCCATTCACCCAGATGCGGCGGTTTGACCCCGTAAGCCATGTTCTGCGCATAGCACGAACAGGTGGCGTGATTGTCTCCGCAAATACCGCAGATTCGGCTGGTGATGAAGTGCGCGTCGCGCGGATCTTTGCCCTTCATGAAAATCGAGTAGCCGCGGAAGATCGACGACGTGCTGTGACACTCGACCACCTCGCGGTTTTCGAAGTCGATCTTGGTGTAGATGCCGAGGCTGCCCACGATCCGGGTAATCGGATCCCAGGCCATTTCGACTAATTGGCCGGGCTCGCGCTTCGCGTGAGACGGCTGGGGGATGATCGTTGTCATCGAACTTGGCTCCCTAGCTTGGAATTGAGATCACGCTTCACCATGTGCGGCGTGCGCCGGTCGTGAGTGTGTCGCCCTTGTGCCGCCAGCGCGGCTCCTTGTCCAGAGTGCGGTTGGTAATGCCGCGCAGGCTGCGGATCACCGAGCCGTACAGCCCCGATGCGGTAGTGGAGACCTTGCCGCCCGGCGGCTCGTCCATGAACGGCATGAACTTGTCCGGGAACCCGGGCATGGTGCATCCGATGCAGATCCCACCGACGTTCGGGCAGCCGCCGATGCCGTTGATCCAGCCTCGCTTGGGTACGTTGCATTTGACGACTGGGCCCCAGCAGCCAAGTTTGACAATGCATTTCGGTGATCCGTACTCGGTGGCGAAGTCGCCCTGCTCGTAGTAGCCGGCCCGGTCGCACCCTTCGTGCACCGTGTTGCCGAACAACCACTGTGGGCGCAGCGCGTCGTCGAGTGGGATCATCGGCGCTTGCCCGGTGGCCATGTAGAGCAGATACGTGAGTGTTTCCGACAGGTTGTCGGGGTGGATCGGGCACCCCGGGACGCAGACGATCGGGATCCCGGCCTTGCTCTTCCACTCCCAGCCGAGGTAATCGGGTACGCCCATCGCGCCGGTCGGGTTACCGGCCATCGCGTGGATGCCGCCGTAGGTGGCGCAGGTCCCCACCGCGACCACCGCCGTCGCTTTCGGGGTGAGCCGGTCGAGCCACTCACTGGTCGTCATCGGCTGTCCGGTGGCCGGGTCGTTCCCGAAACCGCACCAATACCCCTCGTTCTTGATCGCCTCGTTGGGAATCGAACCTTCCACGACGAGCACGAACGGCTCGAGCTCACCGCGGTCGGCCTTGAAGAACCACTCGAGGAAATCGTCGGCCCCGCCGGTGGGGCCGCACTCGAAGTCGATCAGCGGCCAGTGCACGGCGACTTTGGGCAGACCGGGGAGTGCGCCCAGCGCAATCTCCTCGATACTGGGTTGGGTGGCGGCAGTCAGCGCCACAGAATCGCCATCGCAACTGAGGCCCGCATTGATCCACAGCACGTGGATCAAGGTTTCTTCTGCTTTGACTGCTGCTTCCGTTGGCATAGCGCAGCTTTCCGGGCCCGGGCTAAGGTCCCTGGCACCGCGGGAGTCGACGATCGGCCCGCTTACGCGGCGCGTGGTTCTGGGTTTACTCTCGCCGAACTTGCTTGTCAACGAAAGTTCTGGCAAATCCGGAGACTCTGTACGGGATTCCGGATTCCGGTCTGATTCCGTTCAGCCCCGGCGTATTGTCAGCCCTTGTCGGCCGGCTCTGGTACGAGGCCATGAGCAGCAGTCGCAGCGTCTTGCAAATCAGTTGCATCTGTTGGGGTTCAACCGATTACCGGCCGAATAGCAGTTTGTGCTCCGGAAAGCGTCTGTCGCCTATCAGGTCGCTGCGCGTGCCATGAACTGGCGCAGCCAGTCGAACCACTCGGTCATGCCGACACCGGTGCGGGCACTGATTGGCAAAATCTTCGTCGTCGCATTCACCTCACGCACCCGGGCGATGTACGAGTCGACGTCGGCATCCAGATACGGCACCAGGTCGATTTTGTTGAGCAGCACCACGTCGACCGCGCGGAACATCACCGGGTATTTCAGCGGTTTGTCGTCACCTTCGGTGACCGAATACACCATCGCTTTGGCATGTTCACCGACGTCAAACTCGGCCGGGCACACCAGGTTTCCGACGTTTTCGATGATCACCAGGTCGAGGTCGGCCAGATCCAGTCCTTGCAGCGCGCGGTTGACCATGGGTGCGTCGAGGTGACATTCGCCGCCGAATCCGTTACCGGTGTTCAGCAGGGATATCTGGGCGCCTCTGCCGCCGAGCTTGGCGGCATCGAGGTCGGTGGCGATGTCGCCCTCGATCACCCCGAGGCCGATGTCGCCGGCGAATTCGTCGAGCGTGGCTTGCAGCACGGTCGTCTTACCGGAACCTGGTGAACTCATCAGGTTGATTGCCCGAACGCCGTTGTCGTTGAATGCTTTTCGGTTGTAATCGGCGCGAACGTCGTTCTCGGCGAAGATCGCCTCGAGCACGTCGATGCGCTGGGTGCCGGTGTGGTAGCCGCTGTGATCGCCGTGGTCATGAGGGTGATCGCCGTGATCGTGGGTATGCGTCGTGCCGTCGTCGTGCCGATGGAATCTACCCATGCCCGATACCTTTCACGAGACATCCAACGACGTCACCAGAAACTCGTCGCCGCGCAGCACCTTGACGTCAGCGCTGCCGCAGTGCGCACACAGCAACGACCATTGCGACGTGATCGTCGACTCTCGCCCGCAGCCGCGGCAGCTCACCTCGGCGGTGACGAATTCGAGCTCCAACTCCGCTTCGGGCATGTCCTCGTAGTCGCGGACGAGCGTCCAGCAAAATGACAGCGACTCGGGAACAACCTGCCGCAGCGCGCCGATCCGGACGCGCACCACGTCCACGTGCCGACCGTCGGCATACGGCCGGACCACTCCGGCGATCGCCTCACACAGCGACAACTCATGCACGGCCGAACACCGTCATGAGTGTGGAGCCTTGCCATGTGAGCGGCCCATGAGCTCAGTTCTACACCGCGAGGGGTCGCCGAGGGAGCCAACACTGTGACCCATCTCAACCGCGGATTGTGACCGACGACATTGCCGGCCGCGACGTGCATGGCTGACCCTGACGTCTCTATCGGTATTCCGTGCAGAAAGAGATGTGCAGTGGGGGAGCCTGACCGCTTGACATTCGCGTACGACCTCACCCTTGACGAAGCGCGCCGGCGTGCCGCCGTCCTCGAGGCGATCGGACCGGACTGGGACCCGGTGGCGGTGCTGGCCGAGGAGCAGCGCGCATCCGCGATGCTCTACTCCAACCTCGACGACGAACAGCAGAAGATCTACGACGAGCTGGTGGCTGCCGGGGTGCTTCCAGACCAGGTGGCGGGCCGTGTTTCCGATTGATCCGACCGCCGACCGGGCTCGCCGCGCCTGGTTCAACTGCCCGCAATGCACCTCCGGCATCGGCTGCGGCGACTGCCGGCGCAACCGGAATTGTGACGTGCACTGGCAATATTTGCTCAGCAATCAGGGCTGGCTGCTGCACCTGCAGTGCCCTGGGTGTGGTCACCTGTGGTCGCACGACAGCAAACCGGACGCGGCATCGGCGTCCGGCGCCGCCTGACGCGTCGCGCCGTCAGTCAGACAATCCCAGCAAAGCGTTTTCGACGACTTCCGGCAGCGCCGGGTGGATCCAGTACTGGCCGCGCGCAATCTCCGCCGCGGGCAGGCCAAAGGTCATCGCCTGAATCAACGGCTGAATGATCGACGAGGCCTGCTGTCCCATGATGTGCGCGCCGAGCAGTCGGCCGGTCGCGGTGTCCGCGACGAGTTTGACGATGCCGGTGGTGTCTTCGGTGGCCCAGCCGTAGGCGACGTCGGCGTAGTCCTGAATCTTGCAGGACACATCGAAACCCTGTGCGACAGCCTCGTTCTCGGTCAACCCGATGTAGGCGATCTGCGGATCGGTGAACACCGCAGCGGGCACGTAGCGGTGATCGGTGGCCACCATCGTTTCGGTGTCGTCCCAATCGCACAGCAGATTCCGCTGTACTACTCGCGCTTCGTGATTCGCGACGTGCTTGAGCTCGTAGGGCGACGACACATCGCCGAGTGCGAATACGTTTCGGGCGGTGGTTCGTTGGTACTCGTCGACGACGACCTGCCGGTCGTCGAGCTCGATACCGGCTTTTTCGGCATCCAGCTGATCGCCGTTGGAGCGTCGACCGGTGGCCACCAGCACGGCGTCGGCCTGCAGTTCCGAGCCGTCGTCGAGTTCCAGCACGATGCCGGAGCGGTTCTCGTGTGAGCCGAGGATGTTGCGGTGGCTGCGCACTTCCCATTTGCTCGACGCGATACGGGTGAACCGCCGCGACAGGGTGTCGTCCAAGTGGCGTAGCAGCGAGCCGCCGCGGATGACCATCGTGATCCGCACACCGAGCGAGGAGAAGATGTGCGCGAATTCGCATGCCACGAAGCCGCCGCCGACGATCACCAGGTGTTTCGGCAGTTCCGGCAGTCGCATGATGTCGTTGCTGGTGTAGTAGCGCACGCCGCAATCCAGGATTGCGGGCGGAATCACCGGCCGCGCGCCCGCGGCGATCACCACCTTTTCAGCGGTGAATTCGTCACCGTCGTCGGTGCGCAGCAGATAGCGGCCGTCGTCCTGTACCGCGGCGAACCGGGTGTGCCGGTCGTAGACGTCGACGTTGGGTTGGGCGCGCCGGTAATCCTCACCGCCGATCGCGATCGGGTCGATGCGGCCGAACACACGCGAGACGATGTCGTCCCAGCGCACCCGGTCGATGTGCGCGTCGATGCCGTACCGCGCTGCGTTGCGGACCGTTTCGGCGACTTCGGCGGCGTAGACGAACATCTTGGTCGGAATGCAGCCGACGTTGAGACACGTCCCGCCGAAGGTTCCCTGCTCGCAGATCGCCACTCGCTTCTTCGCGTAGCGGTCATCGAGAATGCTGTTGCCGGAACCGGTTCCGATGATCGCGAGGTCGTAGCTTTCCATCGGGTAGCCCTTCAGCCGTTTTGGGATGCGACGTCGGAAGCCGCGCCGAGGTAGTCGTCCAGCCAGGTATCTAGCTGCTGATAGGCGACCTTCCGCGGTTGCGGCATCGACAAGAACACATCGTGCTTGGCGTCGGCTACCGGAACGATGGTGGTGCGGTTGCCGATGCAACCGGCCCACCGCGCGATGTGCTTGACGTCGAGCACCGCGTCACCGCATTGCAGGGCAACGGCGTCTTCGGACTCGGTCACGCTGCGATCTGAACGCAGGATCAGGTTGGGCACGCCCACGTCGAGGCCGCGATGCAGCCGTGCCTGCCCGCGTCGCACCGCTGACAGCCAACCGAACGTTATGGGGAAGCCGCCCAACGGTTTCCACTGCAGGTTGTAGTCGAACTCGCCGTGGTAGTCGCGGTGCAGGCTGGCGCCGTAGCCACCGCCACCCTCGTTGGGGGAGCGGGCGACTCGTTTGTCGCCGAACCAGGCGACCGTGCCGATCACCGCAGCGGTCGCCGTCCACCGCAGCGCCATCGGGCCGGGCAGATCCAGGAAGGGGCTGTTCAGCACCAGACCGGCCACGCCCATGCTCGCGATAGTGCCGCGGCGGCGCATCCGGTCCAGCCATAGCGAGACGATCAGCCCACCGGCGGAATGGCCGTACACCAGCACCCGTGCCGAACCGGTCTCCTGACCGATGATCTGTAGTGCGCGTTCGAGCTCGGTGTCGTAGCGCGCCAGATCAGTGGTGAAATGCGGAGTCTGCCCCTCGCGCGACGAGCGCCCGCATTTGCGTAGGTCCAGCGCGTAAAAGGCGATCCCGCGGCTGTCGAAGTGATCGGCCAGCGCCGTGTGGAAGAAGTAATCGGTGTAGCCGTGCACGGCCAGGACGGCGTGGTCGGCGCCTCCGGCGCCATCAGCACTGCCGCGGCGCAACAGCGTGGCGTCGATGGCGCCCTCGCCGTCGGGGTCGTCGCCCAGCGGCATGTTGAGTTGCCAGTAGCCGGGCAGGACGTCGGGCTGCCAGCCAATCACGCCCGCCAGCTTACAAACCTCGCAGATCAGCGACCCGGATCCGGCCGGGATAACCTGACGATCGGTACTCACCACTCGATCGCAGAGGACGACAGCTCGGTGTCAGACCCGCAGGCAGGGACAGCCCCAGAGGTCGATGCCGTGCTGGTCGGGACCGGAATCATGAGCGCGACGCTGTGCGCGCTGTTGCGGCGGCTCCAGCCGGACTGGTCGATCACGGTCGTCGAGCGGCTCGACGGCGCTGCGGCGGAAAGCAGCGACCCGTGGAACAACGCCGGCACCGGACACGCCGGGCTGTGCGAACTGTTCTACACGCCGGAACTCACTGACGGCTCGATCGACATCACCAAGGCGGTGCGCGTCAACGAGCAATTCCAAGTCACCCGGCAGTTTTGGGCCTACGCCGCCGAGAGCGGCATGGTGTCCGATGTGCCCGGTTTCCTGAATTCGGTGCCGCACGTCAGCTTCGTGCAGGGCGCGCGGCGCGTCGACTACTTGCGCCGCCGACGCGCCGCACTGGCCGGAAACCTGCTGTTCGCCGGTTCCGAATGGATCGACGACGCCGACGAATTCGCTCGCCGGCTGCCGTACATGGCCGTCGGGCGGGACTTTCGTGAACCGATCGCGCTCAACTGGGCTGACGACGGCACCGACGTCGACTTCGGCGCGCTGTCCAGACAGCTGATCGGCTACGGCGTGCGCAACGGCGTCGCGGTGTTGTTCGGTCACGAGGTCAGCAACCTGTCCCGTCAACGCGACGGCACTTGGACGCTGACGATCCGCAATCGCCGCACAGCCGAAAGCCGCAAGCTGACAGCGAGATTCGTGTTCGTCGGCGCGGGCGGGCAGGCGCTGCCGTTGTTGCAGAAGTCCGGCATCACTGAAGCCAGGGGTTTCGGCGGCTTCCCGGTCGGCGGGCGATTCCTGCGCAGCGCCAATTCCGCGATTGTCGGCCAACACCGCGCCAAGGTGTACGGACTACCGGCGCCGGGCGCACCGGGCATGACCGCGGCCCACCTGGACACCCGAATCGTCAACAACAAGTCCTGGTTGTCGTTCGGCCCGTTTGCCGGGTGGTCACCGAAGTTCCTCAAGCACGGGCGCTCCAGCGACCTGGCGCGCTCGGTGACACCTGGCAACCTGACGACCGTGCTCGGAGCGGGCGTCAGCCAACTGGAGCTCGTGCGCTATCTGGTGGGCCAGCTCGGGCTGTCGCAGCCTGCCCGGGTGCGAACGCTGCGTGAATTCGCCCCCAGCGCAGTCGATTCCGATTGGGAGCTGACGACGGCCGGTCAGCGGGTCCAGGTCATCCGGCGGGACAGGCGTAGAGGTGGCGTGCTCGAATTCGACACCACCGTGCTCGCTGCGGCCGACGGCAGCATCGCCGGCCTGCTCGGGGCGTCACCGGGTGCCTCGACGGCGGTGTCGGCGATGCTCGGCGTGCTGCAACGGTGCTTTCCCGCGCGATACCAGGGCTGGCTGCCCACGCTGAAGGAGATGGTGCCGTCGCTGGGCGTCACCTTGTCCGACGAGCCGGCTCTGGCCGACGAACTGCGGACATGGACCGCCAAGGCCCTGCAGCTTGGACCGGGAGGTAACCGATCATGAGTGTCGCTCTGCATCGCTCGTGGGCGAAAGACCTTGACGTGCCAACGCTTTACGCGTTGCTCCAATTGCGGGTCGAGGTGTTCGTTGTCGAGCAGGCAATCCCGTATCCCGAGCTCGACGGTCGCGACCTGCTGGCCGAAACGCGGCACTTCTGGCTGGAAACACCCGACGGTGAGGTGATCTGCACGCTGCGGTTGATGGAGGAGCATGCGGGCGGTCGCAAGGCGTTTCGGCTCGGGCGGCTGTGCACCAAGCGCAGCGCCCGCGGCGAGGGGCACACCACCCGGCTGCTGCGCGCGGCGTTGGCCGAAGTCGGCGACTACCCGTGCCGGATCGATGCTCAGGTATATCTGGCAGACATGTACGCACAGCACGGGTTCGTCCGGGACGGCGACGATTTCGTCGACGACGGCGTGCCGCACGTGCCGATGCTTCGGTCGCACGGTCCGCCTCCTCCGCAGGCGGCTGCACCGCCTGCATCGTCGGCGGACGGCTCACACGGTCCGCAGCCATGACCACGCCGGAGAACGCCTACCTGGTAGGCCTGCGGCTGACCGGGAAGAAAGTCGTCATGGTCGGGGGCGGCAGTGTTGCTCAGCGGCGGCTCCCGTTACTCATCGCCAGCGGCGCGGATATCCACGTCATCGCCCGCAGCGCGACCCCCGCGGTCGAGGCGATGAGCCAAATCACCTTGTCGCTGCGCGACTATCGCGACGGTGACCTGGCGGGAGCGTGGTATGCGATCGCCGCCACCGACGACGCGCAGGTGAACGCGGCAGTGGTGGCCGAGGCCGAGCGAAACCGGATCTTCTGTGTCCGCGCCGATATCGCCGTCGAGGGCAGCGCGGTGACCCCGGCGTCGTTCGAATACGCGGGGCTGTCGGTCGGTGTGCTGGCCGGCGGCGAACATCGGCGCTCGGCGGCCATCCGCTCCGCGATCCGCGAGGCGTTGCAGCGAGGGGTTATCTCCTCAGAAAGGTTTGACAACAGCGACGTGGTGCGCGGCGGCGTGGCGCTGGTCGGGGGAGGGCCGGGCGATCCGGAACTGATCACCGTGCGGGGCCGGCGTCTGCTCGCGCAGGCCGACGTCGTCGTCGCTGATCGGCTGGCCCCGCCGGAACTGCTCGCCGAATTACCGCCGAGCGTCGAGGTGATCGACGCTGCCAAGATCCCGTACGGCCGGTCGATGGCCCAGGACGCCATCAATGCGGTGATGATCGAGCGGGCCAAAGCCGGACAGTTCGTGGTCCGCCTCAAAGGTGGCGACCCGTTCGTGTTCGCCCGCGGCTATGAAGAGGTGGCGGCCTGTGTCGACGCCGGAGTCCCTGTGACGGTAGTGCCTGGTGTGACAAGCGCCATAGCGGTCCCCGCGTCGGCCGGCGTTCCCGTTACCCACCGCTCGATCAACCACGAATTTGTCGTGGTCAGCGGCCACGTCGCGCCGGGACACCCCGAATCGTTAGTGAATTGGGATGCATTAGCAGCAATGACCGGAACCATTGTTTTGCTGATGGCAGTGGAACGCATCGAACTATTCGCCGACGTCCTGCTAAAAGGCGGCCGACCTGCGGATACGCCGGTGCTAATCGTTCAGCAGGGGACTACGGCGGCTCAACATAGTTTGCGGGCGACGTTGGCGGACGCGCCGGAGAAAGTTCGTGCGGAGGGTATTCGACCTCCAGCGATCATTGTGATCGGCTCAGTGGCGGCTTTCGGGATTTAAAAGATCCCTAAGATTACTGTAGGGTAAGTTCTTATGACGGCTCTCAACGATGCAGAGCGGGCTGTCCAACGTTGGACAACTGAACCCTCAAAGCGAGAAGTTCACATGCCGCCAGTGCACCCAGAAAAGACCGCCGTAACTACGACCGCCAAGGCTACGACTTGGCTACCGACGCGGCGGTTCTTCGCCGCTGTCATCGCTATCGCCGGCATGCAGCTGATGGCGACGATGGACGGAACCATCGCGATCGTCGCGCTTCCCAAGATCCAGAATGAGCTGGCCCTCTCTGACGCCGGTCGCAGCTGGGTCATCACCGCCTATGTCCTTACTTTCGGCGGTCTGATGCTGCTCGGTGGCCGCCTCGGCGACACCATCGGCCGCAAGCGGACGTTCATCGTCGGTGTCACGCTCTTCACCATCGCGTCGGCGCTGTGCGGTATCGCCTGGGACGAGGTCACGCTGGTGATCGCCCGGCTGCTGCAGGGTGTGGGCGCCGCCATCGCTGCGCCGACCGGCCTGGCCCTGGTCGCCACGACGTTCGCCAAGGGGCCGGCGCGCAACGCCGCGACCGCGGTGTTCGGCGCGATGACCGGCATCGGGTCGGTGATGGGCCTGGTCGTCGGCGGAGCGCTCACCGAGGTGTCCTGGCGGCTGGCTTTCCTGGTGAACGTGCCGATCGGGCTGGTGATGATCTACCTGGCCCGCACGACGCTGCGCGAGACGAGTCGCGAGCGGATGAAGCTGGATGCGGCCGGCGCTGTGCTGGCCACCCTGGGGTGCACCGCAGCGGTGTTCGCCTTCTCGGTGGGGCCGGAAGCGGGCTGGGTGTCGTTCACAACGATCGGCTCGGCTGCGGTCGGGATCGTCGCCTTCATCGCCTTCGCCGTCGTGGAACGTACAGCCGAGAACCCCGTCGTGCCGTTCAATCTGTTCTTCGACCGCAACCGGCTGGCCACTTTCGTGGCGATCTTCATGGCAGGTGGCGTGCTGTTCACCGTGACCGTGCTGGTCGCCATCTACGTGCAGGACATCATGGGGTACAGCGCCCTGCGCGCCGGTCTCGGCTTCATCCCGTTCGCCATCGCTATGGGCATCGGCCTGGGTGGCTCCTCGCAGCTGGTGTCGCGCTTCCAACCCCGCGTCGTGGTCATCGCCGGCGGAACGCTGGTGGTGGGCGCAATGGTCTACGGATCGACGTTCAACGGCGCCATGCCGTACTTCCCGAACCTGATCGTTCCGGTCGTCATCGCGGGTATCGGCATCGGCATGATCGTCGTGCCGGTCGCTTTGTCGGCGATCGCGGGTGTCGGCTTCGACCAGATCGGTCCGACATCGGCGATCGCGCTGATGCTGCAGAACCTGGGCGGCCCGGTGGTGCTCGCAGTCATCCAGGCCGTCATCACGTCGCGCACTCTTTACCTGGGCGGCACTAACGGTCCGGTCAAGTACATGAGCAAGGCCCAACTGCACGCCCTGGATCACGGCTACACCTACGGGCTGCTGTGGGTGGCCGGCGTCGCCCTCCTCGTCGGCGTGGTGTCGCTGTTCATCGGCTACAGCGCCGAACAGGTCGCGCACGCCCAGGAAGTCAAGGACGCCATCGACGCCGGCGAGCTCTAGGCTCGGCGCGTCTCGTCAGACAGAAGCCACGGCTGTAATCCTTCGCGGATCGCAGCCGTGGTTGCTGTTTGGCAGACAACAATCCTCCACCGTTAGGCTTGCCCGCTGTGATCACCCGGATGTCCGAGCTGTTCCTGCGCACGCTGCGCGACGACCCAGCCGAAGCCGAAGTCGCCAGTCACAAGCTGTTGATCCGCGCCGGCTACATCCGGCCGATCGCGCCGGGCCTCTACAGCTGGTTGCCGCTCGGGCTGCGGGTGCTGCGCAACATCGAGCGCGTCGTGCGCGAAGAGATGAACGCCATTGGCGGACAGGAGATCCTGTTCCCGGCTCTGCTGCCGCGTGCGCCCTACGAGACCACCAACCGGTGGACCGAGTACGGCGACGGCATTTTTCGGGTCAAGGATCGCCGCGACAACGACTATCTACTGGCGCCGACCCACGAGGAAGTCTTCACCTTGACGGTGAAGGGGGAGTACAGCTCCTATAAGGACTTTCCGCTGGCGCTGTACCAGATCCAGACCAAGTACCGGGACGAGGCGCGACCTCGGGCCGGCCTGCTGCGGGTCCGCGAGTTCGTGATGAAGGACTCCTACACCTTCGACATCGACGACGCCGGGCTCAAAAGCGCCTACCACGCACACCGGGAGGCCTACCAACGGATCTTCAGCCGGCTGGCGGTCCGCTACGTCATCGTGTCCGCGGTATCCGGCGCGATGGGCGGCTCGGCGTCCGAGGAGTTTCTGGCCGAGAGCCCGGTCGGCGAGGACACGTATGTCCGGTGCCTGCAGTCCGGCTACGCCGCGAACGTCGAGGCCGTCGTCACCGCGCGCCCGGAGACCCTGCCCACCGACGGACTGGCCGATGCCGTCGTGCACGACACCGGGGACACCCCGACGATTGCGACGCTGGTCGAGTGGGCCAACGGCGCCAACCTGGGTCGCGCCGTCACCGCCGCCGACACCCTGAAGAACGTCCTGCTCAAAGTCCGCCAGCCGGACGGTGATTGGGAGCTGCTGGGTATCGGTGTGCCTGGCGATCGGGAGGTCGACGACAAGCGGCTGGGCGCCGCACTCGACCCGGCCGAATATGCGCTGCTCGACGACGCCGACTTCGCCAAGTACCCCTTCCTGGTGAAGGGGTACATCGGCCCGAAAGCTCTGCTGGACAACGGTGTTCGCTACCTGGTCGACCCGCGGATCGTGGACGGTACCAGCTGGATCACCGGCGCCGACGAACTTGGCAAGCATGTCGTCGGGCTGGTCGCCGGTCGCGACTTCACCGCCGACGGCACCATCGAGGCCGCCGAAGTGCGCGACGGAGATCCGTCGCCCGACGGTGCCGGGCCACTGGTCGCCGCCCGTGGAATCGAGGTCGGCCACATCTTCCAGCTCGGCCGCAAGTACACCGATGCCTTCGCTGTGGACGTGCTCGGCGAGGACGGCAAACCGGTGCGGCTCACCATGGGTTCCTACGGCCTCGGGGTGTCGCGGCTGGTGGCGGTCATCGCCGAGCAGCATCACGACGAGCTCGGGCTGCGATGGCCGTCCGAGGTGTCGCCGTTCGACGTGCACCTGGTGATCGCAAACAAGGATGCCGAGGCGCGCGCCGGGGCCATAACGCTGGCCGGCGATCTGGACCGGCTGGGCATCGAGGTGCTGCTCGACGATCGTCAGGCGTCGCCCGGGGTGAAGTTCAAGGACGCCGAGCTGCTCGGTGTGCCGTGGATCGTGGTGGTCGGCCGCGGTTGGGCCGATGGCACCGTCGAGTTGCGCGACCGGTTCAGCGGCGAGACGCGGGAGCTCGCCACGGGCGCCGGACTGGCCACCGGCATCACCGCCGCGATCGCCGGCTAGCGCGGCGCTAGTCGGCGCCGGGGAAGGCTGTGGTGATCGGCCAGCTGCCGAGCGTCTGCTTCCAGCGAGCGCACAACACCGCGCTCTGGGTCAGCGCCGTCACGGCGAATGTGCGGTCGTCGGCGTTTTGCGCCTGCTCGAGGACCGCACGCCAGGCCACCTCGGTGTCCTTCTCCATCTGCACCGCCAGTTGCCCCGCGTCGGTCGGACTGTTGACCGGCATCGGCAGCTGGTATCCCGCAGCGGCCACCGGGGCCGTGACGGAGCGGCCGGACAGCATCGCGACGAGCTGATCGCGACGTTGCCGATGCTGATTCAGCGCGAACGACACCAGGCTGTTCACCTCGGGCTGGCAGTGCGCGGAAACGATGCCGTAGCCGTAGATGACGGCGTGCTCGTTGCTCAGCGCCGCGGACAGCGCGGTGTTCGACGGTGACGGCTCGACGGACGTCATGAGGCCGTCGCCTCGGACGCCAGCGCGACGCTGTACGACGCCGTGCACGCCGCTGCGATGGAGCCGAGCAGCCCGGCTCGGTAGCCCGACGACGTGGTCGCCAGCCGGCTGGCGCTTTCGGCCGACGCTTTCAGCGAATTGACCACGTCGGCCAGCGGCGGTGGGGCCGCCGCGGCGCGGCTGGTCGTCGGCGTCGTGGTCGGCGCGGAGGTCGACGTCGGGTTGACGGCCAGCCGTGCGATCTCGGTCGTCAGGGCCTGGGCGTGCTTGGCACGTTCGGCGGCGACTTCGGTGAGAGCCGCGCCGAGCTGCTGCGGCGCACCCACCGCGGCCGCGTTCGCCAGTTCGCTGTCGCGCTGCGCCAACGTCAATTGCCCTTCGAGTTCGTCGACGCCAGGCGGTGCGGGCGGGGAACTGCACGCCGTCGCCGCGACCCCGAACACGGCCAGTGCGATACCTCCGGTCAACACACGTCGCCTGGTGACGGTCGTCCGGAAACCAGGATCTGGGGGCGGCACAGCAACATCCTGCCATTGCGCTCGAAGCACGCTGGAACGGCGGCTGACCTCGCTGTGATCACGTCTTGCAGCCGTTTCCTGGCGTATCGTTGAAAGCTGGTTCTTTCGAGGCGCTGAATTCGGCACTCGCTGGGCCGCCTGACCGGACAACTCAAGATGAGGAGCTCGCCGTGGCCACCGGGCTACCGTCACAGACGCAGGTGATCGAGCTGCTCGATGGCGAATTCGCACGCGCGGGCTACGAAATCGAGGGCGTCCTCATCGACGGGCGGGTCGACCCCCCGCGAATTACGGTGATCGCCGACGGCGACACAGCACTTGATCTGGACACCGTCGCCGCGCTCTCGCGTTCGGCGTCGAGCTTGCTGGACGCGGTGAACAGCATCGAGGGCCGCTACGTCCTGGAAGTCAGTTCGCCCGGGGTGGACCGACCGCTGACCAGCGAGAAGCACTTTCGTCGTGCCCGGGGTCGCAAGGTCGAGCTGGCCTTGACCGACGGGACTCAGCTCATCGGTCGCGTCGGTGAAACGCGCGACGGGACGCTGAGCCTGGTGCTGCGCGACGATAAGGCCCGGGACTGGACGACGCGCACGATACCGCTCGGTGAGATCGTGAAAGCTGTTGTGCAGGTTGAGTTCTCGAATCCACCGAAGCGGGAGCTGGAGCTGGCGACGGTTGATCGGAGTGCTGAGGCGGAGGGCTGCGCATGAACATCGACATGGCCGCTCTGCACACGATCGTCGCGGAACGCGGGATCTCGTTCGACGACCTTCTCGAGGACGTCAAGGCCGCGGTGCTGAGCGCATATCGGCACACCGAGGGACACCAGCCGGACGCTCACATCGACATCGACCGCAAATCGGGTTCGGTCAAAGTACTGGCTCGCGAACTCGACGAGGACGGCAACGTGCTCAGCGAGTGGGAGGACACCCCGGAGGGCTTCGGCCGGATCGCCGCCACCACCGCTCGGCAGGTGATGTTGCAGCGGCTGCGCGACGCCGAGAACGAGCGCACCTACGGCGAGTTCTCCACCCATGAAGGCGAAATCGTCGGCGGTGTGATCCAGCGCGACAGCAGGGCCAACTCGCGAGGTTTGGTCGTCGTGCGGATGGGCAGTGAGACCAAGGGATCCGAGGGTGTCATCCCCGCTGCTGAACAGGTCCCCGGCGAAGCCTACGAACATGGCGACCGGCTGCGCTGCTACGTGGTGGGAGTGAGCCGCGGTGCCCGCGAGCCGGTGATCACGCTGTCGCGCACCCACCCCAACCTGGTGCGCAAGCTGTTCTCGCTGGAAGTCCCCGAGATCGCCGACGGGTCGGTGGAGATCGTGGCGGTGGCACGCGAGGCTGGTCATCGCTCGAAGATCGCGGTGGCCTCGCGAGTGCCCGGGCTGAACGCGAAGGGCGCCTGCATCGGGCCGATGGGCCAACGGGTGCGCAACGTGATGAGCGAGTTGTCCGGGGAGAAGATCGACATCATCGACTTCGACGAGGATCCGGCCCGCTTCGTCGCCAATGCGCTGTCGCCGGCCAAGGTGGTGTCGGTAACCGTCATCGACCAGAACGCGCGCGCCGCGCGGGTGGTGGTGCCCGATTTCCAGCTGTCGCTGGCCATCGGCAAAGAGGGCCAGAACGCGCGGCTGGCAGCCCGGCTCACCGGATGGCGGATCGACATTCGCGGGGATTCGCCCGACGGGGAGACCGATGACCATCGGCACGGCACCACTGAAGGTCTGGCGCACGAAGGCTAGCCATCGGACTAGGTGTGCGGGTGGTTCTGAGCATCGCTTGAGTGCAGGTAAACTGAGCCGTGATCCAGCGCGAGACTTCGGCCTCGGCCCATCGACGCACCGAAGGACCGGTGCGGACGTGTGTCGGATGCCGAAAGCGAGAGTTGGCCGCCGAACTGCTCCGAGTGGTAGCTGTGTCGACCGGGAACGGCAATCACGCCGTGACCGTTGACCAAGCGGGTACTCTGCCGGGGCGGGGTGCATGGTTGCATCCCGTTCCACAGTGCGCCACAGAAGCAATCCGGCGGCGAGCATTCGCTCGAGCGCTGCGCATCAGCGGTGCACCGGATACAACAGCGGTCGTCGAGCACTTAGAGTTCCTAGGAGCCTCTGGGCGCCCGACACACCAGCCGACAGAACAGGCAGCAAAGAACATGAGCACACCGTGAAGTCCCGATGACCATGCGTCATAGCTAAACCCGAGGCGCGGCCGACCACCGCTGTCGCCTCTTAGACAGGAGATGTAGTGGCAGGCAAGGCCCGCGTGCACGAGTTGGCTAAGGAACTCGGTGTAACCAGCAAGGAAGTTCTCGCCCGGCTAGGCGAACAGGGCGAATTCGTCAAATCCGCATCGTCGACGGTAGAGGCGCCAGTCGCCCGTCGGCTGCGTGAGTCATTCGGCGGCGGCAAGCCTGCGCCGGAGAAAACCTCCGGCAACGGCGCGGCGGCCGCAAAGCCCGCCGCCAAGAGTGCGGCCCCGGCGGCCAAGCCGGCCGCCCCCAAACCGGCCGCACCCCCGGCTCCCGAACCGGCCGCTCCACCACCGGCCCCGGCGCCCGAACAGCCGCAGGCCGGTGCGGCACCCAGCCCGGCACGTCCCGGACCCACGCCCGGCCCGCGCCCGGCGGCCCCCAAGCCGGCCGCGCGCACCCCACGGGTGGGCAACAACCCGTTCTCGTCGGCGCAGCCCGTCGAACGCCCCGCCATGCCGCGTCCGCAAGCGCCGCGTCCTGGTGCTCCTCGTCCCGGCGGCGCCTCACCAGGCAACATGCCGCCGCGTCCGGCCGCAGCCGGTCGCCCGCCGCGTCCCGGTGGTCCCCGTCCCGGTGGCCCCGGCGGTCGGCCGGGCGGCGCTCCCGCGGGCGGACGCCCGGGCGGTGGCGGTGGCGGCGGTAACTACCGCGGCGGTGGCGGTGGCGGTGGCGGCGGAGTCGGTGCCCCTCCCGGCGGTGGTGGCGGCGGTTTCCGCGGTCGTCCCGGCGGCGGCGGTGGTGGACGGCCAGGCCAGCGCGGCGGCGCTGCCGGTGCCTTCGGCCGCCCCGGCGGTGCACCGCGGCGTGGTCGCAAGTCGAAACGGGCGAAACGCGCTGAATACGAGAACATGCAGGCGCCGGTCGTCGGTGGCGTGCGGTTGCCGCACGGCAACGGCGAGACCATCCGGCTGGCCCGCGGTGCATCGCTGTCGGACTTCGCCGAGAAGATCGACGCCAACCCGGCCTCGCTGGTGCAGGCGTTGTTCAACCTCGGCGAGATGGTGACCGCCACTCAGTCGGTTGGTGACGAGACGCTCGAACTGCTGGGCAGCGAGATGAATTACGTCGTCCAGGTCGTCAGCCCCGAGGACGAGGACCGCGAGCTGCTGGAGTCCTTCGACCTGACCTACGGCGAGGACGAAGGCGGCGAGGAGGACCTCGAACAGCGTCCGCCGGTGGTGACCGTGATGGGTCACGTCGACCACGGTAAAACCCGCCTGCTGGACACCATCCGTAATGCCAGCGTCCGCGAGGGCGAGGCCGGCGGCATCACCCAGCACATCGGTGCCTACCAGGTGGGCGTCGATTTCGAGGGCAGCGAGCGGCTGATCACCTTCATCGACACCCCGGGTCACGAGGCGTTCACCGCCATGCGTGCCCGCGGTGCCAAGGCCACCGACATCGCGATCCTGGTGGTCGCCGCCGACGACGGCGTCATGCCGCAGACGGTGGAGGCGATCAACCACGCCCAAGCGGCCGACGTGCCAATTGTGGTGGCGGTCAACAAGATTGACAAAGAGGGCGCCGACCCGGCCAAGATCCGGGCTCAGCTCACCGAATACGGTTTGGTGGCAGAGGATTTCGGTGGCGACACGATGTTCGTCGACATCTCCGCGAAGGCCGGCACCAATATCGAGGCACTGGAAGAGGCGGTGCTGCTGACCGCCGACGCCGCCCTGGACCTGCGGGCCAACCCCGACATGGAAGCCCAGGGTGTGGCCATCGAAGCGCACCTCGACCGCGGTCGCGGTCCTGTGGCCACCGTGCTGATCCAGCGCGGCACGCTGCGGGTCGGCGACTCGATCGTCGCAGGCGACGCGTATGGCCGCGTTCGACGGATGGTCGACGAGCACGGTGAGGACGTCCACGAGGCCCTGCCCTCGCGGCCGGTCCAGGTCATCGGCTTCACGTCGGTGCCCGGCGCCGGTGACAACCTGCTCGTTGTCGACGAGGACCGGATCGCCCGCCAGATCGCCGATCGCCGCAGCGCCCGCAAGCGCAACGCGCTGGCGGCACGTTCTCGCAAGCGCATCAGCCTGGACGATCTGGATGCCGCGCTCAAGGAGACCAGTCAGCTGAACCTGATCCTCAAGGGCGACAACTCCGGAACCGTCGAGGCTCTGGAGGAAGCCCTGCTGGGTATCGAGATCGACGACGAGGTGGAACTGCGCGTCATCGACCGCGGTGTCGGTGGCGTCACCGAGACCAACGTCAACCTGGCGTCGGCATCGGACGCGATCATCATCGGGTTCAACGTCCGTGCGGAGGGCAAGGCCACCGAGCTGGCCAACCGCGAGGGCGTCGACATCCGCTACTACTCGGTCATCTACCAGGCGATCGACGAGATCCAGAGTGCGCTGAAGGGCATGCTCAAGCCGATCTACGAGGAGAACCAGCTGGGCCTCGCCGAGATTCGCGCGCTGTTCCGGTCGTCGAAGGTCGGCATCATCGCCGGTTGCCTGGTCACCTCCGGCGTGATGCGCCGCAACGCCAAGGCCCGGTTGCTGCGGGACAACATCGTGGTGGCCGAGAACCTCACGGTGTCCTCGCTGCGACGGGAGAAGGACGATGTCACCGAGGTCCGCGACGGTTACGAATGCGGTCTGACGTTGACATACTCCGACCTCAAAGAGGGCGACGTCATCGAGACCTACGAGCTCGTCGAGAAGGAACGCTCCTGACCATGAGCTCCGACACCCTGAGCCTGCGGCATGGCTGATCCGGCGCGGGCGCGCCGGCTGGCCAAGCGGATCTCCGAGATCGTCGCAACGGCGATCGAGTACGAGATCAAAGATCCGGGGCTGACCGGCATCACCATCATCGATGCCAAGCTGACCGGGGATCTGCACGACGCGACGCTGTTCTACACCGTGCTCGGCGCGACGCTGGACGACGAGCCCGACTACGCCGGCGCCGCTGCGGCGTTGGAGCGGGCAAAGGGCGTGCTGCGCAGCAAAGTTGGGGCAGGCACCGGTGTGCGCTTCACGCCGACATTGACGTTCACCCGTGACACGGTGTCAGATTCCGTGCAGCGGATGGAGGAATTGCTGGCTCGTGCGCGTGCGGCCGACGCCGACGTGGCTCGAGTTCGGGCGGGGGCCACGCCCGCTGGCGACGCCGATCCGTACCGGACGTCCGGCGATGATGACGACGACGAAGTAGGGGAGTTTGATCCGGTCGGCGACGATGCGGGCCGTGAAGCGGCCCGAGGAGGAACCGGGCAATTCGATCCGGGGGCACCAACCGCTAACGGGGAAGGCGCCGATGACGACGATCAACTCGAAGACTGACTCCAGCGCTACACGTGTCGACGCGATCGGCGCGGCCACGGTGTTGGACGCGGCCGCGACCGTCGCGGTCTTGTGCCACGTGCATCCCGACGCCGACACGATCGGCGCTGGTCTGGCCCTCGCCCTGGTGCTGGATGGCTGCGGCAAGTCCGTCGAGGTCAGCTTCGCGGCCCCCGCAGTACTTCCGGAGTCGTTGCGGTTGCTGCCCGGCGGCCGGCTTCTGGTCGACCCGAAAGCCATTCGTCGTGACGTCGATCTGGTTGTGACCGTGGATATTCCGAGTATCAACCGACTCGGCGACCTGAGCGAGATGGCCGGCGACGGGCAAGAAGTGCTGGTGATCGATCACCATGCCTCCAATCAGTTGTTCGGCACCGTGAATTTCGTTGAGCCGGCCGCGGACTCGACGACGATGATGGTTGCCGAACTGTTCGACGCGTGGGACAAGCCGATCGACGCTGACGTGGCGTACTGCTTGTATGCGGGGCTGACCACCGACACTGGATCGTTCCGGTGGGCCAGCGCGCGGGCCTACCGGTTGGCGGCGCGACTGGTCGAGATCGGCATCGACAACGCCGCGATCACGCGGTCGCTGATGGACACCCACCCGTTCGCATGGCTCGCCATGCTGTCCCGTGTGCTCGGCTCGGCGGAGCTGTTGCCCGACGCCGCCGGTGGTGGTGGTCTGGTGTATGCCGTTGTCACAAACCAGGAATGGGTCAACGCCCGCCCAGAAGAAGTCGAAAGCATCGTCGACATCGTCCGCACCACCCAGCAGGCAGAGGTCGCCGCGGTGTTCAAAGAGATCGAACCGCAGCAGTGGTCGGTTTCGATGCGGGCCAAGGCCGCGGTCGATCTGGCGGCCGTCGCCTCGACGTTCGGTGGAGGCGGCCACAGATTAGCCGCGGGATACTCGACCACCGGATCGGCCGACGAGGCGGTCGCGGCCCTGAGCGCCGCCCTGGGCTGAGCCGGCCGCCCTAGCCGACTGCCCGGTAGCTCAATTACCCTGTGCAGGAGTACTTTTCGCGCTCGACGCGATGCACGCGACCCCGCATTCATGCGAACCCCGACGGTGGTCAGTGGGCTGCTGGGCTGTGACTGGCGCCCAGCGCTACACACCAACTGGGCCCCAGGAGGTCACAATAGGGAGGCAACACCAACGATCGCCGGAAAGGCTGACTGCGCGATGCGGAATGCAGGTCTCGACTTCGGCGTGCTGGGACCGCTGCAGATGCTTGCCGACGGCCGTCCGGTACCGCTGGGTGCGCCGAAGCAGCGCGCAGTGTTGGCCATGCTCGTGCTCAACCGGAATCGGCCGGTGTCGGTCGATGCCTTGATCGACGCGGTGTGGGAATCCGAGCCGGTGCCGGCGGC
The DNA here is from genome assembly GCF_010727945.1 of Mycobacterium cookii. Taxonomy (NCBI): domain Bacteria; kingdom Bacillati; phylum Actinomycetota; class Actinomycetes; order Mycobacteriales; family Mycobacteriaceae; genus Mycobacterium; species Mycobacterium cookii. The sequence goes on from NZ_AP022569.1 coordinate 112,411, forward strand.
GCGAACAAGTATTCACTCCTACGTGTCCCGACTACGCGGGCTGATCGGATCTGCCGGCGTGGACGCCAACAAGGTACTGGCCAGCGCGCCGCCCGGATACCAACTCAGCGTGGACGATTCCGACTGCGATCACGGGCGATTCATCGCCGAGAAGAACGCGGGCGTGCACGCCTCCGTCGCGGGGCGCTTCGAGGAGGCCAGCAAGCATCTGACAACGGCGCTGGCGGAGTGGCGCGGGCCGGTGCTCGACGACCTTCGCGAATTCGCGTTCGTCGACACGTTTGCCACGGCGTTGGACGAGGTCAGGGTGGTGGCCCACACCGCGCTCGCCGAAGCCGAGATCGCGTGTGGGCGTGCCGACGCCTTGATCCCCCGCCTGGAGCGGCTGAGCGCCCAACATCCGTTCCGGGAACGACTGTGGGCCCAGCTGATCACCGCCTACTACGTTGCTGAGCGTCAGTCCGACGCTCTCGACGCCTTCCGGCGACTGAAGACCAACCTCGCCGAAAATCTCGGCATCGACCCGGGTCCCACCGTCACCGCCCTGCACGAGCGAATCCTGCGTCAGGAACCTCTCGAGACCAAGCGTCCCGCGCAGACCGTCGCCCAGCACGCCGTCGTCGATCTCAGCCCGGCGACCGGCACCCTGGTCAACCGGACGCCCGTCGCTGCGCTTCGGGGGCAGAACGGTCAGCACTTTCAGCTGGACGCGTCGACACGGATCGGGCGGCTTCCCGACAACGACATCGTCATCGACGACGACAACGTCAGTCGATACCACGCGGTGGTCATCGACACCGGTGGCACTTTCGTGATCAGCGACCTGCGCTCGACGAACGGCGTGCTGGTCGACGGCCGTCGGATCCGGGGCAGCGCAACCCTCACCGACGGCGACCACATCCGCATCGGCGGGCACGAATTCACCTTCGAAATCGTCAGTCCTTGAGCCAATTTTGCCTGCTGAACTGCGGCGCAAGAACTTCGCAAGAATCCGTACAGAAGGCGCCAAGGCACCCGTCGCACACTGATGTTGTCGGAAAAACAGAAACCGACCCCAGCGATGGAATCACACCGGACCTGGGACCACTGCCAGGTAAGGAATCACCACCATGAGCACGAAGAGCACAAAAGCTTCGAAGGTGCGTGTCGCGGCTGCCACCATGCTGGCAGCGGTCGGTCTGTCCTTCGTTGCGCCAGCCATCGCGTCCGCCGACCCGTGGGTTCCGTGGAGCGGCCCGCTGCACCCCGTTCGCCACTACGCCGCAGACGTGCTGCACCCCGTGTGGACAGTGACGCACCCGGTGCGTGCCGCGCTGCCCTGATCTGCGATCACGGACTGACGATCTGCCCCGTTTCCTTTGGGAAACGGGGCAGATTGCGTCAGCGCACCTGAGCCCGTCCGCGCTGCAGCACCGCCTCCCGGTTGGCGGCGATGTCGTCGCCGCTGGTCCGGAACGCCCGTGCCGCGGTCGCTTCCAGCCACAGGCCCGCGTCGGTGTGGGCGGCGTCGATGCGGTGATACGAGCTCAGCAGCGCGCGCACCGCGTCCTGGTTGTTGCCCACGATGGCCGACGCAATACCGCGTGCGGCGGACAACAACTGATCGTGCGGCACCACTTCGGTGACCAGGCCGGCCCGCAGCGCGTCCTGCGCGGACAGATAGTCACCGGTCAAGCTCATCCGACGGGCCAGGCCGACGCCGACTTTCTGCGGTAGTCGCACACTGAGCCCCCAGGTCGGCAACAGGCCCACCCGAGCGTGCGTGTCGGCAAAGCGTGCCTGCTCCGAGGCGATCAAAATGTCGCAGTAGAGCGCGAGTTCCAGGCCACCGGTGACCGCGGCGCCGTTGATGGCGCCGATCACCGGTTTGCTCATCGCCGGCCAACGCGGCGAGATGTCGGGCAGCGCTGACTGACCGCCCAGCTCTTTGAGATCAAGACCCGCGCAGAACACCGGGTCGCTGCCGGTGAGGATGACGACGTCGACGCCCTCGTCGGCCTCGGCGTCGGCCAGAGCCCCGAAGAATTGATCACGCAGCGCCGAGGACAGCGCGTTACGGGATGTCGGTCGATTCAGCGTGAGAGTCCGTACCCGCTCGTCGGTTTCGATCAGCAAGATGTCGTCAGCCATGTGGGCAACGGTAGTCAGCGCGGTTTTTCCCGGCTGCACCGCCTTATCGTTGAGAGATGTGCCGAAACATCACCGAGTTACGCGGGCTCGAACCACCGGCGACCGCCCAGGAGATCAGCGCGGCGGCGCGGCAATACATCCGCAAGGTCAGCGGCGTCACGCACCCGTCGCAGGCCAATATCGAGGCCTTCGAGCAGGCCGTGGCGGAGGTTGCTGCGACGACGACACGGCTGTTGCACGACTTGCCGCCGCGCCGTCAGCCCCCGAAAACCTCACCGCCGCTGCGTCGGCTTGCCGCAGCCCAGTGACAGCTGTGGCCCCGACCGCGACGACGCCCGCGCTCAAGGAGTGGAGCGCGGTGGTGCACGCGCTGTTGGGTGGCCGACAACGGGTGCTGCTGCGTAAGGGCGGTATCGGCGAGAAGCGCTTCGATTCGACCGTGGCCGGCGAATTCGTCCTGTTCCCGACGGTCGCACACAGCCACGCCGAGCGAGTGCGACCTGAATTTCGCGACCTGCTCGACGCTGCGGCCGCCGACAGTGCCGAGGATCGCCTGGTGGTACGGGCAGCGGCCAAAGTCGTTGCGGCGCTGCCGGTCAACCGGCCGGACAACATCGAGGCGATCGAGGATCTGCATATCTGGACAGCCGAGTCGGTACGCCGGGATCGGGTGGACTTCCGTCCCAAGCATCGGCTGGTTGTGCTGGTCGTGCAGGCCATGCCGTTGACGGCGCCGGTGGAGTTGCCCCGCACGCCGGACTACGCGGGCTGTACGAGCTGGGTGCAGCTGCCGATCAATGCGTCGCTGGGTGAGCCGGTGTACGACGACACGTCGCTGCGCGAGGTCGTTGCCCGCGTCCGCGACGCAGTTGAATAGCGTCAGGGCGATTGGTCGACGAGAACCGCGCCGTCGGGCTTGTCGCCGAGCGTGCGCAGCGATGTCGGCTCGGCGCCCGCGGTGAGCCGCACCACCTGCGCCAGCTGCGCCGGGGCGTCGCACTGCAGGTAGTGATCGGCGGTCGGCAGTATCCAGTAGCGGTTCCATCCGGGCTTGCTGCGCAGGAACTCATCCCACACATAATTCGCGACCCGCACCGGTGCGACAGTGTCGTGCAGGCCCCACACCAGGCTGGTGTTGACGTCGCTGGTGGAAAGTGCTTGCAGCCAATTGGTTTCGTCAGCGGCGCGCTCGTTGAGGTATTGAACGGTGTCCGGTAACACCGTGATCCCGTCGTTGTGGGCGAAGCACTTTGCCAGCGCAGCGATCTCGGGATCGTCCACGCCGCGTCGCGGCATGAAGGTCGTCGCCCCCATACCTGCGGCCAGCATCTCCGGAGTGGTCGCGCGAGCGGTGCTGCGAGCCACGGTCGGGTCCAGCAGCGCCTTCTGAAAGCCGGTCAGATTGGCAAGCGGCAGATAGATATTGGCGTTGGTGAAGATGACTTCGGCCGGCGGGTTCGCGTCCTGCTGTGCGCTGAACATGGGCAGCGCGATCATGCCGATGCTGGTGCCACGGTCGTGGGTCAGCATGATGTAGTCGTCGAGCTGCCACACGTTCGTGATCGCGTGAACCAGCAAGCGCGCATCGTCGTAGAGCGAATACACGTATGGCGCAACCGGTTTGTCGGAGAGTCCGTAACCCGGGAAGTCGAGCAGGAAGATGTCGAATTCCGCGCCGAGTTCGCGGGTCAGTGCGAAGAAGTCGATGCTCGCGGTGGGAAAGCCGTGCACGCACACCAAGGCCGGTGCGCCAGGCGTTCCGCACCGACGGCTGAAGACGCTGACTTGCGCTCCATCGTTGGCGGCGGTTGTCGACTTCCACGTGATTTCCGTTGCACCGCTTTGCCATTCGGTGAAGGCGTCCATCAAGAACCCACCGGGAGCACGATCCGCGACGTACCGAAGTGCACCTGGTGCACAGCTGGTCTGAGTTCGCTGCCCGTCGCGATGGCCTCGCCGGTGCCGAGGTTGCGGGCGAAGCGGGGGTGGCTGCCGCCCGCGATCAGCACGCGAATGCGGGTTCCGGCGCGGAACCGGTGCGCGATCTCGTCGAGCTCGAGTCGGACGGTGCCGTCGCCGGCACTACCGTCCAGGCGGCGGTAGGCGTCGCTGACGTTTCGCGAGCGACCCTTCGCGTCGACTTCGCTGATCCGGACGAACACATCGACGTGCGGATTGTCGGAGCTATGTGCCAACTCCGCGATCGGGCGGCCGAACACGGGCAGATCTTCGCTGAGCACGTCGCTGGTGAAGCTGAGCACATCACGGCGAGTGGCCAGCGGGCCGTCGTCGCGATAGCCGCCGTCGGGGGAGAGCAGCCGGCCCCCGATCGTCGGCGTCGGCTCGGCCGGGTCGTACCGAAAGCTTGCCGAGAATCCTTCCGCCGGCGACGTCTCGCCCAAGCCGCCGCCCGGTTGCAGGTACAGGGCGCGATCGGTGGTCGCGGGCGGCCAGTCGGGCAACTCCCGCCAACCTTCATTGGTCACGAAGGAGCGCACCCGGCTCGGCCGCGCCCGAGCCGGACGACCGGCCACGTGGGTGTCCAACCAGTCGCCGGTCTCCTTGGCGAGCGTGGGCAGACCGGCGAACAGCAGCTGAGTGTGATTCCACGGCCCCATGGTCATTGCGACCTCGACCCCGCGCTCGCGAAGTTGGCGGTACTGCTGCAAAGTCTGCGGCAGGAACAGGTCTTGCCAGCCGCTGAGCAGCAGCGTCGGGACCTGCACCCGGTCCAGGGCCGCGCCGACGCCCATCGAATCCCAGAACGCGGCGTCGTCTTCGGGGTGATTGAGCCAGTTCTCCCACCACCCCGCGCGCTCGCCGAGCAGTGTCCGGCCCGACGCGCCCAACGGCACCTCGCCCGCGGCGCGGACGACCTCCTTCTGCGCGCGGAGTTGGCGAAGCCCAGCCCGAATGCGGCCCGGGTCCTCCTGGTGCGCCACCAAGTTGCTCCAGCCCAGGAAGTCGTTGACGGTGAACGAGCCGGTACCCCACGCCGAGGCGGCGAAGTCGTGCGGACCGGCGGTGATGACGGCGGCGGCCAACTCCGGCGGCGGATCCTTTAGCAGCGCCCACTGGGTGTAGCCGAGGTAGGAGATCCCGATCGTGGCGAAGCGGCCGGTGAACCACGGTTGGCGCCGCAACCACTCGACCGTGTCGGCGCCGTCTGCGGCCTCGTGCACCATCGGCTGAAAGTGGCCGCCGGACCCGAATGTGCCCCGCACGCTCTGCAGAATCACGCGATACCCGCGGGCGGCGTGCAGGTAGGCGAACACCAGCGAGAACGGGAACGCCCGGCCGTATGGTCCGCGGACAAGCAGAGTGCCGACCGCGTCGCCGACGGGGTCGTACTGATCAGCTAGCAGTTCGACGCCGTCGCGCATCGGAATTTTGACGCTACTGACCGTGTAGCGATGGGTCGCCGCAGGCAGTCGCAGCGCCCGGGCGAGCGCGCCGCCGGCGATTCGTCGGGGCAGAGCGCGCAGCGTCGAACTTGCGGGCTGATCGGAGGTGGTCGTCACGGCATCAGGTTATGTCGCAACCCGGCCGCGCCGACTCAGAACTTGTAGTACGCCGACAGCTCGTTGGCGCGCTGCAGGTTGGTGGCCGGGCAGTCGACCTCGGGGCTGGAGTAGACCGTCGAGTAGAACAGCGACTGCTGGATGACCCCGTAGCTGGTCTTGAAGGCGACCATGCAGGAGAAGTACCAGTAGCTGTTGTGGTAGGTGGGCTTGAGGTTCCACCACTGCGCAGCCCGGTGGCCGTTGATCGTGGTTTCGACGGCGTCGGCCGGCAGCGACTGATCGTAGGTGCGCCAGATGATCGGCTCGACGGCCAGCTGGTAATTGCCGGCGTCGTAGTGGCAGCGCAGACCTTCCTCAGGAGCAGGTGGAGTGAAGGCCAGACCCAACCGCTGAACCGCGTCGAACGGAATGTCCTTGCACGGGTCGAACGGGCTGGGGTCGGTGGTCGCCAGGATCGGGCTTTTCATCGTCGTCGGCGGGTCCATCGGCAGATAGGTGGACCGCAGTTGCACCGTCGGGGCGCCGACGTCAGTGGCCGGTGGCGCGCTCTGCCAGGTCACCGTCACCGCCGTGACCACCGCCCCGAGCGCCGCGAGTAGCCGCAGCTTGGCGACCATGACACCCCCTCGGCTGGCGCTGACTCTCCGACTCTTGCGGAAGCTTACAAGTCGGGGCCGCGCCGCCACAGCCTAAACGAGAACCTGTTCTAGTCCGGCCAGGACGAGTGTCGACCGCGGACTGGCTAGGCTGGTTAGCCGTGGCTTGGCAAGAAGACGGGCGGGAGCCCCCGACGGCGCGGCAGCCGACGCTGTGGGCGGTGTCGGATCTGCACACCGGCCACGTCGGGAACAAACCCGTCACCGAGTCGCTCTATCCGTCGACGCCGGACGACTGGCTGATCGTCTGCGGCGACGTCGCTGAACGCACCGACGAGATCCGCTGGGCGTTGGACCTGTTGCGCCGACGGTTCGCCAAGGTGATCTGGGTGCCCGGCAACCACGAGCTGTGGACCACCAACAGAGACCCGGTGCAGGTCTTCGGTCGGGATCGCTACGACTATCTGGTCAATATCTGCGACGAACTCGGTGTCGTCACTCCGGAGCACCCGTATCCGGTGTGGACCGAGCGGGGCGGCCCGGCGACCATCGTGCCGCTGTTCCTGCTGTACGACTACTCGTTCCTGCCGCGTGGTGCGACCACCAAAGCCGAGGGCCTGGCGATCGCACGGGAACGCAACGTCGTGTGCACCGACGAGTTCCTGCTGTCACCGCAGCCGTACCCCACCCGCGAGGCGTGGTGTCACGAGCGGGTGGCCACCACCCGCAAGCGCCTCGACGAGCTGGACTGGATGACGCCGACGGTGTTGGTCAACCACTTCCCGATGGTGCGCCAGCCCTGTGACGCGCTGTTCCTGCCGGAGTTCTCGTTGTGGTGTGGCACCACCGAGACCGCCGACTGGCACACCCGCTACAACGCGGTGTGTTCGGTATACGGACACCTGCACATTCCGCGCACGACCTGGTACGACGAGGTCCGCTTCGAAGAGGTGTCGGTGGGTTACCCACGGGAGTGGCGTCGCCGCAAGCCGTACAGCTGGTTGCGCCAGGTGCTGCCTGACCCGCAGTACGCGCCGGGTTTCCTGAACGACTTCGGCGGACATTTCGTCATCACGCCGGAGATGAAGGCGCAGGCGCAGCAGTTCCGCCAGCGCCTGCGGCAGCGGTAGCCTCGATGACGCTGACGACGTTGATGTCTGCCGTGCTGCCCGACATCGCGGACATGGCATGTGCCGAGTTGTATTCCGATCCGCCCGGTTTGGCCCCGTTGGCCGAAGAGGAGCCACTGATCGCGCGGTCGGTGGCCAAGCGGCGCAACGAATTCATCACCGTGCGCTACTGCGCGCGTACCGCGCTGGGGGAGTTGGGCTTTCCGCCGGTGCCGATTCTCAAGGGGGAGAAGGGCGAACCGTGCTGGCCCGACGGGGTGGTGGGCAGCCTGACTCATTGTGCGGGTTTTCGCGGCGCGGTGGTGGGGCGTGCCGGTGCGGTGCGCTCGGTGGGTGTCGACGCCGAACCGCACGACGTGTTGCCCGACGGGGTGCTGGGCGCGATCAGCCTGCCGGCCGAGCGCGCCGAGCTGGCGGCGCTACCCGCCGGTGTGCACTGGGACCGAATCCTGTTCTGCGCCAAGGAAGCGACGTACAAAGCTTGGTTTCCACTGACCAAGCGGTGGCTGGGTTTCGAAGACGCGCACATCACCTTCGCCGTCGACGAGTCGGGTTCGGCCGGATCGTTCGAATCGACGATATTGATCGACGGCGCCACGCTGACCGGTCCGCCGCTGAGCACGCTGACCGGACGATGGTCGGTGGACCGGGATTTGGTGCTGACGGCGATCACGCTATGAGCGCAGGTCTTGTCGTGGTCGACAAGCCGGCCGGCATGACGAGCCATGACGTGGTCGGGCGTTGCCGGCGTATTTTCGGCACCCGCCGGGTGGGCCACGCCGGGACGCTGGATCCGATGGCCACCGGTGTGCTGGTGATCGGCATCGAGCGCGCCACCAAAATTCTGGGCCTGGTGACCGAGACGGCCAAGTCCTATGCGGCGACCATCCGGCTGGGTCAATCCACCTACACCGAGGATGCGGAAGGTATTGTCACGAAGCAGGTTTCGGCGCAGAACGTGACCGACGAGGCGATCGAATCGGCCACTGCCGCATTGCGCGGAGACATCGCGCAGGTCCCGTCGGCGGTCAGCGCGATCAAAGTCGACGGCCAGCGGGCCTACAAGCTGGCCCGCGAGGGTCGCGCCGTCGAGTTGGCGGCACGGCCGGTGCGCATCGACCGGTTCGAGGTGCTCGCGGTGCGTCGACATGACGAACTGGTCGACGTCGACGTCGAGGTGGACTGCTCGTCGGGAACCTACATCCGCGCGCTGGCCCGCGATCTCGGCGCGGCCTTGGGCGTGGGCGGCCACCTGACGGCTCTGCGGCGCACCCGGGTCGGCCGGTTCGGGTTGGACCTCGCGCACACACTCGACGATCTGGCCGAGGAACCCGCGTTGAGCCTCACCCTGGACGAGGCGTGCTTGGCGCTGTTTGCGCACCGGCAACTCGACGAGGAGCAGGCCGATGCCGCCGCCAACGGCCGCGCGCTGACTCCGGCCGGCATCGACGGCGTCTATGCCGCGCACACCGCCGACGGCCGGGTCATCGCGCTGCTGCGCGACGACGGCTCGAGGACCAAGTCGGTCGTCGTGATCCGGCCGTCGACGCTTTAGCGTTCACCGCCCGGCGGCGTCAGGTAACATTCCAGTCGGAATGTAAGTAGAACGAAGGCGAGTGAGTGGCAGAAGTCAGCGAACGACGGGCGCGGCGCACGCAAGCGGAGCGCAGCGCCGCCATGCGCAACCGTCTGCTCGACGCCACCATCGAGTGCCTGGTGTCCTATGGCTATGCCGGGACGACCACGCCGCGCGTCGCCGAACACGCCGGCGTCACCCGCGGGGCGCAGATCCACCACTTCCGCTCCAAAGAAGATCTGGTGGTCGCGGCGATCGAACATCTCGCTGAGCAGCGGGTCCAAGCCGCCATGCGCGAGTTCGGCCGGATGAAAGCCAGCAGTGATCCGGTTTCGACGGTCCTGGACTTCCTCTGGGAGGCCCATCAGGGGCCGATGTTCGTTGCGACCGTGGAACTTTGGGTCGCCGCTCGCACCGACGCCGTGTTGGCGGCGCACATCGAGCGGGTGGAACCGCTGGTCAACAGCACCCTCATCTCGGCCATCGCCCAGTTGGTGCCCGACCACTCCATGCAGAAAGAACTGCGCAACTTCGTCTACACCGCAATGGACGCACTGCGGGGGATCCTGCTTGCCAGCTTCGTCGACCGCGATTCCGGCCGCGCGCGCCGGCGGTGGGACCGGGCCTGCGAACAACTGCGGATGATCATCTCCGGCCTGCTGACGGCCGATTCCCTGGACTGACCCGCCTCGCCGGCGGGGCCGCGACAGCCCTGCCAAGCCCGTTGCAAAGATACAATCAGGTGTGTATCTTTTTGACGAGCGACAGTGTGAGCGAGCCCGAGGAGTGCAATGTCAAACAAGGTCTACGTCATCGGTGTAGGGATGACGAAGTTCGAAAAGCCCGGTCGTCGCGAGAACTGGGATTACCCCGACATGGCTCGCGAATCCGGCACCAAGGCGCTCGAGGACGCCGGCATCGACTACGCCGCGGTCGAGCAGGGTTACGTCGGCTACGTCTACGGCGAATCGACGTCCGGCCAGCGCGCGCTGTACGAACTGGGCATCACGGGGATCCCGATCGTCAACGTCAACAACAACTGCTCGACCGGGTCGACCGCGTTGTTCCTTGCAGCCCAAGCGATTCGCGGTGGTCTGGCCGACTGCACGATCGCGCTCGGGTTCGAGAAGATGAAGCCCGGCTCGCTGGAGTCGACCTACGACGACCGCACCAACCCGATGGACAAGCACATCCTGGCGTTGGCCGAGATCTCCGAAGTGCGATTCCCGCCGGCGCCGTGGATGTTCGGGGCCGCGGGCCGCGAGCACATGAAGGAATACGGCAGCACCGCAGAGCATTTCGCCAAGATCGGCTACAAGAACCACAAGCACTCCGTCAACAACCCGTACGCCCAATTCCAGGAGTCATATTCACTGGACGACATCTTGGCGGCGCGGATGATCTACGACCCGTTGACGAAGCTGCAGTGCTCGCCGACGTCAGACGGCTCCGGTGCGGCGATCCTGGCCTCCGAGGCCTTCGTCGACAAGCACGGCCTCGCGGGGCAGGCGGTGGAGATCGTCGGACAGGCCATGACCACCGACTTCGCCAACAGCTTCGACGGCACCTGCAAAGGACTCATCGGTCACCACATGAATGTCGCAGCCGCGCAACGTGTCTACGACCAATCCGGCCTCGGGCCGGCGGACTTCCAGGTGATCGAGCTGCACGACTGCTTCTCCGCCAATGAATTGCTGCTGTACGAGGCGCTGGGTCTGTGCGGCGAGGGCGAGGCGCCCAAACTGATCGACAACGGCGACGTCACCTACGGCGGACGCTGGGTGGTCAACCCCTCCGGCGGCCTGATTTCCAAGGGCCACCCGCTGGGAGCCACCGGCTTGGCGCAGTGCGCCGAGTTGACCTGGCAGCTACGCGGCGCGGCCGACAAGCGGCAAGTCGACAACGTGACCGCGGCGCTCCAACACAACATCGGTCTCGGCGGCGCGGCCGTCGTCACCGCCTACCAGCGCGCAGAACGCTAAACCACACCAACACTCGAGGAAGAGGATCGATCGTGGGACACATCGAAGCGACCCGGGAACTGTCCGCCGCTCCAGAAGCGTTGTGGGGGACCGTCACCGACCTTGCCAACTGGGACAAGTGGTTCACCGTGCACGAGAAGTGGCTGGAGGATCCGCCGGCCACGCTGACCGAGGACACCAAGCTGACCGCCAAGATCGTCATGCTCGGGATGGCCAACAAGATCGTGTGGACGATCGACTCGGTCGACGCTCCGCGCAAGCTGGTGCTGTCGGGCACCGGAATGGCCGGCGTCAAAGCGCAATTCACGTTCACCATCGCGCCGGCCGAAAGCGGTTCGCTATTCGCGGTATTCGGTGACTTCGAGGGCGCGCTGATCAAGGGCGCGCTGGGCAAGGCGGTGGAGAAGGACGGCGTCAAGCAACTGGACAAGACGCTGGACCAGCTCGACGCGCTGGCATCGGCTCAGGCGTGACCGAAACACTGGAGTTCGACGACACCGGTCTGGATCGTTGGACCGACGACGAGCGGTTCGAGGTCACCAGGGAGCGCCTCGCGGAATACGCGGCCGCCACCAACGACCCGATCGAGGCGCACCGCAGCGGGGACGTCGCACCGCCGGTGTTCGCGATCGTGCCCGTCTTCGAGGCGCTGCTCACCCCGGCCGTCGACGTGATGCCAGTCGAGGCGATTCCGCGAATCGTCCATGGCGAGCAGGACTTTCACTTCCACCGTCCGATCCGTCCCGGTGACAAGCTGGTCTCGCGGGGCAAGATGATCGGATACCAGGGATTGGAGAAGGGCACCCGCGCCGCCATCGTCCTCGAATGTCGCACCGAGGACGGCGAACTCGTCAACGAGCAATACGTCACGACGTTCGTGCGGGGTATGTCGGTCGGCAAGTCGGTCGGCGAGCTGAGTCCCGACCACAAGTTCGACGACGCGCTCCGCGGCAGCGCGCCGGTGGCCAAGGTCGTCCAGCACATCGACAACGACCAGACGTTCCGTTACTCGCCGGCGGCCGGCGATCCGATGCCGATCCACCTGGACGAGGAAATAGCGCGAGACGCCGGCCTGCCGGGGATCATCGCGCACGGGCTGTGCACCATGGCGTTCACCTCCTGGGCGGTGCTCACCGAACTGGCCGGCTCGGATGTCAACCGGCTCAAGCGGTTCGCGGTGCGATTCTCCAAACCGGTGCTGCCCGGCGACGACCTCGAGACCCGGATCTGGACGAAGACTCGGAACAACGGCAGCACCACCTACGCGTTCGAGACGGCGCGTGGCGCCGATTTCGTCATCACCGACGGCTTGGCCGAAATCAGCGATTAGACAGGAGAACCACGTGGGTGCATTGGAAGGCCGGGTCGCGGTGATCACCGGCGCCGGGCGCGGCATCGGGCGCGAACACGCACTGCTGTTCGCCAAAGAAGGAGCCAGGATCGTCGTCAACGATCTGGGCGGCAGCAACGCCGGTGAAGGCGCCGACAGCGGCCCGGCGCACGAGGTGGTCGACGAAATCGTCGCGGCCGGCGGTACCGCGGTGGCCAACACCGAGAACGTCGCCACCTGGGACGGCGCGAACAGCGCTGTGCAGCAGGCGATTGACGAGTTTGGCCGGCTCGACGTGTTGGTCAACAATGCCGGCATCCTGCGGGACTCCTTCATCGCCGGTATGGAGGAAGCGCAATGGGACGCCGTCATCGCCGTGCACCTCAAGGGCCACTTCGCGATGCTGCACCATGCCGCCGCGTACTGGAAGGCGCAGTCGAAGGCCGGCGACCAACCACTGGCCGCGGTGATCAACACCGCGTCGGGCTCCGGGGTGACCATCCCGAACGCGGGCCAAGTGAACTACGGGTCGGCCAAGGCGGGGATCGCGGCCATGACGCTGATTGCCGCCGAGGAGCTCGAGCGCTACGGCGTGCGGGTCAACGCGATCGCGCCGATCGCCCGCACCAGGCTGACGCTGGCCACGCCCGGGATGGGGTCGCTGATGAGCGAACCCGAAGAAGGCGAGCTCGACCTGTTCAGCCCGGCGAACATCTCACCGCTGGTGGCCTACCTGGCGACCGAGAAGTGCCCGATCACCGGCAAGGTGTATGCCGTTCAGGGCGGCGCGATTTCGGCACTGTCGGGTTGGCACGACACCGACACCATCGAGACCGATGGTCCCTGGCTGATCGACGACATCGCCGCAAGGCTACCGCAATAACCCAGGAGCAGAAGATGTTTGAGTGGTCCGACACCGACCTCATCATGCGGGACACGGTGCGAGAGTTCATCGACAAAGAGATCCGCCCCCAGCTCGACGTGCTGGAGACCGGTGAATTGTCGCCGTATCCGTTGGCGCGCAAGCTGTTCAGCGAGTTCGGTCTGGATGTGCTTGCCGCCGAAGCGGTCAAGACGATGCTGGACAAGGAACGCGCGAACCTGGAGGCGGCGGCGAGTGAGCATCGCAGCGACGAAGGAGCGAGCCAGAGCCGACCATCGCACCTGGAATCCGGCACCGAAAAGCGGTCATCCGGAGGATTGGGCGGACTGGGGCCGCAGGCCCCGATGGCTGCGGTGCTGATATCCGAATTGGCCGGTGTGAGCCTGGGTCTGCTCAGCGCCGTGGGCGTCAGCCTCGGGCTGGGCGCCGCGACGATCATGAGCCGCGGCACCTTGGCCCAAAAGGAGCGGTGGCTACCGAAATTGATGACGCTGGAGAAGATCGCTGCGTGGGCGATCACCGAGCCGGACTCCGGCTCGGACGCGTTCGGCGGCATGAAGACCACCGTCAAGCGCGATGGTGACGATTACATCCTCAACGGCCAGAAGACCTTCATCACCAACGGCCCGTACGCCGATGTGCTCGTCGTCTACGCCAAGCTTGATGACGGCTCGTCGGATCGGCGCAACCGGCCGGTGTTGCCGTTCGTGCTCGACGCCGGCATGCCCGGGCTCGTCCAAGGCAAGCCGTTCAAGAAAATGGGCATCATGTCGTCGCCGACCGGGGAACTGTTTTTCGACAGCATCCGGCTGACTCCCGACCGGCTGCTCGGCGAGACCGAACAGCACACCAGCGGTGACGGCCGCGACAGTGCCCGGGCGAACTTCGCCGCCGAACGGCTCGGGGTCGCGCTGATGTCGCTGGGGATCATCAACGAATGCCATCGGCTCTGCGTCGACTACGCGAAGACCCGAACTCTCTGGGGCAAGAACATCGGCCAGTTCCAACTGATTCAGCTCAAGCTGGCCAAGATGGAGGTCGCGCGCATTAACGTGCAGAACATGGTGTTTCAAACCCTCGAGAAGGCTCAGGCCGGAAGGGTTCCGTCGCTGGCCGAAGCCTCGGCGATCAAACTGTATTCGTCGGAGGCTGCCACCGACGTGGCGATGGACGCGGTACAGCTGTTCGGCGGCAACGGCTATATGGCCGAGTACCGCGTCGAACAATTGGCACGTGACGCGAAATCGCTGATGATCTACGCCGGCAGCAACGAGGTGCAGGTGACCCACATCGCCAAGGGCCTGCTCGCCGGATGAGCGCCCGGACCACGGCGAAGGTGCTGCGGCGCAGATCGCTCGCCGTGGTCGACCAGTTGAGCTACGTCCCGGCGTCACGACTGACCTTCAACATCATGCTCAACGTGCTGGTGTCACAACGATGGCTGCTCGCGGCGCTGCGGCCGACAGCCGATCATCTGATCGCCCGGACCGCCCCGGTGGTCCCCGGCGTTCGGGTCGAACGGGTCTCCGGGCCGGTGCGTGGCGAGTGGGTCTGGGCCCCTGAGGCCCATGACGCCTCGGCGGCCGCGGGGGTGGTCCTGGTGCTGCACGGCAGCGGCTACCTGATCTGCTCGGCGCGTACGCACCGCGGATTCGCCTCGCATCTGTCCGAATACTCCGGGATGCCCACGTTCGCCATCGACTACCGGTTGGCGCCGGAACACCCGTTCCCGGCGGCTGAAGACGACGCGATCGCCGCGTACCGCTGGCTGCTCGCGCAGGGACACGATCCGGCGAAGATCGTCGTCGCCGGAGATTCGGCCGGTGGGCATCTCGCGGTCGCGCTGGCCCTGCGGCTGCGTCGCGAGGGACTGCCGGCTCCGGCGGCCCTCGCGCTGTTCGGTCCGCTCATCGATCCGCTGTACCGGGCCTGCATCGCCGACGCGCGCACCCGGCGTCAGCCTCTGGATCCGCGTGCCGCCGCCCGGGCGATCGCGCTCTACGTCGGCGACCACGACGCCGACGACCCCCGGCTGTGCCTGTTGAACGCCGAGCTGTCCAATCTGCCGCCGATCCAAATACATTACGGATCAAGGGAAGTCATGCGAGCGGACGCCGAGGTGTTCGCCAGGCAGGTGGTCGAATCGGGCGGTCGTTGCGACGAGCACATGTGGCCGGGTCTGATGCATGGCTACTGGCTGTGGCCGCGCGACGGCGGGCTCACCAGTCTGCAGGTCGCCGGGCACTTCCTGCGTACCACGATCGCTGAAGCCAACACTGCGTGAAAAGCTCTGCCTTGAACCAGATACGCGACCGACTCGCCGCGGCGCGAGTGCTGCAGCGGCGCGGCATGGTCGACCTGCTGCGGCCCGACGAAGCCGTCCGGGCGTTCCTTGCCCTGCGGCGCTACGGTGCTTTCGGCGGACTCCTCGCCAACGCCGCCGACCGTTTCGGCGACGCGCCGGCGCTCACCGACGAACGCGGCACGCTCAGCTTCAGTGAGCTCGACCGGAATTCCAATGCGTTGGCCCGTGCGCTGGCGGCCAAGGGAATTCGGTCGGGTGCGGTGGTGGCGGCACTGCATCGCAACAGCCGCCACCTGATGGCGACGGTGGGGGCGGCGAACAAGCTGGGCGTTCGGTTGGTCCTGATGAACAGCGGCTTCGCCGGGCCGCAACTGGCCGATGTCGCCGCGCGGGAACAGGTGAGCTGCGTTCTCGCCGACGAGGAATTCCGCGAACTCCTCGACGTCCTGCCGTCGGACACCGTGCGGATCGTCGGCGACCAGCACGACGAGTTGATCGATGGCCAGTCGACGTCGCCACTGCCTGCCCCGCGGCAGCCGGGCGGACTCGTTCTGCTGACCAGTGGGACGACCGGAACGCCAAAGGGCGCGCCCCGCAACAGGATCGATCCACTGCAGTCGGCTCAGGTGCTCGACCGGATTCCCTGGCCGCGCAACGGCACCTACTGCGTCGCCGCGCCTCTGTTCCACGCGACCGGCCTGGCGACCTGCGCGCTCGGCTTGGCGCTGGGCAACCAGGTGGCGATGGCAAGCCGCTTCGACCCGGAGTCGACGTTGAAGGCGATCGCTGAACATCGAGCGTCCACGCTGATCCTGGTGCCCACCATGCTGCAGCGCATCCTCGATCTCGGGCCCGAGGCCGTGGCGCAATACGACACCTCTTCGCTGAAAGTGGTGTTCGCCGCGGGCTCTTCGCTGTCTCCGGACCTTTGTCGCCGCACCGATGACGCGTTCGGCCCGGTGCTGTACAACCTCTACGGGTCCACCGAGGTGGCGGTCGCCACCGTCGCGACACCGCAGGAGCTGCGCCACGCTCCGGGCACCGTCGGCCGGCCACCGCTCGGTTGCACACTCGCCGCCTACGACGAACAGCGTCGCCGCATCACCGAGCCCGGCCGCGTCGGCACCCTGTTCGTGTCCAGTGGTTTGAGCTTTTCCGGATACACCGACGGCGGTCACAAAGAAATCGTCGACGGCTTGCTATCCACGGGTGACACTGGACATTTCGACGAGACCGGCCTGTGGTTCGTCGACGGCCGCGATGACGACATGATCGTCTCCGGCGGCGAGAACGTGTTCCCGCTGGAAGTCGAGAATCTGCTCGCCGACCATCCCGGCGTCATCGAGGCCGCGGTCATCGGCGTCGACGACGCGGAATTCGGAAAGCGATTGGCGGCGTTCGTGGTCAGCCGAGAGGACTCCGGCCCGGACGCCGACGAGATCAAGTCCTACGTGCGGGCCCACCTCGCCCGGCATAAGATTCCGCGCGACGTCGTGTTCATCGACCAGTTGCCGCGCAACGAGACCGGCAAGGTGCTGCGGAAAAAACTGATCGAACACTAGCGGGTGGTCGCAGAGCAAGCGTCGTCGACGCGGTCGCTAGACCATCCAAATGGCTTGAGCGGCAGGGCTTCCCAAGTCGACGGTGGCGGGCTTGCCGTCTGCCGACTCGACCGCGACCGAAATCATCCCGGCGAATTCACGTCGGGTGAGCACCCGCAACCGCGAGTCGAGGCTGATGCCGATGCTGTCGAAGTAGCGCAGCATCTCGGGGTCTTTGTCGGATATCCGCGCCACGGTGCCGACGTCGCCGTCGGCGCACGACCACAGCTGGCGAGCGGGCGGGGTCGGCACCTGCCCGTCGGAGCCGGGAATCGGATCACCGTGCGGATCACGCTGAGGGAAGCCCAGCTTGGCGTCGATGCGTGCCACCAACCGGTCGGACACCGCGTGCTCGAGCACCTCGGCTTCGTCGTGCACCTCGTCCCACCCGTAGCCGAGCTCCTTGACCAGAAAGGCCTCCAGCAGCCGGTGACGCCGGACCATCGCCAATGCTGCCCGTCGACCCGACTCCGTCAGCGTGACCGCGCCGTACTTCTCGTGGTCGACCAGACCCTGCTCGGCGAGTTTGCGGATGGATTCCGAGGCGGTGCTTGCCGACACCCCGAGCTTGTCGGCCAACATCTTGGTGCTGACCTTCTCCAACGACCACTCCTGGGCGTTCCAGATGATCTTGAGATAGTCCTGGGCAACCGCGCTCAGCCCATGGGGCTCCTCGGCAGGGGGGTCAGCGCGCACAACGGAAGTTTAAGCAATCCTCACCTGATCTGCGGCTCTCGCACGACCGCTCGCTACCTAGGGTCGTAGGCTGATTGTCGTGCAGCGGTGGCGGGGGCAGAGCGAGATACCCACGGACTGGGGTAGGTGTGTGCTCACCATCGGGGTGTTCGACGGTCTACACCGCGGACATGCCGAGCTGATCGAGCACGCGGTGAAGTCGGGCCGCGCCCGCGGTGTGCCGACGGTGTTGATGACGTTCGACCCGCACCCGATGGAAGTCGTGCATCCCGGCAGCCACCCCGCTCAGCTGACGACGCTGACCCGTCGGGCCGAGCTGGCCGAGGAGTTCGGCATCGACGTCTTTCTGGTGATGCCGTTCACCACGCATTTCATGAAGCTCACGCCCGAGCGGTACGTCCACGAGTTGCTCGTGGAGAACCTGCACGTGGTCGAGGTGGTGGTCGGGGAGAACTTCACCTTCGGCAAGAAAGCCGCAGGCACCGTCGATACCCTGCGCCGCGCAGGCGAGCGATTCGGATTCGCCGTGGAAGCGATGTCGCTGGTGGCAGAGCACCACAACAGCGAGACCGTGACGTTCTCCTCGACGTACATCCGGTCCTGCGTCGACGCCGGAGACGTGGTGGCAGCGGCGGAGGCGCTGGGCCGTCCGCACCGGGTGGAAGGTGTGGTGGTCCGCGGCGACGGGCGGGGGACCGAGATGGGTTTCCCGACCGCCAACGTGGCCCCGCCCATGCACTCGGCCATCCCGGCCGACGGTGTCTACGCCGCCTGGTTCACCGTCCTGGGTCACGGGCCGGTGACCGGGAGCGTGGTGCCCGGCGAGCGATACCAGGCCGCGGTGTCGGTGGGTACCAACCCGACGTTCTCCGGACGGACCCGCACGGTCGAGGCATTTGTCCTCGACACCGCCGCTGACCTGTACGGACAGCATGTGGCGCTGGACTTCGTCGCCCGCATCCGGGGACAGGAAAAGTTCGGATCGGTCGGCGATCTGGTCGACGCGATGAACGCCGACACCGACAAGGCGCGGACTCTGCTTTCTGCCACCTGAGCTGCAGATTCAGGCACACAGGTCGGTCGCTGCTAGACTTCCCGGCGACATGGCGCGCGCTGCAGTTCGCGGCGGCCGCAGCCTGAAGAATGATCGCGGACCGATTGATGGAGATAATTCGTGGCGCTTACCGCCGAGCAGAAAAAAGAAATCCTGGGCTCATACGGCCTGCACGAGACGGACACCGGCTCCCCTGAAGCCCAGGTCGCGCTGCTGACCAGGCGGATCGCCGACCTGACCGAGCACCTGAAGCTCCACAAGCACGACCACCACTCCCGGCGCGGGCTGCTGTTGCTGGTCGGACGCCGCCGTCGTCTGCTCAAGTACGTCGCCCAGATCGACGTCGAGCGCTACCGGTCGCTGATCGAGCGACTGGGCCTGCGTCGCTGACGCTGCGCGGCCAGGATCGCCGCCCGGGTAGGAACCGCCAGGTCGGCATGTAGAATCAATGATGTTTTGGGCCAGTCGGCCCGAGCACGGTGCGGGGCGCGTAATTCGCGCGCACCGTTCCAGCGAGGCACAACAGGACTTCGAAAGAAGACAAGTCTGTATCGCGCGGTCTTCGGTAGTGGCTGCCGTGCTCCCCAATTCGGGGGCAGCTCGGCCGCTTCGATCGACGGCCGTCGCCGCATTCTGACTCCTGCAGCCATCCGGGTTGACCCGTGCCTGCGCGAAATAGCTGAATGAAATCAGAGAGGCCGCACGGACGCATATGTCTGTAGCAGAAATTGACGAGGGCGTGTTCGAATCGACCGCCACCATCGACAACGGGAGCTTCGGCACCCGCACCATCCGTTTTGAGACCGGTCGTCTTGCCCAGCAAGCCGCCGGAGCCGTCGTCGCCTACCTCGACGACGAGACCATGCTGCTGTCGGCGACCACCGCCAGCAAGAGTCCCAAAGAGCACTTCGACTTCTTCCCCTTGACGATCGATGTCGAGGAGCGGATGTATGCCGCCGGTCGTATCCCCGGTTCGTTCTTCCGTCGCGAGGGCCGGCCGTCCACCGACGCGATCCTGACCTGCCGGCTCATCGACCGGCCGCTGCGTCCGACGTTCGTCTCGGGCCTGCGTAACGAGATCCAGGTCGTGGTCACCATCCTGAGCTTGGATCCCAAGGATCTGTACGACGTGCTGGCCATCAACGCCGCATCGGCATCGACGCAGATTTCCGGGCTGCCGTTCGCCGGCCCCGTCGGCGGCGTGCGCGTCGCGCTGATCAACGGCCAGTGGGTTGCGTTCCCCACCGTCGAGCAGCTTGAAGGCGCGGTGTTCGACATGGTCGTGGCCGGCCGCATTGTCGGTAATGCCGACGAAAATGACATAGCGATCATGATGGTCGAGGCCGAGGCCACCGAGAACGTCATCGATCTGATCGACGGTGGCGCCGGTGCGCCGACCGAAAGCGTTGTGGCGGAGGGCCTGGAGGCCGCCAAGCCGTTCATCGCCGCGTTGTGTACCGCGCAGCAGGAGCTGGCCGAGAAGGCGGCCAAGCCGACCGGTGACTACCCGGTGTTCCCCGACTACGGCGACGACGTCTATTACTCGGTTTCGTCGGTGGCGACCGACGAGTTGGCCAAGGCGCTGGCCATCGGCGGCAAGGCCGAGCGCGACCAGCGCACCGACGAACTCAAGGCCGAGGTGCTCGAGCGGCTCGCCGACACCTACGAGGGCCGCGAGAAAGAGGTCAGCGCCGCGTTCCGCTCGCTGACCAAAAAGCTTGTGCGGCAGCGTATCCTGACCGACCACTTCCGCATCGACGGTCGTGGCATCACCGACATCCGCGCGTTGTCAGCCGAGGTTGCCGTCGTGCCGCGGGCACACGGCAGCGCACTGTTCGAGCGCGGCGAGACCCAGATCATGGGTGTGACCACGCTCGACATGGTCAAGATGGCCCAGCAGATCGACTCGCTGGGGCCCGACACCAGCAAGCGCTACATGCACCACTACAACTTCCCGCCGTTCTCCACCGGCGAGACCGGTCGGGTGGGCTCACCCAAGCGACGCGAGATCGGGCACGGCGCGCTGGCCGAGCGGGCGCTGATGCCGGTGCTGCCGAGCGTCGAGGAGTTCCCGTACGCCATCCGTCAGGTCTCAGAAGCGTTGAGTTCCAACGGCTCCACGTCAATGGGTTCGGTCTGTGCATCCACGCTCTCGCTGCTGAACGCCGGGGTCCCGCTGAAGGCGCCGGTGGCCGGTATCGCGATGGGTCTGGTGTCCGACGATGTCGAAGTCGATGGCAAGACCGAGCGCCGCTTCGTCACGCTCACCGACATCCTCGGCGCCGAAGATGCGTTCGGCGACATGGACTTCAAGTGCGCCGGCACGAAGGACTTCGTCACCGCGCTGCAGCTGGACACCAAGCTCGACGGGATCCCGTCGCAGGTGCTCGCGGGTGCGCTCGCGCAGGCCAAGGATGCGCGTCTGACCATTCTCGAGGTGATGGCCGAGGCGATCGACGAGCCCGACCAGATGAGCCCGTACGCGCCGGTGGTCACCACCATCAAGGTCCCGATCGACAAGATCGGTGAGGTCATCGGCCCCAAGGGCAAGATGATCAACTCCATCACCGAGGAGACCGGCGCGCAGATCTCCATCGAGGACGACGGCACCGTGTTCGTCGGTGCCACCAGCGGCCCGTCGGCGCAGGCCGCGATCGACAAGATCAACGCGATCGCCAACCCGCAGCTGCCCAAGACCGGCGAGCGGTTCCTTGGAACCGTGGTCAAGACAACCGATTTCGGTGCGTTCGTGTCGTTGCTGCCCGGCCGTGACGGGCTGGTGCACATCTCCAAGCTCGGCAGGGGCAAGCGCATCGCCAAGGTGGAGGACGTGGTCAGCGTCGGCGACAAACTCCGCGTGGAGATCGCCGACATCGACAAGCGGGGCAAGATCTCGCTGGTCCTCGTCGACGATGATGCGGCCGCCGCCGAATCCGGCAACGGTGAACCAGCTGCCAACCCGGAGACCGCACCAGCAGATGCCGCGACCGCCAGCAGCTAGCCCGGGGACGCAATCGCTGCGCCGCGGCAGGCACACCGCCGAACCGTCCACCGCGTTCCGTCGCACCGCCCTGCCCGGCGGGTTGCGGGTGGTCACCGAGTATCTCCCCTCGGTGCGATCCGCTTCCGTCGGCGTGTGGGTGGGCGTCGGGTCGCGTGACGAAGGGCCGACGGTGGCTGGGGCTGCGCATTTCCTCGAGCATCTGCTGTTCAAGTCGACGCCCACGCGCACCGCGGTCGACATCGCGCAGGCTGTGGACGCCGTCGGCGGTGAGTTGAACGCGTTCACCGCCAAAGAGCACACCTGCTACTACGCGCATGTGCTCGACAACGATCTCGAATTGGCCGTCGACTTGGTCAGCGACGTGGTGCTCAACGGGCGCTGCGCGATCGACGACGTCGAGGTGGAACGCGACGTCGTCCTCGAGGAGATCGCGATGCGCGACGACGACCCCGAGGACGCGCTGGCCGACCAGTTCCTGTCGGCGGTGTTCGGTGACCATCCGGTGGGCCGTCCGGTGATCGGCAGCGTGCAGTCGGTGTCGGAGATGACCCGCGCACAACTGCATTCGTTCCATCAGCGGCGCTACACGCCCGAGCGGATGGTGGTCGCGGTGGCCGGCAACATCGACCACGACGAAGTTGTCGCGTTGGTGCGCCAGCACTTCGGCCCGCGGTTGGTCCGCGGCAACCGTGCGGTGCCGCCGCGCAAGGGCGCCGGCCGAGTGACCGGCAAGCCGCGACTGACGTTGGCCAACCGGGACGCCGAGCAGACCCATGTCTACCTCGGGGTGCGCACGCCGGGTCGGCACTGGAAACATCGCTGGGCGTTGACGGTGCTCAACACCGCACTGGGCGGTGGCCTGAGTTCTCGTCTGTTCCAGCAGGTTCGGGAGTCCCGCGGGCTGGCGTACTCGGTCTACTCGTCGCAGGACATGTTCTCTGACACCGGCGCCCTGTCGGTGTACGCCGCATGCCTGCCTGAGCGGTTCGCCGAGGTGGCGCGGGTGACCGCCGACGTGTTGCAGGACGTCGCGCGCGACGGCATCGCCGAGTCGGAATGCCGGATCGCCAAGGGCTCGCTGCGCGGCGGCCTGGTGCTCGGGCTGGAGGATTCCAGTTCGCGGATGAATCGCATCGGTCGCGGCGAACTCAACTACGCTGAACACCGAAGTATCGACCGGACGCTGCAGGAGCTCGATGAGGTCACCCTGGACGAGGTTAACGCGGTGGCACGCCGACTACTCGGCAAGACCTATGGCGCGGCTGTTCTCGGTCCGTATTCGTCGAAAAAATCTCTGCCACAACAACTTCGGGCGATGACGGGGTAGCGGTCATGGTACTGGGCTTCTGGGATCTCGACGTGCCGATCGTGGGTGCGCCGATGGCGGGCGGCCCTGGGACGCCCGCGCTGGCGGCGGCGGTGTCCAACGCCGGCGGCCTCGGCTTCCTGGCCGCCGGCTATGTGAGTGCAGACCGGCTCGCCGACGACATCGCCGCGGCACGGGCCGCGACCACCGGTCCGATCGGTGTCAATCTTTTCGTGCCGCAGCCCAGCGTGGCCGACGTGCACCAGTTGGACAACTACGCCGAGTTCCTCGACGAGCTGGCTGAGCATTACGACGTCCATGTCGGTTATCCGAACTTCGGCGACGACGACGGTTGGCAGCAGAAGCTCGAGGTGGTCGCCGACATGCGGCCCGAGTTGGTGTCGTTCACCTTCGGCGCACCCTCGCCGGATGTGTTGCGCCGGTTCGGCGCACTGGGCATGTTGCTCTACATCACGGTCACGTCGACGTACGAGGCCGGGGTGGCCGTTGCCGCCGGTGCGGACGGTCTGGTTGTTCAGGGTCCGGGCGCCGGCGGGCACCGCGGAACGTTCGCGCCCGACATGGAACCAGGGACCATGCAGTTGACCGAGCTGCTGGATCGCATCGGTCACTCTCACGATGTCCCGCTGATCGCCGCCGGCGGGTTGGGCACCACCGAAGACGTCGCCGTGGTGTTGCGTAGGGGAGCCGCCGCCGCCCAGATCGGTACCGCGCTGCTGCTGGCCGACGAGGCCGGCACCAACGAAGCACACCGTTCGGCCTTGGGCCATCCGCAATTCGACACAACCGTTGTGACGCGGGCGTTTTCGGGCCGTTATGCCCGCGGACTCGCGAACGATTTCACCAGGATGCTCGACCATGTGGCGCCGCTGGGTTATCCCGAGGTCAACCAGATGACGTCGCCGATCCGCAAGGCCGCGGTCGAGATGGAAGACCCGCACGGCACCAACCTCTGGGCGGGAACTGCGTACCGGCAGGCTGTCGCCGGGTCGGCGAAAGACATCGTCGACAAGCTCGGCCACGTCTAACCAACGCTAGGCGTGCGGTGCGCCCAGGGTTTTCCCATCTCCAGTTGGCTGGCCACCCTCAGTAGGACGTCTTCGCGTCCGTAGCCGGCGACCAACTGCACGCCAACGGGCAGCCCGGCATCGGTCCACTCGACCGGCACATTGATCGCGGGCTGGCCGCTCATGTTGAACGGCGGCGTGAACGGGATGAACTGGAACGCGCGCTCCACGGTGGCCAGCGGATTGTCCGGGTCGTTCGCGATAGTGCCCAGCGGTATCGGCAGCTCGGCGACCGTAGGGGTGAGCAACAGGTCCCACCCATCGGCCCACCAGGCCTGCAGTGCCCGGCGGAAGTGGGTCGCCGCGGAGAACGCCAGCGCATAGTCGACCGCGGTGAAATGCGCAGCAATGTCGGCCTGGACGCGGTTCATCGGCTCGAATTCGTCTGCGGCCAGCGAACGTCCGATCTGTTCTTCGAACCGCTTCAGGCCGACGCCCATGTTGGTGCTCCACAGCGCCGCGAAGTGTAACCGCAGGCTGCCGTCCTCCAGTGCCGGTGGCCACGCGAATTCGACTGTATGGCCGAATGATTCGAGCAACGTGCCGACCGACCGGGCGGCCGCCGCACATTCCGGTGCGACGGCACCGCCTTGCGGATGGTGATCGAGCAGACCGATCCGCAGTCGACCGGGATCGGCGTCGAGCTCCTCGACATAACTGCGCGACGGAGCCGGTGCAATCACCGTGTCGCCGACCGCGGGCCCGCGCACCGCGTCGAGCAGTGCTGCGGTATCACGTACGGTGCGGCTGACGCACAGCTCCACCGACAACGCCGTCTCGTCGCGGATCGGGCCGAGCGAGATCCGACCCTGACTGGGTTTGAGGCCGACCAGTCCGCAGCACGACGCGGGAATGCGGATGGAACCGCCGCCGTCGCTGGCGTGCGCGAACGGCACCATGCCGCTGGCGACGGCGGCCGCCGCGCCACCACTGGATCCGCCGGGTGAACGCGTGGTGTCCCACGGGTTGTGCGTCGCGCCCCAGGCGAGCGGCTCGGTGGTGGGCACGCTGCCGAGTTCGGGACTGTTGGTCCGGCCGGCGATGACCAGGCCGGCGTCGCGGAAACGGCTCACCAGTGTGGTGTCGGCGGGTGAGACCGAATTCTGGTTCTTCAGTGCGACATTGCCGTTGGTGATGCGCTGCCCGGCGTAGCTCGCGAACAGGTCTTTGATCAGAAATGGCACGCCGCGAAACGGCCCGTTCGGCAGGTCACTTCGTGCGGTGTCACGGGCGTGGTCGAACCAGCGGATCACCACCGCGTTGAGCACCGGGTCGATGCGCTCGATCCGCTCGATGGCCGCCTCGAGCAGTTCTAGCGGCGTCACCTCGCCGGCTGCGACCAACGCGGCCTGATCGACGGCGTCCAGCCAGCGCGTGTCATCGGCTAGTGAAGTCACGCGGTTTGTGTAGCACGAACGTGGGCGTCAGACCAGCATGGCGGCAGGGTCACTGAACGGCAGCGCCAGATCGGCGGCCACCCGCTGGGACAACAGCTCACCATTGTGGGTCGAAAGCCCTTTGGCCAGAGCAGGATTCGACCGACAGGCGGCCCGCCAACCGTTATCGGCGAGTTGAATGACGTACGGCATGGTGGCATTGGTCAACGCGACCGTTGACGTCGCGGGCACCGCGGCGGGCATGTTCGCCACGCAGTAGAACACCGTGTCGTGCACGCGGAACGTCGGCTGGTCGTGGGTGGTGGGACGCGAGTCTTCGAAGCAGCCGCCCTGGTCGATCGCGATGTCCACCAGGACCGCGCCCGGTTTCATGCGCGCGACAAGCGAATTCGGCACCAGCGTCGGGGCTTTGGCTCCCGGCACCAGCACCGCACCGATCACCAGGTCCGCCTTCTTGACGGCAGCCTCGATCTCCAGGGCCGTCGAATAACGGGTCTGCACCCGGCCGCCGAAGACGTGGTCGAGCTCACGCAGCTTGCCGAGGTTGACGTCGAGCACCGTGACCGACGCGCCCATCCCGGCGGCGATCCGCGCCCCGTGGTAGCCGGCAGTCCCCGCGCCGATGACGACAACGTTGGCCGGCTCGACGCCCGGCACGCCGCCCATCAACACGCCGCGACCGCCCTCTGTGCGCATCAGGTGATAGGCGCCGACTTGAGCGGACAACCGCCCGGCAACCTCGCTCATCGGCGCGAGCAACGGCAACGCACCGTCGGCGGTTTGCACGGTTTCGTAGGCGATCGATGTGGTGCCCGCCGCCAGCAGCGCTTCAGTGCACGACCGCGATGCAGCCAGGTGCAGATAGGTGAACAGTGTCTGGCCACGACGCAGTCGCGAATATTCGATGGGCGTCGGTTCCTTGACCTTGAGCACCACCTCGGCATCGGCCCACACGTCTTCGGCGCCGGCGATCAGCTCCGCGCCCGCCGCCTTGAAATCGCTGTCGGTGATGGCCGAGCCTTCGCCCGCACCGGACTGGATCAGCACGTCATGGCCGCGGCGGGTCAATTCGGCAACGCCGGACGGGGTGATCGCCACCCGGAACTCGTTGTTTTTGGTCTCGGTCGGAATGCCGATATGCATACGGTCAAGTGTGAAGAAGCTTCAGTTATGGTGCAATTACCACGAAGACACGCTCGTATAATCATCAAATGACCGAAGTAAATACGGAACGCGTCGACAATGCCGCGGTGCGGCCGAAGGATCTTCGGGCCGCCAATTTGGACGGCATCGACCGCCGAATACTGGCCTTGCTGCACGCCGATGCCCGCATCACCAACAGCGCGCTGGCCGAGGAACTCGCCATCGCGCCGTCGACGTGCCACGGTCGGGTCCGGCGATTGATGGAGTCAGGTGTCATCCGCGGCTTCTACGCCGACATCGACCCTGCCGCAGTGGGATTGCCGCTGCAGGCAATGATCTCGGTCAGCCTGCAGTCCAACGCACGCGGCAAGATCCGCGGCTTCATCCAGCAGATTCGTCGCAGGCCTCAGGTGATGGACGTCTACTTTCTGGCCGGCGCCGACGACTTCATCCTGCATGTCGCGGCCCGCGACACCGAAGACCTGCGTTCGTTCGTGGTCGAAAACCTCAACGCCGACGCCGACGTCGCCGGCACCCAGACGTCGCTGATCTTCGAGCATCTGCGCGGCGCAGCGCCGATCTGAGCTCGCGGGATTCCCGATACCCCGGGTACCGGGTATGCTGCTGCCAATGTTCACGGTCAACGACGAAGCCGTCGGTCCGCACCAGCCAGGTCGCGCGGCGCCGGACGATCACGAACGGCTGGTCCTCGAGGCGCGCGACGTCGAGTTCGACTGGTCCGCGCTGCCGCTGCACTACGTGCCGGGTGAGCCGTTCACCACGCACGTCCTCAACGTGCTGCACCTGCTGTTGCCCGCCGGCGAAGATTTCTTCGTCGACGTGTTCAAGAAGACGCTGCCGCTGATCAAGGACGACCAACTGCGCCTCGACGTGCAGGGGTTCATCGGTCAGGAGGCGATGCATTCCCAGACGCACTCCGGCGTGCTGGACTACTTCGCCGCCAAGGGTGTGGACCTGACGCCGTTCACCGATCAGATCGAGTGGCTGTTCGGCAAGTTGATGGGCGATCGGCCGCGCTGGAGTCAGCGGCGCCGGCACAGTTGGCTGCTCGAGCAGGTGTCGGTGGTCGCGGCGGTCGAGCATTACACCGCGATCCTGGGCGAGTGGATTCTGGACAGCCCGGCGCACGATGCGATCGGCACCGACCCGGTGATGCTCGACATGCTGCGCTGGCACGGTGCGGAGGAAGTCGAGCACAAGGCCGTCGCGTTCGACGTGATGAAGCACCTGCGGGCCGGCTACTGGCGCCAGTTGCGCACCCAGTTGGTGGTGTCGCCGATGATGCTGCTGATGTGGATTCGCGGCGTCCGGTTCCTGTACTCGGTGGACCGCGATCTGCCGCCCGGCGCGAAACCGCGCTGGCGGGACTACTTCAACGCGGCGCGACGGGGTCTGGTGCCCGGTCCGCTGCGGTTCGTGCGGGCGATCGGCGTGTACTACCTGCCGAATTTCCACCCGTCGCAACTGGGCGGGGTCGAGCGGGCTGTGGACTATCTCGCCGTCTCGCCCGCCGCGCGCGCCGCGCATTGAGCCTGGAGGATTCGATGACCATCTTGAGTAGTCCCGACGCGCCCATTCGCAGTTCTGTGACCGCCTCGGACGGCGTCACATTGGCTGTGCATGCCTACACCGCGATCGACCCACAACGGCCGACCGTGCTGGCGATCCACGGATATCCGGACAATCACCATCTGTGGGACGGGGTGGCCGCGTATCTCATTGGACGCTACAACTTTGTAGCGTTCGATGTCCGCGGTGCCGGCGAGTCGAGCCGCCCGGCGAGCAAAGCGAATTACCGCTTTCCCCAATTGATCTCCGATATCGGTGCGGTCATCGACAGCCTCGGTGTTGGACAGGTACATCTACTGGCCCACGACTGGGGCTCGATTCAGTCTTGGGCCGCCGTCACCGACGAGACGGTGATGAACAAGGTCGCGTCGTTCACGTCGATCTCCGGTCCGCACCTGAATTACGCCGGAAAGTTCTTGCGGTCAGCGCGCAGTCCACGCGGCGTCGTCGACGTGGTCCGGCAATTTTTGGCATCGGGATACATCTGGTTCTTCTTGACGCCGGGTCTGCCGGAGCTCATGGTCCGAGCGGGTGTGGGCATCAAACTCGTTGAGGCATTTGGGCGCATCGGCAACTCGAGCACCCAGGCCCGGCGCAATGACCCGGTGCGATCGACAGGTGACTACGTCAACGGGCTCAACCTGTACCGGGCAAACATGCCCGGCCCGTTCATGGCACCGGGTGCGACGTTGCCGCACACCACCGTCCCGGTGCAGGTGCTGGTGCCGCGCAAGGATGTCTTCGTCACCCCCGCATTGCAGCGCTTCACCGGCTCGATTCCGTTGGGCAGCAGGGTCGTTCCGATCGAGGGCGGTCACTGGGTGGTGGCGGCGAGGCCCGACGTCATCGCCCGGTTGGCCGCGGAATGGATCGACCATGTCGTCGACGGCGAAGCGCCGGCCGACGTCGAGCGCACCGGTCCACGCGACGTGCGCGGCAAGCTGGCCTTGATCACCGGGGCGGGCGCCGGAATCGGGCGTGCCACCGCACTCGAGTTGGCCCGCAACGGCGCCGAGACTGTCGTGATCGTCGACCGTGATCTCGCCGCAGCGCAGGAGACCGCCAAGGCCGTCCGGGAGGCCGGTGCTCGCGCCGCGGCATACCAGGCCGACGTCAGCGACGAGTCGGCGATGAACGACCTTGCCGCGCAAGTCAACAAAGAACACGGCGTGGTCGACATCCTGGTGAACAACGCCGGCATCGGGATGGCAGGCCGATTCCTGGAGACCACACCGGAACACTGGGACAACATCCTGGGCGTCAACCTGCGCGGCGTGCTCAACGGAAGCCGGGCGTTCGCAACGCAAATGGTCGACCGCGGCCAGGGCGGCACGATCATCAACGTGTCGAGTGCCGCGGCGTTCCTGCCGTCGAAGTCGATGATTGCCTACGGCACCACCAAGGCCGCCGTGCTGGCGTTCAGCGAATCGTTGCGCGCCGACCTCGCGGACGACGGCATCACCGTCACCGCGGTGTGCCCGGGATTCGTCAACACCAACATCGCCAAAAACACTGTCTACGCCGGCATGTCGGCCGACGAGCAGGACCGCGCCCGGCACCGGGCGGACGCCGCATACCGTCGCCGCAATTACACGCCGGAGGCGACCGCCAAGGCGATCGTCAAGGCAGTCAAGAGCGGGCCGCCGGTGGTGCCGATCGCCGCCGAGTCCAAGGTGGGCTACGCGATGCGCCGGATCAGTCCGTCGCTGATCCGGCTATTGGCCCGCTATGACGTCCGGCAATCTTGAGGTCGTTGTGCCGGAAAGCATTTGGGCCAGCAGGCCTGCCGACATCTACGGTCGCCGCAAGCGGGACCGGCTCTACACGGCGTTGTGGGGCCTGGGCACGATGCTCAGTGGGTTCGCCGCCGCGACACCCTGGACGCCGTCTCGCGTGGTGCCGGTCGTGCGGACGCGTACCGCGGTCGTCACCAAACGCGAACTGATCACTCCGGATGTGGTTGCGTTGACGTTCGCTGACGTCGACGGCGGCCTGCTGCCCTCGTGGACGCCGGGAAGTCACATCGACGTCCAACTGCCGTCCGGCCGTCGTCGGCAGTACTCGCTGTGCGGATCACCCGGGCGGCGAACGGATTACCGGATCGCCGTGCGCCGGATCGCCGACGGCGGCGGCGGCTCGATCGAGATGCACGACGCGTTCGACGTTGGCGACCCGCTGGTGTTCGAGGGTCCGCGCAACGCCTTCTACCTCGGCGGCGACGAGCATGACGTGTTGTTCGTGATCGGCGGTATCGGCGTGACGCCGATTCTGTCGATGATGCGGGCGGCCCAACAACGCGGAATGAATTGGCGCGCAATCTATGCCGGCCGCAGCCGGGAATACATGCCGTTGCTCGACGAGGTGGTGTCGTTGGCACCCGAGCGGGTCACGGTGTGGGCGGACGACGAGCGTGGGGGATTCGCCACATCCGACGATCTACTGGCCGCGGCGAAACCTGCAACGGCGGTGTATGTGTGCGGGCCGACGGCGATGCTGGAATCGGTGCGCGCCGGTAGAGGCCAGCATGCCAAAGCGCCGCTGCACTATGAGCGATTCAGCCCACCGCCCGTCGTCGACGGCATCCCGTTCGAGCTGGAACTCGCGCGCTCGCAGCGCGTGCTCGATGTGGCCGCGAACAGGTCGGCGCTCGACGTGATGCTCGACGCCGATCCGACGACCGCGTATTCCTGCCGGCAGGGCTTCTGCGGCACCTGCAAGGTCAGGGTGATCGCCGGAGACGTCGATCGGCGCGGCCGCGCGGGAGAAACCGACGGCGAGATGTTGGTGTGCGTCTCGCGCGCTGCCGGCGGCCGCGTGGTGATCGACGCGTAGCGCCGACTAGGGCGCCGGCGCCAGGTGCAACTGGTTGGTCTCCTGGTAGCCCTTGGGGTTACCGCAGGCGTCGACGTTGTTGGTGATCTGAACCGTCCCGTCGAGGGTGTTCGCGTCCCACGAGTAGACGAAATGGATGGCTTTGGGGATGTCGCCGCCTTGCTCACAGGACACGCCGCCGTGGCCGTCGAGTGTCCACTTGCCGTCGACCAGATGCGCCTGCCCCAGGTGCTGGATCTGCGCACACCCGTCGCCGCACGGGGTGAAGTACCAGTCGCTGTTGACCTGGTGACCGTCGGGGTACGTCTCGGTCTCGATGTAGTGACCGTTCAACGGGTCCCCGGACGCCGGAGCCGCTAGTCCGAGAGCGACACCGGCGAACATCGCGCCAGCGGCCAAGCCGCGTGCGATCGTCATCATCCGCTTCCTTTCGTGAAGCTGGTCAGTGCATCGGGGCACTGTTGGTGGGTACAACAGGAGGCTTTCAGTTCGTGCGCCCTTTGGCAAAGTTCTACTCGGTGAACGCACGGTTACGAATCGGTGGGCGGGGCGGAACCTTTACTCGATCTTGACCGTCTGTTGAATAGCCTCCCTGACGATATGGGACGTGACTACTCTTCACATCGTGGAGCTGGGGGTTTTGGGACCTCTTCAGGTCCGGCGGGATGGTGCGCCGGTCTCGATTCCGGGCGCCAAACCACGCGCAGTCCTGACGATGCTCGGGCTGCACGGCGGTTCTGTGGTATCCGCCGACACCCTCTTTGAGTTGCTCTGGGGCGAAGATCCGCCCCGCACTGCCGCGAAGGCGTTACAGACCCACATCTCCTCGCTGCGCCGTGCGCTGGGCGACGGCGTCGTCGTGACGGAGGGAGCGGGCTGGGCCCTCGCCGAGTGCGATGTCGACGCTGCGCGGTACAGATCCGCGGCCCGCCATGGGCGCGATGCCGCTGCCGCCGGCGACATCAGCCAAGCAGTGGCTCACTTCGAGGAGGCACTCGCCCTCTGGCGCGGTATCCCCGAACTGCCGGACGGTCGGCCGGGCACATCGGAGAAGACGCGCTGGAACGAAGGCCATGCCGCGTTGATCGAGGATCGGGCCGACGCGCTGCTCGCGACGGGCCGTGCCGCGGAAATCATCGGTGAACTCGAGACGGCGGTGTCCGAGGCGCCCCTGCGGGAAAGACGATGGGCTCAACTGATGCTCGCGCTCTACCGCGCCGGGCGGCAAGGTGAAGCCCTGGCCGCTTTCAAACGGGCGCGCACGGTGCTGGCCGACGAATTGGGGATCGATCCTGGGCCAGAGCTCCGCAAGCTCGAGACCGCGATCGTCGCACAGGACTCGGCGCTGGACATCGTTGTCGCACAACAACTTCCGTCCGTCATGCGCGCGGTGACTTTTCTGCTCACCGACATCGAGGGGTCCACCGCCACATGGGAGGCCGACGCCGACGCCATGGCGGTGGCGCTGGCCCGACACGACGAACTCGCCGAACAGGTCGTCACCTCACGCGGAGGACGGCTGATCAAGACACGCGGCGAGGGCGATGCCACGTTCTCGGTCTTCGAGCGACCGTCGGCGGCAGCAGCGGCCGCTATGGAGCTGCAAGACGCGATCACCCACGAGCAGTGGGGCCTTCGGGCGCCGATGCGGATCCGGATCGCGCTGCACACCGGAGAGGTCGAGCTCCGCGACGGCGATTACTTCGGTAGGGCGGTGAACCGGGCTGCGCGGCTGCGGTCGTTGGCAGTGGGTGGCCAGATCCTGTGCTCGGGCGCGACCGCCGAACTCGTCATCGACTCGTTGCCCGACGACGTCGTGCTCGCCGACCTCGGGATGCGTCAGCTCAAAAACCTGGCCCGCCCCGAGCACGTCTTCGAGCTGCGGCTGGAAACCGCAGACGACGATCGGCCGGAGGAGGTGAGCGAGTCGCCCTTGGAGCGGCCCGGCCTCCCGGCAGTGCTGACCGGCTCCGGCCCATTCGTCGGACGTGGCCGCGAACTCGACGGACTCGTGTCCGCGTGGCAGACCGCGCTGGCCGGCGGTGCGCATGCCGTGCTGATCGCCGGCGAACCCGGGGTGGGCAAGACACGCTTGGCCGGCGAGTGGTCGCAGCAGGCTTACCAGCAAGGAGCGGTCGTGTTGTATGGCCGCTGCGATGAGGATCTCGGCGCGCCGTACCAGCCGTTCACCGAAGCGCTCCGCTCGCTCGTGCCCTGCCTCGGCAGCAGCCGGCTTCGGGCGACGCGCGGCGTGGAAGCACTACTCCCACTGGTCCCCGCGCTGACCGACGTCCTACCCGATGTGGCCGCGCCGACCCGGGCGGACCCGGATACCGAACGTTACGCACTGTTCGACGCCGTGGTTGCGCTATTGGAAACGGCTTCCGCGGCATCGCCCATTGTCCTTGTACTCGACGACCTGCACTGGGCAGCCAAGCCGACACTGCTTCTGTTGCGACACTTCCTGCGCTTCGGCGATCACGCCCGGGTGCAGATCGTCGGCACCTACCGCAGTACCGATCTGGACCGGTCCCACCCCCTGGCCGCGATGCTCGCCGACCTTCACCGCGACGGCACATCCAACCGGATCAATCTCAGTGGTCTCAATGAGGATGACGTCAGCGCGTACGTAGCCAAGGCCGGCTACGACGACGAAGAGCTCGGTCGCGCATTGGCATCCGTGACGGGCGGCAACCCCTTCTTTCTCATCGAGGCTCTGCGCCACGTCGACGAAAGCGGGGGCTCGTGGGATCCGAGCACGCTGCCTCAGGGTGTCCGAGAGGCTGTGAGCCGCAGGCTGTCTCGGCTTCCGGTGGAGACGAACAAAGCCCTTGCCGCGGCCGCCGTCGTTGGCAACCGGTTCGCACTCGAGTTCGTGGAGCAGGTGACCGACCAAGATCTCGTCGACGCGTTCGACGAGGCGTGCAAGGCCGGGATCATCCTCGAAGAGCCCGGTGGCCGCTACCGGTTCAACCACGCCCTCGTTCGACAGTCGCTGCTTGCCGAGCTGCCCTCGGTGCGACGCATGCGGCTGCATCAACGCATCGCCGCAACACTGGAGACCCAGCCCGGCGCCGACGACGAGCTGCTGGCCGAACTGGCGCATCACTACTTCGAATGTGCATGGGCGGGTAACGCGGCCAAGGCCGTTGAGTATTCTCGGCGCGCCGCAGATCAAGCGATGGCCCGGCTGGGCTACGAAGGCGCCGCGGACCTCTACGACCAAGCCCTGCACGCCTTGGAGGAGATCGACGACGACCTGCCCGACCGCGACGATCAGGCCGCCGAGCTACTCGTCGCGCGTTGCGAGGCTCTGCTTGCCGCGGGTGATGTGACGTCAGCGGTAGGTGCAGTCGCCCAATTGCAGTCGGCGACAATGCATTCCGGGCGGCTGGCAGCATGGGCAACGTGTTTCGACGGCCAGTTGTCGATGCTGATCCATCCCGAGCGATTGGACGAGGCTGAAACCGCACTGAGCGCTGCCGCCAACAAGCTGGCCGAATTAGACGACGCCGCAGGCGAAGCCAAAGCCCATACCGTTCGGGCCTCGTGCCTGGCCCGCCTCGGGAGGATCGGCGATTGCGAGGTCGCGCTCGACGACGCCCTCACCGCGGCGCGGCGGGCGCGTGATCATCGCCGGGTCAACGCGGTACTGGCCGGCGCGCCACTCGCTGCGTTGTGGGGCCCGAATCCGGTGCCACGTGCGGGCGGGCGGTGTCTTGACGTGGTGCGGCTGCTGCGGATTACGACGGACTCGCCGGCGGTCGAAGCGACGTCGACGCGATGCCAGGCCGTGTTGGAGGCGTTCCGCGGCCGCGATGCGGCAGCCCGACGGATGATCGACTCCGCACGGCGCACGGTCACCGAACTCGGTCTGCGCCATGCCCTTCTGGAAGTCGAGCAGTTCGCCGGCATCGTGGAGCTCGTCTTGGCCGATCCGGCCACGGCCGAGCCGCACCTGCGTAAGGCTTACAAAGGTTTTCGTCGCATGGGTCTGGACGCCGACACCGCCGAGACTGCCGCGCTACTCGGTCGCGCCTGCGTGGCGCTCGACCGGGACGCCGAAGCCGACGAATTATGCACGGAGAGTGAGCGTCTCGCAGGCCATGCGTTGAAGCCGTCGATCGCCTGGCGCACGCTTCGTTCTCAGTTGCTCTCGCGCAGTGGTAATCATGAAGAGGCTCGGCGAGTCGCGCAGGCTGCCATCGCTCTGGCCGAACGCACCGACGGCTTGGTCGATCACGGTGACGCCTGTCAGTCATTGGCAACAGTGCTGGCCGCTGCCGGAGATTCCGCGGGCGCGCGAGCCGCCGCCGAACGCGCGGCCAACCTGTACGAGCGGAAAGGTGCTGCGGCGCTGGCCGATAGGGCGCGATCCATGCTCGACGAGCGTGTCGTTTCGCCTCCCTCGACGCCGCCCGAAGCGCCGAGCATCGAGCTGGACAACGAGGCCCTGCGAGTGGGCGAACGCGTGATGGATGCTATTCACCGTCAGGCCTGGGATGAGGTCGAGGAGCTGTTCGCACCCGGGGCCTCGATCGAGAGCCGCCGAAAGGTCGTCGGTCTCACAATGCCATCCGACGCGGCGCGACTCGGAGTAAGGCGTGAGCTCGAGGCGGGCACGGCGCGTATCCACCACGTGATGGTCG
The DNA here is from genome assembly GCF_010727945.1 of Mycobacterium cookii. Classification (NCBI taxonomy): domain Bacteria; kingdom Bacillati; phylum Actinomycetota; class Actinomycetes; order Mycobacteriales; family Mycobacteriaceae; genus Mycobacterium; species Mycobacterium cookii. The sequence continues at coordinate 148,227 of NZ_AP022569.1, forward strand.
CGGCTCGAGGAGAGCGGCTGGCTCTCTCTCGACTGATAACGAGCAGCGCCGACGTAGACCCTGGGGCGCCCTACGACGAGCTACTCCAGCTTTACGCCATAGACGATGATGGTCGAGTCGCGTTGCAGATCTGGTTCGACGTCGAAGACATCGACGCCGCGATTGCCGAATTAGACGCCCTCCACGCTCGATTCGAAGGAGAACGCCCACCAGCGCGACGTTTCGAGAATGCCGCGAGCCGAGCCGACGAGCGAGTCAACGAGCTCTTCGCAGACCGTCGCTGGGACGAGATCGACGCGCTGCTGGCCGACGACGTTCGGGTCGACGACCGGAGGCGAGGACTCCACCGCGAGGGCGCTGACCACGCCACCGAGCTTGCCAACGCGCGTGCGATCGCGGACGTCGGAGTCAAGAACATGACGTCACGGGTTCTTGCGATTCGCGGGCAGCGCCTCGTGCTCACTCGTACCGTGTTTTCGGGTCGAGACCAGCGGCCGGACGCGTTTCGCACCGAGATGCTCCGCATCGCGGAAATCGGCACCGACGAGCGGATCGTGGCGTTGGTTGCTTTCGACCTCGACGACTTCGACTCTGCCATAAGAGAACTCGACGCCCGATACCTCGTCGGCGAAGCGGCCGGCTACGAGCACACATGGTCGATCGTCGCGGGTGCTTATGCCGCGTTCAACCGGCGCGAGCTCCTCGCCACGACGCCCGATTGGGTGAGCATCGACCACCGTCGCGGAGCGGCGTTCGCGGACGGCGACATGATCGCGTACATCCATGCGGCGTGGGACGACTCGCCCGACACCGAGATCTACGTCGGGGAGGTGCATCGGCTCAACAAGGTCGGAGCGGTCGTCACCCACCTGGCACGAGGGATCTCACAAGAAGACTTCGATGCCGAGTGGCGCGATGTCAACGTGCTTGCTGTCGAAGGCGATATGGTCAGCCGCTCCGAATTGTTCAACGAGGGAGACCTCGACGCCGCGATCGCGACGTTCGACGAGCTGAGCCCGCCGGCACCGCGGCTGGAAAGCGCAGCAAGCCAAGCGGTCGAGCGCTACTTGGCGCACTTCGCAGCCCGCGACTGGGATGCGCTCGCGGAGGTACTGGCCAAAGACGTTGCTATCGATGATCGCCGGCGAGTTGTAAACGCAGGCGCCCGACACGGTCGAGATGCCGAGATCGCAAATCTGCGGGCGACCGCTGACGCCGGATTCATGCACATAACGTCCGTCGTGATCGCAGCCCGTGGGCAGCGCCTCATTCTCACGCGCAGCGCGGGCCACGATCGCGGGTCCGAGGAGTTCCTGTCGGATGCGCTGGCCGTCGTCGAAATCAGCTCGCACAATCAGATTGCGGCGATCGTCATTTTCGACCTCGAAGACTTCGACGCCGCCATCGCCGAGCTCGATGCCCGATTCGTCGCCGGTGAAGCGGCCGCCTACGCGCACACGTGGTCGGTCATCGCGCGCGGTCACGCCGCGCTCAACAGGCACGAGGTACCGCCCACCACGCCGGACTGCGTGAGCATCGACCACCGCCGGGGGGCAGCGTTCGCGCCCGGTGACCTGATCGAATACTTCCGCGCAGGGTGGGAACTCGGCCAAGACATCCGAACCTACGTCGAGGTTGTGCATCGCCTCAGCGAGCTTGGAGCGGTCTGTACCCATGCAGGACATGGCGTTTCGCACGAGGGCTTCGACGCGGAGTGGCACGGGGTCGACCTCTTGACGGTCGAAGGCGACATGGTCAATCGCTGCGAAGCATTCGACGATGCGGACCTCGACTCGGCGCTTGCCCGTTTTGACGAACTGCACCCGCGGGAGCGACGGCTGGAAAACGCAGCGAGCCAGGTGGCTAAGCGCTACCTGGCGCATTTCGCGGCCCGCGACTGGGATGAGCTGGCGAAAGTACTTGCCGACGACATCTCGAACGACGATCGGCGGCGGGTCGTAAACGCGGGGATCCGACACGGCCGGGATGCCGAGCTTGCGAGCCTCCGGGCGTACGCGGACGTCGGGGTCATGCATATGGGGTCCGTCTCCATGGCAGCCCGGGGGGCACGCCTCGCACTTGTGCGCGCCTCGGGCGCCGGTGGCGAATCCCGGGAATTCTTCAACGAGCTGCTGGCCGTTGTCGAAATCAACTCTCACGACCAAATCTCTGCGATCGTCGTGTTCGACCGTGACGACTTCGAAGCCGCTGTCGCGGAGCTTGATTCGCGATTCCTCGCTGGCGAAGGGGCTGCCAACGCGCAAACGTGGTCGGTGATCTCTGGCAGCTACGCGGCGATCAATCGGCACGAGCCACCGTTGACGACGCCGGATTGTGTCAACATCGACCGCCGGCGGGAGATCGCGATGGGGGTCGGTGACCTGATCGCATCGATCGGCGCCGGGCCAGACCCGAATCAAGACAGCAAGGTGTATGTCGAGGCCGTGCATCGGCTGGCCGAACGCGGAGCAGTCGTCACCTATGCGGCATATGAGACCTCGCAAGGGGGATTTGACGCCGAGTGGCGTGGAATCGCGGTTCTCACGGTCGACGGCGAACTGGTCAATCGCACTGAGGTATTCGATGAGGCCGATCTCGACGCCGCGATCGCTAGCTTCGACCAGCTCAGCCGGCCAGCACTGCGGCTGGAAAACACCGCAAGCCGGGCAAATGCGCGCCTCATTGCACACGTCAGCGCGCGCGAATGGGACGCTGCCGCTTCGATTCTGGCCGACGATCATTACAGCGACGATCGAAGGCGGATCACCGGCGCCGGAACCCGTCGCGGCCGGGATGCCGATATTGAGAACTTTCGGGTGGTCGCTGATCTCGGGGCGAACATCGCGGTTGAGGTCATCGCGACTCGCGGGAGCCGCCTAGTGCTCACTCGTAACCACGTCGAACTCGGTGATAAGCAGCAACCGTTTCTCGCTGAGTTCTTTGGCGTCGTTGAGACCGACCTTGATGGCCGTATCGCTGCTGTCGTTGAGCTCGACCTCGAAGATTTCGATGCCGCTATCGCGGAGCTCGATGCCCGATACCTTGCCGGTGAAGCGGCAGCCCATGCACGAACGTGGTCGGCAGTCAAGGATTCCTACGACGCATTGAACCGGCATGAAATCCCTGCCACAACTGGGGACTTTGCGAATATTGACCACCGCAGGGTGACACCGTTCGCACCCGGTGAGGTTAAGGCCTACGCCCGCGCCTCCTGGGATCAAATGCCGGACGCCAGTTATCGCATCGAAACCGTCCACAGGTTGAGCGATCGCGGGGCAATCGTCACCCACGCCATTCGTGGCACCTCGCAAGATGGCTTTGAGGCGGAGTGGCGCGAGATCCACCTCATAGCGGTTCAAGGCGACCTGTGTAACCGGAGCGAGCTATTCGACGAGGGAGACCTCGATGCCGCGCTCGCGAGATTCGACGAACTCAGCCGCTCGGTACCGGGTCTGGAGAACACCGCAACGCGTGTATTTAAGCGCCTTTACTCGCACGTTGCTGCCGGCGAGTGGCACGCCGTGACTCAAATGACGGCCGAGAACGTCTCGGTCGACGATCGCCGGCGAGTAGTGAACGCCGGGATACTGCATGGTCGGGATGCCAACATCAAAGACGCTCAGGCAACCGTTGGTGTCGGTTTCACGATGACGATGTTGGACGTGCTGGCGGCTCGGGGCGAACGCATCGCCCTCACAGGAATTCGCGTATCGGGCCGTGACCCCCAGGCGATTCAGAACGATGCCCTTCAAATCATGGAGATCGATGCCGAGGAGCGAATCGCGCGTGTCGTAGTGTTCGACCTCGAGGACTTTGACGCGGCCATCGCGGAGCTCGATGCGCGCTACCTGGCCGGTGAAGCGATGGTTCACGCGCACACGTGGTCAGTCATCAGCGGTGTCTTCACTGCGCTGAGCCGACGCGAGCTGCCCTCAACAACAACCGATTTCGTCGACATCGATCACCGCAAGGGAACAGCTTTTGCGGCCGGTGAGCTGATGGAATATTTGCGTGCTGGCTGGGACGTCCATCAAGAAGTCAGACCCTACGTCGAGGCCGTGCATCGGCTTAGCAACTTGGGAGCGGTCGTCACTCATTCAGCGCGGTTGACCTCGCGAGAGGGCTTCGAGGCTGAGTGGCGGACGATCGACATCATGACGGTCGATGGCGACCTGATCGACCGCGCTGAACTCTTCGACGAGGCAGACCTCGACGCGGCGCTGGCAAAGTTCGAGGACCTCACCCAGCCGAAGCCACGACTGGAAAACGCGGCAAGCCATGTGACGGAACACTTTGCGGTGCACCTGAGGGCACGCGACTGGGACGCCATGGCGGAGCTGCTGGCCGATGACTTCTGCAGTGACGATCGCCGTGGAGTGGTCGGCGCGGGAATCCAGCACGGTCGGGACGCACACATGGCGGACATGCGAACAATCGTGGACCTTTGGATCACGAACGTTTCGTCGACCATCATCGCGACCCGCGGGGAACGCCTTGTCCTCATGCGTACCCACTTCTCGGGCAGCGACCAAGGTCCCGGGGCGTTCGTCACTGAGGTCTTCGGCCTCGTCGAGATTGACACCGACGAGCGGATCGTCGCGATCGTCTCATTCGACGTCGACCACATCGATGCCGCCATCGCGGAGCTCGACGCCCGCTATCTCGCTGGCGAAGCGGCAGTGTATGCGCGCACGTGGTCGGTCGTCGCAGGAGCTTACGCCGCGTTCAACCGGCACGAACTTCCCGCAGCGGACTGGGTCACAGTCGACAACCGACGAGCAACCCCGTTCTCGTCCAGCACAATGACCGCATCCCTACGTGCCATGTGGGACCTGACGCCAGATCTCAGCATCCATATCGAGACGGTGCATCGGCTCAACACTTTCGGCGCGGTCATAACCCACACCGGATCGGGGACTTCGCCCGAAGGCTTCGATGCCGAGTGGCGGGCGATCGACATCTTGACGGTCGATGGTGAGCGGATCACCCGGTGCGAAATCTTCGACGACGACGACGACTTTGAGGCCGCGCTCGCGCGATTCGATGAACTCAGCCGGACGACTTTGCAGCTAAGAAACGCTGCGACCCGAGCTTACGAGCGCATGCAGGCACAGTTCGCGGCCCGCGATTGGGACGGCTTGGCCGGAGCGTTGGCTGACGACGTTTTCCGCGACGACCGCCGGCGCCTGGTGGGCGCGGAACTCCGAACGGGCCGCGACGCCGTGGTCGCTGAATTCTCGGCGCTCGCCGAGATCGGCGTCAAGCGAATGACTTTCGACACTGTTGCGGTGCGGGGCGGCCGGCTCCTCCTCAGTCGCTCGCGCGCATTGGGCCGCGACCCGCGAGCCGACGCATTCCGCACCGACGTCCTGAGCATCCTCGACCTCGATGCCGACGAGCGGATCGCGGCGATCCTCACCTTCGACCCCGACGACCTCGACGCCGCAATCACGGAGCTCGATGCCCGTTATCTCGCCGGCGAAGCAGCACCGTACTCAACAGTGTGGTCAGCCGTCATCCAGGGTTACATGGCACTCAACCGGCATGAGCTACCCCTCATGACGCCGGATGTGGTCACTATCGACCACCGGCGAGGCCGGGGGTTCGCGCCTGGCGATCTGTCGGCGTACCTCGACGCCTCGTGGGAGCTCATGCCAGAGTCGACGCTGTACATCGCTGATGTGAACCGGCTGAACGACATCGGCGCCGTCGTCACCCACGTGGTGCACGGGAGTACGGCAGAAGGCTTCGAAGCCGTGTGGCGGGAGATCACCGTCCTCAAGGCAGCGGGCGATCGGATGAGTCGCTGCGAAATGTTCGACGAGGAAGACTTCGACGCTGCCATCGCGGCTTTCAATGAGTTCGGCCCGCCCGCACGGCGGCTGGAAAACACGGCAAGCCAAGTGGATAAGCGCTTTCAGGCGTGCTTCGGCGCCCAAGACTGGGACGTAATGGCCGAAATGCTGTCCGCCGGATTCTCCATTGAAGATCGGCGTCGAGTCGTGAACGCAGGGAACCTGCATGGTCGAGATGCCGAACTCGGCGTGCATGCGTACGCCGCTGCCGGAACCCAGAATGTGGAATCAACGGTCATTGCGACACGCGGACAGCGCGTCACACTAAATCATTACCGATTCTCAGGAGGCGATCAAAGCCCCGACGCGTTCAGTGTCGAGATGCTCGCGGTCGTCGAGATCGATGCCGACGAGCGGATGGCGGCGGTCGTCGTGTTCGATGCCGACGACCTCGACGCTGCCCTCGAGGAACTTGAAAACCGCTATCTCGCTGGCGAAGCGGCCGCTCATGCCCGCACGTGGACGGTGATCGCGAAATCGTTCGCCTCGATTGGTCGTCAGGAGCTTCCGGCCATAAGCCCAGGAACAGCATTTGTTGACCACCGCCGTTCGGCGGCGTTTGGGGCCACCGACCTTTCCGCGTATGTCCGTGCCGGGTGGGACCCGGGGCAAAACATCCGACCTCACGTCCAGGCTGTGCACCGGTTGACCGACCTCGGCGCGGTGTACAGCTATGCGGCGCATGGTATTTCACACGAAGGCTTCGACGCCGCATGGCAGGGGGTCGGTCTCACGACGGTTGATGGCGACATTGTCAACCGTTGCGAGTTCTTCGACGAGGACGACCTGGCAGCCGCGCTTGCCACGTTCGATCAGCTCGGCCGGCCGGCGCCGCTGTTGGCGAACACGGCAACCCGGACGGTGGACCGCGTGAACGCGTACTTCGCCGCACGTGACTGGGCGGCGTTGGGAACAATGATGGCCAACGACGTCGTCGACGAAGATCGCCGCCGCATTGCGAACGCCGGCATCCGACAGGGTCGCGACGCGATAGTCGGAGGCGTGCAGACGGCCGCCGGACTAGGCGCACAGCACATTACATCGACCGCTATTGCGATCCGCGGAGATCGCTTGGCGCTCTGTCGTCTTCGCTACTCAGGGCGAGATCAGGGACCCGAGGCGTTTTACGCAGAGGCCCTCGGCGTTGTCGAGGTCGACGGCGACGAGAGGGTAGTAGCTCATGTCGGGTTCGACCTCGAAGATATAGATGCTGCCCTCGAGGAACTTGAAAACCGCTATCTCGCTGGGCAAGCGGCAGCTCATGCCCACACCTGGTCGCTCATCGCAGGGGGCAATGCTGCGGCCAACCGGAACGAGACATTACCGATGACGCCGGACGCTTCGATGATCGACCACCGGCTACGCACGACATTGGACGCCGATGGTTTGAACGCGTACGTTCGCGCCTCGCGGGACCTGACACCGGACCTCTACACGTTGATCGAGTCTGTCCATCGGCTGAGCGACTTTGGAGTGGTCGTTACGCACGCGTCGCGCGGGACTTCGCAAGACGACTTTGAAGCCGAGTGGCGGCAGATCACGCTGTTCACGGTCGAAGGCGATTTATGCAACCGCTGCGAAATCTTCGACGAAGCAGACCTCGACGCCGCGCTTGCACGATTTGATGAACTCGATCGCACGGCGCGGACGCTGGAAAATGCGGCAAGCCAAGTGGCCAAGAGTTTCCTGGCGCATTTCGCGGCCGGCGACTGGGATGCGATGGCGGAGATCCTGGCCGACGACTTCTTCAACGACGATCGCCGCCAGGTGGTGAGCGGCGAAGTCCTACACGGGCGAGACGCCCAGATGGCGAACATGCGGGCAATCGCCGAACTTCTCTCCACAGACGTCACGTCGACCGTCATCGCGACCCGCGCCGCGCGCCTCGCCCTCGTGCGCCTCGGTTTCTCGGACCGCAGCCACGCTCCGAATGCTTTTCAGATCGAGGTGCTGGGCGTAGTTGGGATCGATACCGAGGACCGAATCGCAGCCTTCGTCGTATTCGACGTCGACGACATCCACGCCGCTTTTGCGGAGTTGGATGCTCGCTACCTCGCCGGAGAAGCCTCCGCTCACGCGCAGACGTGGTCGGCCATCTCGCAGATGTGTGCCGCGATTAACAGACGCGAGGTGTTCGCGACGACTGACGAGTTTGTCGACATCGACCATCGGTCCCTTGCCGCGGTCGGGTCAGGTGACCTAAAGGCATACATTGGTGCGGCGTTGAGCGACGGCGATTACCGAATCCATATCGAGTCCGTACAGCTGCTAAGCGATCTCGGCGCAGTCGTCGGCCTTGTGTCGAACGGGACGTCCCAAGGCGGTTTCGAGGGCGAGTGGCGCATGACCGACATCTTCATGGTCGAGGGCGATGTCATCAGCCGCTGCGAGATTTACGACGACGCGGACCTTGACGCCGCGCTTGCCCGCTTTGAGGAGCTACAGCCGCAGGCGCCACGGCTGGAGCATCCAGTGCAGGAGCGGTTCCTGGCGCACTTCGCGGCGCGTGACTGGGATGCGATGGGGCAGGACTTCGCCGATGATTATTACTGCGACGATCGACGTCGGGTCGTGAATGCCGGGGTTCGACACGGTCGAGATGCAGCGTTCGAAGACCTGCGCGTGGCCGCCGACATCGGCTTGATCACGAACATCACGTCGGAAATCATTGCGACCCGGGGCGAACGCCTATTCCTGGGTCGGACCAGATGGTTGGGGCCAGATCAGCGGCCGGAGGACTTCAACACCGAGATAGTTAACGTCATTGAGATCGACGCAGAGGAGAGGATCGCAGCGCAGGTCCTGTTCGACTCTAACGACATTGGCTCTGCCGTCGAAGAACTCGATGCCCGGTACCTCGCCGGCGAAGCAGCCGGCCACCATAAGATCTGGTCCCTCATCGCGCACGCCTTCGCCGCGATCAACCGACACGAACTCCCCGAGCTGACGTCGAACTGGGTCAACATCGACCATCGACGCGGAGCGGCGTTCGCAACTGGCGACATGACCGCCTACATCCGCGACTTGTGGGAGGACGCGCCGGATATCCACGTCTACGTTGAGGCGGTGCATTGCCTCACCGACTTCGGGGCCGTCGTCAGCCAGGCGGCACATGGGACTTCGCGACACGGCTTCGAGGCCGAATGGCGGGAGAATGCAATTTTCACTTTCGACGGCGATCTGCTCAGCCGTTGTGAACTCTTCGACGAGAAAGATCTCGACGCCGCGCTCGCGCGTTTCGAGGAACTGCGTCCGCGCACAGTGCAATTGGAAAACGCAGCAACCCGCACGGTTGAGCAATTTTTTGCCCATTTTGCGGTCTGCGACTGGGATGCGATGGCCGAACTGCTCGCCGACGACGTTTCCGCAGACGATCGCCGTCCGGTCGTCAACGCCGGGATCCGACGCGGTCGAGATGCCGAGATGGCGAACTGGCGTGCAACCAAAGACCTCTGGACCATCAGTGTGAGGTCGGCCGTTGCAACCCGCGGAGAGCGCCTCGCACTGGTTCGTTTCGTCTTCACAAACAAGGATGATGGGCCTGAGGCGTTTTCCGTTGCGGCGCTTGCCGTTGTCGGGATCAACGACAGCAACCGAATCTCCGAAATCGTCGTGATCGAAGCGGACGACGCTGACGGCGCATTCGCGGAGCTCGACGTCCGATACCTCGCTGGCGAGGCGGCCGTCCACGCGCGCACCTGGTCGGTTATTACGCGGGCCTTCGCCGGGCTCAATCAGCACCAACTACCGTCGACGACGCCGGGTTGGGTCAACATCGACCATCGGTCGACGCAACGTGTCGAGGCGGATGACCTAACTGCGCTCATCCGTGCGACGTGGGAGGTCGTGCCGCACGGCCGCGTCTACATCGAAGCCGTGCACCGCCTCAATGACGTCGGCTTAGCTATCACCTACATTGCGCGTGGGACGTCGCAAGCGGGCTTTGATGCCGAGTGGCGGGCGGTCAACATTTCGACCGTCGACGGCGACATGATTAGCCGCAGCGAGATATTCGATGAAGCAGACCTCGACGCCGCGCTCGCGCGCTTCGACGAATTACACCCGCCGACGCCGCGGCTGGAAAACGCTGCAACTCAAGTGGATCAACGATTCTGGAGCCACTTCCTAGCCCGCAACTGGGATGCCATGGAGCAGCTGCTCGCCGACGACATTTCCACTGAAGATCGCCGTCGGGTCATGAATGCCGGCGTCCGACACGGTCGAGCTGGCTACATGGCGGAGATGCGAGCCGTCGCCGAATTGGGGACTGAGAACATCGCGGCGACCGTCGTGGCGATCCGGGGAGCGCGCCTCGCCCTAATTCGTATCCGCGGCTCTAACAACGCAGCTGGGGTTGGTGAACTCAGCGTCGAAGTGCTCAATATCGTTGAACTCGACGCCGAAAACCGGATCGCGGCGAAGGTTGGGTTTGACGTCGACAAGATCGACGCCGCCTTCGCAGAACTAGACGCTCGATACATTGCCGGCGAGGCCCGCGCCCACGCGCGCACCTGGTCGGTGATCTCGCGATTCAACGACGCGTTCAACCGGCACGAAATACCCGCAACGGACTGGGTCACTGTCGACCACCGGCGACTCATAAAGGCCGACGCGAGTGATCAATCCGCATTAGTCCGCGAACTTTGGAACGCCACGCCAGACCTCAGAATCAACATCGAAACGGTGCATCGACTCAGCGATTTCGGCGGCGTCGTTACCCGTGAGTTGCAAGGAACCACGCGGGAGGGATTCTACGCCGAGTGGCGGATGATTCAACTCCTGACCGTCGAAGGCGACCGGATAAGCCGCTCTGAGCTATTCGATGAAACAGACCTCGACGCCGCGCTCGCTCGCTTCGGTGAGTTGCACCCGCAAGCGCGACCAGTGGAAAACGCGGCAAGCCGAGTGTACGAACGGTTCCAAGCGCATTTCGCCACCAGAGACTGGCACGCGATCGCGGACATGCTGACCGCCGACCTTTACAGCGACGATCGCCGCTTTGTCGTGGGCGGCGGCATCAGACCCGGTCGGGATGCATTGATCGAAGACTTGCGGGCAGTCGCCGACGTCGACATCACGAATGCGACAGCAGATGTCTTAGCCACCCGCGGAGGTCGTCTCGCCCTCCTCCGTGCCCAATTCTCGCGCGGCCATGCCGAACCCGACCCGTTTCACGTCGACTTCCTACAGCTCGTCGAGATCAACGCCGAAGATCGGATCACAGCCTTCATAGCGTTCGACGCCAACGATATCGACGCCGCGTTCGCAGAACTCGACGCTCGCTATCTCGCCGGCGAAGCGGCCCCACATGCGCACACGTGGACGGCCATCGCGCAGGTCCAAGCCGCGTATAACCGACACGAACTCCCCCCGACGACGGCGGACTTAGTGAACATCGATCATCGTCGGGGAATAGCGTTCGCGACCGGCGACACGATCCCCTGGCTGCGCGCTACCTATGACGTCGCGCCGAACGTCAAGGGGCACCTCGAAGCTGTCCACCGGTTGGGCAACCTTGGGGTGGTCGTCACTGAAGTAGTCACTGGCACCTCACAGGCCGGCTTCGCCTTCGAATGGCGCGAGGTGGCCGTGTTCGTATTTGAAGGCGACAAGATCTGCCGCTTCGAGCTTTTCGACGAAACAGACCTCGACGCCGCGCTCGCCCGCTTCGACGAATTGCACTCACACCCAACGCGACTGGAGAACGCCGCAAGCCAAGTCGCCGATCGCTATTGGAAATACTTCGGCGCGCGCGACTGGGCCGCGTTGGCTGAGACAATGGCCGAGGACGTTGACTCCAGCGATCGCCGTCGGGTGATCAACGCCGGTGACTTACGCGGTCGTGCTGCCCATTTGGCGAATATGCGAGCAGTAGCCGAGGTCGGATTCGAGGGCCTTACGTCAACCGTGATCGCGACACGTGGACAACACCTCACAGTTATTCGCATTCGTTCCTCGGTGCGGGGCTCGGCATCAAGTGAGGTCACCGCTGAGATGCTCAGCATGATCGAGATCGACGCCGATAACCGGCTCACTGTCGCAGTAATATTTGATCCAGACGATATCGATGCGGCCTTCGAGGAACTCGATGCCCGCTACCTCGCCGGTGAAGCCGCCGCTCACGCGCGCACGTGGATGGCCGTAACTCAGGTCCAAGCCGCATACAACCGGCATGAAGCCCTTCCGACGACGGAGGGCGTGGTCAACATCGATCATCGGCGCGGTAGAGCGTTCGTGCCCGGCGACGTGGCGCCATACTTGAGTGCTACCTATGACGTGGCCCCAAACGTCACGGGTTACATCGAAGCGGTGCACCGGCTGAGCAACCTGGGGGTGGTCGTCACAGCGATAATCACCGGGACTTCACGGGAGGGCTTCGGTTTCGAATGGCGGGAGATCGCCCTGTTCGTATTCGAAGGCGACAAGATCTGCCGGTTCGAGGTCTTCGACGAGTCAGACCTCGACACGGCGCTTGCCCGCTTTGACGAATTGCACTCGCAACCAACGCGACTGGAAAACGCGGCGAGCCGACTAGGTGAACGACAGCTAGCGCATTTCGCGGCCCGTGACTGGGCCGCAATGGTGGAGTTACTGGCCGACGACACCTATACCGACGATCGCCGTCGGGTCGTGAACGCCGGAAACCAACACGGGCGGGACGTCGACATTGCAACCATGCGAGCCCTCGCCGATCTCGGGGTCGCACATATTGTGTCGACAGTCATTGCGACCCGCGGCGAGCGCCTCGCCCTCACTCTTTCGCGCATGTCGGGCCGAGACCAGCGGCCCGATGCCTTCTACACCGAGGCGCTCAGCATCCTCGAGATCGACGCCGACAACCGTGGCACGGCCAAGGTCGTGTTCGACCCAGACGACATCGACGCCGCCATCGCGGAACTCGATGCCCGCTACCTCGCCGGTGAAGCCGCCGCCCACGCCGACGCGTGGTCGGCCATCGTGCGGGCGTACACCGCGGTGAACCGACACGAGTTGCCGCCGACGACGCCCGACTGGGTAAACATCGACCACCGACGAGGTCGAGCGTTCGCGCCGGGTGATTTGGAGGCTTACCTTCAGGCCACCTGGGATCTCGCACCGAATGTCAACGTGTATGTCGAAGCGGTGCATCGATTGAGCGACCTCGGGGGGCTCGTTACCCACTGCGCGCACGGGTCGTCGCGCGAGGGTGTCGACGCCGAGTGGCGGGAAGTCATACTCCTCACGTTCGACGCCGGCAGGATCAACCACTTCGAGGTGTTCGACGAGGCACAGCTAGATGTCGCGCTGAAGCGGATCGACGAGCTCGAACGGCTCTCGAACCCGCGTACAGGCGCCGTCTAGGGTGAAGGCCATGCGAGTTGCAGTGCTGGGATCGAAAGGCAAAGTCGGCGCGACGATGGTGCAGGCGGTCGAGGCCGCAGACGATCTGACCCTGTCCGCCGAAGTCGACGCGGACGACCCGCTGAGCCTGCTGACCGACAACAAGACCGAGGTCGTCATCGACTTCACCCACCCCGACGTCGTCATGAAGAACCTGCAGTTTCTCATCGACAACGGGATCCACGCCGTCGTGGGAACCACCGGGTTCACCGACGAACGGCTGCAACAGGTGCGGTCATGGCTGGCCGCCAAACCCGGCGTCTCGGTGCTCATCGCACCCAACTTCGCCATCGGGGCGGTGCTGTCCATGCATTTCGCCCAACAGGCTGCGCCGTTCTACGAGTCGGTCGAAGTCATCGAACTGCATCACCCGCAGAAGGCCGACGCGCCGTCGGGCACCGCGGCGCGGACCGCCGCATTGATCGCCGAAGCACGAAAAGACTTGCCGCCCAACCCGGATGCCACCACCACGGGTCTCCCCGGTGCCCGTGGTGCCGACGTCGACGGCGTCCCGGTGCACTCGGTACGACTGGCCGGACTGGTCGCGCATCAGGAGGTGCTGTTCGGCACCGCGGGGGAGACCCTGACCATCCGGCACGACAGCATGGACCGCACGTCGTTCGTGCCGGGCGTGCTCTTGGCGGTGCGCCGAGTCGCCGAATTCCCCGGCCTGACTATCGGAATCGAATCGCTGCTCAACTTGCAATGACCAAGAGACTGTTGATCATTCACCACACCCCATCGCCGCATACCCAGGAGATGTTCGAGGCGGTGGTATCCGGGGCGACCGATCCCGACATCGAGGGAGTGGACGTTGTGCGCCGCCCGGCGTTGACCCTGTCGGCGACCGACGTGCTCGAGGCTGACGGATACCTGCTCGGGACTCCCGCGAACCTGGGCTATATGAGCGGTGCCCTCAAACACGCCTTCGACGTCATCTACTACCCCTGCGTGGATGCCACGAAGGGGCGGCCCTTCGGTCTCTATCTGCACGGCAATGAGGGAACCGAGGGGGCCGAGCGTGGAATCGACTCCATCACAACGGGCCTCGGTTGGGTCAAGGCCGCCGAGTATGTGGTCGTGTCAGGCAAGCCGGGCAAGGCCGAGTTGCAGGCATGCTGGGAATTAGGCGCGACGGTCGCGGCCCAGTTGATGGCGTGAGCCGCGGCAGTCCGAATTTTCCGGCGTGTGAAAATCCAGTCAAGGCACCGCCGGGAAGATGACTTCCCAGTCTCGGGCCATGCTCACAACGGTCCATCCCAAACGGGCTCCCACATCGGTGATCGGCTCGGTCTCGGCGAACGTCTGCGCCGTGCTGGTGTACTGAAATTCGCGCTCGGCGTCGTCATGGTCGATCAGCAGCGCAAGGCTCGGAAACCCAGTGGCCTGCGCCCATTCCAGCATCTCCCGGTCGCCCCCGGAGTTGCCGGCCGCAAGGATCGGTCGACGGCCCAGCTGGGTCTGGATGTTGGCAACCTTGGCGCTGCCCTCGTTCGCGACGCCGAGCAGTCCACTGTTGCGCCGGATGACCGGTGGGCCTTGGCCGTCACGGCTGACGTCGTAGCCGATCAGGGTGCCCACCACCAGCTCGGCCGGCACACCGTAGAGGCCGTCGCTGATCGCCCGGACGAACTCCGTCCCACCGCCGGTGACGATCCCGACCGTGAAGTCGCGCCGCCGCAGCTCGGCGACGAGTTCGAGCATCGGCTGATAAGTCACCGAGCGGATCGGCCGGCCTAGCGTCGCGTGCGCCGCACCGCTCATGAATTCCCTTGCCGCGGAAGCGAACTCCTCGGGTGTCATGCAGTCGAACAGACCGGCGAGCGCGAGCGCAACGTGTTCCAGCCCGATCTCGGCAACCCCCGCCTGATCGCCGGTGAGCAGCGCGGCGAATTCGGCACGCTCGCCGATCGACGGGTCCACAGCCACACGCTTGCGCAGCGAGTCGAGGAAGAAGTCGAGCTGCACATAGCTCGGCCGCTCGCACCACAGTGTGCCGTCGTTGTCGAAGTAGGCGACCCGATCGGCGATCGGCACCTGCTCGGCCGCCGCCAAAAACTCCTCCAGCGCGTCCCGCGTGCCGCCGGCTCGCCAGGACGGCAGCGGGTCGTCGCGCTGCATCGGACTCGCTCAGCTGCTGCCAGTAGTAGCGTCCTGCAACTTGGCCATTACCTGGTCCAGGCTGAAGCTCGCAGATCTCTGTCGCTGCGGGAACTCGACCAACGTCTCCAGCATCTTCGCGACGTAAGCCTGAGCCGGAACGAACAAGAAGATGCGGTCAATCATCCAGTCGTAGTACGTGTTCGACGTAATGTCCGCTCGCTCATAGGGATCGGTGCGCAGGTTGAACAGCTTGGGCACGCGCAGTTGGACGTACGGCTCCGCCCAGATCGCCAAGGTGCCCACGCACCGCTGCTCGAGGAAGACCAACTTCCAGTTGTCGAACCGCAGTGCCGTGAGGTCGCCGTCGTCGGAGACATAGAAGAAGTGCTTGCGCGGGCTCTCATCGGTCTGGCCGGTGATGTATGCCAACTGGTCGTGCCCGTCGAGGTGCACCTTGTAGGTCGTGCCGTTGAGATCTGCGCCCTCGCAAAGCCGCTCGGCGATGTCGGGTACACCCGCCGCCGACAACAGCGTGACGAACCAGTCGTTGTGGCTGACGATGCCGTTCAACACCGAGCCGGCCGGGATGTGCCCCGGCCAGCGCACCATCGCCGGCACGCGGTAGGCGCCCTCCCAGTTGGAGTTCTTCTCGTTACGGAACGGGGTCATGCCGGCGTCGGGCCAGCTGTTCATGTGGGGTCCGTTGTCGGTGGAGTACATGACGATCGTGTTCTCGGCAATGCCCAGCTCGTCGAGCAGGTCCAGCATGCTGCCGACCGTGTCGTCGTGATCCAGCATCGTGTCGTGGTAGCGCGATTGCCAGCGGCCCGCGCGGCCCACGCTTTCGGGCGCGGTGTGGGTACGGAAATGCATGTGCGTGGTGTTGAACCACACGAAGAACGGCGTTTCGGCCTCGTGCTGTTTCTTGATGAAACCGACTGCGGCGTCGCGGAATTCGCGGTCGCAGGTTTCCATCCGCTTCTTGGTGAGCGGGCCGGTGTCCTCGATGCGCTGGGTGCCGTCGCCGTTGGCCCAGGTGTGCAGCACGCCGCGCGGCCCGAATTTCTTGCGGAACTCCGGGTCCTTCGGATAGTCCGGCAGTTCGGGTTCCTCTTCGGCGTTGAGGTGGTACAGGTTGCCGAAGAACTCGTCGAAGCCGTGCATCGTGGGCAGGTGCTCGTCGCGGTCGCCGAGATGGTTTTTGCCGAACTGGCCAGTGGCATAGCCCTGCGCCTTGAGCGCCGTCGCGATCGTCGGGTCCTGTGCTTGCAGGCCCAGCGACGCCCCGGGCAGGCCCACCTTGGTCAGGCCGGTGCGGTACGGGTTCTGGCCGGTGATGAACGCCGCCCGTCCGGCGGTGCAACTCTGCTCCGCGTAATAGTCGGTGAACAGCACCCCTTCGGCGGCGACGCGGTCGATGTTGGGGGTCCGGTAGCCCATCAGCCCGTTGCTGTAGCAACTGAGGTTGCTCTGCCCGATGTCGTCGCCCCAGATGATCAGGACATTCGGCTTATCGCTCATTGCTCGGCCTTTCGCGGTCGAAGCCCCGATGCCTCCCGCCGGGGTCAGCTGACGCTGGCGTACCGGCCGCCCCTTGGCGATGATAGACCCTGTTTCCGCCCCCGCCGGACGCTTGCCGCTACGGGTCGATATGCGTCGGCGGCGTGCTGAATATCGGGTCGGCTTCTTTGGGCGGGTCACCAACGCTCATGGTGTTGCAGTCGGTTTCGGCGGGATGCAGCGGCCCATTTGGGAAAGTCGTCAAACAGCGTTCCCACATGCCGTCGTCGATCGGGCCGTCACACATCTTTGCGAACGGGTGCCCCGCCTCCCCGGGATCGATACAACCGGCGCTCGCCGATGGCGCGACGGCGACCAGCCCGCCCGTGGTCACGACGGCAGCCAACGCTCCGACGATGTATTGCTTCATGGCATGAAGCTAGCCCCTGTGATCCGGTGAAAGCCAGAAAACCTGGTCGCGGCATGATGTGATCCGGATGGGGAATGGACGACCGGACAAAGGACGGGACGTGACGCGCCTGCTGATTGCGAACCGCGGCGAGATCGCGCTCCGGATCATCCGCACCGCAGTCGAGTTGGGGCTCGGCACGGTCGCCGTGTATGCCGAGGACGATGCGGACAGCCCGCACGTGCACGCTGCTGACGAGGCGATCGCCCTGCCCGGGGCCGGTCCGGCCGCCTACCTCGACCATGCGGCGATCCTGTCGGCGGCCAAGGAGTCCGGCGCCGAGCTGATCCATCCCGGCTATGGCTTTCTCAGCGAGCAAACCGGATTCGCGCGGGCGTGCGCGGCGGCTGGCTTCACCTTCGTCGGACCGGACGCCGCAGCGCTGGAACTGTTCGGCAACAAATCCTCGGCCCGTCGTGCCGCCGTCGCCGCCGACGTGCCGGTGCTTCCCGCCACCGACGGGCCCAGCAGCATCGAGGACATTCGTGCATTCGCCGCCGAGCACAAGGATGGGATCGTCATCAAAGCGCTGGCCGGTGGTGGTGGCCGGGGGATGCGAGTCGTCCGCAGCGCAGATCAGGTCGACGACGCCTACCGGCAGTGCGCCGGCGAGGCGGAGTTGGGGTTCGGCGACGGGTCACTGTTCGCCGAAGCTCGTCTGGCGGATGCCCGGCACATCGAGGTGCAGATCGTCGCGGCGCCGTCGGGGCCGGTGTCCCGGGCGCTGGCACTCGGCGACCGCGACTGCAGCATCCAGCGCCGGCATCAGAAGCTGATCGAAATCGCGCCCGCACAAGGCCTTTCCGACACGCTGCGACGTGAACTGCACCGTGCCGCCGCGACGTTGTGCGCGCGAGCCGACTACCGCGGGCTGGCGACCGTCGAATTCCTGTTCGCCGGAGAGCGATTCGTGTTCCTCGAGGTCAACCCGCGAATCCAGGTCGAGCACACCGTCACCGAAGAGACCACCGGGCTCGACCTGGTGGCCGTGCAGTTGGCGATCGCCCGCGGCGCGACCTTCGACGAGCTCGCCCTGCCCGCGGGAATCAGCGACGACGGCAGGGAGGCCAGCGGCGAGCCGGCGTTGGCCCGGGGTATCGCGATCCAGGCCCGGGTCAACATGGAAACTCTCGCCGCCGACGGGACGTTCTCGCCGACGGCGGGCACGCTGAGCGTGTTCTCGCCGCCGACCGGACCCGGCGTGCGCGTCGACACCTACGGCCGCCCGGGCTTGACGCCGAGCCCGCGCTACGACTCGTTGCTGGCCAAGGTGATCACTCAGGTACGCGAACCGTCGTTTCCCGCGGCGGTGCGCAAAGCGCAGACCGCGCTGTTGGAGTTCCACATCGAGGGTATCCGCACCAACATCGGGTTGCTGCGCGAGGTGCTGTCCAGCAGCCAGCTGCAATCAGGCACGTTCACAACGGGTTTCCTCGACGAAAACCTTGCCGGTTTCGCGCGTACCGCCCAGGGCCGCCGCCCGGAGATTCGAGTCGCACCGGTCGAACTGCGGGCGGGTGAAGAAGTGCTGCGCGCGCAGCTCGCCGGCACCGTGATCGAGATCGCTCCGGAGGACACGGATTTCGCTGCGGGCGCGCAACTGGTGGTGCTCGAGGCGATGAAGATGCAGCACGTGCTGACCGCCCCGGACGCCGTGCGCGCGGTCCGGACGCTGGTCGCGCCTGGGCAGGTCGTCGGGACCGGAGACCCGCTGGTGATCTTCGTCCGGACCGGCGAGGGCGCGGCGGCCAGCGATGTCGCCGCCGTCGACTTGGACCGGTCGCGCGATGACCTCGACGATGTCCGACGACGCCACCTGCTCACCCTCGACGAGGGGCGCCCAGCGGCGATTGCCAAGCGGCACAAGCAGAGTCGACGCAGCGCCAGAGAGAACATCGCCGACCTGGTGGACCCCGGGAGTTTCGTCGAATACGGCGCGCTGGCGGTCGCCGCGCAGCGCAGCCGGCGTTCGGAGGAGGACCTGATCGCCAACACCCCGGCCGATGGTCTGGTCGCCGGGGTGGCACACATCGGCGGTGTCGAGACGGCGGTGCTGTCCTACGACTACACGGTGCTGGCCGGCACGCAGGGCATGCGCAACCACGCCAAAACCGATCGTGTCTTCGACCTGGCGGCACGTCGCAAGCTGCCGGTGGTGCTGTTCGCCGAAGGCGGCGGCGGGCGGCCGGGCGACACTGACGTGGCGAATATGGCGGGTCTGGAGTTGATGACGTTCCGTTCCCTCGGTGCGCTGAGCGGCAAGGTGCCGCTGGTGTCGATCGTGTCCGGGCGCTGCTTCGCCGGCAACGCGGCGCTGGCCGGCACCTGCGACGTGATCATCGCGACCCCGGACGCCAACATCGGCATGGGTGGCCCGGCGATGATCGAAGGCGGCGGACTCGGCGAATACCGGCCGGAAGACATCGGTCCCATCGACGTGCAGCGGCGCAACGGTGTCGTCGGCCTGGTCGCCCGCGACGAAGCGCACGCGGTGTCGCTGGCCAAGCAGTACCTGTCGTACTTCCACGGAGGGATCGACGACTGGACGGCTCCGGATCCGCGGCGGGCACGACATGTGGTGCCGGAGAACCGATTACGTGCCTACGACGTTCATCATGCGATCGAGGCGATCGTCGACGTTGGGTCCGTCCTGGAGCTGCGGGCCGACTACGGCGTCGGCGTGGTCACCGCGTTCGTCCGCGTCGAAGGCATCCCATTCGGGTTGCTCGCCAACAGCAGCCATCATCTCGGCGGGGCCATCGACGCCGAAGCCGCCGACAAGATCGCCGACTTTCTGACGCTCTGCGAATCGGCGGGACTACCGATCATTTCGCTGTGTGACACACCGGGGTTCATGGTCGGGCCGGATGCCGAAGTCGAGGCCGCAGTCCGGCGATTCAGCCGGCTGTTCATCGTCGGTGCGAGGCTGACCGTGCCGTTCGGAATGATCATCCTGCGCAAGGGTTATGGGTTGGGCGCGATGGCGATGGCCGGAGGCTCCTTCCACGCGCCGGAGTTTACGGTCGCCTGGCCGACCGGGGAGATCGGCGGGATGGGTCTCGAAGGTGCTGTGCGCCTCGGGTTCAGCAAAGAGCTTGCCGCAGTGACAGATCCGGTCGAACGACAAAACCTATTCGACAAGCTGGTCGAGGCTGCCTATCAGCATGGCAAGGCGCTCACCTCGGCCACCACGTTCGAACTCGACGACGTCATCGACCCGGCGGACAGCCGGGCCTGGATCATCCGACTGCTCAGAGGCTAGCGTGTCGGACGCACGTCGGGACGAACTTCGCGAGCTCGCCGAGCAGCAGGCATCATTGCGGCGCGTCGCGACATTGGTTGCGCGGGGCGCCAGCCCGTCGGAGGTCTTCGCAGCGGTCGCCGACGAAGTGGGTCGGTACTTGAATACCGACAACGTGGCAGTGGGCCGCTTTGACGGCGAGGAGTTGGCCATCGTCGCGCTGTCTCGTACTGACCCGAGGATCCACAATCCTCTGGTCGTCGGCGAGCGCGCGAGCTTGGCGGGCGACAATATCGCGACGCGCGTGTTGCACAGCGGTCGCCCCGCACGCCTGGACGGCGCGGAGCTTGAGAACGCTGTTGGTCCGATCGCCGAACGCATGCGCGACAATGAACTCGGTTGCACAGTGGGGGTTCCCATCACCGTAGATGGTCGGGTCTGGGGCGTGGTTGGCGTCGGCGCTGCCGAGCCTGACATGATGCCACCGGACATCGAGGTGCGTCTCGGTGATTTCGCCGACTTGGTTGCCACCGCCATCGCCAACGCCGCCGCCCATGACGAACTGACGGCCTCGCGCGCGCGGATCGTGGCCGCCGCTGATGATGCTCGGCGCCGGATAGAACGCGACCTCCACGACGGAGCCCAGCAGCGGCTGGTGTCACTGGGACTGCAACTGCGGCTGGCTGCCGATTCCGTGCCGCCCGAACATCGCGACCTCAAAGACCAGTTGTCGCGCGTGGTCGACGGTTTGACCGCGGTCTCGAAAGATCTACAAGAGATTTCCCGCGGGATCCATCCGGCGACCCTCTCACAAGGCGGGCTAAGTCCCGCGCTGAAAACACTGGCGCGCCGCTGCCCGGTTCCGGTCACGCTGAATATTGCTATCGACCGACGATTGCCTGATCCAGTCGAGGTCGCCGCTTACTACGTGGTCGCCGAAGCCCTGACCAATACCGCGAAGTACGCTCGCGCCGGCCAAGTCACCATCCACGCGGAAACCAACGACGCCGCGCTCTATTTGTCGATTCAGGACGACGGCGTCGGCGGCGCCGATTCACACAACGGGTCGGGACTGATCGGACTGAAAGACCGCGTCGAAGCACTGGGCGGTAACCTGCAGATCGCCAGTCCCCAAGGGTGCGGGACGTCGCTGCAGGTGACCATTCCATTCACGAGTTGATCGGTAGACCCCGACCGCGGCCTGCTCCCAATGCTGCCACCGATCTTATGAAAATTGTTCTGCCGCAACGAAATTGACGTATATAGTGGCGTCGGCCCTGCGTCGATGGCTCAATCGGTGGGCGTGATGTTGTGGATGAGCATGACGTCTAGCGCATTACGCATGCTCTTACTAGAGATGTTGAATCGGCCTTCATACGGATCCACCATGTCTGCGATCGTGAACGTCATGCTACTCAGGGTAATCCCGGCTAAGGCGATGGCGATTATCACCAAGGGACTCGCTGTCGTCCGCAGGCCGAAGCACAGGAATATGATCATGAGCCAAGACATCAGCATTCTCAGAAAGGGCGCGGGTATCGAACGTTCAGGTTCCATGACGAGGGACCATCGGGCCATTGCGAAATCTTTGTACTGGTCAATGCAGTCGGCCGCTAATCTTTCATGGAGCGGATCAGACGGTTTTAATTGGAAGATGTCGAGCTTGATGCGATTGAGGGTGTCGGTGAGCACCTGATGCACGTCCGCTCTGGACTTTTCGCGCACATCTACGTAGCTCACACCAGCCGGGATCGACTCATGCCGCCAGAAATTGACGATTCCTGCGGCGGTAAAACTCTGCAATCGCCTACGTATCGGTTCTGACCCTGGGCCGTAATTGCGCATCGACTGATCGAGTCGAATCAGCAGCGCCGCGTACTTGGCCCAACGATCTTCGGTGGTTTCGATGAAGTTCTTCGCTGCGCTGATCATCAATCCCATGACGATGGACGCTATCGTGACCAGAAACCCGATGATCACACCGAGAAAATTGAGCGCTTCTGTCTGCGTATATGGACCGAGTAATTGCGACTTCAGCATGAAGCCCAACGCCGCGCTCGCGCAAAGCAGCGAAAACACGACCAACGCCCGCGAGAAGCTACGCATTTCAGCTACACCAGCCCGCCTTGAAGGCTTCACCGACATTCAGATGATGTTCTGCCGCACCTGATGCGGTGGCCTCGCACCGGCGCGTGGCGCGAGCCTTCTGGCTGCTGTTCGAGCCGTCAGGCGTCGCTGCCGATCGTCGACAGGCGGTCACTATGATCATGTGCTGAAAAGGCATTCGTGTGTTACGCCCAACTGGGGTCGACAGCACTGTCGGTGTCAGCCATGATGTTGCCGGCGTTCTGCACCTTGGAGCCAAGGGCGTTGGCCTCCTCGTAGGTGACCTGGAAATTGCGGCCCAACACTGTGATGAACTCCTGGCAGAACACGAAACGGCCTGCCATCGAACGCATCTGGTCGGGCGTGGTCATGAAATGTGTGATCACCTGAGTGGCTCCTTGCCATGAAGCTAAATGACGCGGTGGTTGAGGTGATGGCCGGAGTTGTAGGTTGCGCCTCAAGCGTTCCGCCTTAATCCATCGCTGTCTTCCCGGCTGACACCACTCGATGCCCCCCGCTAGCCGGAATTCCGCTTACCGGTCACGCTCCGCCAATTTGCACATCTCGCTAAGGGCTACCGACCGGTAGCCCGCGAATCCTGCTCCTGTCAAAGCGAATAGACGACGGTAGCGCCCATCCGGCCGGCGTGTGGGACACCGCAGGAAACCTGATCACCGCTGCCCCGATCGGAGCTATGTTGCATCGTTCCCGCCCAGTATGTTTCGCGGACGACTTATTTACAGCTAGCAGGGGGCCCTATGGACGCTAACCCGGATGACATCAGAACAGCGCGCCAGCCATCCTGATCGTTGAGTCGGTTCTTTGCCGCTTGCTGTACGTAACGGCACGGCTCTCAACCGAGGAGGGCGCACATCGCTCGTTG
The DNA here is from genome assembly GCF_010727945.1 of Mycobacterium cookii. Classification (NCBI taxonomy): domain Bacteria; kingdom Bacillati; phylum Actinomycetota; class Actinomycetes; order Mycobacteriales; family Mycobacteriaceae; genus Mycobacterium; species Mycobacterium cookii. The sequence goes on from NZ_AP022569.1 coordinate 171,764, forward strand.
GGAGAGAAGGATATGTCTTTCGTAATCACACAACCGGACGCGCTGACATCGGCGGCTGGCGATTTGACAGGTATCGGCGCGGCGATGAGTTCGCTGAATGCCGCCGTAGCCAGCCCGACCACCAGCCTGGCGCCGGCTGCGGCGGACGATGTTTCGGCGCTGACCGCGGCCGCGTTCGCCGCCCAGGGCGCGATGTACCAGGAGGCCGGTGCGCGAGCGGCCGCGATTCACCAAATGTTCGTGACCACCTTGCAAGCCTCCGCCTGTTCCTATGCGGCCACCGAGGCCGCCAATGTGACCGTCACCCGCTGAGGCGTAGGCAATGACAATGGATTTCGCGGCGCTTCCACCGGAGATCAACAGCGGCCGAATGTACTCCGGTCCCGGATCGGAACCAATGCTTGCCGCCGCTGCAAACTGGGACCGGCTATCCGGCGAACTGTACTCGCTAGCGGCCTCTCAATCTTCGGTGATATCCGGGCTGACCGGAGCGAGCTGGCAGGGTCCGGCGTCGACGTCGATGGCGGCTGCGGCATCAACATATCTCGCGTGGATGAATGCTGCCGCAAGCCAGGCAGAAGAGACGGCCAAACAGGCCAGGGCTGCAGCAGCCGCATACGAGGCAGCGTTCGCTGCGACCGTGCCACCGCCGATTATCGCGGCCAACCGCGCGCTTTTAACTATGTTGGTTGCAAGCAACTTCTTGGGCATCAACACCCCGGCTATCATGGCGACTGAGGCGGACTATGCCGCGATGTGGGGCCAGGATGCTGCCGCCATGTACGGTTATGCCGCGTCCTCGGCCGCCGCGGCGACACTGACCCCGTTCACTCTGCCGAAACAGAACACCAACCCTGCGGCCATGGCGGCCCAAAGTGCCGTGGTCACCAATTCCATTGGGACATCGAGCGGGACATCGATAGAAACGACCATCGAACAGATGCTCCAACAGATCCTCGCCAACATAAATAAGGCGCTGGAGCCAGACGTCATCAACTCGGGGATCAGCGCTTACGCAACAGTCCCCTCCATCATCCTGTCGGCACTCGCCAGCCTTTCGAAAGGGACGGCGGGTTCCGCTGCCTCCGCGGCCGACGCAACAGTCGCGGCATTGAGCGACGTGGGCGCCGGGCTGACTAAGGTGGCGAGCACGCTAGGGTCTGTTGGCGCAGCTCAATTCGGCGGTGCGGTATCTGCTGGGATTGGCCGGGCGGCCAGCGTTGGTGCGCTGTCAGTGCCGTCGACGTGGGGCACGCTCACCTCCGCGGTCAGCAGCGCTCCCCAGGCGATAACGGTCGGCAGGGTAGGTGCCGCCGAGGGGGTCGCAGGTATTCCGCTGCCGGTCGGCATCGCGGGCGCCCCGGCAAGCATGGCAGCCGGGACGGGAATGCACGGCAGGCTCACCCGGAGCGTTGAAGGTACCACTCTGCGAACGTTGATGCGTCCCAGCATGCTTCCAGGACCGCAATACATCTAGTAACGCATTGGGACCGATCAGCAGTGCGATTGGGTTGCAAGGCATTACGCTTCAGGCGCCAATGTGGCCCAAGGTCAGGGACCGCAGATAACTCGTCGCTGAAGTCCCACTAGAACTTCCGGGGTGCGCTAACCAGACCCACCCGGGTGGTGTCTGCGTTCGCGCTTCCGTGGGATGCGCGGTACCGCAGCAGCGCCGACTTGCCGATGGGGTGCTCACTACCCAGCACTACCCCAACGCCCTGCGGCCACCGCGCACGGGACTGGCGGGCCGAGCCAAGTCCTCGGCAGTGAGAGCACCCTGCCGGAGCCACTTGTGTAGCTGGCAGCTATCCACGGATGGGGGCTAACCGCAAGGGTGAATATGCGGCAGCGGTGACGACATTCGGTGCCCGCAGCGCAATTGTGGAAGCCATGGATAACGTCATGTGGAAACCGGTGGCCGATGCTCCGGCATCCCCCCACACCATCTCGAATGTGCCGGGCACTGCAGCGGCGCCGGTCCGTAGGGCATGCCTGCTGACCGACGCATCCAAGCGCCATGATGCTGACATCTCAGTAAAGCCCCAATCCACCAGCAGCGCTAAATGTTTCGCAGCATCCTCCATTGTCGGTAATTGCCGCAAGCATCACCCGCCGCGCTGCGAGAAACGGTCGCACGAAGCGGAACTTCGAGTTCGGTTCGAAAGGGATGTCGTGCCGCTGCAGGAGCGGCTGTACCGCCGGGCGTTGCGTATGAGTCGGCATCACGCTGACGCACAGGATCTTGTGCAGGACACGATGGTGAAGGCGTACGCCAGCTTCCATTCGTTCGAGCCAGACACAAACCTTAACGCGTGGCTGTACCGGATTTTGACGAATGCCTACATCAGCGATTACCGCAAAAGGCAGCGGCAACCGACGCAGTACTCGATGGAACACCTGACCGAGCAGCAGTTGGTGAACGTCGGCCATCGCGAGCCAAAAGGGCTGCCTTCGGCCGAGGACGAAGCTCTGGCAACCCTGCCAGATAACGAGATTCAAGCAGCGGTGCGAGCGATGCCCGAACAATTCCGTGCGGTGGTGTACTACGCCGATGTGGAGAATCTGCCTTACAAGGAGATCGCCGAAATCTTGGGTATTCCGGTCGGAACGGTGATGTCACGGGCGTCGCGCGGACGACGACATCTCCGTCGACTGCTCGTCGGTCGCGGCGGCGAAGGCATTGCCGCCGAACACATTCGCGCCAAGCGCGTCCTGCTAGGGAGGAGATGATTATGTTGCCAGTTCACGATGATGTAGCCCGCGCTTTCACCAGTTACCGACATGCGCTCGCAATCGATTGCTACGACGACGATTGCGCTGGGTACCGCCTGCTTGCCCACATCACGTTCACCCTGCTGTTGATGGCGGTGATGTTCGCCGCGATTGCGCTAAGTTTCTGAGCACTACGCGAGCAGTCCCGGTCCAATCGTCGGCGAAACGTGTTCAGCCCGACGCACCCTGGCGAAATCACGGTCGAGGCAATCGGCACGCTGGCCCAGCTGGCCTTCGGCGCGATCCCGATCACGATGATCTACACCGGCACCTAATACGGGAAAATGGGCAACGGCTGTTGCCGGCTGCCGGAAATGAGCGATACCGCGCAATGCAGGTGAATGTTCACGTCGCCGGTCCGCGAGATCTTGGTCAGAAGCACAGTTAGGCTGCTCGCCTTGTCCTAGCGGGACGCGGGCGCGTGGACCTCTCAATAGCTCATAGGTCGCCTAAATTACGGGTACCTGCAATTCGTCTCGTTAGTCCCTTGGCCACACTGAAGTTATGAATTATGGGTCTCAGCCGCTGCGCTGCGTCATCGTCGACGACAACGCCGCCTTTCTTGAGGTTGCTGCGAACATGCTCGGCCGCGACGGTCTTACGGTTGTCGGGATGGCATCGAGCAGCGCGGAGGCACTACGTCGTGTGGCACAGCTGCGGCCCGACGTCGCGGTCGTCGACATCGATCTGGGCGGCGAAAGCGGATTCGACCTGGCGCAGCGGCTCGCCGATGGGCCGGCTGTGTCGTCGGTGATCATGACTTCGACTCATTCCGAGCAGGATTTTACCGACTTGATCGCGGCAAGTCCCGCGCTGGGATTCGTGCCGAAGGTGGAATTGTCCGCGGAGGCGGTTCTGCACCTTCTGGGTCGGGGCAACGGGTCGTCGCCTTGACTCATCGGGTGGTTCCGCCAGCGGATCTCAGCAACTAGCCGCGATGACGGTCATTGCCAGCTGACGTGTTTGGTACGTATGGCACCAAACCTTGCCGCCCTCAATGAGAGTCACTACCCAGCCGGTCCGCTCGTGGTCGAGCCTGATGACTCCGCCGGGGATGCGTTGGTGGCCGCCATCTCGGGCGAATCGCGTCGTGATCATTGCAGCCGACCAGCTTTCGAATCGAGCCAGACTAAACGTTGACTGGGATGCCGCGAGGCATGCTCATAACCTCGCCTATTGGGTCGCCTATGTCGTCACGGCTGGCCCTAATCAGCTATCACTGGCAGCCTCATTTCCCGTCTACCGGCTAGCCGGAAGGCGCCGATCCGGGCAACCGGCGGTTGTCGTCGTTGAATCGGTGTTAGATGGTTCAAGCACCCTCGGTCGGACCCGGGAGGACACGTTTCACAGCGGAGTCAGCGCGACGACGACAACCCGGCACCTAATGACGATGACGGCGCTGGTGGTGATTCCATGCGAGTAGTGGTCGCCGATGACGACGTGTTGCTTCGGGAGGGTTTGGCTAGCCTGTTAGAGCGCTCGGGTTTCGACGTCGTGGGGCAGGCCGGCGACGCCAACCAGCTGCTTGCGTTGACCCGGGAGAAGACTCCCGACTTGGTGGTCGCCGACATTCGGATGCCGCCGACCCATACCACCGAGGGACTCGATGCGGCGCGAACGATCCGCGAGGAGCTGCCCGAGGTTGCCATTTTGGTGCTGTCGGCGCACGTGGACGTCGAACATGCGATGGAGTTGTTGGCCAGCGGGCGCAGTATCGGTTATCTGCTCAAGGATCGGGTCACCGACGTGGCCGGTTTTATCGACTCGCTGGAGCGGATCGGCAACGGCGCGTCAGTGGTGGATCCCGCCCTGGTGCAAGAGTTGGTGTCGGCGCGTCGTCGAGATGATCCGCTGGCTGTGCTGAGCACGCGCGAGCGAGAAGTGCTGGAGCTGATGGCGGAGGGTCGTTCCAATGCTGGTATCGCACAGCGTATTTGGGTCACCGAGGGCACGGTCGAAAAGCACGTGCGCAGCATTCTGATGAAGCTGGACCTGCCGGAAACCGGCGACGATCACCGTCGCGTGCTAGCGGTGATCACCTTCCTCGAAGCGCGCTGACCTCCCGAGCGCACTTGACGCTGGGGCAAGGTCCCGGCCGGTGGGCTCGTGTCATGTCCAGCGGCCATAATCCATGCGCGAGTGATCAATTCGTGCCGTAGCGGCGTTTGCGATCGCACTGCCCGCAGAGTTCATTGCAGCTAGCAGGTATGGCAACACTGCAGCTGTCACCAAGCCGTGATTGGTGTCAGCGTTGACGACTTCGGTTGATCGCAACGGCAATCTAAATGCCATGGCTACGTGGCCCTCTGCTTCCAGCTGGGTCACAGCTATGCCGAACCGACAACAAGTCTGCTGACAGACACGACGGCCAAGACGGTGGCGACAAGCCGCCGCGAACCGAAAGGAAACACACGATGGCATACCAGACCGTCAACCCGTTCAACAACGAGTTAGTGGCTACCTTCGACGACCTGACCGACGCGGAGGCGATGAACCTTCTTGCGCAGGCGCAGAAGACCTTTGAGTCGTGGAGCCAGACCTCGCACGCCGAGCGTGCCGCGGTGTGCCGGCGAGCCGCAGCCATCCTCACCGAACGGCCCGATGAGTTCGCCCGGCTGCTGACCCTGGAAATGGGCAAGCTCTACAACGAGAGCCTCGGCGAAGTGGCGCTCAGCGCGGACATCTTCAACTACTACGCAGACAACGCCGAGAAGTTCTTGGCCCCGGAGCGGGTCAACACAGTCAGCGTCAACGACAACGCAATGCTCGTCAGCGCGCCGCTCGGGGTGATCCTGGGCATCCAGCCGTGGAACTTCCCCCTCTACCAGCTGGCGCGGGTAACGGCTCCCAACCTGATGGTCGGCAACGTCGTCATGGTCAAGCATGCGTCCAACGTGCCGCAGGCGGCGGCCGCCTTCGAGCGGCTGCTGCTGGAGGCGGGCGCCCCCGAGGGCGTCTACACCAACCTCTTTGCGACCAAGGATCAGATCAACATGCTGATCGACGATGCGCGGGTGCGCGGTGTCTCGCTGACCGGCAGCGAGGGTGCGGGCTCGGTGGTCGCCGCTCGGGCCGGCAAGAACGTCAAGAAGTCCACCATGGAACTCGGCGGCTCGGACGCGCTGATCGTGTTGGACGACGCCGACGTGGACAAGACCGTCCGCTGGGCGTTGTGGGGCCGGATGAACAACGGCGGGCAGTGCTGCGTGGCCTCCAAGCGGATCATCGTCGCCGAGGAGATCGCTGACGAGTTCCTGGAGAAGTTCACGGCCGCACTTGCCGAGCTCAAAGCCGGCGATCCCTTCGACGAGGGCACCACGCTGCCGCCGATGTCCAGTCAGGGCGCTGCCGACGAGTTGAACGACAAGATCAAGGCCGCGGTCAGCGCCGGCGCGACGGCCATCGCGCTGGGCGACCCGGTGCCCAGCACGGGCGCGTTCGTGCAGCCGACCATCTTGACCGACCTCAACCCGGACAACCCCGCCTACTACCAGGAGTTCTTCGGGCCGGTGGCGCTCTTCTTCCGGGCGAGCAGCGAGGACGACGCCGTGCGACTGGCCAACGACTCGCACTTCGGGCTCGGCGGTTCGGTGTTCACGCAGGACGCCGAGCGCGGAGTGGAGGTAGCCAAGCGGATCGAGACCGGGATGGTGTTCGTCAACCACCCGACCTGGACCAAGCCGGACCTGCCCTTCGGCGGGGTCAAGCTGTCGGGCTACGGACATGAATTGTCCAACATCGGCATCCAGGAGTTCGTCAACAAAAAGCTCATCAACGTCGTCCCGATCGACGCACCGGCCTGATCAGGCCCTGGACCGAAAGGAACAACAAGATGCCTAACTTCACCGTGGGCAAGTATCTCGCGGCCCGGTTCGAGCAGATCGGACTCAAGCACTACTTCATGGTCCCCGGCGACTACAACCTAGTGCTGCTCGATGAGCTACTGACCAACGAGAACATGCAGCAGATCGGCTGCTGCAACGAGCTCAACGCCGCTTACGCCGCCGAGGGCTACGCCCGGGTCAACGGCGCGGGCGCCGTGCTGACCACCTACAACGTGGGCGCGTACTCCGCGCTCAACGGGGTGGCCGGCGCGTACGCCGAACGCCTGCCGGTGATCTTCGTGTCATCGGGCCCGAACACCAATGACCCGGTCGCGAATCACATCATGCACCACACGATGGGCACGCATGACTTCTCCGACCAGTACGAAGTGTGCCGTCAGGTGACGTGCGAAGCGGTGCGCATCCTGCACGCCGACAACGCGCCGACCCTGATCGATCAGGCGATCAGCACCGCGCTGCGCGAGCGCAAGCCCGTCTACATCGAGATCGCGTGCAACCTGTCGGCCGCGCCGTGCTCCGAGCCGGCGCCGATCGACACGTTGCTGGCGTCGACGATGCTGTCCTGGCAGCCGACCAACCCACGCGCCCTGACCGCCGCGGTCGACCGGGCCGCCAGACTTCTGGAGGAGGCGAAAAAGCCGATCCTGCTGGCCGGGGCGCACCTGCGCTCCTATGGAGCGATCGAGGCCTTCCAGGAGCTGGCCGAGGCGCTGGGCTGCGCGGTGGCGGTCATGCCCAACGCGAAGGGCTTTTTCCCGGAAGACCACCCGCAATACGCCGGGATCTACTGGGGCGAGGTGAGCACCCCGGGGTGCCAGGCCATCGTTGACTGGGCGGACCTGGTGGTGGCCGGCGGCCCGGTGTTCTCCGACTACACCACGGTCGGCTGGACCGCACAGCCCGCCCCACAACGGTTGATCAACGCCGAGCCGCAAGTCGTGCGGTTCGCCGGTGCCGAATACACCGGCGTCGCGCTGGCCGATTTCCTGTCCGACCTGGCAAAGAAGGTCCAACACAATGACGCCACCCTTCGGCAATACCACCGGCTCAGGGGAGCAGCGCCCGCGCCGGCACGAGCCGCGGCGGCCGACGCCGAGGCCCCGCTGAGCCGCGCCGAGCTTTGGCGCCAGATCGAGGCGGACCTCGACTCGAAAACCACGCTGCTGGTGGAAACCGGTATCTCCTGGTGGGACGGCATGTACACCCGGCTGCCCGGCGGGGCACGGTTCGAGATCGAGATGCAATGGGGCTCCATCGGCTGGGCCGTGCCGGCCGCCTTCGGCTACTCGGTCGGACTAGAAGCCGACCGGCGCTTGGTCGCGGCCATCGGCGACGGATCCTTCCAGCTGACCGCTCAGGAAGTGTCCAACATGATCCGGCACGGCCAAGAGATCCTGATCTACCTGGTCAACAACCGCGGATACGTCATCGAGTCGGCGATCCACGACGGCCCGTACAACTACTACAAGAACTGGGATTACGCCGGGCTGATCGACGTCTTCAACGCCGAAGACGGCCAGGGGCTGGGACTGACCGCCAGCACGCCGGCAGAACTGGCCGACGCGATCGCCAAAGCCCGCGGCCACAAAGGCGGCCCGGTGCTGATCGAATGCCAGGTCCCCAACGAGGACGCGAGCCCCGAGGTCATCTCCTGGGGTTCCAAAGTCGCCCGTGTCAATGCCCGTCCGCCTCAAAACAGCTAAGGAGAAACAGAAATGACCGACCAACTCATCGGCGCCCACAACGACCTGCACAGCGAGCAGGGCGCCCGCAAGGGAGAACACCCCGGCCGATTCGCCAACCCGCTCATCAAAGTGCAGGACGTCATCTGGCTGGAATTCGAAAAGCCCGATCTACTCAAGGCCGAGGCGTTTGCCCAGGCGTTTGGTTTCTCCACGGTGCTGCGCACCAACGATGAGCTGCACCTGCGCGGCAGCGATGCCGGCGCGCCGTGTGTGCTGATCCGCCGCGGACCGCGCGAGCGGTTCGTTGGACCGGCTTTTGTCGCCGCCGAACAGTCGGATCTGGTGCGGCTGGCTGATGCGACCGGAGCCACCCTGCGCCCGCTGCCGGAGTCGCTAGGCGGTGTCGCCGTTGATCTTCTCGACCCCAGTGGATTGTCGGTGCGGGTCGTGTCGGGCACTCATCAGCTCGAGGCGTTGCCAGCCCAGACGCCGCACGTGTTCAACTTCGGCCACGACGTCGTCCGCGCGAACGCCACCCAGCGGCCGCCGCGGGTGCCCACCACGGTCCAGCGACTCGGGCACATCGTGGTGCAGACCCCTAAGTACATCGAGGCGCTGAATTGGTACCTCGAGACGTTTGGTCTGATCGTCAGCGACTTCTGCTTCTATCCGGGCCAGCGCGAACGCGGCCCGATTATGAGCTTCATCCGCTGCGACCGCGGGTCCACGCCCGCCGACCACCACACCCTGGCGATGGCGCTGGGGCCGGTGAACCGTTACGTGCACTCGGCGTATCAGGTCGCTGACCTCGACGCGCTGGCCGCCGGCGGCGAGTACCTGGGTGACCAAGGGTATTTCCGCTCGTGGGGCATCGGCCGACACATCCAGGGCAGCCAGATCTTCGACTATTGGCGCGACCCCGATGGTTTCTTGGTCGAGCACTTCGCCGACGGCGACATGTTCGACAACACCCTGGAGCCCGGCTGGGCTCCGTTGGCGGCGTCCGGGCTGTACCAGTGGGGGCCCGCGCCGAGCAAGGACTTCTTGGGCGTCGGATCACCGCGCGCGACCGCGGCTGAACTTGCCGCGATGGTCGATGCCCTGCGCCACGACAACGAGTTCGACTTGTCCGCTCTGCGCGGGCTGTTCGCCGTAGCCAATTCCTAATTTGCGCACCACCACTCAAAAGAAAGAAGGACCTGTTATGACCGTCTCGATCCTGCGCACCGCCGACGCGTGGTGGGTGCATACGGACTCGGGTGCCGCCCGCATCAACACCGATGCGGCCACAACTCGAGAGCTACTGGCCGACCGTGCGACCATCGACGCCGCCGCGGAAAGCACCGATACCGTGCCGGTGGGCAGCCTTGACCTGCTGTCTCCGATCACGACACCGTGCCGCGTGGTGGCTCAGGCCACCAACTTCGCCTCGCACGTCAAAGACGTTGGCCGCGACCCGAGTAAGACGCCGCTGACCTTTTTCCGCAAGGCGTCCGGATCGGTCACCGGGCCGTTCGGTGACATCGTCAAGCCCGACCACGTCACGCTGCTGGACTACGAGGTGGAGATCGCCCTGGTCGTCGGACGCGAACTTCCGGTGGGCACCGAGGTCACCGAGGCTAACCTGGCCGACTTCGTGGTCGGCTTGGTGCTCACCAACGACGTCTCGGCGCGCGATGTGCAAATTACCAAGGCACAGTTCTTCGAATCGAAGTCGTATCCAACGTTCACTCCGGTTGGGCCGGCGCTGGTGCTCGTCGACGCCGAGGAGCTCAAGCGCTTCGGTGACTTGCGCCTGCGGTTGTCCGTGAACGATGAAGTGCGCCAAGACATGGTGGTCCAGGGCGACATCCTCTTCCCACCCGTGCAGGCACTGCAGGCGCTGGCGAAGTTCCAGAAGGTCGATGCCGGTGACCTTGTGTTGACCGGCACTCCGGTAGGTACCGCGCTTACCACGCACGGCATCGCACCCAAGGGCGACATGGACCTAGGGGCTTTTTTGTCCGCGCAAGCCGAAAACAATCCCAACTATCTGCACGACGGTGACGTAATTGAAGCCACCGTCGCAACCGACGACGGCGCCATCAACCTCGGCGTCCAGCGAAATGTGGTGGTGTACAAATGAGCACGCAGAAAAACGGCGCCCCGGCGTCGGTCCCGGAGTTCGTTCCGGTGGTCATCATCGGTGCCGGCCCGGCCGGCCTTACGGCGGCCACGCTGCTGGGCCAGTACGGCGTTGACTGCCTGGTGCTCGACCGCCATGAGACCGTCTATCCGCTGCCGCGGGCGGTGCACGCCGACGACGAAGTGCATCGCCTGCTGGCCCGGCTTGGCATCGGCGAGGAGTTCGCCGCCCACAGCCGGCCCGCGATGGGCCTTCGGCTGATCGACCCCGACATGCGGGTGCTCGCCGAGATCCCCCGCAGCCCGCAGCCCAGTGCAACCCACGGGTTCCCGCCGATGAACATGTTCGATCAGCCCGAGTTGGAAACGATGCTGCGCGCCAACCTCAAGCGGTACTCCAACGTCACGCTTCGGGGCAACGTCGAGGTCACTGCCGTCACCCAGACCCAATCCGACCGGGTCGGTGTGAAATTCCTGGATCGGGTGCGCGGCGGCGAGCAGAGCGTGCAGGCCCGCTACGTGCTGGGCTGCGACGGCGCCAACAGCCCCACCCGTGCGGCGATCGGCGCGTACATGTACGGGCTTCCGTTCACGCAGGACTGGTTGGTCATCGACGTCAACACCGATGCCGAGCTCAACCAGTGGGAGGGCTGCCATCAGCTGTGCAACCCCAAGCGTGCCGGGACCTACATGCGCATTTCAGATACCCGCTACCGCTGGGAATTCCAGCTGGTCGACGGTGAGACCGCGGCCAACTTCAAGACCATCGCCGACGTCGAGCCGCTGATCCGGCCCTGGTTGGGCGACACGCCCGCCGACGCGTTGCAGCTGGTACGTATAACCTCCTACACCTTCCGCGCGCAGGTCGCCAACTCCTGGCGTGATCGCAATGTGTTCCTGCTCGGTGACGCCGCGCACCTGACCCCGCCGTTCGTAGGCCAGGGCATGGCCGCCGGCGTGCGCGACGCGCTGAACTTGACCTGGAAACTGGTCGGCGTACTCGAAAACAGCCTGCCTGCAAGCGTACTCGAGAGCTACGAGCAGGAGCGCAAGCTGCATGTGGCCGCCATGATTTTGATGGCCGTGTCGGTAGGTGCCGCCATGACCGGCGGCGGGCGCGCCGGCGATCTGATCCGTCAGGTGGTGTTCCCCCGCATGCACAGCGTGCGGCTGCCTGGCACCCGGGCCAGTGCCGTCGAGGGTGTCACCCCCGGTCTGCGCAGCTCGGAGCTGGTGATCAAATCCCGCCGACCCGGTGGGCTGGCCGGAACGCTGTGTCCCAACCCGATTTTGGGTGACGGCCGGCGGTTCGACGAAGTGGTCGGAAACCGGTTCGCGCTGGTCACCTCGTCGTCGCTCACCGAAGAGCTGCGCAACGAGCTCAGCGACCGCGGAGCGGTCCTGGTGCTCGCTGCTCCCGGTACCGAACTCGACGCGTGGTTACGTAAAGGCCGCGCCGGCGCCGCCATCGTGCGGCCGGACCGCACGGTTATGCAAGCCGGCCCCAGGGTCGAAGCGCTTTGCCAAGCCGTGCCGGAGTTTCACGGGTACCAAGGCGCCGCTGATCCGATCGTCCACCAGTCCTCATGAGGACCTCTCTAGAACAGGAACAACGACATGTCTGATCACAGCGACGCCTTGGGCGGACGTCTGCCGCTGGCAGATCCCGCGGAACTAGATGCGGCGCAACAGGAACTCTTCGACAAGATGACGAGCGCCGTGGTCCCGTGGGCCGACGAAACCGGCTTCCGCAGCACCACCGACGACGGGCGATTGATCGGCCCGTTCAACGCTGCGCTGCTCAACCCGGCAATGACCTCGGCGTCTGCCGCGCTGTTGCTGGGCGAGCGGGACCACACGTCGTTGAGCCCGCGGGTCCGCGAGGTGGTCATCCTCGCCGTCGGTGCCGTTTGGCAGTCCGAGTACGAGCTGTACGCCCATTCTGCCGCCGCGCGGAAAGTCGGCATATCCGAGGACGCCATCCGGGTGCTTGTTACCGGCGGAATACCCGGCGACCTCAGTGCGGAGGAGACCACGGCCGCACAGCTAACGCGGGAGTTGTCAACCCGTCATCGTGTCGACGAGACGCTGTACCGAGAAGCCGAAAGGCATTTCGGCGTAAAGGGATTGACCGACATGGTGATCCTCATCGGCATCTATCACACGGTGTCCGCGACATTGAACCTGTTCGCCGTGCCCGTTCCGCAGGAGCAGCCTGCATCAGCGTGACTGCGCCAGCGCAGTTGCGTGTGCCGACACGTAAACCGTTGCGACGAGCCGCGGCTCCCTTTCACAGGGGTTTAAGTCTCGGCGCAGGTGTCAGCGCGATCCGACACCATTCGCCCATGGCTGACGTGTTTATGGGCACCAAGTTGCTTGCGGATGGCCTAGCGCCGGGACGCGAATTAGCGGTGCGACAAAGGTATTCCCGCGCAAGGCATCTGCCTGCTGGATGACCGACGCGGGAGATAGGCCCAATTGCCGTGACAGCGCCGGCACAGATTCGGTTGCGCCGGCCCTCGGCCGGCGTGGCCCGGGGTGCGCAACTCCATAGTCCATACTTAATCTCTGTCTTCTCGTCCACAATGACAAGTGGAAACTCTCGCATGGCTCGACTCAATGGTTGCGCCGAGCGCTGGGCGCCGACAGCACCGCCGAATACGAGAGAGACAATATGACCAATGATCCTTTGCCCGACGGCCTTACCCTCCGCCAGAAGGCAAGTCTAAGCAGCGGCGCCTCCTTCTGGCGCACGAAGACGGTCGCCGGATTGCCCGCTGCGATCCTGACCGACGGGCCGCACGGAGTCCGTGCCCAGGTAGGGGCCGAGGACCACATCGGCATTTCCCCGAGTGCCCCGGCTACCTGTTTCCCACCGGCTGCCGGGCTGGGTCAGAGTTGGGATCCGCAACTCGTTGAGCGGGTGGGCGCGGCCCTAGCCGACGAGGCCCGCGCGAACGGTGCCGGCGTGTTGCTAGGACCCGGCGTGAACATCAAGCGCGATCCCCGCGCCGGCCGCAACTTCGAGTACTACTCCGAGGACCCGCATCTCAGCGGTGTGCTCGGCGCTGCGTGGGTCCGCGGATTGCAAAGCCACGGCGTCGGCGCGTCGGTCAAGCACTTCGCGGCCAACAACGCGGAGCACGACCGGATGCGCTCGGATTCTCAGGTCGATGCTCGGGCCCTGCGCGAGATCTATCTCAAGAGTTTCGAACGAGTGGTCACCGAGTCTAGGCCGTGGACGGTGATGTGCTCCTACAACAAGGTAAACGGTGTCTACGCATCGGAGAACCGATGGCTGCTCACCGAGATCCTCCGCGGCCAATGGGGATTCGACGGCGCGGTGGTCAGTGACTGGGGTGCGGTCGGTGACCGGGTGTCGGCGATGGCCGCAGGCCTAGACCTCGCGATGCCCGGCGGCGACCTGACCCTGGATGAAACGGTCGTCGCCGCGGTTGAGGCGGGAAAACTGGACGAAGTCACGGTCGACGCCGCAGCCCGCAACGTCCTGACCATGTTGCAGCGCATCGCCGACGGTGCGGCAAGTGCTCGTCCCGTCGACCTCGACGCCCACCATGCTCTGGCTCGACAGATCGCAGGGCGCTGCATCGCGCTGCTGAAGAATCAAGACGGCCTCCTCCCGCTCGACCCCAGTCGTGCCTTGGCGGTCATCGGGCCTTTCGCCGTGCAGCCCCGCTATCAGGGCGGCGGCAGTTCTCATGTCAACGCTGCGCGGCTCGACATCCCGCTGGAGCAGATTCGAAAACAGGCTCTCGGCGACGTCTCCTACGCCCCTGGCTTCGGTGTGGACGGCGACGCCGATCGCCTCCGAGACGATGCTGCCGCGATCGCTGCGGACGCAGATGTCGCGGTCATGTTCCTAGGCCTCCCCGACCGCGAAGAATCCGAGGGATTCGACCGAGGCCACATCGATCTGCCTGAACAGCAACTGAACGTGTTGCGGGCAGTGGTGGCGGTTCAGCCCCGCACCGTCGTGGTGCTCTCTCACGGGGGCGCAGTCAGACTTGCCGAAGTGGACCGACTGGCGCAATCCATCCTCGACGGCGGTCTGCTTGGACAAGCCGGCGGTGGAGCGATCGCCGACGTGTTGTTCGGGGCCGTGAACCCTTCTGGCCGCCTTGCCGAGACGGTGCCGGTTCGCCTTGAAGACGTTCCCTCGTTTCTGAACTTTCCCGGGGAGAATTCGCAAGTCCTTTACGGCGAGAGCATCTACGTCGGCTACCGCTGGTACGACGCACGCAAGATCGACGTGACCTATTGCTTCGGTCACGGCCTGTCTTACACCACGTTTTCTTACGGCACGGTTCGCGCCGAATCCGACCGCGACGACCTCGTCGTCACGCTTCCTGTCACTAATACCGGTGATCGTGATGGTCGTGAAATCATCCAGGTGTATGTGTCCAAGCCGGACTCGCGCGTGCGGCGAGCGCCCAAGGAGCTGAAGGCATTTCAAGCTATCGACCTTGCCGCCGGAGCAACCGCGGAGGTAACGCTTCGCATCACCCGCAACGACTTGGCCTACTGGGAGGAGCGTGTCGACGGCTGGATCGTCGAGGGCGGCGCGTACACGATCCACGTCGGCAGTTCCAGCAAGGATATCCGCGGCGCCACAGTCGTCGACATCAACGGTGACACGCTGACCCTCCCGCTGACCGAGGATTCCACAATCGCGGAAGTTATGGCGCATTCGACCGCCGGACCGCTATTCGCCTCCCTCGCGGCGCAGAACATTGCCCCGGTGGCCGACGCGTTGGACAACGAATTCGGCGTGGACATCGCCCGGGTAGCGGCGTCGATCCCATTGGGCCACATTGCTGCATTCGGTGGCGGGTTCAGCCGCGAGACGCTGGACCGATTCCTGGAGCAAGTCTGCGAGTAATCACGGGCCGGATGTCTTGCTTACGCGAGCACTGAAGAGACCGACGCCGAGGTAGGGAATGTCAGGGCCCAATCTCGCACAACCGTACGGTCCTGAGATTCGTCACCAAGGTGATAAAACGCCTCCGACATTGGCTGAGAATCTGAAAGCTGCAGCTAGAGGCATCACGATCCGCCATCTGGTTTTGAGAACCTGCAGCTGCCTCGATGGCGTTCACGGACTGTCGTTCGCCGGGCTCGATGGGCACCTACCGGCCCCTTCCGAGGCCCACTAGCGTGGGGGCTGTCCAACAGCCCGCTTTCGGATCGGTGATCTGCGGGCGATCTTTGTTCCGCGGCGAGGAGGAATCGGTTGTGAAGGTTGCCGACAAGGTCGCCATCGTCACCGGCGGCGGCAATGGCATCGGTGGCGCGATTGCGGCCAAGCTCGCGGCGCAGGATGCCAGAGTCGTGGTCGCCGATCTGGACTCCGATGCCGCACACGCAGTGGCCGACGGAATCAACGCCGAGCGGTCCGGCGCGGCGGTCGGTGTGGGTGCTGATGTCTCCGACACCGCGCAGATCAAGCAGTTGATTCAGCGTGCGGAAAGCGAATTCGGTCGAGTCGACTTGTATTTCGCCAATGCGGGCATCACGGGCGTGTCGGGCCTGGACGTCACCGAGGACGAGTGGGACCGCTCCATCGACGTCAACCTGCGGGCCCACATTCGCGCCGCGCAACTGCTGGTGCCCGGTTGGGTCGAGCGCGGGGAGGGCTACTTCGTCAGCACCGCTTCGGCGGCCGGACTGCTCACCCAACTCGGGTCGGCGACCTACTCGGTCACGAAGCACGCCGCCGTCGGCTTCGCCGAGTGGCTGAACATCACCTACGGCGACCAAGGTGTGCGGGTCAGTTGTCTGTGTCCGATGGGCGTCAACACCAATCTGCTGAATTCGCCAGGGGATTCCGACGACATGCTGGCCCGCCTGGCGAACCGGGCGGTCACCACCGCGGGTGATGTGCTGGAGCCCGCGGACGTCGCCGATGTGGTGCTGGACGCCATCGCCGACGAGCGGTTCCTGATTCTTCCGCATCCCGCCGTGCTGGAGATGTATCGGCAGAAGGCCGGTGACTATGACCGGTGGCTCAAGGGAATGCGGCGGTATCAGCACTCACTACAGGAGGGTCTGCAATGACGTCATCGGATCTGAAAGGTCGCACCGCGATCATCACCGGCGGGTCGCGGGGGATCGGTCTGGCCGTTGGTGAGCGCTTGGCCGCCGCCGGCGCCAACGTGGTCGTCACCTCACGCAAACAGGACAGTGCGGACGCCGCGGCCAAGCAGATCGGCAGCGGCGCAATCGGAGTGGCCGCGCACGCCGTCGACGAGGACGCGGCCAAACACTGCGTCGACCTGACACTCGAACGCTTCGGCGGCATCGACATCCTGGTGAACAATGCCGGCACCAACCCGGCGTACGGCCCGCTGATCGACCAGGATCACGCCCGCTTCGCCAAGACCTTCGACGTCAATCTCTGGGCGCCGCTGCTGTGGACCTCGCTGGCGGCGAAGGCATGGATGCGTGAGCACGGCGGGGCGGTGGTGAACACGGCATCGATTGGCGGCATGCACCAGGCGCCGAATATGGGCATGTACAACGCGACCAAGGCCGCGCTGATCCACGTCACCAAGCAATTGGCACTGGAACTTTCGCCACGGGTGCGAGTGAACGCCGTCGCTCCGGGCGTGGTGCGGACCAAACTTGCCGAAGCGCTGTGGAAAGACCACGAAGATCTGGTGGCCGGGGGGACTGCACTGGGCCGCATCGGCGAGCCCGACGACGTGGCGGCCGCGGTCGCGTTCCTGGTATCGGACGAGTCGAGCTGGATCACCGGTGAGACGTTGGTGCTCGACGGCGGCCGGCTGCTCGGCGATCCGGCAGGTTTCCGGTGAGCGCCGACGACCTGCACGCACGGGTGCAGACGCTGCTCGAGGAGCACGACCCGGCTGGCGACCCACGGGAATTTCTGGGTGCGCGGTTCGACGCCGGACTGGCCTGGGTGTACTTCCCTATCGGCTCAGGCGGGCTTGAACTTTCGCGCAATTTCCAGGCGCAGGTCGAGGAGGAGCTGGCCGCCGCGGGTGCACCGCCGGGAGGCGGACCGCACAACGGCATCGGGATGGGCATGGCGGCACCGACGATTGCCGCCTTCGGCACCGAGGACCAGCGGCGAGAGTTTCTGCGACCGTTGTTCACCGGAGAGCACTTCTACTGTCAGTTGTTCAGCGAGCCGGGCGCGGGATCGGACTTGGCTGGCGTTTCCACCCGCGCGGTGCGCGACGGCGACGACTGGATCGTTAACGGGCAGAAGGTCTGGACGTCCAGTGCGCAGAAAGCCCAGCGGGCGATACTGGTGGCGAGAACCGACCCAACGGTTCCCAAACATCAAGGCTTGACCTACTTCGTGTTGGACATGACTGATCCCGGTGTCGACGTCCGGCCGCTGCGGCAGATCACCGGCGAAGCCGAGTTCAACGAGGTCTTTCTCACCGATGTCCGGGTGCCCGACGCCAACCGCCTCGGCGCGGAGGGCGGCGGCTGGAAGGTCGCGACGACCACCCTGAACAACGAACGGGTTGCTATCGGCTCGATGGCCGGCGGCACCCGTGAAGGCGGGATCATCGGCAAGGTCACCGACGTCTGGCGGGCGCAACCCGAGCTGCGCAACCCGGCGATGCACGACGAGCTGATGCGGCTGTGGGTGGACGCCGAGGCGATTCGGCTGACCGCCCTGCGGCTGCGCCAACGGATGGCCGTTGGCCAGCCCGGGCCCGAGGGCGCCGGAATGAAGGTGGCGTTTGCCCGACTGGCGCAAGCGGTTTCGGGGTTCGAGATCGAGTTGCACCCCGAAGACGGACTGCAATACGACGATTGGACGATGCGTCAACCCGAAGGAGTTGACTTCGTCGGCCGCGAACCGGGATACCGATACCTGCGAGCCAAGGGCAACTCGATCGAGGGCGGCACGTCGGAGATCTTGCGCAACACGATCGCCGAGCGAATCCTCGGCCTGCCTCCGGAACACCGGGTGGACAAGGACATTGCCTTTAAGGATCTGGACCGATGAGCGATCTGCTGTATTCCGACACCGAGGACGCGTTGCGGGACAGCGTGCGCCGGCTGTTCGCCGACCGGTGCCCGCCGGAATCGGTATCACGCGTCTATGATGATGCGTCGCAAGACTTTTCCGGTGTGTGGCATACGCTGGCGGCCGAGCTGGGGATGGCCGGCCTGTTGGTCCCCGAAGATCTCGGCGGTGCGGGAGCAAGCGCCCGTGAGGCCGCCGTCGTCATGGAGGAGATCGGCCGGGCCGTCGCGCCGGTGCCGTTCCTGTCCAGCGCGGTGCTGGCCACCGTCGCGCTGTTGCAGGCCGGGGACACCGACACGATCAAGGGCCTGGCGGCTGGGTCGGTGACCGCTGCGCTCGCGGTTCCGCTGTCCACCGCGCCCGGTGACGCGATTGCCGGCGTCAGCGCCGCCGGCGGCGCTTTGACCGGACGGATCACCAGCGTGGCCGGCGCGGCCGAGGCCGACGTGCTGGTGGTGCCGGTCGCCGGTGCCGGTGGGCTGGAGTTGCACACCGTCGTGCGCGACGCGGCTGGCGTCACCGTGTCGCCGATACTCGCCCTGGACATGACGAGACCCCTTGCGAATATCGACCTGTCCGGCGCCCCGTCCTCGCGGGTCGGCAACGCCCCGGCCGACGCCGCCATCGCGGCGGCGCTGGAGACGGGTGCCGCCCTGCTATCGTCCGAGCAATTGGGCGCCGCGCAGTGGTGTTTCGAGACGACGCTGGCTTATGCCAAGCAGCGCAAGCAATTCGGCCGCGCGATCGGGTCCTACCAGGCCATCAAGCATCGGCTCGCGGACATCTGGGTCGAGCTCAACTCGGTTGCGGCGGCGGCCCGCTACGCCGCCGACACCTGTGCCCGGCGCGACGCAGACGCCTCGATCGCGGCGGCCGTCGCGCAGGCCTACTGCAGCGGCGCCGCGGTACATGCCGCCGAGGAATGCATTCAGTTGCACGGCGGTATCGGGATGACGTGGGAATACCCGGCGCATCTCTACCTGAAGCGGGCCAAGAGCGATCAATTGGCCTTCGGCACCGCCTACCGTCATCGGACCCGGTTGGCCGAACTGGTCAACCTACCGCCGTCTTAAAAATGGAGTCGGACATGGACAAGCGGACTCTCGGCCAGAACCTCGAGGTTTCGGCGATCGGTTTGGGCTGCATGGGAATGAGCCGCGGCTTCGGCCCGTCCGGGCCCACCGCAGAGATGATCGCGGTAATCCGTGCCGCCGTCGAGCGCGGTGTCACGTTCTTCGACACCGCAGAAGCGTACGGAGACAACGAGATACTGGTCGGCGAAGCCTTAGCGCCGTTCGCCGGTCAAGTTGTGATCGCGACCAAATTCGGCTTCAAGTTCGGCGCCGACGGCAACATCGTCGGACTCGACAGCCGACCCGAACACATCTCCGAGGTGACCGACAATTCGCTGCGCCGGTTGGGCGTCGAGAGCATCGACCTGCTCTACCAGCACCGCGTCGACCCCGATGTCCCGATTGAAGACGTCGCCGGGACGGTCAAAGAACTGATCCAGAACGGCAAAGTGAAGCATTTCGGCATGTCCGAAGCGTCGGCGCAGACGATTCGGCGCGCCCACGCCGTGCAACCCGTGACCGCGGTGCAGAGCGAGTATTCGCTGTGGTGGCGCGAACCGGAAACGGAAATATTGCCGACGCTGGCTGAGCTCGGCATCGGCTTCGTGCCCTACAGCCCGCTCGGCAAGGGTTTTCTCACCGGAAGTATCAGCGAGAGCACCCAATTCGACAGCTCGGACATCCGCAGCAGCATTCCGCGGTTCGCCGCTGACGTTCGTGACGCGAACCGTGCCGTGGTCGACCTGCTTCAGACGATCGCCGACCGGAAGGGCGCGACGCCGGGGCAGATCGCGCTGGCATGGTTGCTCGCCCAGCGACCCTGGATCGCGCCGATCCCTGGCACCCGGCGATTGGAGCGGCTGGAGGAAAACCTGGCGGCGGCCGACGTCGAGCTGACTGCCGATGACCTCAGCGAAATCGATGCTGCCTCAGCGGCTATCGAGGTGCAGGGGGCGCGTTATCCCAGCTTCATGCAGAAGCTGATCGGGCGCTGACCAGTCGGGCTACTTCGCCGTACCGCTCGAAACGCTCCGGGTCACCGACGGCGTTGTAGAGCACCAGCCGCGTCGCGGTCGCGCCGTACTTGTCGATCAGCTTGCCGGCCAACGCATCCCATGTCGACTCGGTGGCGAAAGCGGCGACATGCTCGTCGCTGACCTGCGCGGCCATCCCGGCGAAGTCACCGGCCTTCTGCTTCTCGCGAATCCGCGCGGTCGTGCCCTCGAAGCCGGCCTCGTCCCAGATGAACGCGTAATTGGGTGTGCTGCCGTAGAACGCCATGCTGGCGCGCACGGCGTCACGTTGCTTGTCGCGTTCTTCGTCGGTGTCGCCGACGATCGTCATGACCGGCACGATGATCGCGACGTCGGAGGCTGGCCGGCCCGCAATCGCCGCTCCTTCAGCGACTTTCGGCAGCACGTGACGGCCGATGTAGCCGGGCTCGCCGATCGGATGGACGTGCACGCCGTCGGCGACTTCGCCGGCCATCCGCAACATCCACGGATTCACCGCGGCGATTTCGACTTTGGGATCGGGAGCGTCGATCGGTCCTGCGCTCCACTGCGGAGTGATGAAGTCGAGGTCGTAGAACTCACCGTGATGGTCGAGCTTCCCGGAGCGGAACGCCGAGAAGCAGGCCTTGACCGCGAGCAGGTAGTCACGCAACCGTGGCCCGGGCCGCTCGAAGGCCGCGCCGTACCGCCGCACGACGTGTGTGCGCACCTGCGTGCCCAGGCCCAGCCGAAAGTTGCCGCCGGTCGCTTCCTGGAGTTCCCACGCCGCGGCCGCCGTGACGAATGGGCTGCGTGGAAACGCGACCGCGACGCCAGTGGACAACTCGAGGCCCGGGGCGGCCTGCGACGCCACCGCGGCGTTGAGGTAGGCCGTGCGGCCCGTCTCGGTGAACAGCAGGCCGGAGAATCCCGCAGACTGCGTTCGCCGGGCCAGGTCGCCGACCTGTCCGAGCGGCTGCGGAACCGTCATCGCATCGACGTGCATCAGGCGGTGAGGTTCGCTGCGAAGACCTCCCGCATCGCGGCCCAGTGCCGCTCTTCGGCGTCGGGGTCATACGACCCGTTGTCCGGTACGGCGTACCCGTGGCCGGCCGCATACTTCTCGATCTTGTGCTTGACGTTGGCCGCGGTCAGGGCCTTTTCGAGCTGTTCGGCGTGGTCGTCGGTAAACGACGCATCGTTCTCCGCGCCGCCGACATAGACCGTGGCCTGGATCTGGTCGGCCTTCAGATGCGGGCTGTCGCTGCTGTCAGTGACCAGCCCGCCGCCGTGGAAGGACGCCGCGGCCGCAACCCGGTCCGGCACTCGACCGGCAACGATCAACGACGCGCGCCCGCCCATGCAGTAACCGGTGATGCCGAACTTGGTGCCGCTGACCTCAGGCCGGGCCGCGAGGTAGTCGAAGTACGCGTTCGCATCGGACGCCCATTTTTCGGCGGTGATGCTGCCGATGAACGAGTACAGGCGCTTGCGCTCGCTGTCGTCGCTGAATGCGGTCTTCATGTCGAACGGCGCCCAGTCGCCCTGGCGGTAATAGACGTCGGGCAGCAGCACGGCGTAACCGAAGTCGGCCAGCTTGGCGGCCATATCGAAGAAGGTCTGCCGGACTCCGCCGGCGTCGGGAATCATGACCACGCCCGGCCACGGCCCCTGTCCCTCGGGAGTGAACAAGCGGACTGGGCAGGAGCCATCGGCAGTGGTGACGGTGTCGGTGATGTTCGGCATGTGATCCGTTCTACTCCCCGGGTATAGACGGAATTTTTTGGCGTCGACCCGCGGCGCCCTGCTTCGCAGCGCTTGCGATCGCCGCTAGATCCGATGGCGTCGACCCGCCGCGCCCTGCTTCGCAGCGCTTGCGATCGCCGCTAGATCCGATGGCGGCGACCCGCCGCGCCCTGCTTCGCAGCGCTTGCGATCGCCGCTAGATCCGATGGCGGCGACCCGCCGCGCCCTGCTTCGCAGCGCTTGCGATCGCCGCTAGTCTGAACGCGTGCCGATCCCCACGCCCTACGAGGACTTACTGCGGCTGGTGCTGGAGCAGGGAACAGCCAAATCCGATCGCACCGGCACCGGAACCCGCAGCCTGTTCGGCCACCAGATGCGATTCGACCTGTCCGCGGGTTTCCCGCTGATCACCACCAAGAAAGTCCACCTCAAATCGGTGGTCTACGAGCTGCTGTGGTTTTTGCGCGGCGACTCCAACGTCAGCTGGCTGCATGAGCACGGCGTCACGATCTGGGACGAATGGGCAAGCGAAACAGGCGATCTCGGCCCGGTTTACGGTGTGCAGTGGAGGTCGTGGCCCACACCGTCCGGCGAGCACGTCGACCAGATCAGCTCGGCGCTGAACCTGCTGCGGACCGACCCGGACTCGCGGCGCATCATCGTGTCGGCCTGGAACGTCGGCGAGATCCCGCAGATGGCGTTGGCGCCGTGCCACGCGCTGTTCCAGTTCTACGTCGCCGACGGCAAGCTGAGCTGTCAGCTCTACCAGCGCAGCGCTGACCTGTTTCTCGGTGTGCCGTTCAACATCGCCAGCTACGCCTTGCTCACCCACATGATGGCGGACCAGGCGGGCCTGGGCGTCGGCGATTTCGTCTGGACCGGCGGCGACTGCCACATCTACGACAACCACGTCGAGCAGGTCCGAACCCAGCTCGATCGTGACCCACGGCCGTACCCCGAACTAGTTCTGGCGCAACGTGATTCGATCTTCGAGTACACCTACGACGATGTCGTGGTGAAGAACTACGATCCGCACCCGGCGATCAAAGCCCCCGTCGCAGTATGAGCGTATGACTGGACTGGGCCTGATCTGGGCGCAGTCGACGTCCGGTGTGATCGGCCGCGACGGCGGCATTCCATGGCAACTGCCCGAGGACCTGGCGCACTTCAAAGAGGTCACCACCGGTCACACCGTGGTGATGGGTCGTCGCACCTGGGATTCGCTGCCGGCGAAGTTCCGGCCGCTGCCGGGCCGCAGAAATGTCGTAGTGACCCGCCAATCGGACTTCACCGCGCAGGGCGCGACCGTGGTGGGAAATCTTGACGACGCGCTGACCGAGCCGGAAACCTGGGTGATCGGCGGCGAACAGATCTACACCCTGGCTCTGCCACGGGCCGAGCGGTGCGAGGTCACCGAGATCGACATCGACATACCTCGCGACGACGGTGACGCGATCGCCCCGGTGCTCGACGAAGCCTGGGTCGGCACGCCCGGGGAGTGGCAGACCAGCGACGCTGGGCTGCGGTACCGGTTCCACCGCTACCACCGCAGTTGACCTGCACCTTTGGTACGGCCTGACACAATTGGTCTGATCACGACCGACCTGCCACGCTTGACCGAAGGAGGAATGACCAGTGGAACCCGAATCCGCAAAGACGTTCACTCGTACATTCATGGGCTATCAGCCGGCGGCGGTCGATGCCCACGTCGAGATGCTGGCCACCAAACAGCAATTGTTGCTCGATGACGTCGAGAACCTGCGGGCGCGACTCAAGGACGTCGGCGACGAAGCAGCTGCGCTCCGCAAAGAGGTGGGCCTCCTCACGGACACCTCACCGTCGCCCCACGCGGTGCAAAAGCGGATGGCGCACATGCTGCGACGGACGGTCGACGAGGTGTCCGAGATGCAGGCCGAGGCGCGCGCCGAAGCCGACGCAATGGTCGCGGCGGCCGAAGCCGAGGCCGAGAGGGCGCGGCAAAAGCAGCAAGAGGTCTTGGCCGAGTTGGCTGGGCGGCGCGAAACGCTGGAAGCCGAGTACGAGAAGACCAAGGAAGACCTTCAGACCGAACTGGCCGCCCTGCGCGCCGACGCGCAAGAAGCGCGCGAACAACTCCTCGCCGACGCGAAGCACGAGGCTGATCACTACCGTGAGCAGGCCCAACGAGCTGCGGACGAGGCGAGCAAGCAGCGGATCGTCGTTCTCGAACAGCTGGTGGGCGTCTACCGCGACCTGGAAGGGGTTCCGGCCACTCTCGAGTCGGCGTATCAAGAACTCAAGAATCCGTCGGAATAGGGCCGTATTCTCAGCGCGTGTCCTCCAGGCTGACCGTAGCTCAGGCTCGACGCATAGCTGTTGCGGCACAAGGGTTTAGCGAGCCGCGGCCAGCTGGGCAGATCACCCGTGCACATCTGCGTCGGCTGATCTCGCGTATCCAGGTACTGCAACTGGATTCAGTGTCGGTCGCGGTACGCGCGCACTATGCGCCGGTGTTCAGCCGGCTCGGGCCTTACGACCGCGACGTGCTCGACCGCGCTGCGTGGGCGCACAGCGCCCGCTCGCCGCGGCTGCTGGTGGAGTACTGGGCGCACGAGGCCGCGCTGATGGCTGTCGACGATTGGCCGCTGCTGCGCTGGCGGATGCGCGAATACCGGCACGGGCGGTGGGGCAAACACATCGTCAAGGCCAACCCCCAACTGGCCGACGATATCGTGGCCGCCGTCGCCGAGTTGGGCCCGTCGACTGCCGGCCAGATCGAGAACCACCTTGCGGAGGTGCCTCGCCGCGCGAAAGGGGCCTGGTGGAATCGCAGTGACACCAAGTGGGTTGCCGAAGCGTTGTTCGCCGCAGGCACGCTGACGACGTCGACCCGGGTGGGGTTCGCCCGGCATTACGACCTGACGGAGAAGGTGCTGCCCGCCGAGGTGCTGGCCCGGGAGGTCGCTGCAGAAGACGCTGTCCGTGAGCTCATGCTGCGCGCCGCAACCGCGTTGGGCGTGGCTACCGCGGCCGACATCCGCGACTACTTCCGGCTGGCAGCCGGACAGGCCAAACCGGCGATCGCCAAGCTGATAGCCGACGGCGAGCTGGAGCAGGTGACTGTTGACGGGTGGCCAGCACCAGCGTATTTAGTTGCGGGACAATCGATTCCGCGACGTGATCGTGGCACGGCACTGCTGTGCCCGTTCGACCCGCTGATCTTCTTCCGCCCGCGGGTCGAGCGGCTGTTCAATTTCCACTATCGCGTCGAGATCTATACGCCGGCGAACAAGCGACAGTACGGGTACTACGTATGGCCGTTTCTGCTCGACGGCGAGTTGGTGGGACGGGTCGACCTCAAGGCCGATCGAACCGCGGACGCGCTGCATGTCGTGGCGGCATTTGTCGAGGCAGATCGTTCACCGTCGCACGTCGCCCAAGCGCTGGCCGGTGAGTTGCAGGCGATGGCGGGCTGGTTGGGGCTGGCCGGCGTGACGGCCGGCCAGCGTGGTGATTTGGCCGGCGAACTGCGAAAGGCTTTGGTGCGACGGTGAAGAACGTCAGACGTGGGGATCTACTGGCGAAGTCGGCGGGGGTGTTCGTCGCCTACACGGCTATCATGCTCTCGATCGAGCGACGACTTCGTCGCGGTGGTGGCCCAGGAATCATCGCTTTCGAACTGGCAGGCACCGCTTCTCGGGCCGAAGTCATGTTGGACGCATGGGGGCCGGAGGGTCGCCGATTTGCGCGGCTGTCAATGTGGCTCGATTTCGGTTACATGGCGAGTTACGGCGCGCTGCTTGCCGTCTGGCTCGATCGAGTGCGCCGCCGACGCGGGCACTCCGCTGTGCTTCCGGTATTGGTGGTAGTTGCGGTGGCGGGCGATGCGGTAGAAGGTGTTTCGCTTCTCAAGGTGCTCAACGGAAATCGCGTCGCGGCCAACGCCCGGCGCGCCAGGACAGCGGCTCTCGCCAAGTTCACAGTGCTTGCCGGCTGCCTCGGGTATATCGCCGCGCGCTCGTCGGTGCTTTTTAGGCGTTGATGTTGACCTTCAGCTGGCTTGGGTAGAGCCGCCACACTGCATCCGGCTGGCTTCTCATCTGAGCCTCCAGCTTGGCGAGGTCGGCCTGGAACTGGATCATGACGAGCTGGGCGCGGTAATCAAGCGCGAGACTGTCGAAGTCATCCATCAGGGCGCGTCGATGCACATTCAGGTTGAAGTTTGAGTTCACCAGTCGCTGGTAGATATCCAACGGCTCGCGCCGAAAATCGCTATAAATCCGCGCCGGCTGACGGTGCGTCCACAGCTGATAGTTCCACATGCAGCTGCCGAGGATCTCGTGCTGCACTGTCACTGAGTACAGTTGACCCGCCAGCATCCGCGCCAACTCATCCCAGGTAAAGCTGGTGGGGTTTACGCCAACTCCGTTGGGAATAACCGTGTTGAGTTCACCCAGCCACGCTAGCGTCTCTGGATCTTGGTGAATACTGTTGCTGCCGCGGGCTTTTCGCGGATAGTAGATTCCCAGGTAGTTGCGCACATATCGGTGCAGGACGTCGAACAGCGCTTCGAGGTTATCCTGCGTCGGCGTATCGAAAACGGCACCGCGCACTTTGCGTGATTTGCCGTACTCCTCAGGGTCGTTCACGTCGTGGGAATATTGCAGGTAGGTGTCGTCGAATAGTTTGCACATCCCCTCGAAGGTCAGGCTGAAGGTCGTCTCGAAGTCGCCGCCGCGTTCCATCTGCCCGCGGGTGACCATGTCGTTGCTTTGCTGGGTGCCGTAGACGTACGGCCACAACAGCCTGAACAGAGGATGATTGGCTGACAGGGAATTGCGCGTAGCGATGGCTAACTGGGCTCCACCTGCCAGGTGTACCCAGTTGTAGTGGCGTACGAGTGAAAGATGCGTCGAGGCTGCGCACAACACTATTTTGGTGGCCTGGTCCCACTCTGGGTCGTTCGGTGTGATCGAATTGCCCAGCACGCAGTCGATCTCATATGCCTCTAACGAACGTCGGACCTTGTTAACGCGGAACAACACACGCGAACCGATCTTCAACAGCCCGCGGTGGTGCTGGTAGTTGTCGAGCATGCGAAGGTCCCATTCCCATGCCGCGCGACGCGCCGAGCGCTGTGTGTAGCACGCGTAGGGACCACGTACTGCCAGCGAACCAAGGTCTGGACTACCGAGGAACTCGGCCGGCATCCGGGGCGCATCGAATAGTCTGCGACGCGGACCTTTGTACGCTTTTTTCAGCGCTACCTGCGGATCGGCGTCTATCTCCGGTAGGCGTCGCTGCATGGGTGAAAAAGCTTTGTAGAGCCAAACCTGGATGTCATAGAAGGTGGTGTGCACCCACTTCTGTTCATCTTTGGGGACGTCTGCGCGTGCGCAGACCATCACGTTGTGCAGCTGCACTGCCGGAATCGCCTGGATCATCGGCTTCGGGGTGATGTGGCGCCATGCGGTCGACGGCCGTTTGATGACGAGCGGCCTGCTCGCAAAAAACTTCAACCAGGCGAGGATGTCCCAAAACCAGCGGCGCACAGACCACATCAGCATTTGCACTCCCGACGATGTTTAGGCATTGCGGTATGCGTCGCCACGCCACGGATCGGGCTTCAAGTCACGGTCCCAGGCGCGCAGCGGGTGGGAATCGCGGCTGAGCACAGGTCCTTCATCCCAAGGCTCGAACGCGTTCTTGATGTTGGCAAGACCGGTGTCGGCGAGTTCCGGGTAGTGACGCAGGATCACGGTCTTGAAGTCGGTTTGGTCGATCCACCGGAGGCCCTCGGGCGTGTACACATCTTCGTTGTAACAATCGGTGTAGAAACGGTCCGCCTGTAGCCGCCGGCTCGCGCTGACGACGAAGATCTGAAACACCGTCTCGCCGAAGCCGAAATGGGTGGGCCGCTGGGCTTCGGCGAGCGTGCCGATCAGCAGGTCGAGGTCCTCGACGTTGTCCGGCGGGCCGCCATAGACGGACCTCAGATTATTGAGGGCTTTCGGGTCATCGGTGAGGTCGTCGAAGCTGCGAATCGGTTTCAGCCCCAGTTGGCGACGGAACTCGTTGTACCGGGGGACGCCGCGTTCGCGTGCGCGCAGGATGTCCACCGCTCCCAGGTCGAAGAACGAGTTCCCCGGGACGCTGAGGTCTTGCATGAAGCGCGGAAAGTTGTTGAGCACCAGGGCGCCCGGGTGCTGGTTGCCGAACGAGAAGAACAGGTCAGACATGGCGTACTGCTGCGTGAGCAGGGTTGAGCCGCGCTGGCGCGAGGCGGCGAACGCCTCAGGGTATATCCCGGGGATGCCGCGTCGCCGCAGTTGTAGTGTCTCAGGCAGCAGTGAATGCAGTCGATATACCTCAACGAATTCCTCCGACAGCCCAAAAACGCAGTCGTGCTTGTTGATCGGGTTACCGACAATGCCGCCAAGCTCGGGGTTGCCGATGTTGATCTCGGCTACCGTCTTGCGGTCCTTGCTCTTATGCCGCAGGTAGGTCAGCAAGCCGTACCAGTTCGAGTTCATTCCCATCTCGAGCGTCTGGTTGGGCAAGATCGCAGGGGTCCACTCGACTGAGTGGATCTTCGCCATAACCGCAGCGTTGATTAGGCGCGCCACATTGAAGAGGAGGTTGTCGTCCCAGTTCGGGTAGGCCCGATGCAGCATGTCGCAGATCGCGTTGTGTTCTCTCACAAAAAGGGTGTGCAGCATCGACAGCCCCACCCACCAGTTGCGCATGAAAGCGGTCTCCTCGACACCGGTTTTGGGGTCTACCGGCAGCAGCCCGCCAGGGCCGAGCCGCATCTTGCCGGACTTATGGCTGCGGAGATGGTCCTGGGTGGCCTGGTCGCTGCCATAGATTTGCGAGCCATCCCACCAGTGGGTGACTTCGTTGATGAAACTGGTCGCGGCGGGGTCCGGTCTCATGCCCGCGTTGCGCGTCGGGTCAGGCTCGGTAGTGCTGATGACTAGTTCGTGTTGGTGATAGCGCTGAATCGCCGGGTCGTCGTCCGGCAGGGGCACTGTGATAAGCGAATTGGGCGCGACGTCGCCGTGGCTGATCCAGTCATGGGTCATGAATTGGATCCACGATGCGGCCAATAAGTTCAGAAACAAGACTGGCGCCATGTCCGGTTGGCCATCAGCGTCGTCAGGACGGGTAAGCAATTTCAGGCTGATCTCGCGCGGGTTTGGCGTCAGCAGGCGCGGGCTTTTCTCGGGGTGGGTGGCGGAGAACTCGACGTTTCGCAGGAATCGGGTGTTGGCCGCGCCTTCTTTCGGGTCGGACAGGTTATTCCAGCTTCCGTCGGCGGTGCGGAAACGAGCGACTCCGGGGGGCGGTGGTGGGCCGTTCTTGAGGAAGGCGACGAGTTCTCCGGGCGGGTAGGTGCTTTTGAGGTTCTCCGCGCTGAGTCGCTCGCGGATGTAGGCCAGCAGCAGTACTCCGACGACCATCCCGTGGCGATACCAGTTGGTCCATACCGTGCCGCGGTACCCGAATACCCGACCCACAATTTTGATGAGGAGATCCATCAACACCGTCAGTACCGCACCGGCTCCATTGCCTAACCAGAGCCGAAACCACTTGATGCAGCAGCGACACGACCGAGCCGCAGGCGGGTCGGGAATGGCGCCGGGAGGCACGGAAGGCCACGAGAGAAGGTCCGTCTTGGTGGGGTAATGCGGCGCCGGCACGTGGACGTAGATCTCGGCGGCCGAGTTGGATTTCGCGAGGGCTTCCATTTTGGCCCAGTCGGCGGCGTCCGTGCCGCCGGCTTTCACCGCCTCGGCGTAAAGCTCCGCTGCGGCCTGATATTCCTCGCGCTTGAAGTGGGCCAGCGCCGCCAACACACACGCCTTGCCATCGCGCTGCTCGGGGGGAAGGCCCTCAAACCAGTTGATGACGTCCTCGTATTCGCCCCTTTTCAAGGCCTCCAACGCCTCTCTGTAAGACACATGAAGCTCCTTGCGTGGCAACCCCGGAGCTAAAACGTACTTGAAGCGGTCGCAGAAGGCGGAATAAAACCCGCAATTCACCAGCGGGAAGGCCGATTATCGTCAATTGTTTAATCATCCAGGTGAAAAACACCGGATAGGACAGTCACGCCGGACGTTGCCGACCAATAGTGTTAACCGCGCGTGTTACGTCTTCCAAAGGGCTTCCCCGGCAGCGCCGCCGGTTAATAATCAAGCTATTGCTGCTCGAAGCTTTGGGGTGGGTGCACTCGGCAGCCCGGATAAGTGATTGGCGGCAGGAGAGGCAGATGGGGCCAGCAGGCGCGATGTGCCGAGCGTGCGGCACCGAACTGCGTGTTGGGGCCCGGTTCTGCGACTCATGCGGGGTACAGGCTCCCGAAGCAGACCAGCAGCCCGAGTTCAAGCAGGTGACGGTGCTGTTCGCTGATGTGGTGAATTCGTTGACGATCGCCTCGGCGGTTGGCGCGGAGCGGTTGCGCGAGATAATGGCCGAGGTTTTCGGCTGCGCGGCAACAATTACCCGTCGGTACGGCGGCACGGTCGACAAGTTCACCGGCGACGGCATCATGGCACTGTTTGGGGCACCGGTCGCGCTGGAGGATCACGCTTTCCGGGCTTGTCTGGCGGCTTTGGATATTCAAGAGCAGATCGCGCAGCTGGCTGATGAAGTGCTGCACCGCGACGGCGTCGTGCTGCAGCTGCGGGTCGGACTGAACTCTGGCCGGGTGATTGCCGGCGAAATCAGTTCTGACGCAAGGGCATACACCGCGGTTGGTGAGGAGGTCGGTTTAGCGCAGCGGATGGAATCGGTCGCCCCGCCCGGTGGGGTGATGCTGAGTGAGTCGACAGCGCGGCTGGTCGAATATGCCACCGTGCTGGGCGCGCCCGAGTTGGTGCACATCAAGGGTGCCGACGAGCCGTTACCCGCGCGTCGGCTGCTGGGGGCCGCTGCTGAGCGCATGCGGATCGGCCGGCGTGAACCAACCCTGGTCGGACGCGCCTGGGAGATGAACACCGTCGCCGGCATTCTCGACCAGGCGATCAGCGGTGCCGGATGTGTGGTCGGGGTGGTGGGACCACCCGGTATCGGCAAGAGCCGCATCATGAATGAGGCCGTCACGCTTGCTACCAGTCGTGGGGTCGAGGTGTTCACCGTCGCGTGCGAATCCCATACCCGCGAGGTCCCGTTTCATCTGGTGGCGCGATTGCTGCGCAGGGTTTTCGGGGTGAGCAACCTCGATGAGCACGCGGGCCGGGCGCGGGTGCGGGCCCGCATGCCCGACGCCAACCCAGAAGACCTGTCGCTGCTGGAAGACTTGCTCGGAATCGGCGACCCCGATGCCGCGCTGCCTGACATCACCGCCGATGCCCGGCGGCGCCGGTTGGCGGCGTTGTTGAAGGCCATCGCCCTGACCCGGACCACACCGGCGCAGTACGTCATCGAAGACGTGCACTGGATCGACGAGGTCAGCGAGGCCATGCTCGCTGAATTGGTCACCGTTGTGCGGCAGGGCCATTCGCTGGTGCTGATCACCTACCGCCCCGAATACCGGGGTGCGTTGTCGCGAACACCGGGTACACAGACGATCTCGCTGACGCCGTTGAACTCGGCGCAGACCTCAGCGTTGACCGCGGAGCTACTAGGTACTGACCCGTCGGTGCGAGCCCTGAGCGCACGGATTGCCGACCGGGCCGCCGGGAATCCGTTCTTCGCTGAGGAGATGGTGCGTGACCTGGCCCAGCGCGGCGTACTCGACGGCGATCGCGGCGCGTATAGCTGCGGAGAGGACGTCGCCGACGTCAGTGTGCCGGCCACGTTGCAAGCCACCATCGCCGCTCGCATCGACCGCCTCGGTCGGCCTGCGAAGCAGTTCCTTTACGCCGCTGCGGTCGTCGGCGCGCGATTCAGGGCCGAGCTGGTGGCCGCTTTGCTGGATGACATCGACGCAGCCGGCGCGATCGCCGAGTTACTGCAGGTGGAGTTGATCGATCAGGTGATGTTCACTCCGCGCGCCGTGTATGCGTTTCGGCACCCATTGATCCGGACGGTGGCCTACGAGTCGCAGCTGAAGTCCGGGCGGGCCGAATTGCACCGACGGTCGGCTATCGCGATTGAGCAGCAGGATCCCGGCGCGGCCGATGAGAACGCCGCCCTGATTGCTGAAAACCTTGAGGCTGGCGGAGATTTGCGCGCGGCGTTCGACTGGCACATGCGCGCCGGCGCGTGGTCGGCCTTCCGTGACATTCGGGCGGCCCGCACCAACTGGCAGCGGGCTCGTCAGGTGGCCGACCGACTACCCGCCGACACCCCGTATCGGGCATCGTTGCAGATCGCGCCTCGCAACCTGTTATGCGGCACCCTGTGGCGGACCGGTGGCAGTATCGCCGCCACGGGTTTCGACGAATTGCGAGATCTCTGCACTGCGGCAGACGACAAGGTCTCGTTGGCGATCGGCATGACCGGATACATCATGGCGTTGACCTTTCACAACCGGTTCCGCGATGCGGCCCAGGTCGCTTCAGAGCAGAGCGAACTGCTCGAATCGATCGGGGATCCGACGCTGACGGTGGCACTACTGTTCGCGGCGATATACGCCAAATGCCAAGCGGGGGAGATGATCGAGGCCCTGCGATTGGCGGATCGACTCATCGACTTGGCCGACGGGGATCCCACCAAGGGGAACTTGATTTTCGGCTCACCGCTGAGCACTGCCATCGCGATGCGCGGCCACGTCAAGATGTGCCTGGGAATCCGAGGATGGCTGGACGACGCCGCCACGTCAATCGCGATGGCGGCTCCGCTGGACCCGACGAGTTATGTTTTCGCCCTGCTCTGGAAGTACGTCGCCTCCATCCCATTCGGGGCGCTACCGGCCGATGCGACCGCCATGCGCGAGACCACCGAGGCGCTGCGCATCGCCGAAAGTTCGAGCGACGACTTCGTTCTCGGAATGGGCCGACTCAGCCGAGGCCTAGTGCTGGTTACCGGCGAGGGCCCAGAACGCGAGGCGGGTCTGGACCTGTTCACCCAAGCTCGCGACATGGCTGTGGCGGAACGGTTCTCCCTGAGTTCGCTGACTATCGTCGACCCCGAGTTCGCGATGGAGAAGGCCCGGAACGGGGATCTCGATGGTGCCGTCGAACTAGCGCGCTCGGTGGTGGACGGCGCATACGAAAGCGGCGACATGATCTGGCGCGGAAGGGCCACCGAAGTTCTGATGCAACTGCTGATCCGACGCGGTTCTGTTGCAGATCTGCAAGAAGCGGAGACGGCGATAGACCGACTGGCCGCCATACCAACCGATCCCGGCTTCGTGCTGCACGAACTGCCCCTGCTGCGTTCGCGGGCACTGCTTGCGCGGGCGCATGGTGACGAAAAGGGCCACCGGAACTTCGCCGAACAACACCGCGCCAAGGCGGCAGCGGCGGGGTTCGACGCTATCACGGCCGATGCCAACGCGACGGTGATTGTGCCCCAACGTGACTGAGCGAATGTCTGACAACTACGGCGGTGCACGAAAAGAGTCTTGGTCAGCCAATTTCGTTGACGAACGTTCGACTTCGACGCAGGAGTTCCGCCATGGCACGACTGGGTGAGCGTGCGGTCGTTCTCGGGGCGAGCATGGGCGGGCTGCTCGCGGCGCGGGTCCTCGCCGACTTCTTTGACACTGTCACGGTAGTCGAGCGTGATGAGTTACCGGATCATCCCGCTGTCCGACGCGGGGTGCCGCAGGGCCGGCATGTTCATGTTCTGCTGGCCCGCGGGGCGCAGATCTTCGATGAGCTCTTCCCTGGGCTTCTCGATGAACTGGTCGCCGACGGCGCTCCCGTGTGGGACGACGGCGAACTGTCCAAGCTGCGCCTGTCTTTCGGTGGCCACGACATACTGCGCTCGGGCAAGGTCGCGAAAGAGGCCAAGGCGTTAGCGATCCACTTGCCGAGCAGGCCGTTTCTGGAATGCCATGTGCGGCGGCGCCTCCGGGCGATGAGCAACGTGACGATTCTCAGCGGACACGAGATGGTCGAGTTGGCGGCGACACCGGATCGCCGCCGTGTCACCGGGGTACGGGTTGTCGGCCGCGACGACGGCGCTGAACGGGCGCTGACTGCCGACGTCGTCATGGATGCGATGGGTCGCGGTGCGCACACGCCGGCTTTCCTGGACAGCCTCGGCTACGGTCGACCGGTCGAGGACCACATCATCATGCATACGAACTACGTGAGCCAACTGCTGCAAATCCCCGCGGGCACGCTGAACGAGATGTTGGTCGATATCGGCCCCGCGCCGGACAGGCCAGCCGGAATGTTCCTGAGCGGCTACGAGAACGACACGTGGATGTTCACGGTTTTCGGGATGGCGGGAAACCAGCCGCCCCGCGATCTGGCCGGCATGCTGTCATTCGCCGAGGAGTACTGCCCCGCGCACCTCTATGCGGCGATCCGGGCTGCCGAACCGATTGGCGACACGGCACATCACCACATGCCGTCCAGCCAGTGGCGACGCTACGACAAAATGTCCCGACTACCGGACGGTCTGCTGGTGTGCGGCGACGCAATCTGCAGCTTCAATCCCATCTACGGACAGGGAATGACGGTGGCCGCGTTGGAGGCCGTCGCGCTGCGGGCGTGTTTGCATCGCGGCGACACCGATCTGCCCGGGCGATATTTCCGTGCTGCAGCGAAACCGATTGGCGTGGCCTGGCAGATGGTAGCGAGCTTGGACCTGGCCTTCCCGGCGGTGGCGGGGCGACGGTCACGATGGTTGCGCGTTGCTACCCGGCTGGTGGATTGGGCGCTGACGGCCTCTGAGTCCGATCCGGTTGTCGCCGTGCGCTTCTTCAGAGTCAACAGCCTTGTCGATTCGCCAATTCGCCTGCTGCATCCCTCATTTGTCTGCCGCGCAGCGGTGGTGACACTGCGCCGTCGCCGCGGCGATAGACAACCTGGGCAAGCCGTAGTGGCCGAGCAGGCCCGCTAGTTCCCGACCGCTAGGGTATTCGCCGTGGCTGAGACCGCGCCGTTGCACGTGCAACTGATCGCCAAGACCGACTTCGTCGCGCCGCCCGACGTGCCGTGGAGCGCCGACGCCGACGGCGGGCAGGCACTGGTCGAGTTCGCCGGCCGGGCCTGCTACCAGAGCTGGTCCAAGCCCAATCCCAAGACCGCGACCAACACCGCCTACCTGCGGCACATCATCGACGTCGGGCATCTGTCTGTGCTCGAGCACGCGAGCGTCTCGTTCTACATCACCGGCATATCGCGGTCGTGCACCCACGAGCTGATCCGGCACCGGCACTTCTCCTACTCGCAGCTGTCGCAGCGCTATGTGCCTGAACACGAGTCTCATATCGTGGTGCCGCCCGGCATGGCGGACGACGATGACCTTCGTCGCATCCTTACCGAAGCCGCCGACGCGAGCCGTGCCACCTATACCGAGCTGCTGGACAAGCTGGAAGCCAAATTCGCCGATCAACCCAATGCGGTGTTGCGCCGCAAACAGGCTCGTCAGGCCGCGCGTGCCGTGCTGCCCAACGCCACCGAGACCCGCATTGTCGTCACCGGCAACTACCGGGCCTGGCGGCATTTCATCGCGGTTCGGGCCAGCGAACACGCCGATATCGAGATCCGGCGACTGGCCATCGCATGTCTCCGTGAGCTGGTTGACGTCGCGCCCGCGGTATTCAGCGACTTCGACATCGTGACGCTGGCCGACGGGACCGAGGTGGCGACCAGCCCGCTGGCCACCGAGGCCTGAGCAAACCGCGCTGCCTTGCCAAATCGGTTTGGTACCGCCAGGTAACCTTGGGTTCGTGAGCACGGGCGGATTCGACGTACATACGCGCTTGGGCACGCTGCTGACCGCCATGGTGACGCCGTTCGCCCCGGACGGGTCGCTGGACATCCCCGCCGCGGTGCGAGTGGCCAATCACCTGGTCGACGCCGGCTGCGACGGCCTGGTGGTGTCGGGCACCACCGGTGAATCGCCGACCACCACCGACGCCGAAAAGCTCACGCTGCTTCGGGCGGTGCTCGAGGCGGTCGGCGATCGCGCCCGCATCATCGCCGGAGCGGGGACCTACGACACCGCGCACAGCATCCAGTTGGCCAAGGCCAGCGCCGCCGAAGGTGCGCACGGGCTACTCGTGGTCACACCGTATTACTCGCGGCCGCCGCAGACCGGACTGCTCGCACACTTCACTGCGGTCGCCGACGCGACGCCGCTGCCGGTGTTGCTCTACGACATCCCGCCGCGGTCGGTGGTGCCGATCGAATTCGAGACACTGCGGGCGTTGTCGGCGCACCCCAACATCGTCGGCGTCAAAGACGCCAAAGGTGATCTGCATGGCGGTGCGCAGTTGATGGCCGAGGCCGGTCTGGCCTACTACTCCGGCGACGACGCGCTGAACCTGCCCTGGCTCGCGATGGGCGCGACCGGATTCATCAGCGTGATCTCTCACCTGGCGGCCGGTCAGCTTCGAGACTTGATGTCCGCCTTCGCTTCTGGCGACGTCAGTACCGCCCGCAAGATCAATGTGGCGATCGCCCCGCTGTGCAATGCGATGAGCCGCCTCGGCGGCGTGACGATGTCCAAGGCCGGATTGCGCCTGCAAGGCCTCGACGTAGGCGAGCCGCGGCTGCCGCAGGTTGCCGCGTCGGCTGAGCAGATCGACGCACTGGCCGCTGACATGCGCGCGGCCTCGGTGCTCAGGTGAACCGGTGGATGTAGACCTCCAGCCGCCGGGTCCGCTCGCCACAGGTGGTCTGCGGATCACCGCGCTGGGCGGAATCAGCGAAATCGGCCGCAACATGACGGTTTTCGAGCACCTCGGCCGGTTGCTGATCATCGACTGCGGGGTGATGTTCCCGACCCACGACGAGCCGGGCGTCGACCTGATCCTGCCCGACCTGCGACACATCGAAGGCCGGCTTGACGACGTCGAGGCTCTGGTGCTGACTCACGCCCACGAAGACCACATCGGTGCGATTCCGTTCCTGCTCAAGCTGCGTCCCGACATTCCAGTGGTCGGCTCGAAGTTCACCCTGGCCTTGGTCGCCGCGAAATGTCGTGAGCACCGGGTGAAGCCGGTGTTCATCGAGGTGGCCGAAGGGCAGCGCTCCACGCACGGCGTGTTCGAATGCGAGTTCTTCGCGGTCAACCACTCGATTCCCGACGCGCTGGCGATCGCGGTGCGCTCCGGAGCCGGAACCGTCCTGCACACCGGTGACATCAAACTCGACCAACTGCCGCTCGACGGTCGGCCCACCGACCTGCCGGGCATGTCGCGGCTCGGCGACGCCGGGGTGGATCTGTTCCTGTGCGACTCCACCAACGCCGAGATCCCGGGTGTGGGACCGTCGGAAAGCGAAGTCGGGCCGACGCTGCACCGGTTGATCCGGGGCGCACAGGGCCGCGTGATCGTTGCCTGTTTCGCCTCCAACGTGGATCGGGTACAGCAGATCATCGATGCCGCAACGGCATTGGGCCGGCGCGTGTCGTTCGTCGGCCGCTCGATGGTGCGCAACATGGGGATCGCGCGCGAGCTGGGATTTCTGCAGGTCGACGATTCCGACCTGGTAGAGATCGGTGCCGCGGAGATGATGGCGCCCGACCAGGTTGTGCTGATCACGACCGGAACTCAGGGTGAGCCGATGGCGGCGTTGTCGCGGATGTCGCGCGGCGAGCATCGCAGCATCACGCTGACTGCCGGTGACCTGATCATCCTGTCGTCGTCGCTGATACCGGGCAACGAAGAGGCCGTGTTTGGGGTGATCGACGAGCTGGCCAAAATTGGCGCTCGGGTGGTGACCAATCAGCAAGTCCGCGTACATGTTTCGGGCCACGCATACTCGGGCGAGTTGCTGTTCCTCTACAACGGCATCCGTCCCCGCAACGTGATGCCGGTGCACGGCACCTGGCGGATGCTGCGGGCCAACGCCAAGCTCGCCGCCAGCGCGGGGGTGCCCGAAGAGTCGATCGTGCTGGCCGAGAACGGAGTCAGCGTCGACCTGGTCGGCGGACGGGCAAGCATCGCCGGTGCGGTACCGGTCGGCAAGATGTTCGTCGACGGATTGATCACCGGAGACGTCGGCGACGCGACGTTGGGTGAAAGGCTGATCCTGTCCTCGGGTTTCGTCGCGGTGACGGTCGTCGTCCGGCGTGGGACCGGAAAGCCGGCCGCCCCGCCGCACGTGCATTCGCGCGGATTCTCCGAAGACCCCAAGGCACTCGAGCCGGCCGTCCGGCGAATCGAAGCCGAGCTGGAGTCGCTGGCGGCCGAGAACGTCACCGAGCCGGCCCGAATCGCGCAGGCCGTCCGGCGCACCGTCGGCAAGTGGGTGGGGGAGACCTACCGCCGGCAGCCGATGATCGTGCCCACCGTCATCGAAATCTGAGTTGCCAAGCGGGTTCACCCAATTGGACTCGGCACCGGATTTCGCCTGCCGGTGAGCCCACGTGCGGTGCGCAACGCGACCGCCATGATCGTGTTCGTGGGGTTGGAGCCGCCTGAGGTCGCGAAAACGCTGCTGTCGGAGCAGAACACGTTGTCCATCTGGTGCATTCGTCCGTCCCCGTCGACAACGCTGGTCATCGGGTTTGCGCCCATCTGCATCCCGCCCATGGTGTGCAGTCCGGTCGGTGGTGCGGTGCCGCCGATGGAATTTGCGGTGCTCTGCGGTACGGCGGCATACAACTGTGCGCCCGATGCCCCGCACATCGCCGACAGCAGCGGAATGAAGAACTCTTGCGAGACCCTTTCGAATTTCCCGATCTTGTAGGTGATCCGGGCCGCCGGCTGCCCGTTGAGGTCTTTGACCGTCGGGTCGAGACTCACGCTGTTCGTCAGGTAGGGCATGTCGGTGGCGAAACAGTCGACGCCGGCGAGCCGGTCACGCAGCAGCGAGGCGCGCATCAGCTCCTTGAACGGTCGGCCGAAAAACTGCACGCCCGGCAGAAACCCGAGGATTTCCTGGTAGAACTTGCCTTCCGCGATCGGGTTCTGGCTGCCACCGAGCTCGCACAGGCCGGCCCGGATGTATGGCAGCCCCCTGAGCCGAGCGAAGACTCGAGCTCCGCGGAAATCGGGATCGTTGAAGTCGAACACGACTTGCGTGCACGAGCGACCGCGGTAAGGATGCACGCGCTGGTTGAGGAAGATCGCGAAGCCGTCGTAGAAGTTTTGAAACATGATGCGCTTGCCGATGCGGTTATAGGGGTCAGGCAGATTGGATAGCAGCGCCAAGCGCGGTGACAGCACTGCGGAGCAGGCCAGCACAACCACGTCGGCGCTCTCTCCGCCGGCGTTGCCCGCTGCGTCGACAAAAGAGACGCCGGTCGCGCGACGGCCGGTGTAGTTGACCTGGGTGACGGTCGTCTGCGGCCGCAACTGCACCCGCCCGGTGTGCAGCGCACGCCGCAGCATGATCAGGTTGCCCGGCTTGGCGGAGATCGGGCACCCGTAGCCCGAGCAGAATCCGCAGTTGTTGCATGCCGGGGAGCCGTTGTATTCCACCGAATTGGCCGCCATCGGGAAGTAAAATGGCTGCAGCCCAAGGCGTTTCGCTCCCGCCGCAAGCAGTGTCGACGAGCGCATCTGCGCCCCCGGCGGCATCGGGAAGGGCTTCAGTTGCGGCTGGTGCCGCTGGACGAATGCGGGTATCGACGCGACATCGCCTTGCACTCCGATCAACGTCTCGATCTCGTCGTAGTACGGTGCGAGCTCGCTGTATTCGAACGGCCAATCCGCCATGTCCGCTCCGGGCACCGGGCCGAGCAGCGAGAGTCCCTTGAAGTCGATGTCCCACATCCGGGTGACCTTGACGTCCGAATGCGGGAATGCGCCGCCGACCTGGTTGGGAAGATCGTTGACGTCACCGACGTAGGTCGTCGCCGCATTCTGGCTGGTGGTTTGGCGGAAGGTGCGCGGGTAGGCCAGTGGATCCGGCTGCTCGAAGTAGCGGTACTGCGACTTGAGCTCGTCGTTGGAGAACACCGTCGGGAACGGCCCTTGTCCTTCGAGGTTGGAGTAATAGTTCGGTCCCATCTCGAAAATCACGACGTCCCAACCGGATTCCGCGAGTTCCATTGCCATGACCGACCCGCCCGCGCCTGAGCCGACGATGATCGCTTTACCCACCGGCGTTCACGCCGGCCTTACCCCCCATTTTGGCGATGGCCTGCGCCCATCCGCCCTGCACCAGCATCCCGATGATTCCGCTTTGGGCCAGCGTGTCCTTTTGGGGTGCTTCGACTTCGGCGTCGGTATAGCCGCGCGGCTGGATGTCTCCCGGCCACTGGATGTCCTGCCAGCCAACAAGGTTGGCGTTACCGCCGTACTCCGGCGCGGAATACATCCCCTCGATGGCGTGCCCGAACAGCAGCTGGGTGAACGACAGCGCCTGACCAGTCGCCAGGATGTTGTTCTGTTGCCTGGTCGACGCTGAGGTGAAGTCGCCGCCGGCCAGCTGGTCGAGCAGCGCGATGCCGTTGGTGTACTTGGTGCGCAGATCGTTGACCCGCTGCTGCCAGGCGTAGTTCTGGGCGCGGTCGAGCGGGACGAAGTCAGCCATGAAATCCTGCGTACCGCCGGCGCGGTTACTCCACGGCCCACCCGCGTGCACCTTCGGTGGCGAGAAAGAGAACGCCGCAAGCATGACGTCGATGTAGCGGACCACGTTTGCTTCGTGTGCCCCTGGACTGGTCTCGCCCGGGTCGTCTCCCGGTCCGGGGATCAGCCGGCGGGTGGCGGCGTCGAGCACCGCGGCTTGGTGGTCTGAAAGGTATTGGTAGGCCGCGTCGGCGGACGCCACCGGCAGGACGTTGTTGAGCGCGGCGGCCAGCGGCAGCAGGGTCAGCCCGCCGAGGACCGTGCGCCGGGATACCGGCGCCGACGAGCCGTGGCTTTCGGCGGCCTCGTCGCTGGCCACGAGGCGATTATGACGCTGACGACGGACTGCCCACTGGATGCCCGTGTCCGGCGTGTCGAAGGTGCTTTCCGGTTTTGTGGGAGCAATCCGCCGCGCCACGACGAGCACTGAGTGGCGGGGCACACGTCGCCTCCACGCAGTGGTCGAACAGCAGGCTCGCGAAGGGTGCCACCTGGCTACGCGACAGAATGAGGTTCTGGTGCAGAAGCGGCGCCGCGGCGAAGTCGCCGCCGGCCAGCTCGTCGAGCATCGCGATGCCGCGGGTGTACCGGTCACGGAGGTGGGCGAGCCGCTGCCGCAACGATCCGACTTTGTGCAGCTCGGTGGGTGCCACGTCGAACACCGACAGCAGGTGGTCTACGTAGATGACGACGTGCCCGGAAGGGTTCAACTCCGGGCTGGTGGCGATGCAGCGGATCGCCGCGGCGAGCACCGCAGCCTGGTGCCGAGACAAAAATCGGCACGCCGGTTCGGCTGGTGCACTTGAGAAACGGACAGCCCCGTCGCTGGCCATGTCGTGAGTATGACGCCGTTAGTACGCTGACCTGGGGACGCGCGTATTGCGGCGTGTCGTCAGCAGTTTGCAGACTCGGCTAGACCTTCTCCGCATACGCCGACCACTCGATCGGTGATGCCAACAGATCGCGACCGGTCGGTGCGACGTAGCGCTGCACAATCAGGTCCGGTCCGGCCTGCTCGATCAATCGCCACCCGTGTTGACTCAAGAACACGGCAACCTCGTCGGGCGCAATCCCGAAGTCCCACAAGTGTTGTCGTAGCCGGAATCGGCGATACAACGACTCGGCCCCGTACCGGTTGACGCCGTCGATGAAATCCTTGCGGACGTAGGCGCCGCGGGGTTTCGCGCCACGCGTTACTTGTTCAAGAAACCCGCGTCCACCGGAAGTGTGACACCGGTGATGTAGCGGGCCTGGTCGGACACCAGCCACGCCACCGCGTTGGCGATGTCCTCCGGTTGCAGAACCTCGACCGGCATGGCATTGCCCATGGTGCCCGGCGAATCGGTCTGAGCCGCCATCGTGGCCAGCCAGCCCCGGGTGAAGTCATTGTCGATCATCGGGGTTTCCACGCCCGTCGGATGAATCGAGTTGACCCGGATGCTCTGCCTGGCAAGAAGATTCGCATACACCCGCATCAGCCCGACCACACCGTGCTTGGCGGCCGCGTAGCCTACCGAGCCCGCATCGGGGCTGCCGACTCCGGCCAGTCCTGCCGCGGAACTGATCAGCACGATCGATCCGCCCTCGTCCTGCTTGACCATGGTCGGTATCGCGGCCTTGATGGTGTTGTAGACGCCGGTCAGATTGACGTCGATGACGTCGCGCCAGCCGTCGTCACCCGATTGCATGGGCGCGATACCGGCGTTAGCGATCACGATGTCGAGTCGGCCGAGTTCGTCGATGCCGGCCTGAACCGCGGTCGACAACGACGCCCGGTCGCGGACGTCGGCCTGCTTGGCCACGATGCGCGCGCCGGTGTCTTCAACGAGCTTGACGGTCGCTGCCAGATCGTCAGCGGTGGCCAGCGCATACGGCACGCTGGCGATCGGGGCGCAGATGTCGATGCCGATGATGTCGGCGCCGTCAGATGCCAAGCGCACCGCGTGTGCACGGCCTTGCCCGCGAGCAGCGCCGGTGATGAGTGCGACTTTGCCGGCCAGCGGGCCCTCGGTCACGGGCGAATCTGCCCTTTGTCCGGGTCGCCGGCGGGAACTGGTTGCAGCATCTTGATGTCGGGCGCGCCCACCAGGTGCTCGCCGGCCGCGGTGAACATCTTCGCGACCGCGGGGGCGGTGCTGTGAGTCTTCAGCGCCTCCTCGTCGGCCCACTGCTCGACGAAGACGAAGGTCTCACCCGACTGGTTGACCGAATACAGCTGGCAACCAGGCTCCTGGTGCACCTCCTCGGCCGCGGTCGTGAGGATGTCACGGACGGTGTCGACCGATTCAGGTTTGACGGTCAGCGTGGCGACGACGACAACGGGCATGCAGGCCTCCTGGACGAGAAGTGACGGCTGTCACCCTACTCAGCTGTTTTCGCCGCTGAACCGCCGGTCGGACGGTAACGGCCAGGTAACCAGTGTGGCGTATGGTGCAGATGGTGTTCTAGCGATTAGGCTTGCCGCATGCCTAGCAAGACTGTCGCCCGGTCTGGGAACCGAACGAGCAGGTCAAAGGCCGCTTCGCGCGGGGGTTCCCGGTCGGCGCAGGCCCGGCGCAAGCCCGCCCCGCGCCGTCCCGCCCGGCGGCGCAACCGTTCGCTTGTGACCAGCGCCGGGTTGACCTGCGGACGGGCCGTGCGCGCGACGTGGTTGATGGTGGCCAAGGGCACCGGTAGCACTGCCCGGTCGGTGGGCCGGGCCCGCGACATCGACCCCGGCCACCGCCGCGACGGGCTGGCCCTCGCTCTGC
This sequence comes from Mycobacterium cookii, assembly GCF_010727945.1. NCBI lineage: Bacteria > Bacillati > Actinomycetota > Actinomycetes > Mycobacteriales > Mycobacteriaceae > Mycobacterium > Mycobacterium cookii. Next base: position 215,351 of record NZ_AP022569.1, read on the forward strand.
TGGGTATCGCCGTCATCATCGCCGCCAGTTCGTGGTTTGACGCCGCCCGCCCGGTCGGCGCGTGGGTCGACTCGGTGATCCGGATCTTCGTCGGGTCGGCGGTGGTGCTGCTGCCGCTGATCACCGCCGCCGTCGCGGTGCTGTTGATGCGCACCGAGCCGAACCCGGACGCCCGGCCGAGGCTGGTCCTCGGGGCGGCGATGGTCGCGCTGCCGGTGCTGGGGCTGTGGCACTTGTGGGCCGGTTCGCCGGACACCCCGGTCGGTCGCGCGCACGCCGCGGGATTCATCGGCTTCGCGATTGGCGGACCGCTGTCGGAGGGGTTGACCCCGTGGATTTGCGCGCCGCTGTTGTTCATCGGCGCGCTGTTCGGCCTGCTGCTGTTGACCGGCACCACGATTCGCGAGGTGCCCGAGACGCTGCGGTCGATGTTCCACACCCGGATGTTCGACAACGACGAGGGCGACTACTACGACGACGACTACGCCGAAGGTGCTGTCGCCGAAGACTTTTCCGACGGCTACTACGACGACTTCGCCGATGATGACGCCCAGGCGTGGCCGACCGGCGACGCGGCGCCCGCCGCCGACGACACCCCGACCGTGCCGGAGCCGACAGCCGCGCGCACTCGCAAGCGCGTCGCCAAGTCCGAACCCAAACCTGCTGGCACGCAAGACACTTTGGTGCTTGACCGAGTGGTCGAGGGGCCGTATATCCTGCCGTCGCTGAACCTGTTGCTGGCCGGCGATCCACCCAAGAAACGCAGCGCTGCCAACAACGTGATGGCCGATGCCATCAGCGAAGTGCTCAACCAGTTCAAGGTTGACGCAGCGGTCACCGGCTGCACCCGGGGTCCGACCGTCACGCGCTATGAGGTCGAACTCGGCCCGGGCGTCAAGGTCGAGAAGATCACCGCGTTGCAGAAGAACATCGCCTATGCGGTGGCCACCGAGAGCGTCCGGATGCTGGCGCCGATTCCGGGCAAGTCGGCTGTCGGCATCGAGGTGCCCAACACCGACCGCGAAATGGTCAGGCTGGCAGACGTTCTCACCGCGCCGTCGACCCGTCGTGACCACCATCCGTTGGTGATCGGGCTGGGAAAGGACATCGAAGGCGACTTCATCTCGGCCAACCTGGCCAAGATGCCGCACCTGCTGGTCGCGGGCTCGACCGGCTCCGGTAAGTCCAGCTTCGTCAACTCGATGCTGGTCTCGCTGCTCACCCGCTCCACCCCCGAAGAGGTCAGGATGATCCTGATCGACCCGAAGATGGTGGAACTGACGCCGTACGAAGGCATTCCGCACCTGATCACACCGATCATCACTCAGCCGAAGAAGGCAGCGGCGGCGCTGGCCTGGCTGGTCGAGGAGATGGAACAGCGCTACCAGGACATGCAGGCGTCCCGGGTGCGCCACATCGACGACTTCAACGACAAGGTGCGCTCAGGTGCCATCACGGCCCCGCTGGGCAGCCAGCGTGAGTACCGGCCCTACCCGTATGTGGTGGCGATCGTCGACGAGCTGGCCGACCTGATGATGACCGCACCGCGCGACGTCGAAGACGCCATCGTGCGGATCACCCAAAAGGCCCGTGCCGCAGGCATTCACCTGGTGCTGGCCACGCAGCGGCCGTCGGTGGACGTGGTCACCGGTCTGATCAAGACCAACGTGCCGTCCCGGTTGGCGTTCGCGACGTCGTCGCTGACCGACAGCCGGGTGATCCTCGACCAGGCCGGCGCGGAGAAGCTGATCGGCATGGGCGACGGTCTGTTCCTGCCGATGGGCGCCGGCAAGCCGGTGCGACTGCAGGGCGCCTACATCTCCGACGAGGAGATCCAGGCCGTCGTGGCCGCGTGCAAAGAGCAGGCCGAGCCTGAGTACACCGAGGGCGTCACTGCCGCCAAGCCGACCGGCGAGCGCACCGACGTCGACCCCGACATCGGCGACGACATGGACGTGTTCCTGCAAGCCGTGGAGCTGGTGGTGTCGAGCCAGTTCGGTTCGACGTCGATGCTGCAGCGCAAGCTTCGGGTCGGCTTCGCCAAAGCCGGCCGACTGATGGACCTGATGGAGACGCGCAGCATCGTCGGCCCCAGCGAGGGCTCAAAGGCCCGCGAGGTGTTGGTCAAGCCCGACGAGCTGGCCGCCACGCTGATGGCCATCCGCGGCGCCGGCGGCGACGCCGAGGACTCCGACGAGGACTAGCTCGGGTCGAGCGCCCCGCCAGCCGGGCAGTCGGCTCCGGGCGCTCGGCGGGCCGGGCGCTCGGCGGACTAGAGCACCATCAGCATGCGCGAGTTGCCCAGCGTGTTCGGCTTGACGTAGCTGAGGTCCAGGAACTCGGCGACACCGATGTCGTAGGAGCGGCACATCTCCTCGAACACCTCGGCGGTGACCGGGGTGCCTTCGATCTCGGTGAACCCGTGCCTGCCGAAGAACTCGGTCTCGAACGTCAACACGAACAGGCGCTCCAGCTGCAGGTCGCGGGCGACCTTAAGTAGCCGGTTGACGATGGCGTGGCCGATGCCGCGCCCCGTCATCGACGGATCCACCGCCACCGTGCGGACCTCGCCGAGATCGGCCCACAACACGTGCAGCGCGCCGCACCCGACCACGTCGCCGTCGACCTCGGCGACCCAGAATTCCTGGACGGCTTCGTAGAGCGTCACGAGATTCTTTTCCAGCAGGATCCGGCCGGCGTAGGTGTCGACGAGTTGTTTGATCATCGGCACGTCGGAGGTTCGCGCGCGCCTGATCACCGGCCCGGAGGCCGACGGATCGGTCGCTGCGTCCATTGCTGCAGATTATCGGGTGAGGCCACAGCGACGATGATTCAGCGCGAGTGGCGCGGGCGATGGCGCCCAACGGCGCGGTTACCGATATTCTGTTGCCGTGTCGGGGCAACCGCAAACAGGTCCGGTGGTCCCGCGCGTGCGGGTCACCAACCTGGCGAATGTGCTGACGCTGTTGCGTTTGGTGCTCGTTCCCGTCTTCCTGCTGGCATTGTTCGCCGGTAATGGCCACGAAACCCCAAGCCGCATCATCGCTTTCGTCGTGTTCGCGGTCGCCGTTATCACTGATCGCTTCGACGGTGCGCTGGCCCGCAGCTACGGGATGGTGACCGAGTTCGGCACGATGGCCGACCCGATCGCCGACAAGACTTTGGTGGGCGCGGCGCTGATCGGGCTGTCGATGCTCGGTGACCTGCATTGGTGGGTGACGGTGGTCATCCTGGCTCGCGAGGTCGGGATCACCGTGCTGCGGTTTGTGATGCTGCGTCACGGCGTCATCCCGGCCAGTCGCGGCGGCAAACTCAAGACCCTCGTCCAGGCCGTCGCGATCGGGTTGTTCGTCCTTCCGGTGTCCGGGACGTGGTTGGTGGTCGCGTGGGTGGTGATGGCGGCTGCGATCGTGCTGACGGTGGTCACCGGTTTGGACTACGTCGCCTCGGCCGCGAGGGATGCTCGTGGACGACCCTCTGCTGGTTGACGACGCCCGCCGACTGATCGCCGACCTGACCGTCCGTAAGCAGAGCGTTGCCACTGCCGAGTCACTGACCGCGGGATTGCTGGCCGCAACGCTGGCCGGCGTGCCCGGTGCCAGCGAAGTCCTGCGTGGTGGCCTGATCACGTATACCGAGCGCACCAAGGTGCTGCTGGCCGGCGTGGCGCCGCAGATCCTCGACGAGGTCGGGCCGGTCGCGGCGCCCACGGCGCGGGCGCTCGCCGTCGGCGCACGTCAACGCTGCGAGGCCACCTGGGGTGTCGGGTTGACCGGCGTCGCCGGGCCCGAGCCGCATGGCGGGCACGCGGTGGGCACGGTGTTCCTGGGCCTGGCCGGGCCGGTCGACACCGAGGTGGTCCGATTGCAGCTCAACGGCAGCCGCTGGGACATCCGCGTGTCAGCGGTGCGGGAGTCGATCAGCAGGCTCCGTGCGCTCGTCACAGCGCAGTGAGCTCGCCGACGATGCGGGCTGCGTAGCGGCCCGAGGAGGAGGCGGGCAATCGAACCCGCCTCGGGAACCAAGACCGTGTGGCCGTCGTTGGCCTAGGAGAACCCACTGGACTTAAGGAGAGCGTGATGCCCGCACTGCTGCGCGAGGTCCTCGGCGATGTGCTGCGTCGGGCCCGAATCACACAAGGCCGGACGCTGCGTCAGGTCTCCGACACCGCGCGGGTCAGCCTCGGCTACCTCTCGGAGGTCGAGCGCGGTCGCAAAGAAGCCTCCAGCGAGCTGCTCAGCGCCATCTGCCACGCCCTGGATGTGCCGCTGTCGCAGCTGCTTGTCGACGCCAGCGAACAGCTGGAACGTCAGGAGTCGACACCGAACACCACGGCGAGCGCGGCCAATATCGACGCCAGCACCAAGGTCGTCATCCCGCCCGTCGTCGCAATGGCTGTCGCTTAAACCGGCAAGGGTGTGGCAATCGGCGTGAAACCGATAAATTGAGCGCAGACACCTACACGCAAAGGCGGAGCTAACCGATGGCCAATCCGTTCGTCAAAGCCTGGAAGTACGTCATGGCGCTGTTCAACGCCAAGATCGACGAACATGCCGACCCCAAAGTGCAGATCCAGCAGGCTATCGAGGAGGCGCAGCGCCAGCACCAGGCGCTGACCCAGCAGGCCGCATCGGTGATCGGCAACCAGCGTCAGCTGGAGATGCGGCTCAACCGGCAACTGGCGGACATCGAAAAGCTCCAGGTCAACGTCCGGCAGGCGGTGACACTTGCCGATCAGGCCACCGCCGCCGGTGACGCCGCCAAAGCCACCGAATACAACAACGCCGCCGAGGCGTTCGCGGCCCAGCTGGTGACGGCCGAGCAGAGCGTCGAAGACCTCAAGGGGCTACACGACCAGGCGCTCAACGCCGCCGCGCAGGCGAAGAAGGCCGTCGAGCAGAACGCGATGGTGCTGCAGCAGAAGATCGCCGAGCGCACCAAGCTGCTCAGCCAGCTCGAGCAGGCCAAGATGCAGGAGCAGGTCAGCGCGTCGCTGCGGTCGATGAGTGAGATCGCCGCACCCGGTACGACGCCGAGCCTCGACGAGGTCCGCGACAAGATCGAACGCCGCTACGCCAACGCGCTGGGTCAGGCCGAGCTTGCGCAGAACTCGGTGCAGGGCCGCATGCTCGAGGTCGAACAGGCCGGCGTGCAGATGGCCGGCCACTCGCGGTTGGAGCAGATCCGCGCGTCCATGCGTGGCGAGGCATTGCCGGCAGGCGGGTCGACGAGCGCTCCGGCGGCCACCCCGGCCGCGGCCCCGCAGACGGCGCCCACCGAAAAGCCCATCGGCCAGTAGGGCGATATGGCGGTCCATTCCGGTCACGGCGCGTCCTGGCGGGCGTTGCTGTTGCGCGGCTTCGACTTCGCCGACGGGCTCGCCGACACGGTGGCGCGAAAGATCAGCGCAGCCAACGATCCTCGGGAGAAGTTGTTGCGCCGGCGCCGGCGTGCGCTGCGGTGGGGCCTGATTTTCGTTGCGGGAACGGTGTTCTGGGCTGCGACGACGCTCGTGCTGGCGGCCTGGGGCTGGTTCGCGCTGCTGCTGGAGATCACCGGCGGCGTCGCGGTGGCGCAAGCGATGATCGCGACGCTGCTACTCATTCGCTACGGCTGGCTGAAATCGGAGCCGCTGCCGGCCCAGCGGCCGACCAACTCCCGGCGCCTGCCGCCGCTGAGTTCGGCGGCCCGCTCGGCGATGTCGGCGCTGGGCGCATCGGAGCGCGGCTTCTTTTCGCTGATCGGCGTCATGGAACGTGGAAACATGCTGCCCGCCAGCGAGATTCACGAATTGACCATCGCGGCCAACCAGAGCTCGGCCGCGATGGCGGCGACCGCGGCCGAGGTGGTCTCGATGGAGCGGGCGGCGACGGGCACTCCGCAGTCGCGGTCATATCTGACACCCACGATCAACGCGTTCACCGCGCAGTTGAGTGCGGGCGTGCGACAGTACAACGAAATGGTTACCGCTGCAGCGCAATTGGTGTCATCGGCGAGTGGCGACCATGGCTCCGCGCTGATGGCGTCGCGGCAGCGTTACCGCGCCGAGTTGGCCGGTGCGACGGATCGGTTGGTCGGCTGGTCGCAGGCGTTCGACGAACTCGGCGGACTGCCGCGCCGGGCCTAGCCGTCAATCAGACCGCGGGCCATAGCGGTCGATGTACGACTGACGCATCTGCTCCTCGCGCTTGCTGCGGCGTGCGTCGACGAGCTTCGGATCCAGGTTGTGCACCTGCAACATGTGACGGCGCCACACCTTGTTCAGCGCGTGCGAGAAGTACACGAACGGAATGAGGATCGGCAGCGTCATGCTCAGGTGCACGTCCAGCGTCGTCGGGATCAGCCAGAACGGGGCGAGTACCAACACCGCCGGAACCGCGACGCGGCGCATCATCCGGCCCGTCGCGCCCTTGCCCGCCAGATCGTTGCGCACCCAGTCCCGCATCGAGTCGGGCAGCCGGGCTCCGCAGCAGTAGCGGACGAACTGGACCGCGTTGGGGCGGGCGGCGCTGTCGCTCATCGCGGTTACAGCGATGCCCGAAGCGACGGCACCACGAGCCCGGCGATGCCGCGCAGCGTTGCCTTGAACATGTCGAAGAAGTCGAAGTAGTCCCGCCAGAGCGTGATCTGGCCGTCGTGCACCTCGAACACGCCGCAGACCCAGAACTGCAGCCGCAGGCGGCCCAAGATCAGCGCATCGGTGCGCTCGGTGAGCACCGCGGCGCCGTCGGCGGCGATGCGGTGGATCTTCACCTCGAACGCGCTGGCACCGCCCAACGGGCTGAAGAGCTTCATCGCTCGCCTGCGGCCGTGGATCGTCGGCAAACCGACGTTCTGGTAGACGAGATCGTCGGCAAGCGCGGCGCCTGCGGTGTCGAGGTCCGCATCCTGCAGCGCATGCAGGAAGACCTCGACGGTGCGGGTGTTCTCGAGAGTCAGCTCGGTCATGACCAACAGCCTAAGCCGCTGTGGCAGGGTAAGGCGATGCGCGTCGCGGTGGTGGCCGGACCGGACCCGGGCCACTCGTTTCCGGCGATCGCGCTCTGTCAACGGTTTCTGGCCGCCGGCGACGCACCGACTCTGCTGACCGGCGTGGAATGGATCGACACCGCGCGCGCCGTCGGTGTCGACGCCGTCGAGCTGCTCGGGCTCGACGCAACCGAAGACGACGACGACCTCGACGACGGCGCCAAGCTCCACCGGCGCGCAGCCCGGATGGCGGTGCTGAATGCCCCGCAGCTGCAGGCGATGACGCTGGACTTGGTGGTGTCCGACGTCATCACCGCGTGCGGCGGCATGGCGGCCGAGCTGCTGGGTATCCCGTGGGTCGAGCTGAACCCGCATCCGCTGTATCGACCGTCGAAAGGGTTGCCGCCGTTGGGAAGTGGGCTGGCACCCGGGACCGGCATCCGGGGCCGGCTGAGGGACGCCACGATGCGTGCGCTGACCGCGAGGTCCTGGCGCGCCGGGCTTCGGCAGCGATCCGAGGCTCGGGTTGGAATCGGTTTGCCGGCAAGCGATCCCGGCCCACTGCGACGACTGATCGCGACGCTGCCCGCCCTTGAGGTACCGCGGCCGGACTGGCCCGCCGAAGCCATCGTGGTGGGCCCGCTGCACTTCGAGCCGACCGAGCAGGTGTTGCCGATCCCGCCCGGCTCGGGGCCGGTGGTGATGGTGGCGCCGTCGACGGCGACGACCGGGACGCGGGGGATGGCCGAGACCGCGCTGGACGCCCTGGGTTCCCTCGGTGCGCGGGTGGTGGTGTCGCGGCTGAACGGGTCGGACCTGACCGTGCCGCCGTGGGCGGTGGTCGGGTTGGGCCGCCAGGACGCTCTGCTCGCCGAAGCCGACCTGGCCATCTGCGGCGGCGGGCACGGCATGGTCGCCAAGTCGCTGCTGGCCGGTGTCCCGCTGGTGGTGGTCCCCGGCGGCGGAGATCAATGGGAGATCGCCAACCGGGTGGCGCGGCAGGGGAGTGGGCGGCTGGTGCGGCCGTTGACCGGCGAGGCGTTGGCCGAGGCTGCCGGCGAGGTGCTGGCGACGCCGAGTTACCGCGACGCCGCACGGCGCGCCGCGGCCGGTGCCGCCGGGGTCGCCGACCCGGTGCGGGTGTGCCATGAGGCGCTGGTCTCGGCTCGGTAGCTTGGTCCCCGTGCGGCTGACGGAATTCCACGATCGGGTGACCCTGCGATTCGGCACGACCTACGGCGCTTCGGTGCTGGCTGATCATGTGCTGACCGGGTTCGACGGGCGTACCGCGGCGCAGGCGATCGAGGACGGCGTGGAACCTCGCGATGTCTGGCGGGCGCTCTGTGTGGACTTCGACGTGCCCCGCGAACAGTGGTGATCTGACCCCGGACACGCCGACGGCGCGCCTGCTTGCATTCGAACACCTGTTCGCTACTGTGGTGATCGTTCGACGAGCCCGACTTGTCGGTGGGCTGCTTTAACGTCACGGCCAACTGACCGAGACCGGTCAAACCGAACAACGACTACACCGAGAGGTAAGCACCATGCCACAAGCCCCAGATCGCGAAAAAGCCCTCGAATTGGCGATGGCCCAGATTGAGAAGAGTCACGGCAAAGGTTCGGTGATGCGCCTCGGAGACGAGGTACGCCAACCGATCTCGGTCATCCCGACCGGGTCGATCGCGCTGGACGTGGCCCTGGGCATCGGCGGCCTGCCCCGCGGTCGCATCGTGGAGATCTACGGTCCGGAATCCTCCGGTAAGACCACCGTCGCACTGCACGCGGTGGCCAACGCCCAGGCTGCCGGTGGCATCGCGGCGTTCATCGACGCCGAGCACGCGCTGGATCCCGACTACGCCCACAAGTTGGGCGTGGACACCGATTCGCTGCTGGTCAGCCAGCCGGACACCGGCGAGCAGGCCCTCGAGATCGCCGACATGCTGATCCGCTCGGGCGCGCTGGACATCCTGGTTGTCGACTCGGTGGCCGCACTGGTGCCGCGCGCAGAGATCGAAGGCGAGATGGGCGATAGCCACGTCGGCCTGCAGGCGCGGCTGATGAGCCAGGCGCTGCGGAAGATCACCGGTGCGCTGAGTAATTCGGGCACCACCGCGATCTTCATCAACCAGCTTCGCGAGAAGATCGGCGTGATGTTCGGTTCGCCCGAAACAACAACGGGCGGAAAGGCTTTGAAGTTCTATTCGTCGGTGCGTCTGGATGTTCGGCGGATCGAGACACTCAAGGACGGCACCGATGCGGTCGGTAACCGCACCCGGGTGAAGGTCGTCAAGAACAAGGTGTCACCGCCGTTCAAGCAGGCCGAGTTCGACATTCTCTACGGCAAGGGCATCAGCCGGGAAGGCTCGCTGATCGACATGGGCGTGGACCAGGGCTTCATCCGCAAGTCCGGATCCTGGTTCACCTACGAAGGCGAGCAGCTCGGTCAGGGCAAGGAGAACGCCCGCAACTTCCTGATGGAAAACGCCGAAGTGGCCAACGAGATCGAGAAGAAGATCAAAGAAAAGCTCGGTATCGGCGCGGTGGTGACCGACGACTTGACCGATGGCGTAGTCGGTGACGTACTGCCCGCCCCGGTCGACTTCTGAGCCGTCTCGCGACGAGCAGGCGCGGGCGCTGTGCTTGCGCCTGCTCACCGCGAGGGCTCGGACCCGCGCCGAGCTGGCCGGTCAGCTGGCCAAGCGAGGGTATCCCGACGACGTCAGCACCCGGGTGCTGGATCGGCTGGCCGATGTCGGGCTGGTGGACGACGTGGACTTCGCCGAACAGTGGGTGCACTCGCGGCGGGCGAACGCCGGAAAGGGCAAGCGTGCATTGGCCGCTGAGCTGCACACCAAGGGCATCGACAACGAGGTGATCACCTCGGTGCTCGGGGACATCAACCCCGCGGCCGAGCGCGGACGCGCCGAAGAGCTGGTTCGCAAGAAGCTGCGACGGGAAGACCTGAGCGACGACGACCTTCGGTTACGCCGCCGGTTGGTGGCGATGCTGGCACGCCGCGGGTACAGCCAGACGATGGCCTACGACGTGGTCAGCGCCGAGTTGGCGGCCGAGCGGGAGCGCCGGCGCGTCTAGGTCGGCCGAACGCCGCGGTGCCGCGTCGCCGTACCATGGCCCAGTGACTTCGATGGTGACCTCGGACGCAGCGCCCGCTGCGCCGGCTGTGCCTTCGCCGACGCCAGGGGCGCCGGTGCGCACTTACGAGGTCCGCACCTACGGATGTCAGATGAACGTCCACGACTCCGAGCGGCTGGCAGGTCTGCTGGAGGCCGCGGGCTACCGGCGGGCGACTGACGGCGCGGACGCCGACGTGGTGGTGTTCAACACCTGCGCGGTGCGGGAGAACGCCGACAACAAGCTGTACGGCAACATCAGCCACCTGGCCCCGCGTAAGCGCAGCAATCCCGACATGCAGATCGCGGTCGGCGGATGCCTGGCGCAGAAGGACAAAGACTCGGTGCTGGCCAAGGCGCCATGGGTCGACGTGGTGTTCGGCACGCACAACATCGGGTCGCTGCCCACGCTGCTCGAGCGGGCTCGGCACAACCGGGTCGCCCAGGTGGAGATCGCCGACGCATTGCAGCAATTCCCGTCGTCGTTGCCTGCTGCCCGTGAATCCGCTTACGCCGCTTGGGTTTCCATCTCGGTGGGATGCAACAACAGCTGCACGTTCTGCATCGTGCCGTCGTTGCGCGGCAAGGAGGTCGACCGCAGCCCGGACGACATCCTGGCCGAGGTGCGATCGCTGGTCGACGACGGCGTACTGGAAATCACGCTGCTCGGCCAGAACGTCAACGCCTATGGCGTGTCGTTCGCCGACCCGCAACTGCCGCGCAACCGTGGTGCCTTCGCTGAGCTGTTGACCGCATGCGGGCGTATCGACGGCCTTGAGCGGGTGCGGTTCACCTCGCCTCATCCGGCCGAATTCACCGACGACGTGATCGCGGCCATGGCCACAACGCCCAACGTCTGCCCGACCCTGCACATGCCTCTGCAGTCCGGATCGGACCGGGTGCTGCGCGCCATGCGCCGCTCCTACCGGGCCGATCGTTATCTCGGCATCATCGACCGGGTGCGGGCGGCCATGCCGCACGCCGCGATCACCACCGATCTGATCGTCGGCTTCCCCGGCGAGACCGAAGACGACTTCGCCGCCACACTCGACGTCGTCCGGCAGGCCCGGTTCGCCAGCGCATTCACGTTCCAGTACTCCAAGCGGCCGGGCACTCCCGCCGCCGACCTCGACGGACAACTGCCGAAAGCCGTTGTGCAGGAACGCTACGAGCGACTGATCGAGCTGCAGGACCAGATCGCCTGGGAGGAGAACCTCAACCAGGTCGGGCGGACCGTCGAGTTGCTCGTCGCCACCGGTGAAGGCCGCAAGGACGAGCGCACCGCCAGGATGAGCGGCCGCGCTCGCGACGGGCGCCTGGTGCATTTCGCGCCCGGTGGCCAACAAGTGCGCCCGGGTGACGTCGTCACGACGACGATCACCGGCGCGGCGCCACATCACCTGATCGCCGACGGCGACGTCATCAGTTACCGACGCACCCGCGCCGGCGACGCGCACGCCGCAGGTCAGCGTCCGCGCGGCACCGGCTCATTAATTCTCGGCATGCCCGCGATCGGACAGCCTGCCGCGTCAACGGAAACACTGGGGTGCCCACGATGAGCCGCAACGAGGGTGAATTCGACGCTTTCCGCGACGACATCGAAGCTGCGGAACGCCGAATCGCTCGCGAAATCGAGCCGGGCGCACGAGCGTTGGTTGTCGCCGTGCTGGTGTTCGTGCTGATCGGATCGTTCGCCCTGCCGCACACCGGCGACGTGCGTGGCTGGGATGTCTTGTTCGCGACCCACGGCGCCGGCAAGGCGGCGATCGCGCTGCCGTCACGCGTATTCAGTTGGCTCGCTTTAGTTTTCGGTGTCGGTTTCTCGATGCTGGCGCTGTTGACCCGACGCTGGGCGTTGGCGTGGATCGCGTTGGCGGGCTCGGCGGTGGCCTGCGCGGCCGGTCTGCTGGCCGTGTGGTCCCGGCAGACCGTCGCCCACGGGCATCCGGGTCCCGGCGTCGGGCTGGTGGTCGCCTGGATCACGATCATTCTGCTGACGTTTCACTGGGCGCGCGTCGTCTGGTCGCGCACGATCGTGCAGCTCGCCGCTGAGGAGCAGCGCCGCAAGGCGGCCGCCCACGAGCAGGCCCGGACACTGCTGGAGACTCTGGACGACCCGAATAGCGCCCAGCCGCCCAAACCCAACGGCACGGCCCCGGGGTCGGTTTGATTGCCCGGCTCCTCAACGGGCCGACGCGGCCCGCATCGTCGCCGGGCTAGCGCTTCTTGGTCAGTGCGTCAGCGGCCGCTTCAGCCCACTGCCGCCACTGCTCGGCGTTAGCCCTGGCCTGCTCGGCTTCCTTGGTCCGTCCTGCCGCCTCGGCCTTCTGGGCTTGGCGCTCGAACTGCTCGACACGTTCCCGGAACTGCTCGGCGCGAGCCTGAGCCTGCGGATCCGACCAGTCTGACTCGCCGGCGTCGCGCACCTTCTTTTCCACCGCGCGCAACCGCCGCTCGAGATCAGCGGAGCGTTCCCGGGGCACCTTGCCGATCGCGTCCCATTTCTCACCGATGGCCCGCAGCGCCGACCTGGCTGCTTCGTGATTACTGGTGTCGAGCTTTTCCGCCTCGGCCAGTAATGCTTCCTTGGCGACGGCGTTCGCGTGGAATTCGGCGTCACGTTCGGCGGTCGCGCTGTTGCGGGCTTTGAAGAAGGTGTCCTGAGCGGCTTTGAATCGGTGCCACAGTGCGTCGTCGACATCGCGGGCGGCACGTCCGGCCGCCTTCCAATCGGCGAGCAGCTTGCGGAACTCGGCGCTGGTCGCTCCCCAGTCGGTGGAGTCAACGAGTTCCTCGGCTTGCACGCAGAGCCGCTCCTTGACCTCGCGGGCCCCGGCCCGGTCGCGGTCCAATTCGGCGAAATGCGAACCGCGGCGGCGATTGAACGTCTCGCGAGCAGCCGAATAGCGCTTCCACAGCGCGTCATCGGTCTTGCGGTCCAAGCCGTTGATCGTCTTCCACTCATCGAGGATCGTGCGTAGCCGGTCGCCGGCGACCTTCCACTGCGTGGAGGTGTTGGCCAACTCCTCGGCCTCGGCGGCCAACGCTTCCTTGCGGGCGGTCTGCGCCGCGCGGTGCTCGTCGCGACGCGAGCGGTCCGCGGCCGCGCTGGCTTCGGCGTGTTCGGCGATGACGGCGAGGCGCGCGGCCAGCGCATCGATATCGCCGAGCACATTGGCGGTCGGTAACGTTTCGGCCAGCCCGGCGGCGGTCGCTTTGATCTTGCGGGCATCTCCGGTGCCCGCGGCCAGCCGCTCTTCGAGCAAGGTGATCTCGGTGCTCAGGTCGTCGAACCGCCGGCCGAAGTGGGTGAACGCCGCTTCGGTGTCGCCGGCCTGCCACGATCCGATGATCCGCTCGCCGCCGGCGCTGACCAGCCAGACCGTTCCGTCGTCGTCGACGCGACCGAACTGGTGGGGATCGCTGGCCGGGGGTAACGCGACCGGGTGGGGATGAGGACGGGGTGTCGGTTTGGGCCCGGGCCGCGGTCCTGGCCGCGGGATGGGCCGCGGTTCGTTGTGTGGCTCGTCAGACGTCATCAACTGCCGTCACCTACCCTTCGCGCGGTTATTGGCCGCGCACCTGCCGCGCATAGCGGCGCCGTCGATATGAGATACCTGTTCAGTATTGAAGCAGCTTGCCGCACGCAGCGTCCCGAGTTGGCGGCGCAGGCCATGTCGCCGCGGGTTTTGCCTGCGTCGATAAGGGATGTGGTGTACGCCGCAATCATCTGTTGCGCCGCACGCAATGTGCCACACGAGCCGCCGAATAGGGGTGCCGAAGACCGCGCGGCAGTGCGGCGCGACCGGTAGTCGACCTAAGCTGGCCGGAGTAATCGACGGTGAACAGGCGGTGAACGATGCCGAAAGCGGACTTCGCAGCGCTGATCGCGCTCTGCGCCGCGCTGGCGTCTGCGGTGGGGGATGTGATCCGGCAGCGGTCGGCTCAGGAGGTAACCGACAAACAGGTCGGACATCTCGAGCTCTTCCGGCTGTCAGTACGAGACCCACGCTGGTGGCTGGGTGGCGCGGGAGCGGTCGCCAACTACAGCTTGCAGGCCGCCGCGTTGGCTCTGGGCTCGGTCATGCTGGTGACCGCGTTGCAGGTGACGTCGCTCTTGTTCGCTCTGCCGATCTATGCGCGGTTGGCCCATCACCGGGTGACGCGCTGGGAGTGGACGTGGGCGGTGACGCTGGCCGGTGCGCTGGCGGTGCTCGTCGCGATGGGCCACCCGGACGCCGGGAGCACGCGCGGTTCGCTGGGAACGTGGCTGTTGGTAATCGCGGTAATGGGTCCGGTCATGGTGTTGTGTGTGCTGGGCGCACGCGTCTGGTCGCGCGGTCCGGTGGCGCCGGTGCTGTTGGCGGTGGTGGCGGGTTCGGCGCTGGCGTTGTTCGCGGTGCTGACCAAAAGCGCCGTCGGGGCGGCGTCCGGCGGCGTCGGCGCATTTCTGCGCGCGCCCGAGTCGTACTGCCTGATACCGGCCGCGCTGGTCGGAATGATCTTCCAACAGTCGGCATTTCGCGCGGGTGCGCTGACCGCCTCATTGCCCACGGTGACCGTCGCCAAACCGGTGGTGGCCACGTTGCTCGGCGTCGTGGTGTTGAGGGAGGCGCTCAATGCCAGCGGCCCGCGACTGCTCGCGCTGGTCGCTGCCTCGATTCTGGTGGTGATCTCGACGATCGCACTGGCCCGTGGCGAAGCGGCGACCATCGCCGCAGGCGCCGGACACGACGTCGTCGTTCCTGATGTGGCGGCGTCTCACGGTTAGCTGCGGCGCGTGACACCCGGCCTTTCATCACCGCCGTCAGTACCGTGGCATGGAAGACTGCAGGTTCGGGCCGTTCGACGACTGGGGGGAGGTAGCCATGTCTAAAGCGGACGTTGCTGTGCTGCTGGCCTTGGCCGCCGCCTTGGCATCGGCGATCGGCAATGTGGAGCGTCAGCGGTCGGCGCACGAGGTCACCGACAAACCAGTGGGCTACCTGGCGCTGTTCATCATGTCGTGGCGCAATCGAAGCTGGCGCATCGGCGCGGTGGCGGCTGTCGCCAATTACGCGTTTCAGGCTGGGGCGCTGAGCCTGGGATCGGTAATGCTGGTCACCGGATTGCAGGTCACGGCGCTGCTGTTCGCACTCCCGATTTACGCCCGCATGAACGGGCATCCGGTGACGTTGTGGGAATGGATTTGGGCGGCGGTCTTGGCCGCCGCGCTGGCCGTCGTGCTCACCGTCGGCAATCCGGTCGCCGGCTATTCGCGAGCGCCGTGGTCGACGTGGATGATCGTCGCCGCGGTCATGGGACCGCTGCTCGCGCTGTGCGTGCTGGGTGCCCGGATATGGCCGCATCGGGCTATCGCCGCGGTATTGCTGGCGGCGGTCTCCGGCGCGTCGCTGGGGCTGTTCGCGGTGCTGGTCAAAGGGGCGACTGAAGCCGCCGAGGGCGGCATAGGGGCACTGCTTGCCGCGCCGGAGCTGTACGCGTCGGTCGGAGCGGCGTTCGCCGGGATGGTGTTCCAGCAGTCGGCGTATCGCGGTGGACCGTTGAACGTGTCCATGCCGACGATGACGGTGGCCAAACCGGTCGTGGGCTCGCTGCTGGGCGTCGCTGTGCTCGGCGAGACAGTCCAGCCGGACGAGGAGCGGGTCGTGGTCCTGATCGTGGCGGTTTTGCTGACCGTGATCGCGACCGCGGCTCTGGCTCGCGGTGAAGCCGAAACCGTGCAGGCCCATGCCGACGACGTGGCCACCGGACGATTGTTGGCGATCTCGGAGGGTTAGTTTTATCGCGTGCTGAGCGCCATCGCCATCATTCCGTCAGCGCCGGTTCTGGTTCCGGAGCTCGCCGGGACCGCGGCCGACGAGGTGGCTGAGCTGCGCGCGGCGATGATCGCCGCGGCCTCCGCGCTTCCGCCGCGCTGGATCGCTGTTGGGGTGGGCGACGCCGACGGAGTCATCGGTCCGCAGGCGGTCGGCACCTTCGCGGGCTTCGGCGTCGACGTGCCTGTGCGACTGTCCCCGAAAAGCGTTGAGCCGGTTGATATGCCGCTGTGCGGACTGATGGCCGGCTGGATTCGTGCGCAGGCCCAGCCGCACGCGCAGGCGCAGGTTCGGGTGTACGCCGCACACCACGACGCCCAGACGGCGATCGCGCTTGGTCGGCAGCTGCGTGGCGACCTCGACCAGTCGGACGAGCCGATCGGCGTGCTGATCGTCGCCGACGGCGCCAACACGCTGACCCCTG
The DNA here is from genome assembly GCF_010727945.1 of Mycobacterium cookii. Lineage (NCBI taxonomy): Bacteria > Bacillati > Actinomycetota > Actinomycetes > Mycobacteriales > Mycobacteriaceae > Mycobacterium > Mycobacterium cookii. The sequence goes on from NZ_AP022569.1 coordinate 231,694, forward strand.
CCGCGCCCGGCGGCTATCAACCCGACGACATCGAGGTTCAGCGCGCCGTGGACGACGCGCTGGCCTGCGGCGACGTTGCCGCGCTCAGTGCGCTGCCCGAGCAGGTCGGGGGACGGGTGGCATTCGGTGTACTGGCGGGGCTGGCCGATCCGGTGCCGCGGTCGGCCAAGGAGCTCCATCGCGCGGCGCCTTACGGCGTCGGGTACTTCACCGGTATCTGGCAGCCGTGAGGCCGTTGGCGATCGTCGGGCCCACGGGCACCGGCAAGTCGCAGCTGGCCCTCGACGTCGCGGAACTGCTCGGCGGACCGGGAGGCGTCGAGATCGTCAACGCCGACGCGATGCAGTTCTACCGCGGCATGGACATCGGCACCGCGAAACTGTCCGTCGCGCAGCGTCACGGCATCGCGCATCACCAACTGGACGTTCTCGAGGTCACCGAGACCGCGACCGTCGCGCGCTTTCAGCGCGACGCCGCCGCCGACATCGAGGCGATCGCGGCTCGCGGAAAAGTCCCCGTCTTGGTGGGCGGTTCGATGCTGTACATCCAATCGCTGCTCGACGACTGGTCGTTCCCGGCGACCGATCAGGCGGTACGGGCGAAGTGGGAGCAGCGTCTGGCTGAGGTCGGGGCGGGCGGGTTGCATACCGAGCTGACCCACCGCGATCCGGCGGCCGCGGCGTCGATCCTGCCGACCGACGGGCGACGGATCGTCCGTGCGCTGGAAGTCGTGGAGTTGACTGGTCAGCCGTTCGCCGCCTCGGCGCCCGTCATCGGCACTCCGCGCTGGGACGCGGCGATCATCGGATTGGATTGCGACACTGAGCTTCTCGACCAACGCCTGGCGCAACGAACCGAGACGATGTTCGGTCAGGGCTTGGTCGACGAGGTGATCGGGTTGCTCGACCGTGGGTTACGCGACGGCGTCACCGCGGCACGGGCGCTGGGTTACGCACAGGTGCTCGCCGACCTCGACGCGGGCGGTGACGGCGGCGGCGCACAGGAGCCGACGTTCATCGGAACCCGTCGCTACGTGCGACGGCAGCGATCGTGGTTTCGCCGCGACCACCGAATCCACTGGCTGGACGCGACCGCTGCCGGCAACGCCGATGCGGCGGTGCGGGCCTGGCGGCAAACTTCGTTGGATATGCCCTAGCCGTGTTGGCCGGCGCTACCAGTCGCGCCCTGAGCGCCGTTGGCGCCGGCGGTCCCGTTCGTGCCGTGCTGCACGATGGTGCCGAGACCATTGGTGCCCGTACCACCCGTGCCGCCAGTGCCACCGGTACCGCCCGCGCCACCGGTGCCCCCGGCGCCCGCGGTGCCGCCGGTACCGGTGCTACCGACGGTGCCGTGCGGGGCGATGCCACCAGCGCCGCCCGCACCGCCGTTGCCGCCGGTGCCGCCGACACCACCGACCGCGCCGGCCCCGCCCGCACCGCCGTTGCCGCCGGTCACGGTTCCGACGTTCAGCGGAATGGTCGCGTTGCCGCCGTTGCCGCCGGCGCCTCCGCTTGGTCCGACAGCACCGGTGCCGCCCGTACCGCCGGTCCCACCGGTACCGCCCGCACCGCCGTTGCCCGAGATCGACCCGCCAGCCCCGCCGGCGCCGCCGACCCCGCCGTTGCCACCGGTGCCACCGGTCACGCTGACGCCAGTAGCGGCACCGCCGGTGCCGCCGCTGCCGGCGGTGGCGGTGCCGAGGCCCGCCACGGCCGTCGCGTTGCCGCCAGCCCCGCCGGCTCCGCCGACGGCGACGTCGCCCGTTCCGCCGTTGCCTCCGTTGGCGCCTTGGGCGCCTATTAGTCCTAATACGCCGCTGCCGGAACCGCCGGTCCCGCCATTCCCACCGGCCTGCCCGACAATGGTCCCGTTACCGCCGTTACCGCCCACGGTGGGGGCGGTGAGGCCGGATTGGTTGGTGCCGTTACCGCCATTGGCTGCTTGGCCATTCGACGGGTTGACCCCAGTAGTGCCCGTTGCGCCGTTGCCGCCGTTGCCGCCGCCGCCGCCGTTGCCCAGGGAGCCGCCGTTACCGCCGGCCCCGCCGTTGCCGCCGGCTGCACCGGCGGTGGTTGCGGTGGCGCCGTTGCCGCCGGTGCCGCCGTTGCCGACCGGGCCGGTCGGCGTCGTGCCGGCCACACCGTTGGCGCCCGGGGTGGAGCCGGTGCCGCCGGTGCCGGCCGATCCGACGGTGCCGACGTTGCCGCCGGCGCCGCCGTTGCCGCCGGCACCCAGGTTGCCGCCCGAGCCGGCCACCCCGTTGACACCGGCCGCGCCGTTACCACCGTTACCGGGGGTGCCCGCGCCGCCGCCGTTACCGCCGGCCCCGCCGGTGCCGGTGGTGCCCGTGGTGCCGTGCGCGGCGGTGCCGCCGGCGCCGCCGTTGCCGCCGGCGCCGCCGCCGGCGCCGTTGCCGCCGTTACCACCCGTCCCGCCGAGGCCGTTGCTGACACCTGATACTCCGGCCGCGCCGCCGGCGCCGGTGCCGCCGGCCCCGCCGTTGGCGCCGGTGCCGCCGTTGCCGCCGGTGCCGCCGTTGCCCGAGATCGAGCCGCCGGTGCCGCCGGCCCGCCGTTGCCGCCGGCCCCGCCGGCCACCCCGTTGCCGCCGGTCTGACCGGCGGTGCTCGCGTTGGTGCCCGGGGTGCCGGCAGCGCCGTTGCCGCCGGTGCCACCGCCGCCGCCGTTGCCCAGGGTGCCGCCATTGCCGCCGGCCCCGCCGTTGCCGCCGGCTGCACCGGCGGTGGTTGCGGTGGCGCCGTTGCCGCCGGTGCCGCCGTTGCCGACCGGGCCGGTCGGCGTCGTGCCGGCCACACCGTTGGCCCCGGGGGTGGAGCCGGTGCCGCCGGTGCCGGCCGATCCGACGGTGCCGACGTTGCCGCCGGCGCCGCCGTCGCCGCCGGCACCCAGATTGCCGCCCGAGCCGGCCACCCCGTTGACACCCGCCGCACCGTTACCGCCGTTACCGGGGGTGCCCGCCCCGCCGCCGTTACCGCCGGCCCCGCCGACACCGGTGGTGCCCGTGGTGGTTCCGGCGCCGGTGCCGCCCAGACCGCCGTTGCCGCCGGCGCCGCCGCCACCGCCGTCGCCGCCGTTACCACCTGTGCTGCCAACGCCGTTGCTGACACCCGACACACCGTTTGCCGCGGCGGTCCCGTTTCCACCGTTGGCGCCGTTGCCGCCGTTGCCGCCTGCCCCGCCGTTGCCCGCGACGCCCCCGTTGCCGCCGGCACCGCCGTTGCCGCCGGCCCCACCGGCGGAGCCGCTACCGCCGCTCGCGCCTACGGTCGTGGCGTTGGCGCCGGCGTATCCGTTGGCGCCCTGGCCGCCGTGACCGCCGGTGCCGCCGTTGCCCTGGGCGCCGTTGTCGGCTTGTCCGACGCCACTGGTTCCGCCGGATCCGCCCAGACCGCCGTTGCCGCCGGCACCGCCGTTGCCGCCGGCCCCGCCGGCTTGGTTAGCCGCGATGCCGTCCGCGCCCGCACCGCCGTTGCCGCCGGCACCGCCGGCACCGCCGGCCCCACCGCTACCACCGACGCCGATCAGTGTTGAGCCATCGCCGCCGGCCCCGCCGTTGCCGCCGGCCTGACCGGCGGTACCCGCGTAGCCGGTCGCGCCCGAGGAAGTGGCATCGGCACCGTTGGTGCCGATATAGCCGGTGCCACCCTTGCCGCCGTTGCCGCCATCGCCGAGCGCGGAGACATTGGTGGGGTTTTGGCCGATACTGCCGCCCGCGCCGCCGTTGCCGGCGGCCACGCCGGGCCCCCCGGCGCCGCCGTCACCGCCGTCACCGCCGTTGCCCATAACCCAACTGCCGGCGCCGCCGTTACCGCCGTCGGCGCCGAGCCCGCCGTCACCTCCAGCACCGCCGTTGCCGATTCCGAAGGCATCCCCGCCGTTACCACCGGCCATGCCAGGGTCGGCGGCGGCGTCATAGCCGGCCCCGCCGTCACCAGCCAACAGCCCGCCGTCCTGGCCGTTGGGGTCTAGCGCTGTTCCATCGGCGCCGTTGCATATGACGCCACAGATGTTGCTTGGCGTTTCGAAGAAGCTGTTGATCTCGTTGTCGACAACCTGGCCATCTGGACTGGTGATCCAGGCTTGGATGAATTCGTGCACCGGCAGGTAGAAGGTCTGCTGGAAGGTTTCCGAGAGAGCAGTGCTGTCGGTGGTCCCGTTGCCAATCAAGCCGATCAGGGCTAGCAGACCCCTCAAATCGAAGCTGCCGGCGGGGTCGGCGGCAGCAGACAGCGCGCTGGGGTCTGCGGCAGCCGCAAGCGCGCCGGGGTCGGCGGCAGCCGACAGCGCACTGGGGTCAGCGGCAGCGGCAAGCGCGCCGGGGTCGACGGCAGCGGCAAGCGCGCCGGGGTCCGCGGCAGCCGCGGTGGACCCGCCGATGAGGTCGATGATCAAATCTTCGAAGTCGGCTCTTGCCGGCGGCGCGATACCGAGTGGATTCGCTGTGGCGGCCAGAAATGCCCCGACGGTGGTGGACAGACCGATCGCCGCGCGACGGCGGGCCTTGCGGTCAGGCGTGCGGGCTGTTCGCCTCGCGTGCCGACCTGCCATCGCCCTGCCTCATTGCTCACATCGTGCGGACGCCGTCCGCTTTCAGCTTCGCCCAAGCTACTAGACGTCTGTCGAACAGAACCTGAGTACGGGGATTTTCGCGTCCGATTTTTGGAATTTTTCTCCGGCGCGTGTTTGTGCAGGTCAAAGTCCCGCTGCTCATCGAGCCGGGGCGGGCACGCGAGGGCGGTCGGAAGACGCTGTCGGCACGTATCCTGAACGGGTGATTCGCGCCGGTGACCTGGACTCCGCCGTGTCGGCGTGCGGGGGAGAGCGGCGCTGATGATCTTCGCCAAAGGCCATGGCACCCAGAACGACTTTGTCGTGCTGGGTGATTCGGATGCCGCGCTGACACTGACGCCCACAGCGGTGGCAGCTTTGTGCGACCGGCGCCGCGGGCTGGGCGCCGACGGAATCTTGCGGGTCACCACGGCGGGGGCAGCGCTGGCCGCAGGCGTGTTCGACCGGGTACCGGACGGTGTGAGCGTCGAAGACTGGTACATGGACTACCGCAACGCCGACGGGTCGATCGCGCAGATGTGCGGCAACGGCGTGCGGGTGTTCGCGCACTACCTGCGGGCCAGCGGGCTGGAAACCCGCGACGAGTTCGTCGTGGGCTCATTGGCCGGTCCCCGGCCCGTCGTGGTGCACGGCGCCGACGCGACCCACGCCGACGTCAGCGTCGACATGGGCAAAATCAACTTGCTGGGACCCGGGCGGGCTGTCGTCGGCGGCCGCGCGTTCGACGGGTTGGCGGTCGACGTCGGTAACCCGCATCTGGCCTGTGTCGACCCGGCGCTGACGGTCGAGGCATTGGCGGCGCTGGACGTCGCGGCGCCGGTGAGCTTCGACCACACACAGTTTCCGGACGGCGTGAACGTCGAAGTGCTCACCGCCCCGGCCGACGGCGCCGTGAGTATGCGAGTGCACGAGCGGGGAGTGGGCGAAACCCGTTCCTGCGGAACGGGAACCGTCGCCGCAGCCGCCGCTGCGCTGTCGTATGTCGGCGCGACCGGCGGCACTTTGACGGTGCGGGTACCCGGTGGCGACGTTGTCGTCACCATCACCGAAGCGACCAGCTATCTGCGCGGACCGTCGGTAATGGTGGCCCGCGGCGAACTCAACGACCAATGGTGGCAGGAGGCGTCACGTTAAATCGGATGCATATCGGCGTCCCGGCGTGCACCATTTGTAGTTGCCTATGACATATCCGGACACTCCTGAACAGAACATCCCCAGCACGGGCGACCTCGCCCTCGACGATCGCGCTGCGCTGCGTCGCGTCGCGGGGTTGTCCACCGAACTCGCCGACGTCTCCGAGGTGGAGTACCGCCAGCTGCGCCTCGAGCGGGTGGTACTGGTCGGCGTGTGGACCGACGGCAGCGCCGCCGATGCCGACGCCAGCCTCGCCGAATTGGCCGCGCTCGCCGAGACCGCGGGATCCGAGGTGCTCGAAGGCATGGTCCAGCGGCGCAGCAAGCCCGACCCCTCGACCTACATCGGGTCGGGCAAGGCGGCTGAACTGCGTGACGTGGTGACAGCCACCGGCGCCGACACGGTGATCTGCGACGGCGAGTTGTCGCCGGCGCAGCTCAACGCGTTGGAGAAAGCGGTCAAGGTGAAAGTCATTGACCGCACCGCGCTGATCCTGGACATCTTCGCCCAGCACGCCACCAGCCGGGAGGGCAAGGCGCAGGTGTCGCTGGCGCAGATGGAATACATGCTGCCCAGGTTGCGCGGCTGGGGTGAGTCGATGTCCCGGCAGGCCGGTGGCCGTGCCGGTGGCAGCGGCGGCGGTGTGGGTCTGCGCGGTCCCGGTGAAACCAAGATCGAGACCGACCGGCGGCGCATCCGTGAGCGAATGTCCAAGCTGCGCCGCGACATCAAGGAGATGAAACAGGTTCGCGACACCCAACGCAGTCGCCGGGTACGCAGCGACGTGCCGTCGATTGCGATCGTCGGTTACACCAACGCCGGCAAGTCCAGCCTGTTGAATGCGTTGACCGGAGCCGGGGTGCTGGTACAGGACGCGCTGTTCGCGACGCTGGAACCCACTACTCGCCGTGGACAATTCGACGACGGGCGACCATTTGTGGTCAGCGACACCGTCGGTTTCGTGCGGCACCTGCCGACTCAGCTGGTCGAGGCGTTTCGTTCGACGCTGGAGGAGGTTGTCGACGCCGACCTGCTGGTGCACGTTGTCGACGGCTCCAACGTCAACCCGCTGGCTCAGATCAGCGCGGTACGCCAGGTGATCTCCGAAGTCTTCGCCGACTACGACAGTGGGCCGGCGCCGGAGCTGATCGTGGTCAACAAGACCGACGCGGCAAGCGGTTTGGGTCTGGCCAAGCTGCGCCGTGCGCTGCCCGGTGCAGTGTTCGTCTCGGCCCGTACCGGCGACGGCGTCGACGCGCTGCGTCGCAGAATGGCCGAGTTGGCAGCACCGACTGACACCGCCGTCGACATCGTGATCCCTTACGACCGTGGCGATCTGGTGTCGCGTGTGCATGCCGACGGGCGGGTCCAGGAGACCGAGCACAGCAGCGCCGGGACCCGCATCAAGGCGCGGGTGCCGGTGGCGCTGGCCGCCAGCTTGCGCCAATTCTCGGTGACCTGAACGGCTGCAGACGGCAGAAGGCGCCGGAGCCCCCACTCCGGCGCCTTCTACGCTTCCTGTTAGAGCAGACCGCCCAAGCCGCCTAGCAGACCGCCCAGACCGCCGAGGCTGCCGATGTCGCTCAGCAGGGTCGAGATATCAGTGCTGAGGTTACTCAGATCGCTGAAGCTGCTGCTCAAGTCGGTCAGAAGGGTGGTCAAGCCTCCGAGCGCGCCGGTGTCGCCGGCCAACGAAGCCAGGTATCCCTCCAAATCGGTGGCCGCGAGGCTGAAGTCCGCGTTACCGATCAATCCCAGGTCGGTGTCAAAGCTCGGTGTACCCAAGGCAGCCGTGAGATCGCCGAGTGTGACGCCGGCGCCGGCGGGAATTCCTGGCCCTGCGTTACCGACGAAGTCCGCCAAAATTGCCGTCTGGGACGCGGTCTCGGTGACCCCGAGGAGTTGGTTCACTTTGTCTTCGGTGATAAGTGCGTCGATGAACAACGCCTCGAAAGCTCGGCTTTCGGCCCCGTTGAAGTCACCGCTGTAGATAGGGTTCGCGGTCCCGACGTCCAGCAGGGCGCCCGCCTGGGTCGCGCCCAGCGCCGTGGCCAAGTCGTTGTACAACGTGGCTTCCGCGCCGGTCGGCCCCAGGACGTCGTTGAACAAAGCGGTGTTGAGGGTGCTCTCGTCGAGAAGCAGCGTCGCGTCCGTCACATCCACCAGTGCGACGTCGTGGTGCTCGACGGGCACGCCCTGTTGGGCCTGCGGCATTCCGACGTGCGAGAGCGTGCCAAAGAGGCCTGCTGCCGCGACCGCCCCTGCGGCCAGGGCTGTTCGTTTTGTTGCAGCGTTCATGATTTCCTTTTTCCGAAACCGATGTGGACTGTCGGCGAAATGACCTTCGAAGCCATTCTGAAAGACACAATGCGGCCGCAGGCGTTGTTGAACTTTCGGCAGCGAGGTTTGATTCGTCATGGCTCCGTCTTCTCCGGGCGACACTTCTCAGGTGGCATTAAGGTAGCTTTCGAGCTCCTCTCAGGGAACGGATTGGCTGGAAAACCTCAATTTTTTTAAAGTGAATATTTGCTGCAAAATTACCCGATTCCGCAGCGTGGCGAACCGGCAGTCGGTCGCAGGAGTCGATAAGAATCTGCGTTTGATATCAGAAATACGGGAGGCGCCGGAGCCTCCCGCTCTGGCGCCTTCCGCATTCTCGCCGTAGCAGACTGCCTTCTCCCGCAGACCGCCGGTCAGGTTACCCAGGATGGCGCGCAGGTCACGGCCAAGCCCGCTCAGGCTGCCGAGGCCCAAGGCCGCCGAGGTCCCGTCCTTCCCCACATAGGACACCTGAAACTTTCTCAGGTGGACTTAAGCTGTCGCTTAAGGTTTGTGCGAGTCCAGGGAATTACTCACAAAGTCTTGAATTTCCTCGCCACTAAATTGCGTCGGATTTGCGTTCGAATATCGCTTAGTTCGATCCGTCGGACTATGCGAAGAGTTCACAGACGTCTTCGGCGGGTGCTGCCAACAGTCGTTGCGCCAGGTGCGCTTTGATCTGATCGAAGTCGCTCTCCTCGGCTTGAGAGCGCTCTGCTCTGCCGGCCAGATCGATGAACTCGGCGGTGACGAATCCTGGGCGCAGCAGCAGTGTCGCCGTCCGGCCGCTGACCACTACCTGAAAGACGAAGCTTTGCAAGAGCCGTCCGCGGTCGGGGCGGGCGAGGGCGGGATCGACGGTGTAACGACCGTCGGTCACCGCCCGGGTGACGGATTCGAACCCGTCGCGAGCTCCCGATTCGACCAGGGCGGTGCGAATGACGACCGATCGCCGCTGTGGCGGATGGTTGGGCGTGAGCGCCGCGAACGCCCGTTGCATCACCTTCAACGCGAGGGCCACGCCGGCCGGCGAATAGGGCCCGGCGTAGCACAGCATGTCGGTATAGGAGAACTCGAGCAGCTGTCCGAGTTCCTGCACCAGAATCGTCGCGTCCATCCGGTGACTCTAGGCGCGGATGCGATACCCGAGCCGCCCAACCATCCGGTTGGTATATCTTGGGCCTCACAGTTCCCAACCCGCCGGAGGTCAATCCATGGGTAGCGCCGTCAAGTACCAGCGCACGCTGTTCGAGCCTGAGCACGAGTTGTTCCGCGAGTCGTACCGGTCGTTCCTGGAACGCCATGTCGCGCCGTACCACGACGAGTGGGAGAAGGCGAAGATCGTCGACCGCGGCGTCTGGCTGGAGGCGGGGAAGCAGGGGTTCCTGGGGATGTCGATCCCCGAGGAGTACGGCGGCGGCGGCAATTCGGACTTCCGTTACAACACGATCATCACCGAGGAGACGACCTACGGCCGTTACAGCGGCATCGGGTTCGGCCTGCACAACGACATCGTCGCGCCCTATCTGCTCAGCCTTGCCAACGAGGAGCAGAAGCAACGCTGGCTACCCAAGTTCTGCACCGGTGAGTTGATCACCGCGATCGCGATGACCGAACCGGGCACCGGCAGCGACTTGCAAGGCATCAAGACTCACGCCGTCAAACAGGGCGACCACTACGTGCTCAATGGATCCAAGACGTTCATCACCAACGGGATCAACTCCGATCTGGTGATCGTGGTAGCTCAGACGGATCCCGACAAAGGCGCACAAGGCTTTTCGCTGTTGGCCGTCGAACGCGGGATGGAAGGCTTCGAGCGCGGACGCCACCTGGACAAGATCGGCCTCGATGCGCAGGACACCGCTGAACTGTCATTCACTGACGTCGAGGTGCCCGCCGAGAACCTGCTCGGCGAAGAGGGCAAGGGTTTCATCTACCTGATGCAGAACTTGCCGCAGGAACGCATCTCCATCGCGATCATGGCCGCCGCTGCCATGGAGGAGGTGCTGGAGCAGACGCTGCAATACACCAAGGAGCGCAAGGCTTTTGGGAAGCCGATCGGCAGTTTCCAGAACAGCCGATTCGTGCTTGCCGAGCTGGCCACCGAGGCCACGGTGGTGCGGATCATGGTGGATGAGTTCATCGCCCTGCACCTCGAGGAAAAGCTCACCGTGGAACAGGCCGCAATGGCCAAGTGGTACGCCACCGAAAAGCAGGTGCACTTGATCGACCGCTGCCTGCAGCTGCACGGCGGCTATGGCTATATGCGCGAATACCCCGTTGCCCGTGCGTATCTCGATGCTCGCGTGCAGACGATCTACGGCGGCACCACCGAGATCATGAAGGAGATCATCGGTCGCAGCCTCGGCGTATAGCCGCGGGCCCGCACGGTGGACAGACCGCAGGCGCTGTCGATGACGGGAATGCCGTTGGCGCGCAACTCGCGTGGCAGAGCTTGACGAGAACACGTCGTCGAAACACGGCGCCGAAGCATGCCGTCGCTGATGCGGCACACGCTGACCGGGTAGCCGAGCGCCCACAGCCCGCGATCACAGCAAGAGCGGGACCAGATCGGTCCTGGGGCGCCCATGGTCGCTCCTTTACGCCGGGCCTCGTTGACGCACGCCGTCGTCGCCGATTTCCGGGCGTCGTGGAGCAAAATCGCACGTGCATAATGCGACACCAGCGCGACGGTGGAGATCATTTCGACGTTAATGGGTATCTGCTTCCGTAGTGTCTCCGTATGACTTGCTAGGTGTGGTCGGCCGCAACGGAGTTGTGGCGGCCCGCCGGACCGTCGAAACTTGGCCCCAGGCTTTGGACTGGACGGCCGCCAGGAGGGTGGATGACAGGGCAGCACTTGCGGTCGGGCCGCGTCATGCGTGGTCTGGTGGCATTGGCGGCGGGCCTGGCCTGCATAACGCTGATGGCGCCCGTCGCCACGGCATCCCCGCTCGGCGAGGCCGACGATGCGATCACCGCGGCGTGGAAGGAAGCCGGCGGCGACACATCGGATCTCGGCCCCAAGCAGGGCGAGACGTACGTCGCCGGTGGAGGCTTCGCCCATGACTTCGTGCACGGCAAGATGTTCTTCACGCCGGCCACCGGGCCCAGGTCGATGATGGGCGCCATCCTGGACAAATACGAGTCACTGGGCGGCCCCGCAGCCAGCGATCTGGGATTTCCCACGATGAACGAAGCACGTGGGCTGGCGGGGCCCGACAGTCGGGTCAGCACCTTTTCGGCCAGCGACAAACCCCTCATCTACTGGACAGCCGACCACGGCGCGTTCGTCGTGCGCGGAGCGATCAACGCGGCATGGGACAAACTGGGTAGCTCGGGCGGCGCACTTGGTGTGCCGATCGGCGACGAAACCTACGACGGTCAACTCGCAACCCAGGCATTCAGCGCCGGCAAAATCTCCTGGAATCGGCTGACGAAGGCATTCACCACCGTGCCGCCGAACTTGGCGGGCCAGCTCACAGGCTTACAGGTGCCCGTCGATCCGACTGCTGAGATCAACATGGCCTGGCGTGCGGCGGGTGGTGCAGCCGGGCCGCTGGGCGCCAAACAAGGCGACCAATCACCGGTCGGCACAGGTGGGTTGGCCCAGAACTTCAACGGCGGCAAGGTCTTCTTCAGCCCTGCCACCGGCGCGAACGCCGTCGAAACCGACATCCTGACCAAGTACGAAGCGGCCGGCGGCCCAGCCGGCAACCTCGGCTTCCCGATCGCGAACGAGGCCGACGGCGGTCTCAAACCGTCCAGCCGGGTCAGCGAGTTCTCCGCCAACGACAAACCAGTGATCTTCTGGACCCCCGAGCACGGCGCGTTCGTCGTCCGCGGGGCGATCAACGCCGCATGGGACAAGCTTCTCGGTGCGTCCGGCAAATTGGGTGCGCCGATTGGGGACCAGAGCGTCGACAAAGACGACATCACGCAGAGATTCACCGGTGGCCAGATCACCTGGAACTCGAAGACAAACACCTTCACCACCCAACCGGCGAACCTGGCGTCGGCGTTGTCCGGCCTGCAGATACCGGGCCAGAAGACGGCGGCCGGCCCGGCGTCCAAGGGCGGGGTCCACGCGTCGGCGTGGCATTGGTGGTGGCTGCTCGCGGGCATCGCGGCGCTGCTGCTGATCGCTCTGGTCGTGCCGTCGGCGCGGTCGTGGCGTCGGCGGCGTGCTGCCAAGAGGGTTGGCAAGCGGGGCGGCGCCGATTCTCGCGACGAGCCCGCCACCGAATCCGTCGCGCAGTGGTCGCCGGAAGCCGACCGGGATTTGGCTACCTCGAGCCTGAACGACGACCATCGGCCGCCGCGGCCGCGGACCGTGCGGCTACCCAGCCAGCCGGTCAGCGCGTGGATGCCGCCGGACCGTACCGACCTGATCGACGAGCCGCCCGACGAAGAAGTCGAGAGTCCCGAGGAGTTTTCTGACTTCGCCGAGGTCGACGAGGACGTTGACGACCACTTCGACGAGAGCTTCGACGAGGATCCCGATGACGTCGACACCGACCCGACCGGGTTTCCGGCGCAGAGCGAGGTCCGCGGCGGCCGGCATGCGGCTTCCGACGGCAGCGACGACGATTCCGCGGTCACCACGGCCGTGCCGACAGCGCGAATCCCGACCGGACAGTTGGCAATTCATCTTCCGATGGACGACCCGTACCAGGTGCCGGAGGGATATCCGGTCAAGGCGAACGCCAGCTCAGGCCTGTACTACATGCCAGACAGCGTCCTGTATGAGGAGACGATGGCCGAAATCTGGTTCGCCAGCGAGGACATCGCGCAGGCCAACGGGTTTCACAAGGCCGGGTAGGTGTTCGGCGCGGGTCAGACCTTGCGGATGACCGTGACGACTTTGCCTAGTACGGCGGCGTCGTTACCGGGAATGGGGTCGAAAGCCGGGTTGTGGGGCATCAACCACACCTGGCCGCCGGTCCGTTTGAACGTCTTCACGGTCGCCTCGCCGTCGATCATCGCCGCCACGATGTCGCCGTTGTCGGCCACGTTCTGCTGACGTACCACCACCCAGTCACCGTCGCAGATCGCGGCGTCGACCATGGATTCACCGACCACCTTGAGCAGGAACAACGCGCCTTCGCCGACGAGTTCGCGGGGTAGCGGGAAGACATCTTCGACGGCTTCCTCGGCAAGGATCGGTCCACCGGCGGCAATACGTCCCAGCACCGGGACGAAGGCGGGCTCCGGCAACGCGTCTGATCCGGCGACGTCGGTGAGCACCGGAGGCCTCGAGCCGTCGTCGGACGCGCGGACATCCACTGCGCGCGGGCGGTTCGGGTCACGGCGGAGGTAGCCCTTGCGCTCCAATGTGCGCAGTTGGTGCGCCACCGAGGAGGTCGACGTCAGGCCGACGGCATCGCCGATCTCCCGAATGCTGGGCGGGTATCCGCGGCTGGTCACCGAGGCGCGGATGACATCCAGGATGGTCCGCTGCCGTGGCGTCAGCACAGAATCCACAGCTGCAAGGGGGCGGTCAGAGGCGGCGTCCGAGGTATCGCTGTCGCTCATACGGACGAATATAGCTCTTTTTTGTGGTGAAGCAAACACTTGTTCGACGTGTTTCCTGGCCGCGTTTCGGTCAGATCGGCTGTAAAGCGGGAGAGGGCAAAACGAAAGTTGTCGGTGCTCCCTCGTATCGTCTCCGGCATGTGCAACAGTTCGATCACATGTTCGGTATTCGAACACATTATCGATTACTCTTCGAACAAGTGATCGACCACGAGCCGACTGGAGGAATGCACATGATGCCCATCGAGACGATCTCGCCCACATCGCCGGCCCGCGTTCGGCCCGCCTGGGTGGGTCCATCCGGTCGCCAGGGGCGGCCCGGTTCCCGTGGACCGCAGCCGTCGCGGCCGGTCGCCCCGCGGCCCCGCTATCGTGGCACCGGGGTGCTGATGTCGACGGCCTCGCACCGGCCGCGCCCGATCACCCCGGCGACCACAGTCGCATTATCCCTGGTGGCGGCCGCGATCACGGTGTGGCTCGGTCTGGTCGCGCACTTCGGCGGCATGCTGCACGCCGGACCTGAGCAGGCGGCGCGCCAGATGCCCGATCGGCTCGCTGTGGTGCGGGTCGAGCCAGGGGAGACGTTGCAGCACTTGGCCGCCCGTGTCGCGCCGGACGCCCCGACCAGTCAGGTTGCCGCCCGCATCCGTGAGCTGAACGATCTCGACTCGGTGGCGGTTGCCGCGGGTCAGACGCTCATCGCACCGGTCGGCTGACGGCGTCACCGTGCGAGCGGTGCTAGGCCGGCGACCTGGTGCGCGGGTAGGCTCTTGGGGATCTGGGACACCCCGAAGTCTGCGCGGCGAAGGAGCGGCCATGCACTGCCCGTTCTGCCGTAATCCGGATTCGCGAGTCGTCGACTCCCGTGAGACCGATGAGGGTCAGGCCATTCGACGTCGCAGGTCGTGCCCGGAGTGCGGGCGGCGTTTCACCACCGTGGAAACCGCGGTGCTGGCCGTGGTCAAGCGCAGCGGGGTGACCGAACCGTTCAGTCGCGAGAAGGTGATTAGCGGCGTGCGGCGAGCATGCCAGGGCCGCCAGGTCGACGACGATGCGCTGAACCTGTTGGCCCAGCAGGTGGAGGACACCGTGCGCGCCGGCGGGTCACCGGAGATCCCCAGCAACGAAGTCGGGCTCGCGATACTCGGCCCGCTGCGCGAACTCGACGAAGTGGCTTATCTGCGATTCGCGTCGGTGTACCGATCCTTCGAATCCGCAGACGATTTCGAGCGCGAGATCACCGCGCTGCGTGCCCACCGCAAGGTGCCCGCGTCCGGCTGACGTCCGGCGCGCACAGCGCGTAGCACGCGTCGGTTTAGGCTGTCGAAATGCCGCTCGAGCTCCATCCACATCTTCGCGCGCTGGCGCCGCTGCTCGGCGCCTGGCAGGGCCGCGGGACCGGTGAATATCCGACGATCGAGCCCTTCGAGTACCTCGAAGAAGTCGTGTTTTCCCACGTGGGCAAGCCGTTTCTGGTCTATGGCCAAAAAACCAAGGACGCAGCTGACGGCGCATCGCTGCATGCCGAGACCGGCTATCTACGTGTCCCACGACCCGGTCAGGTCGAACTCGTACTCGCCCATCCGAGCGGCATCACCGAGATCGAGGTGGGCAGCTACACGGCAGAGGGCGCGACGGTCGAACTGGAGATGACTGCCACGCAGATCGGCACGACGCCGACCGCCAAAGACGTGACCGCGCTGGGCCGGCGCTTCCGGCTCGACGGCGACACGTTGTCCTACTCGCTGGAGATGGGCGCGGTCGGCCAGCCGACCCAACACCATATTTCGGCGGTCTTGCATCGCAGAGACTGACTCGCTCACCGCCTGACGATCTGAGGTGATGGAGCTCGGCGTACACCGCTGACCCGGGTGGCTCAGCGCGACGCGATTTGAGCTAGCCGACCTGTCGCACGCCGTCGTTGACGACCCGACCGGCCACTTGAACCCACCCCTGCGGGCTCCACGTGGTTTCGATGACCGAGCCCTTTCCTTGGGTGATGGACAGGTCGCGACTGAGATAATCGGTGATCCGTACCGCGGCAGATCCGGTCGCTTCGTCCTCAGGCACACCCAGATTCGCGGCGAACATCCTCGATCTCAGCGCACCCGCGGACTCGTCGATCCACGCCCACAGATAGTGCGCCACGTCGTCGGGGAAGTCGGACGGGTCGGCGGCCGCGAGATCCTCGAGCGACTCGACGTCGTGGATCGCGTACTCCGGCGACCACTCTGAGCGTGCGCTGATGGACGTGAGGTCGTTGTCGTAGCTCACCTGCACCACGCCGGCCGGGACCTGCAGGGTGCGGATCGGTGTGCCGAGTTCCCGCAGCCACCACGACGCTCCGACCGTCGGGTGCCCGGCGAATGGCAGCTCGGTCAGCGGGGTGTAGATCCGGGCGTGCGCGCTGGCCGAACCCGGCGCCGGCATATCGATGAAAACTGTTTCGCTGTAGCCCAATTGGGTAGCCAGGCGCTGTCGCTGATCCGCCTCGACCGTGGCGCCGTCAACCGCACCGAGCGGGTTGCCGAAGTTGCCCGCCGAATCTGTGAAAACGCGTAACACCGTGACGTCGATGCTCATGAAATCGACTGTACGACGTCACCACGACGTGTCGGTCAGGTGGCGCTGCGTTCGTCTGCGCCCATCGCGCTCAGCACGGCGACGCGAGTGTCCACCGGACCCGAGATGGTCTGCGAGCCACCGCCGTTACGCAGCAGCTCCCGTAGCGCAAGCTGATCGTATTCGGAGGGCTCAGTGGTGTCGATGAAGCGCTCGACAACCTCGATGAACCTGTCGGGGTCGTCGTGAAAGGGGAAGTGCCCGGAGTTCTCGAAGATCTCCAAGCGGGAGCCCGGCATCGCCGCGTGTGCCATGCGGGCGTGGCTGACAGGGACGACGACATCCTCTGCGCCCCAGATGATCTGCACGGGAACGGACTGCGTCAGATAACATCGGTCCAGCATCGTCACGCTCTGGCCACGCCAGTCCACCACAGCGCGCAGCGTCCGGGTGAACGCGGAGGAGGCCATCGGTTCGGGCAGATCGGCCAAGATCCGCAACACATCCGGCAAGTCGCGGCCCACCGCGGTAGAGCCCAGCACCAGCCCGGCGGCGCGCCCGAAGATCTGCAACGCGGGCAGCACCAACGGCAGTCGAAGCAATGCCAGCGCCTCGCTGCCCATCGGCAACGACGCCAGTCGCAATGCGACGTTCACGTCCTTGGTCACCCCGCCGGCTCCGACGAGAACCAAACGCTCGACCAATTGCGGGAATTGGTAGGCGAATTGCATTGCGACGCCGCCGCCCAGCGAGTGGCCGATCACGGTGGCGCGTTCGATGTCGAGCACCGAAAGTAGATCGCGCATTCCGTTGGCGTAGGCCGCGATTGAATAGTCAGCGCGTGGTTTGTCCGATTGTCCATGGCCCAGCAGATCGACGGCGATGACGGTGAACCGTTGCGCCAGTTTGGATTGCACAGCCGTCCAGGTCGTCGAATTGTCGCCGATCCCGTGGATCAGCAAGATCACCGGACCGGACCCGGCGATGCGAAAGGCGCGCCGGTACCCGTGGATGGTGCGGAATTGCAGGGACGGCGAAACTTCCCGCACTGAGCGAAGATTGGGCTTCCGCTCGCTCATATCCGCCAACTTCGCTGTCAGGCGCCGGGTCGGGACGCTCAGGTCGGATCGTCGTCGTCGAACTTCTTCTCCGCTTGCTGCGCAAGAAAACGCTCGAACTCAGCGCCGAGTTCGTCGCCGCTGGGTAGATCTTCATCCCGCGTCAGCAGTGACCGATTCTCCTGAGCGGCAATGAAGGCATCGTACTGGCGCTCCAGCGCGGCCACCACTTGAGCGACTTCGGCGCTCGCCTCGACCTGCTCGTCGATCTTGACCTTGATCTCGGCCGCCGCCTCGGTAAGGGCGTTCAGCGGCAGCTGCAGCGAGCCGGTCTTGCCCAACTGCTCGATGAGTGCTTGCGCCGCGGCCGGGTAGTCGGTCTGCGCCAGATAGTGCGGGACGTGCACGGTGAAGCCGACGACCTCGTGCCCGTGCTGGGCCATCCGGTACTCCAGCAGGTTCGACGCGCTACCGGGGACCTGGACCTCAGAGATCCACGGCGTGAAGTCGGCGATCAGCTCGCGGTTGTTGGAGTGGGCGGTCATCGTCACCGGCCGAGTGTGCGGGACCGCCATCGGGATGGTGCCCAGGCCGATGGTCTGCCGGACACCGAGCCGCTCGGCGAGCAACCGCACCGCGGTGATGAACCGCTCCCACTTGAGGTCCGGCTCCATTCCGGCCAGCAGCAGGAACGGCGTACCGACGCTGTCATGCAAGGCGTACAGGCTCAGCTCCGGGTCGTCGTAGTGGGTGAAGTGGTCGGTCTTGAACGTCATCAGCGGCCGCCGCGACCGGTAGTCGAGTAATTCGTCGATGGCAAAGGAGGCCACCAACTCGGTGTCCAGGCTGTCTTTCAGGTGGTGGGAGGCCAGCCGGATCGCGTGGCCGGCGTCGGAAAAGCCTTCCAGGGCGTGGACCAGGACGGGGCCGCGGCCATCGGAGGACGACAACTGCGGCGCCGGGAACTCGAGCTCGTACATGGCGTTCTGGTCGGGAATGTCAGGCGTCTGGTCGTGGCTCATTGATGTTGCCTCCTCAGCCACGGCGCGGTCTGCCGCACCGTGTCAGATAGTGTCCCTCAGATCGGTGAGCAGCGGATACCGGACCCCGCTCCGCGCTGCGCCCAATAGTCTCAAAAACGCGGGCCGCCCTGGCCGCATTCCTCGGGGTACCCGTTTCGCGCGGCCCGCCCCGACTCGATCGGGCATGATCGTTGACGATGCGAATTCTGGCGGCAGCCGCGGCCCTGACCATGCTCTCGGCCGGCTGCGGACATCAGGCCCAATCGGCACCTGAGACCGGACGCGACGTCGCCCACACCGTCAACCACGTCATCGCAGCGCCCGTCGATCCGGATCCGCGGGTGGGTGCGCTCTTCCTGTCCGGCAGCGAGCTGCATGCCTGCACCGGCTCGGTGCTGCATTCCGCGGCGGGCGATCTGGTGCTGACCGCCGCGCACTGCCTGAGCGCCGGTGGCTCGGTGACGTTCGTGCCCGGTTTCGCCCGTACCGCCGCACCCGACGCGGTGTGGACCGTGGACGCGGTGTACCTGGATCCACGCTGGGTGGCCAACCGAGATCCGTTGGCCGACTTCGCGATTGCGCGGGTGGGCCGTCCCGCCGGCGGATCGATCGAGGCGGTGGTCGGCTCAGCGCTGTCGGTGGGTGGCGCGCCGGCGCGAGGCGCCCGGGTCAGCGTGATCGCCTACCCCGCCGGTGTCGGCGGCTTGCCCGTCGGATGTCGGGTCGCGACCGAAGTCAGCGCGGGCGGCTTCCCCGAGCTGCCATGCGCGGGCCTGGCCGACGGAACCAGCGGCGCACCGTGGATCAGCGGCTCGACGGTCACCGGGGTGATCGGCGGCTTGCACGGCGGCGGCTGCGCGGAGAACCTGTCGTACTCGTCGCCGTTCGACCAGCACGTCAACCAGCTCCTCGCACGTGCTGAAGCGGGCGGACCGGCTGACGCGCCGCCGCGCACCTACGACGACGAGTGTTAGCTGTCGAACTGACTGAGCGCGCGCACCTTGTTCATCACGTCCAGCGCGGCGACTTTATAAGCCTCGGAGAACGTCGGGTAGTTGAACACCGCGTCGACCAGATACTCGACCGTGCCCTCACAGCCCATCACGGCCTGGCCGATGTGCACCATCTCGGTGGCGTTGCTGCCGAAGATGTGCACGCCCAGCAGCTTGAGGTCGTCGGTGGAGACCAGCAGCTTGAGCATCCCGTAGGAGTCGCCGGCGATCTGGCCGCGGGCCAGCTCGCGGTAGCGCGACACCCCGACCTCGTAGGGCACGGACTGCTTGGTCAGCTCCACCTCGGTGGCGCCGACGTAGGAGATCTCCGGGATCGAGTAGATGCCGATCGGCTGCAGCGCGGTCAGCCCGTGCACCGGCTCACCGAACGCGTGGCAGGCCGCGACCCGGCCCTGATCCATCGACGTCGACGCCAGGGCGGGGAAGCCGATCACATCGCCGACGGCATAGATGTGGTCGACCTTGGTCTGGAACGCCTCGTCGACGAAGATGCGGCCGCGTGCGTCGGCCTCCAGACCGGCTTTCTCCAGGTCGAGGTTCTCGGTCTGACCCTGCCGGCCCGCGGAGTACATCACCGTCTCGGCGGCGATCTTCTTGCCGCTGGCCAGGCTGGTGACGGTGCCCGCCGACCCGACTTGCACGCCGGTCACCTCTTCGCCGAAGCGGAACGTGACCGCCAGATCGCGTAAGTGGAAGCGCAGCGCCTCGATGATCTCGGGATCGCAGAAGTCCAGCATGTCCTGCCGCTTCTCGACGATGGTCACCTTGCTGCCCAGTGCGGCGAACATCGATGCGTACTCGACGCCGATCACGCCCGCACCGACCACCACCATCGACGCCGGGATCGTCTTGAGGTCGAGGATCCCGTCGGAGTCCAGCACCCGCTGCTCGTCGAATTCCACCCCCTGCGGGCGGGCGGGTTTGGTGCCGGTCGCGATGACGATGTTCTCGCCGCTGACCGTGGTGCGTTCGCCGCGGGTGCGGTCCTCGACGAGCAGCGTGTGTTCGTCCTTGAATCGCCCCTCGC
Organism: Mycobacterium cookii; assembly: GCF_010727945.1. Taxonomy (NCBI): domain Bacteria; kingdom Bacillati; phylum Actinomycetota; class Actinomycetes; order Mycobacteriales; family Mycobacteriaceae; genus Mycobacterium; species Mycobacterium cookii. Next base: position 251,953 of record NZ_AP022569.1, read on the forward strand.
CCGGGATCAGGTCGATCCGGTTGCGCATCAATTGGTTGCGCACCACGTCGGCCTGCTTGCCGATGACGTGCTGGGTTCGTGACAGCAGGTCGGCGGGGGTGATTTTGTCCTTCACGCGGTAGCTGGCGCCGTAGAGCTCACGCTGGTTCATGCCGGTCAGGTAGACGACGGCCTCGCGCAGCGTCTTCGACGGGATCGTGCCGGTGTTGACGCAGACGCCGCCCAGCATCGGCCGCTGCTCGATGACGGCGACCGATTTGCCCAGTTTCGCCGCCGCGATCGCGGCCTTCTGGCCGCCCGGACCTGAGCCGATGACGACCATCTCGTATTCGAGTATCGAACCCATGGCTGACACTCTTACTCCGGCAGCGTTGCGGGTGTACGTCGAAAACGGCTACATGCGCGTGAACAATGCGGACCCGTCCACAGCCGCGCCCCGATGCACAACCGCGGGCCGCAAAGGCTGCGACGTCGGCGCGTTGACGGTGCCGATTGCCAGCGTCGGTGCCATGACCAAACAACGACATGACTTTGAACTCAACCGCCCCGGCGCGGTGATCGCCGCACTGCCGGCCGTGCTGGGCTTCGTGCCGGAGAAATCGTTGGTCTTGTTGTCCATCGACGATGGCGAACTGGGGGCGGTGATGCGGGTGGATCTGTCCGACGCGTTGGCCGACCAGATCGGTCATCTCGCGGAGGTGGCCGCCTGCGCCGGCCCCGAAGCGGCGATCGCGGTGATCGTCGACGCCGACGGTGCGGGTTGTCCGACGTGCAACGACGAGTACCGCGACCTGAGTTCAACGCTCACTGACGAGTTGGCGTGCCACGACATCGAGTTGTGGGCGGTCCATGTGGTGGACCGGGTGGCAGTCGGCGGCCGGTGGCACTGCGTGGACGGCTGCGGTGCGGGCGGTGTCGTCGACGACCCCGGATCGTCACCGCTGGCGGTGGCCGCGGTGCTCGACGGCCGACGGCTCTACGCGCGGCGCGCCGACCTGCAGGCGGTGGTCGCCACCGACGACCGGGCCGGCGACGCGTCGCTCGCCGATCTGATCGCCGAGCAGGCCGCGTCGCGCGCTCAGGCGCACCGCGCCGACCCGACGGCGTGCGTGCGGCGCGACCTCGAGGACGCGATGGCCGCGGCGGCGCGCGTTGGCGACGGACAGGAGCTCGCCGAGCCCGAGCTGGCTGGCCTGGCGTGCGCGCTGTCCGACGTCGAGGTGCGAGACACGTTGTACGCCTTGGCGGTCGGCCATAGCGCGGGCGACGCCGAGTCGTTGTGGGCGCTGTTGTCGCGCAGCCTGCCGGTGCCGTGGCGCGCCGAGGCCCTGGTGCTGCTCGCCTTCAGCGCCTACGCCCGCGGCGACGGACCGTTGGCGGGGGTGTCGCTGGAAGCCGCGCTGCGTTGCGATCCCGGTCACCGGATGGCCGGGATGCTGGACACCGCCTTGCAGTCGGGTCTGCGGCCCGAGCACATCCGCGAACTCGCGGTCACCGGATACCGGCTGGCCGATCGCCTTGGCGTGCGGCTGCCGCCGCGACGCTCGTTCGGCCGGCGTGCGGTCTGACGTCCGGCTGGATCGATGGCTCCGCTTCTCCTCGGGCCGTGCCGGCCCGCATCGTCGCGGCTGGATCGATGGCGCCGCTTCTCCTCGGGCCGTGCCGGCCCGCATCGTCGCGGCTGGATCGATGGCGCCGCTTCTCCTCGGGCCGTGCCGGCCCGCATCGTCGCGGCGCTAGACCTTCTCGACCTTGACGGCGTGCGCCATCTCGTGCGGCAGGCTCACGTTCTCGTGGCCGGGAATGACGATCGTCACGCCGCCGGATGGGATGGATTCGACAGCCACCCTGGCGTTGGGCACCACGCCAGCGTCCTTGAGCCGGGTGATCAGGTCGATGTCGCCCTGCACGTGTTCGGTCAGTTGACGCACCACGACAGCGACCGGCGGGCCCGCAGGCAACTCCGTCAGCCGCACCAGGTTGCCGTCCTCAGCACCGAACTCGTCACCGACACCCAGATCCAGCAGCCCGGGGATGGGGTTGCCGAACGGCGACGTCGTCGGGTTGTCGAGCACCTGCACCAGCCGGCGCTCGACGTCCTCGCTCATCACGTGCTCCCAGCGGCACGCCTCGGCGTGGACTTCCTCCCACGGCAACCCGATGACATCGACCAGCAACCGTTCGGCCAGCCGGTGCTTGCGCATCACGGAGACGGCCAGCGCGCGGCCCTTGTCGGTCAGCTCGAGATGGCGGTCACCCGCGACATGCAACAGCCCGTCGCGCTCCATGCGCGACACAGTCTGGCTGACCGTGGGCCCGCTCTGGTCAAGACGTTCGGCGATACGGGCACGCAGCGGGGTGACGCCCTCTTCCTCGAGGTCGTAAATGGTCCGCAGGTACATCTCGGTGGTATCAACCAGGTCGTTCATTCCGCACCCTCCATTGCCGCCGAGTCTACTTGCCCAGCTGCGCGAATGGTTCGCTAACACTCCAGCACAGCGGTATGCCCGCCGCAGCTGCGGCGGGCATACCGGTCGATGCTTGTACGGGGCGTCAGCTGGCGTACGAGCGCAGCCGGTCGGCCCGCTCGCCGTTGCGAAGCTTGGCCATCACCTCGCGCTCGATCTGGCGGACTCGCTCGCGGGACAGACCGAACAGCTTGCCGATCTGATCAAGCGTGCGGGGTTGGCCGTCGTCGAGTCCGAAGCGCAACCGGATCACCTGATGCTCGCGCTCGTCGAGTGTGGCGAGCACGCTACGGATGTCGGTGTGCAGCAGCTCCGCGATCACCGCGTTCTCCGCCGACATCGCCTCGGCGTCCTCGATGAAATCGCCCAGCGGTGCTTCCTCTTCGGAACCCACCGGCATATCCAGGCTCACCGGGTCGCGGCTGTGCTCGAGCAGATCGTTGATCTTCTCGACGGGGATGCCGGATTCGGCGGCGAGCTCCTCGTCGCTGGCCTCGCGGCCGAGAGTCTGGTGCAGCTCACGCTTGATCCGCGCCAGCTTGTTGACCTGCTCGACCAGGTGCACGGGCAGCCGGATCGTGCGGCTCTGGTCGGCCATGCCGCGGGTGATCGCCTGACGGATCCACCACGTGGCATAAGTGGAGAACTTGAATCCCTTTGCGTAGTCGAACTTTTCCATCGCGCGGATCAGCCCCAGGTTGCCTTCCTGGATGAGGTCCAGCAGCGGCATGCCGCGCCCCGTGTAGCGCTTCGCCAGGGACACGACCAACCGCAGGTTTGCCTCCAGCAGGTGCCGGCGTGCCGCTTGGCCGTCGCGGACGACCGCGGCCAGGTCGCGTTTGCGGTTCTCGCCGAGGCGCTTACGGGTGTCCAGCAGATGCTGGGCGTACAAGCCGGCCTCGATGCGCTTGGCGAGTTCGACCTCGTCAGCCGCGGTGAGCAATGCCGTCTTACCGATTCCATTCAGGTACACGCGCACCAGGTCCGCAGCGGGGCTTTGAGAATCCAGGTCGCTATCGACCCGGATTGTGTTGGCTTTTGCCATGGCGGCCTCCTCAGGGCGTGATCTGTCATCGGGTACAACGACCAACCCGGGGGAGTAGTTCCCGCTGTATTGCGTTCTCACACCCCTTGACGTGCGCGAATGTCCCGACGCCCTGAGAATGTGCTGAGAACCCGGTGCGGCACCAGTTATTCGGAACCGTCGGCTGTCGGGATGGGCGATTCCGGTTGCGGCGCCGGGCGACTGCGACGCTCCAGCGCCGGCCGTTCAGCGGTGGGAAACAGCGGAGTCCGCCGTTCGACGACGTCGAATCGCCGCGGTTCGTCGGCACGCCGGGGCGGACGATCGTTGGCGATCAGCACCGCAATCCAGGGCAGCGGGATCGACGCCGCAACGATCGCCAGCGAAATAAGACCGTTGTGCCACATGCCGTACGCCAGGGCGGCAAGAAGCAGTGCCGGAATCCGGAACGACATGATCGTCAGATACTTCCGCACGCGTTGGCGGTGTTGGACTTCGTAAGAGGGTGCGGCGGCGGTGATGAGGATCGGTCGACCATCGTCGTCGAAACCCAGCTCGTGGCTGCGCCTCATGTCTCCACTGTTGCACAACTTTCGCTAGGGCGACGCGGTCGGTTGCGGCACAATATGTGCCATGGAGACCCAGACGATCGAACGCACCGACACCGACGAACGCGTCGACGACGGGACCGACAGCGACAGGCCTAAGCACTTCCACTACGTCAAGAAGGACAAGATCGCTGAAAGCGCCGTGATGGGAACGCATGTCGTCGCGCTGTGCGGCGAAGTGTTCCCGGTGACGAAGGCGGCCAAGCCGGGTTCACCGGTATGCCCGGACTGCAAACGGATCTACGCGTCGCTCAAGAAGAGCTGACCCGGTCGGCGCCGACGTCGGTGGGTTCCTCAGGCGCGTCGTCGACGACCTCTTTGGCGCGCTTGACCAACCACCGTCGCATCCGGTGTGCATGTGTCCGTGGCGCCGGCCACTCCTCCTGGATCGCGGCGTTGAACTCCGCGCCCAGCATGATCGAGAACCCACCGAAGAAGGCGAATAGCAGGAACGCGATCGGCGTGGCCAACGCACCGTAGGTGTAGCCGGTGCCGGTGATGTAGCGCAGGTAGATGCGCAGCCCGAGCGTCGCGACCACGAAAGCGACGCTGGCCAGTGCCCCGCCGAAGATCAGTCGGTGCGTGGGTAATGGCTCGGGTAGAGCGACGCGGTACAGCACCACCACGGTGACGATCAGGCCCGTGAGCAGCGCCGGGTAGTAGCCATAGGCCAGCACGTCCTGCAGGCCGTCAGGAATGAATTGGGCAAGCTTGCGCGGCCCGCGCACCATCAGCGGTGCGGTGACGATGACGAAGAGCAGCATCACCACGTACAGCAGCAGCGCGAACAGACGCTGCCGCACCGGGTGGCGTAGCGGAGTCTGATCGTGCGCCTCGACCACGGAGTCGACGAATGCCGAGATCGCCGACGACCCGGCCCACAGCGAAATCACAAAGCCCAGCGACACGACTTCGCCGCGAGCGCCGCGGCTGATGTCGGCGACAGTGGGCTCGATGATTTCGTGCACGACGCTCGACGAGAACACCTTGCTCGACATCGACACCAGACGCTGCTCGATGACCGACATCACGTCCGGGCCGAAGAGGGGAGCGACGTAAGCCAGGCTGCCCAGCATCCCCAACAGCAAGGGAGGGAGGGATAGCGCCGACCAGAACGCCGCTTGCGCAGATTCGGAAAAGATGGAGTCGTCCCAGCTTTTCGACAACGCCCGCTTGGTGATACGCCAGACGTGATGACGCGAGGGCTTTACTGCTGGGTCGCTCATGACCAGTTCAGGATTCCTGACGAACGTCGACGGCGCCAGGACTGCAGGTCGCGAGTCGTGTCTTAAGCCCCCAGTGGGTCGGCGCTGATTTCCAGCACCGCAGACAGCTCGATCAGCTTCGCCTCGTGCTCGTTGGCGTGATGCTGGCAGAACAGCAGCTCTGCGCCGGACGGCAACGTGGCGCGCACACGCGCAGCGGCGCTGCACCGGTCGCACCGGTCGGCCCGGGTCAACTCAGGACTAGTCAGGGTCGCGTTCATGGCTACTCCGTTCTGCCTTCTCCACACTTTGTCAGATGTCTGCGCTTTTGGCCGTCTTCACCGCGGGTTTACCCGTTGTGTCGTTTCTCACCCCTGCCTGGTCAGCGCTGCGGGCAGGATGACGCTATGGCTCAAGAGCAGCCGGTGCTGGTCCACCTGTGTCCCACCGACGACTGGACCGCCGCCACGGTCAGTGGCGAAGTGCGACCCGAGTCCCTTGCCAGCGTGGGGTTCGTCCATTTGTCGACACCGGAGCAGGTGCACCTGCCGGCTAACCGGCTATTTCGCGGTCGTGAAGACCTGGTGCTGCTGCACATCGATGTGTCCCGTCTGGACTCGCCCATTCGTTGGGAACTAGGGGTAGCAACGGATCCGGAGTCGATGCTGTTCCCGCATCTGTACGGCGCCTTGCCTGTTGGCGCTGTGATCAATGTCACCAGCTACCGGCCATCGGCGGACGGATCGTTCCCGGCGGCCGGGGGATCACCCGGCGAATAGGCGTCGGCTTCGATCTCTACCAACAATTCGGGGGCGATAAGGGCGGCGACTTCGACCATGGTGGCGGCGGGCCGGATCTCGCCGAACACCTCGGCGTGCGCCACGGCGACCTCACGCCAGCGAGCAATGTCGGTCACGTAGATCCGGGTTCGAACGACATCGCGCAGCGTGGCTCCCGCTTGATTGAGCGCGATCTCGATGCGGCGCAATGCTTCTCGCGTCTGGGCGCCGATGTCGTCGATCGGCCCCGGTCCCGTCGTCCCGGACACCGCCACATGCGGGCCGACCCGCACCGCCCGCGAATAGCCGACGGCCGATTCGAAATCGGATCCGGACGAGACGAGTACGCGGTTGGCCGACATTCGGTCAGGGTAGGCCGACCGGCGTCGCTCAGTCCAGGTAGTCGCGCAGCACCTGAGAACGGCTGGGGTGGCGCAACTTTGACATCGTCTTCGACTCGATCTGCCGGATGCGTTCGCGGGTCACGCCGTACACCTGACCGATCTCGTCGAGAGTGCGCGGCTGTCCGTCGGTGAGGCCGAAACGCAGCCGTACCACGCCGGCTTCACGCTCGGACAGCGTCTCCAGCACCGACTGGAGCTGATCCTGCAGCAGCGTGAACGACACCGCGTCGACGGCCACCACGGCCTCGGAGTCCTCGATGAAGTCTCCGAGCTGGCTGTCACCCTCGTCGCCGATGGTCTGGTCCAGCGAGATCGGCTCCCGGGCGTATTGCTGGATCTCCAGCACCTTCTCCGGAGTGATGTCCATTTCTTTGGCCAGCTCTTCGGGCGTGGGCTCGCGGCCCAGGTCCTGCAGCAGCTCACGCTGGATGCGGCCCAGCTTGTTGATCACCTCGACCATGTGCACCGGGATACGGATGGTGCGGGCCTGGTCGGCCATGGCACGGGTGATCGCCTGACGGATCCACCACGTCGCGTAAGTGGAGAACTTGTAACCCTTGGTGTAGTCGAACTTTTCGACCGCGCGGATCAGACCCAGGTTGCCTTCCTGGATCAGGTCGAGGAACGCCATGCCCCGGCCGGTGTAACGCTTGGCCAGCGATACCACCAGTCGCAGGTTGGCTTCCAGCAGATGGTTTTTCGCGCGGTCGCCGTCGCGGCAGATCCACGCCATGTCGCGACGCTGTGCTGCGGGCAGCTTCTCGCCGCGGTCGGTCAGCTCCAGCATCAGCTGGGTGGCGTAGAGGCCGGCCTCGATGCGCTTGGCCAGCTCGACTTCCTCCTCGGCGTTGAGCAGCGCCACCTTGCCGATCTGCTTGAGATACGCGCGAACCGAGTCCGCGGACGCGGTCAGCTCGGCATCTTTGCGGGCTTGCCGCAAGGCCTCCGACTCGTCCTCGTCCCAGACGAAATCGCCTGAGGCCTTGTCCTTTTCGCTGGGCTCGACGATCTCCTCGTCTTCGGCAGTCTCCTCGTCGGCGGCTTTGGCCGGTGTTACCACTGCTGCCTTTTCCTTGGGGTCGGCCTCGTCGTCGGATGAGTCGTCCTCGAGATCCTCGAGTGCCAGTTCCTCAGCCTCGAGATCGATATCCGGTTCGCCGTCGAGGTCCTCGACCTCATCCTCGGTCTCGAGGTCCACAGTCGTCACTTCGGCGTCGTGCGGAGCGTCGTCGGCGGACGCTTTCTTGGGTCGGCCGCGTGCGGGACCCGACTTGGCAGCGGCGCTCTTGGTCGCGGTCCGCGCCTTGGGCGCGGCGGCCGCCTTCGCGGGGGCTTTCGCGGCCTTCGTGGCTGTCTTGGGGGCGGCGCCGTTGGCGGCCTTGGTCGGTGTGCGCTTAGCAGCGCCGGCGGGAGTCTTGGCGGCGGTGCGCTTCACCGGCTCCTCGGTTGCCGGTCGTGCTTTGGTCGCTGCCACGTAAACCCCTTCGGTAGGACTCACTTCCGGTGCTCTAGGCATGCTCAACCGGAAGATCTCTGCTATGTCGGATGTCGGCGTCGATATCAGGGTGGATATTCGCCGCTATTCGGTTCGGGCGGCTGCCGGTGACCATTGTAACGACAGCGCGGCTATCCCCCGGTCACAGCACGCAAATCAGTGCGTCACGTCGCGCGTCGCGGCCATCGCGGCGCCGACGATGCCGGCGGTGTTCTGCAGCGCCGCGGCCACCACCGGGGTGCGGTTTTTCAGCAGCGGCACCCACTGGTCGGCTTTGCGGCTGACCCCGCCGCCGACGATGAAGAGTTCCGGGCTCATCGCGTTCTCGATGGCGATCAGCACCTTCGTGACTTGCTTGGCCCACTTCTTGAAGCTCCAGCCGCGCCGGTCCCGGACCGACGACGCGGCGCGGTGCTCGGCTTCTTTGCCGCCGACCTCGATGTGCCCGAATTCGGTGTTGGGCAGCAATATCCCGTTGTGAATGACCGCCGAGCCGATTCCGGTGCCGAATGTGAGCAGCACCACCACGCCGGTGGCGTCCCGGCCTGCGCCGTACCGCTCTTCGGCCAGACCTGCCGCGTCGGCGTCGTTCAGGACGGTGACGTCCTGGCCGCTCAGCTCCGAGCTGATCATGTCGCGCGCGTTGCTCCCGATCCATTTCTTGTCGACGTTGGCCGCGGTCTGGACGATGCCGTGGGTGACGACACCCGGATAGGTGACCCCGAGCGGCCCGGTCCAGTCGAATTCCTTGACGACGGCGGCGATCGTCTTCGCGACGGCCTTGGGAGTGGCCGGCTGCGGTGTCGGCAGCTTGACCCGGTCGCCGATGAGCTGGCCGGTGTCCATGTCGACGATGCCGCCCTTGATCCCGCTACCGCCGACGTCGACTCCGAAGCCCCTGCGCTGCGGCGTCTCGGATGAGGCGTTGGTCGGCTCGGCATTGGTCATCGAATCTCCTCGGCGAGACGTGGTTGTCGACAAAACCCTAATGCGTGCGGCGACGGTTGGTCCGCCCGTTACCCGGGCGTTGCTGAACCCGTCGCCGACTGTGATGCGATGGTTCGGTGAGCACACCTGCGAACCATCCTGCACAGCTGCGGTCGGTGGCCGAGGCGTTGGCGCGGGAGGCGGCCGCGTTCGTCCGCCGTCGCCGGGGTGAGGTGTTCGGGACCGGGTCCGGCGATGGCGACGGCACCGCGGTGCAGACCAAGACGACCCCGACCGACCCGGTCACCATCGTTGACACCGAGACCGAACAGTTATTGCGGGATCGGTTGGCGCACTTACGATCTGGAGACGCGGTTCTCGGTGAGGAAATCGGCGGCCCCACCGACCCGGAGGCCGCCGCAGACGGCGCGGTGACCTGGGTGCTGGACCCGATCGACGGAACGGTCAACTTCGTCTACGGCATCCCGGCCTATGCGGTGTCGGTGGCCGCGCAGATCAACGGCGAGTCGGTGGCCGGCGCGGTTGCCGACGTGGCGGGCGATCGGCTGTATTCGGCCGCGATCGGTTTGGGCGCGCAGGTCGTCGACGCCCAGGGTGCCCGCGGGTTGCGCTGTAGCGGTGTCGCCGACTTGTCGCTGGCGTTGGTCGGCACCGGGTTCGCGTACTCCGAACAACGTCGCACCGCCCAGGCGGCGCTGGTGTCCAAGATGCTGCCGAGGGTGCGGGATGTCCGCCGGATTGGCTCGGCGGCACTGGATTTGTGCATGGTTGCCGCGGGCCGGCTGGACGGCTACTACGAGCACGGGCTCAAGGTGTGGGACAGCGCGGCCGGGGGGCTGATCGCCGCCGAGGCGGGCGCACGGGTGCTGTTGCCGCAGCCGGGGGATCCCGACCGCAACGACCGCGTGACGGTCGCCGCGGCGCCCGGAATCGCCGATCAGTTGCTGGCCCGGCTGGCGGAGTTCGACGGGCTGGCGCCGATTCCGGGCTGACCGGTCAGCAGGTGGTCGCGTGAATCTTGGCCAGCAGCGCGGGGTCGGCCGACTCGGAGTCTCCTCGCTTGAGGCCGGCGAGCACAGAAGCGATGTCGTCGCTGTGCGCCAGCGCGCCGAACTCGGTGCCGAGTACCAGGTCGACGGAGTCGTCGGTGCGGTCGTCGCGGTAGAGCTCGGTGCAGGGCGCGACCAGCCATACGGCAGCGGCCGCGGCCTGACCGGCTTCGCCGAAGCGGATCTGCCCCTGGCAGACCAGCCGGGTCGCGCCGTAGACAGGATCATTTGCGGCGGCCGGCTGGGCGAAGCCGACATCCTTCAAGGCGCCGGCGACTTCGGCGGCCTGACCGCCGCGTCCGCTGGCGTTCAGCACCCGCAGCTTGGTGTCAGCCAGCTTTGCCGGCGCAACATTGATCATCGTGCTGCGCGACACCGCGGATCCCAGCCGCGGCTTCGCCGGATCGGGCTGCTCGGGTGGCGGATTGCAGACCGTGGCCTCGTGGACTTCGGGCCGACGGGTCAGGGCGATCGTCCACACCACCGCGCTGGCCAACAACAGGACCACGAGCAGGGCGATCGCAGGTCTGGCGTTGCGACGACGAAAGGGTCGACCGTGCTTGTCGAAAGCGGTACCCTCGGTGATTTGCGCGACCACGTTGGCACTCTAGGGCACTCTGCAGCCGGATGTTTAGCGCGAGGTAGCGAGGCTAAACAATTGGTGTGACGTAAATCACACTTGAACTCTCTGGTATCCGGGCACGAATCATTTGGTGGATGCGTTCGACGCTGGTACAAAGCTTTGCTTGCAGGGTTACGAGGGGACACATGATGGCTACCGATTACGACGCCCCACGGCGTACCGAGACCGACGACGTTTCAGAGGACTCCCTCGAGGAGCTCAAGGCACGGCGAAACGAAGCGGCGTCGGCGGTAGTTGACGTCGACGAGTCCGAATCCGCCGAGTCTTTCGAGCTGCCCGGCGCCGACCTGTCCGGCGAGGAATTGTCCGTTCGCGTCATTCCGAAGCAAGCTGACGAGTTCACCTGCTCCAGCTGTTTTCTGGTGCAGCACCGCAGCCGTCTCGCGAGCGAGAAGAACGGCGTGATGATCTGTACGGACTGCGCGGCCTGATTCCGATGGTCGGGGGGTCGCCGACTAACTGCGCAACGCCGACAGCACCTGCTCCGGGTGGCGGGAACTCACCAACCAGTACGGCGTCGGGTCGTCGGCGTCGTTCAGGACGACGAGCACCAGGGGGCCGACCCAGCCCCGGTGCACCACGAAAGCAGCCGGATCGAGTTGCCGTCCCAACGCCGCGGACTTGGCTGAGCGCGGAATATCCGCCGATCGCGAGATCACGGTGACCGGCAGGTGCGCCTCGCCGGCCCATAACTCGGCGCCGCCGTCACCCGCGGTCACCCGGATTTCGACGCGGCCCAGCCACAGCAACGCGCCGGCCGCGACCACGAACAACGTCGCGTACGGAATCCAGCGCGGAATGCTCGGCACGCCCTTGTTGATTTCCAGGGATATGACCGTCGCGAGCGCAAAAGCCAATGGCCACCACCACCATGGAACCCACAGCCGCTCGCGGTACCGCACGCTTTGCGGCGTGACTGGCGTACTTGACACTCGGTCAAGGGTAATCTGTGGCCCCGTGTCGACCAGTCTGGCGGTTGTTCGTCTCGACCCCGGGCTTCCGCTGCCCGCCCGGGCCCACCTCGGTGACGCGGGCGTGGATCTCTACAGCGCCGAGGATGTCGAGCTGGCGCCCGGCCACCGCGCGCTGGTGGGCACCGGCATCGCGGTCGCCATCCCGCACGGGATGGTCGGCTTGGTGCACCCGCGATCCGGATTGGCTGCGCGGGTTGGACTTTCGATCGTCAACAGCCCGGGCACCATCGATGCGGGCTACCGTGGTGAGATCAAGGTTGCGCTGATCAATCTCGACCCCGCGGCGGCGATCATCGTCAACCGCGGAGACCGGATCGCCCAGTTGCTGGTGCAGCGCGTCGAGTTGGTCGACCTTGTCGAAGTGTCGTCGTTCGACGAGGCGGGCATGGCAGAAACCTCACGTGGCGACGGCGGCCACGGCTCCTCCGGCGGACATGCGAGTCTCTAATGGCATTCGGTAGACGTAAATCCAACGAGCAGCCGGTCGACGAGCCGGAAGTCGCGACCGCCGACGCCCCGGTGGTCGACGAGGCGGATGGCCCGTTCGACATCGAGGACTTCGACGACGACGCCGCGGGTGCCGCCGAGGGCCGGCTGGACCTCGGCTCGGTGCTGGTGCCGCTGCCGCCCGCGGCCCAGCTGCAGGTCGAGCTGACCGAGACCGGGGTGCCCAGCGCGGTGTGGGTGGTGACCGCCAACGGCCGGTTCACCATCGCCGCCTACGCGGCGCCCAAGACCGGCAGCCTGTGGCGTGAGGTCGCCGGCGAGTTGGCCGAGTCGCTGCGCAACGACGGCGCCACCGTGACGATTCAGGATGGTCGCTGGGGGCGTGAAGTCGTCGGGACGGCCACCGGTGTGGTGCGGTTCATTGGAGTCGACGGATATCGCTGGATGATCCGCTGCGTGGTGAACGGCTCGATCGAGACCATTGACGCGCTCACGGATGAAGCGCGGGAAGCATTGGTGGACACCGTGATTCGACGCGGTGATACGCCGTTGCCGGTTCGTACGCCGTTGCCGGTGCAGCTGCCCGAGCCGATGGCATCCCAGCTGCGTGAGGCCGCGGCGGCTCAGGGCGGACAGCCGATCGCGCAGCCCGAACCCGAGGTCGCAAGCGAACAAGGCGAGCCGACCGAGCGTCGCAGCGCATCGGGCTCGGCGATGCAGCAGCTGCGGAGCACCGGCGGCTAGCCCGCCGACGATGCGGGCCGGCACGGCCCGGGGAGGAAGCGGGCGATCCGGCTAGCCCGCCGACGATGCGGGCTGGCACGGCCCGGGGAGGAAGCGGGCGATCCGGCTAGCCCGCCGACGATGCGGGCCGGCACGGCCCGGGGAGGAAGCGGGCAATCCGGCTAGCCCGGCTCAGGCCTCGCCGAGCGCTGCCAGGCAGGCGGCACCGAGTGCGGCCGGGTCCGCGCCCAGCTCGTCCAAGGTGATCGTCCGCAACGCCGCGTGCGGCGCGGCCGCCGCCCATTCCCGTCCGACCCGGAGCGGATGAATCGTGTCGTCGACGGCCGCGACGACACCCATCGGGGTCGTCAGCCTTCGCAGCTGCGCGTGACTCGGGGCGACATAGGCCGCCGCCTCGTCCATGGCGTCGGGCAGATCCGGCCATTGGCCGCGCCACGACCGGGTCAACTCCTCGGCGAGCCACGGCGGGCTGGACGCGCGCATCTGTGCCGTGGTCGCGGCCAGGCCGTGCTCGCGCAACTGTTGCGCCGAATAGCGCGCCGCCAGAGCGGCCGGAGAACTGGCCGGCTCACCCGTCCAGGCGGGCAAGGCGGCCAGCACCGCGACCGAGTGTTCGGGGTGGCCCAGCGCCCAGGTCAGTGACACCGCGGCGCCGATCGACACGCCGCCGACCGCGATCGGACCTTTGGCCGCCGCACCGTCCAGCGCCGCCAGGTAGCCCTCGATCAGGCGGCCGGGCTCCGGTGGCGGCGCCACCAGCCGTGCCCCGGCGGCGCGCAGCGGAGCGGCGAACGCCCGGGTGACGTAGTCGTCGTCGGATCCGGTTCCGGGCAGCAGCACGGCTGTCACCCCGCGAAGGTCGAAGGCCACCCCTAGATATTGCCTGCGCGCCATTTGGCGTTTGAGGAACCATCGGGTCTACCGTGTCCGTTGTCGTGAGAGGATCGGCTCACCCGGTCCCGAGGTGAACCAACAAGCAAGGACGCTCAGGAGAGGCCATGGCCGCGGAAGGTTATCTGCGCCGGCTGACTCGTCGGTTGACGGAGCACCCCGAGCAGCGTGACGCCGAGGAACTGCGCGACGAGGCGGCGACCACCGGCGCGCAGCGGGCCATCGATTGTCAGCGCGGCCAGGAGGTCACCGTCGTCGGAACGCTGCGCAGCGTGGAGTGCAAGGGCAAGGGCTGCGCCGACGGGGTTCGTGCCGAACTGTTCGACGGCACCGACACCATCGCGCTGGTGTGGTTGGGACAGCGCAGGATTCCCGGCATCGAATCAGGCCGCACGCTGCGGGTCCACGGCCGGCTCGGCAAGCTGGACAACGGCGCCAAGGCGATTTACAACCCGCACTACGAAATTCAGCGGTGAGGCGCGCTTCGTGAACCGTCCCAGCGACGCCACTGAGGTGGCCGACGCCCCCGATCGCACTCCCGCCGACCGGATGATGCAACAGCTGGGCGGCGTGTCCGGGATCGTCTACTCGTCGATCCCGGTTCTGCTGTTCGTCGGTACCGAGCGATTGATGGGCCTGGCCGCGGCAGCGGGCGCGGCCCTCGGCTCCGCGGTGCTGATCCTGCTGTGGCGGGTTTTTCGACGCGAGTCGCTGCAGCCCGCCGTGTCCGGGCTGATCGGTGTCGCGGTCTGCACACTGATCGCTTATCTGCTGGGGGAGTCCAAAGGCTATTTCCTGCTGGGCATTTGGACGTCGCTGATCTACGCGTCGATATTCGCGACGTCGATCCTGATCCGCCGGCCGGTGGTCGGCTACATCTGGAGCTGGCTGCACGGCCACGACCGGGGCTGGCGGACCGTGCGCCGCGCCGTCTACGCGTTCGACATCGCAACGCTCACCTGGGTGCTGGTGTTCGCCGCGCGTTTCGTGGTGCAACGGGTGCTGTACGACACCAACCACGAGGGCTGGCTGGTGGTGGCGCGGATCTCGATGGGTTGGCCGCTGGCCGCTCTGGCCGCGTTGGTGACTGTTCTGGCGATCAGATCCGCCCAGCGCGCGCTGGACGACGCGGGTATCACTGCGGCGGCAGCAGAAGCCGACTGAGCTCTTCCTCCGACTCGGTGACGCAGACGAACAGCAGCTCGTCACCGCCCTCGAGCGGCTCGTCGCCCTGCGGCACGATCACCCGCGGTCCGCGCAGAACCGTGACCAGCGCGACGTCTCGCGGCAGTTGCAGCTTCTTCACCGGCTTGCCGCCCCACGGGGTGTTGTCCGGCAGCGTGATCTCGACGAGGTTGGCCTGACCCTTCCGGAACTCCATCAGCCGCACCAGGTCTCCGACCGCGACGGCTTCCTCGATCAACGACGCCAGCATGCGTGGCGTGGACACCGCGACGTCGACGCCCCAGGCGTCGGTGAACAGCCACTCGTTGCGCGGGTCGTTGACTCGGGCCACCACCCGCGGGACCGCGAACTCGGTCTTGGCGAGCAGGCTGAGCACCACGTTGGCCTTGTCGTCACCGGTCGCGGCCACCACCACGTCGAACTCGTGCGCCTGCATCGACTCCAGCACGCTCACCTCGCACGCGTCGCCGAGCCGCCAGTGCGCGGCCGGGATCGCGTCGGGATCGATGTGATCGGCTTTGCGCTCGATCAGCGTGACGTCGTGCTTGTTGTCAATCAGCTCGCGCGCCAGCGAGCGACCCACCGCACCGGCACCGGCAATCGCGACTCTCATGGGCGCCGCTCCTCTTCATCGCCGCGCTCTGAATCGTCGTCGGCGCGTCTCATCGCTCAGCGTCCTCGCCCGGCGGCAGCGCGGCGATGGCCAACGCCTCGGACGCACGCCCGGAGATGGCCGCGATGTAGACCTGATCACCGGCCTGGATGACGGTCTTCGGCTCGGGAAGAATCCCGGTCCCGAACCGGATCAGGAACGCGACCCGCGCACCGGTCGCGGCTTCGAGGTCGGTGGCCCGGCGGCCCACCCAGTCCTCGTGCAGGACGGCCTCGGCGACGGCGACGGTCCCGGTCGGGTCGCGCCATTTGGCGGTCTCGGCGTCCCGGGTGATGGCGTGGAGCAACCGGTCGGTGGTCCACGGCACGGTGGCGATGGTGGGAATGCCCAGACGCTCGTAGACCTCGGCGCGTTTGGCGTCGTAGATCCGCGCCACGACGCGCCGTACACCGAAGGTTTCGCGGGCCAGTCGCGCCGAGATGATGTTGGAGTTGTCGCCGGAGGACACCGCGGCGAATGCGTCGGCGTCTTCGATGCCGGCCTTCAGCAGCACGTCCCGGTCGAAACCGAGACCGTGCACCCGTTGACCGGCGAATTCAGGGCTCAGCCTGCTGAACGCCGTCTCGTCGCTGTCGATCACCGCGACGTCGTGGCCGATCCGGGACAGTCCGTCGGCGACGGACGAACCGACCCGGCCGCATCCCATCACAACCACTCGCATTTGAGGTCTCTTTCTCGTTGAGCAAACCGTACCGCCAGGCGCGGCTACGCCTACTCTTGGCACTCGTGTCCAAACTCTCGACTGCTGCGCGACGGTTGGTTCTGGGCCAGCCGTTTCGCAGCGACCGGCTGAGCCACACCCTGCTGCCCAAGCGCATCGCTTTACCGGTGTTCGCCTCCGACGCGTTGTCGTCGGTCGCGTACGCGCCCGAAGAGGTGTTCTTGACGTTGTCGGTGGCCGGGCTCGCGGCGTACTCGCTGACCCCGTGGATCGGCGTCGCCGTTGCCGCGGTGATGCTCGTCGTGGTGGCCAGCTACCGGCAGAATGTGCACGCCTATCCGTCCGGAGGCGGCGACTACGAGGTCGTCACCACCAACCTCGGCGCCAATGCCGGTCTCACGGTGGCCAGCGCGCTCATGGTGGACTATGTTCTGACCGTTGCTGTTTCGACGGCATCGGCGATGTCGAACATCGGGTCGGCCATCCCGTTCGTCGAGCACCACAAGGTGCTGTTCTGTGTCGGTGCGATCACGCTGGTAATGGCGTTGAACCTGCGTGGTGTGCGTGAATCCGGTCTGGCTTTCGCGATTCCGACCTACGCCTTCATCGCCGGTGTGGGGATCATGTTGGCGTGGGGCTTGTTTCGGGTTTACGTGTTGGGTGAGCCGATCCGGGCCGAGTCCGCCGGCTTCGTGATGCACGCCGAGCGGACCTCGATTGCCGGCTTCGCGATGGTGTTCCTGTTGGCTCGGTCGTTCTCGTCGGGCTGCGCGGCGCTCACCGGTGTCGAGGCGATCAGCAACGGGGTGCCGGCCTTTCAGAAACCAAAGTCGCGCAACGCCGCAACGACCCTGCTGCTACTCGGCACGATCGCCGTCGGGCTCTTCATGGGCATCATCTTGCTGGCCAAGGAGACCGGGGTCCAGGTCGTCGACAATCCCGCCGCGCAACTCACCGGCATCCCGCACGACTACCAGCAGAAGACGTTGATGGCCCAGATCGCCCAAGCCGTCTTCGGCGGCTTCCAGATCGGATTCCTGCTGATCGCTGTCGTGACGGCGCTCATCCTGGTGCTGGCGGCCAACACCGCGTTCAACGGCTTCCCGGTCTTGGGCTCGGTGCTGGCACAGCACAGTTACCTGCCCCGGCAGCTGCACACTCGCGGCGACCGGCTGGCATTCTCTAACGGCATCGTGTTTCTGGCGGTGGCCGCTCTGGCGGCGATCATCGCGTTTCGCGCGCAAGTCACCGCGCTGATTCAGCTCTACATCGTCGGGGTGTTCATCTCCTTTACGCTCAGCCAGATCGGTATGGTCCGGCACTGGACGCGATTGCTGCGCGACGAGTCCGATCCGGCGGTCCGACGCACCATGCTGCGCTCCCGGGTGGTCAACACCATCGGCTTCGTGGCCACCGGAGCGGTGCTGCTCGTCGTGGCGGTCACCAAATTCCTTGCCGGAGCATGGATCGCGGTTGTCGCCATGACACTGCTCTTCGTGGTGATGAAGCTGATTCGCAAGCATTACGACACCGTCGCCGTAGAGCTGCAGGAGCGGACTGTCGAAGACGAAGACGTCGTGCTGCCCAGCCGCAACCACGCGGTGGTGCTGGTGTCGAAGCTGCACCTGCCGACATTGCGTGCGCTGGCCTATGCGCGTGCGACCCGGCCCGACGTGCTCGAGGCCGTGACCGTCAGCGTCGACGACTTGGAAACGCGAGCGTTGGTCCGCCGATGGGAAGACAGCGAAATCAGCGTCCCGCTGAAGGTCATCGCATCGCCATACCGAGAGATCACCCGTCCGATACTCGATTACGTCAAGCGGGTCAGCAAGGAGTCGCCGCGCAGCGTGGTGACGGTCTTCCTTCCCGAGTATGTGGTGGGCCATTGGTGGGAGCATGTGTTGCACAACCAGAGTGCGCTGCGGCTCAAGGGCCGATTGCTGTTCATGCCCGGCGTGATGGTGACATCGGTTCCCTGGCAACTCAATTCGTCGGAGCGACTCAAGACCATGCATCCGCGTGCGGCTCCCGGCGACGCTCGGCGGGGGATCTTCGATTGACCGCCGATGCGGCGCCGGTACTGGCAGAACTGACACTGACCGTTGGTCCGCCGGCCAACGGGGGCAGTTGCGTGGCACGTCACGACGGGCGGGTGGTGTTCGTCCGCTACGCGTTGCCCGGCGAGCGAGTGCGGGTGCGGGTCACCGCGGATCGGGGTTCGTACTGGCACGCCGAGACAATCGAAGTGCTCGACCCCTCAGATGACCGCCGGGCTTCGCTGTGCCCTATCGCCGGTGTGGACGGGGCCGGGTGCTGCGATCTGGCGTTTGTCGACCCGGTGGCGGCCCGCGCACTGAAAGTGGAAGTGGTCTCCAATCAGCTTGCCCGCCTTGGCGATTACCAGTGGCATGGGGCGGCGCATCCGATGTCGGACGACGCAGCGACGGGTTGGCGCACCCGGATCAAGCTGGACGTCGGCGCTGACGGCCGTGCCGGCTTTCATCGGCACCGCAGCGACGAGCTGGTCTCCGATCTGGGCTGCGGTCAGCTGCCGGCCGGGATGATCGACGGCCTCGCGGCCACCGAATGGCCCCCGGGTGCACACGTTCATGTAGTCGTCGACGACGACGGTCAGCGCCATGTGGTACGCACGGTGCGACAGGGCAAGCGCAACGCGACGGAGGTGATCGAGGGCAGCTATCACGGGCTGCAACGGGTCGGCCGGCGCAGTTGGCAGGTGCCGGTGACAACGTTCTGGCAGGCCCATCGCCACGCCGCGCAGACGTACAGCGAATTGGTCAGCGACTGGGCTCAACTCGGTCCGGGTATGACGGCGTGGGATCTCTACGGTGGGGTCGGGGTGTTCGCCGCGGCGCTGGGAGACGCGGTGGGGGAATCCGGTCAGGTCGTCAGCGTCGACAGCGCACGAGCCGCGTCCCGGGCGGCACGCGCCACGCTGACCGATCTGCCGCAGGTGCGGGCGATCAGTGATTCGGTGCGACGGGTGTTGACCGCTCAGCACGGCACCGCCGATGTCGCCGTGCTGGACCCGCCGCGCGCCGGCGCCGGACGTGAGGTGATCGAGCTGCTGGCTGCTGCTGAGGTGCCGCGAATAGTGCACATCGGCTGCGAGGCAGCGTCATTCGCCCGCGATGTCGGTTTGTATCAGCGTCACGGCTACACGGTCGGCGAGATTCGGGTGTTCGATTCGTTTCCGCTGACGCATCACGTCGAATGCGTCGCCCTGTTGACGCGTTGACGCGCCGGCCTCAGGCCAGGGCGAAGTAGCGCAGCCACAGGTAGAGCCCGCACAGCACCGTGGAGATCGCGGTGATCACAATGCCCTTACGGGTGAACTCCCAGAACGAGATCGAATAGCCGGATCGCAACGCGATGCCGATCATCACAATGTTGGCGCTCGATCCCACGGCGGTGAGGTTGCCGCCCAGGTCACCACCGAGCGCCAACGACCACCAGAACGCGTTGCCGTGTTCCTGGTGCGGCATCGCGTTGGCAAGGTGCGTGACGATCGGTGTCATGGTGGCCACGTAGGGAACGTTGTCGATGATGCCGGACACCAGCGTGGACACACCCAGAATGAGCATCGTCGTGAACAGCGGGCTGCTGCCGGTTGCGTCGGCCGCTAGATTGCCCAGGTGTTCGATGACGCCGGTCTTGAGCAACGCGCCGACCATGATGAACAGGCCGACGATGAACAGCAGCGTGTCCCATTCGACGTTGGACAGGTAGTCGTCCTTCTCCATTTTCGAGACCAGGATGAGCAGTCCGCCACCCAGCAGCGCGACCAGCGACGGCTGAATGTGGATGGTGGGGGACACGATGAATCCGGCGAAGACTACCGCCATCACCGCGCCGCAGCGGACCAACAGCTTGCGATCGCGGATCAACTCGCGTTCGTCCAGCGCCATGACATCTGCCACCCGCTCGGGTGAAACCGCTGAGAAGCTCCGGAATAGCAACGGCGTGATCGCGACGAAGACCAGCATGACGATGATCACGATGGGCGCCATGTTGAACAGAAAGGCGTTGAACGACAGGCCTTTGCGCGCGCCGATGATGATGTTGGGCGGGTCGCCGACCAGCGTTGCCGCGCCGCCGATATTGGACGCGAACACTTCGGCCATCAGCATCGGTACCGGATTGATTTCCAAGCGATCACATACCAGCAAGGTCACTGGTGCGATCAACAACACCGAGACCACGTTGGGTAGCAGTGCCGAGGCCGCGGCCATCACCAGCATCAGCAAAATCATGATGCGCAGCGGCGAGCCGTTGGCGCGCTTCGCGGCCCAGATGGCGGCGTATTCGAAGACTCCGGTCTGGCGCAGGATGCTGACGATCATCATCATGCCGAACATCAAAAAGATGACGTCCCAGTCGATTCCGGTCTCTGCGGAGTAGAAGACGTCCGGCGAATCGACGACCGGCAAGATTATCATCAGGCCAGCGCCGACCAGTGCAACCGTAGTCTTGTTGAAGCGCTCGCTGATGATGAAAGCGTAGGAGACGACGAATATCGCGACGGCCAGATACATCATGATCGTCGCCGGTGTCATCGCTGCCTCTCCGCCAAACGCCCGGTCACTGTTTCAGGGCCTCGGCTAACAGGCGCGATGCGGTGATCACGCCGCAGAGTTTGCCGTCTTTGACCACGGTCACCAGCGGACTGTGCAGGCGCGACATCACCTCGGCCACTTCGATGATGGTGTCTTCGGCGTCGACGATCGGCACCTGCTGAGCCTTGTGCGGCAACAGGTCGCGAATTGTCTTGCCGCTCAGTTTGTCCGCCGCATGGTCGGCCATCGATTCGGTCAGCACGCGGGCCAGACCTGGGTCATCTTGCACGTAGGCGGGCACCAGGAACCGGACCACCTGGGAGGCGGGCAACACCGCGTAGGGCTTGTCGGATGTGTCCGTGCCGACCACCAGTCCGCTGAGCCGATAGTCGGCGAGCAGTTTCACCGCGTCGCGCGCAGGCGAATCGATGTCGACGACCGGGAACTCGTCCACGATCTCCTCCGCGCGCACGCACGGCAGCCTATAGGAAAGCTATGCATGGGTTAGGACGGCTCGTCTGTCCCCTGTCGGAGGAAAGCCGCAGGTCTCGCACCAGATTGGCCGCGGATGGTCGGCGCGGGTGCGGTGAAATCTTTACGCGCTCTTAGCGGTCGTGGCGTCAGCCGTTCAGCTCAGCACGAAATAGCGCAGCCACAGATACAGCGCGCACAGCACGGTCGACATCGCGGTCACCAGCGCGCCCTTGCGGGTGAATTGCCAGAACGAGATGGGGTTGCCCGACCTCAGCGCGATGCCGATCATCACGATGTTGGCGCTGGATCCTACGGCGGTGAGGTTGCCGCCGAGGTCGCCGCCGAGGGCCAGCGACCACCACATCACATCGTGGTGCGCCTGACCTGGAATGGCTGATGACAGGTGGCCGACGATCGGCGTCATGGTGGCGACGTACGGGACGTTGTCGATGATGCCGGACAGCAACATCGAGACGCCGAGGATCAGCATCGTGGTCACCAGCACGTTGCCGCCGGTGGCGTCGGCCGCCATCTCACCGAGTGTCTTGATCACGCCGGTTTTGAACAGCGCACCGACCATGACGAAAAGGCCGATTATGAACAGCAGCGTGTCCCATTCGACGTTGGCCAGATAGTCGGACTGGTCCAATCCCGACGTGAGGATGAGAATGCCGGCGCCCATCAATGCCACCAGCGACGGCTGGATGTGGATGGCTTCGGAGACGATGAAACCGGCGAAGACGAGGACCATGACGGCGCCGCACTTGATCAGCAGCGCGCGGTTCTTCAGGGCGTCGCGCTCGTCCACCGCCATGACGTCGGCGATCCGCTCGCGGTCGACTGTGGAGAGGCCGCGAAACATCAGCGGCAGGATCGCCACGAAGACGAGCATGATGATG
Organism: Mycobacterium cookii; assembly: GCF_010727945.1. Lineage (NCBI taxonomy): Bacteria > Bacillati > Actinomycetota > Actinomycetes > Mycobacteriales > Mycobacteriaceae > Mycobacterium > Mycobacterium cookii. The sequence goes on from NZ_AP022569.1 coordinate 274,101, forward strand.
ATGACGATCGGCGCCATGTTGAACAGGAAGGCGTTGAACGAAAGGTGTTGACGGGCGCCGATGATGATGTTGGGTGGGTCGCCGACCAGCGTGGCGGTACCGCCGATGTTGGAGGCGAAGACTTCGGCAATCAGCAGCGGGACCGGGTTGATCGCCAACCGGTCGCAGATCAGCAGGGTGACCGGGGCGATGAGCAGCACCGAGACCACGTTGGGCAGCACCGCCGAGGCGAGTGCCATGACCAATGTCAGCAGGATCATGATGCGTAGCGGCGAGCCCTTGGCGCGCTTGACGGCCCAGATGGCCGTGTATTCGAAGACCCCGGTCTGGCGCAGGACGCTGACGATGATCATCATGCCCAGCATCAAAAAGATGACGTCCCAGTCGATTCCGCTGGCCGGCGAGTAAAACACGTCGCGGGACTCGATCACGGGCAGCAGGATCATCAGGCCCGCGCCGACCAGTGCCACGGTGGCGTTGTTGAATCGCTCGCTGATGATGGCTGCGTAGGCGGCGATGAAGACCGCGATCGCGAAATATGTCATCGGCGCCGACCTCGACGCCCGATCAATGTTCCAGAACTTCGGCCTCGATGCTCACGACCGGGAGCTCCGCCACCACGTCTTCGGCACGTGTTGAGCCTATAACAGCCCCGGTCGATTTTGCGCTGAGCTTGCCCCCAGCGCCACCAGATACTCAGGCCCGCTTGGAGTGTGGCCGTTTGGTGCTGCCGACCCGCTATTCCTTGAGGGCTGCGGCCAGTAACCGGGACGCTGTGATCACGCCGTGCAACTTGCCGTCTTTGACGACGGCGACCAGCGGGCTCCGCAGGCGGGCCATGACCTCCGCCACTTCGATGATGGTGTCGTCGGCGTCAGCCACCGGTATGTGCTGGCGTTGCTTGGGCAGCATGTCGCGAATTGTCTTGCCGCTCAGCTTCTCCGCCGCGTGGTCAGCCATCGACTCGGTCACCACGCTGGCCAGCCCGGGGTCGTCTTGCACGTAGCCGGGCACGATGAAGCGCACCACTTGGGAGGCCGGTAACACGGCGAACGGCGTCTCCGATGTGTCGGTGACGACCACCAGACCGTTGAGCCGGTGCTCCGCGAGCAGGCGCACCGCGTCCAGCGCGGCTGAGTCGATCTTTACAACCGGAAACTTCTCGTCGAGATCCTCTGCCCGCACACCGTCACAATACTTGCGTCTGTGGCATTCGGTTAATAGGTCTGGCGTTAACGAATTCTCAGATTGTGTTCGAGTCGCCTGCTACCCGTCGCCGCTCACGATTTGAGCGCCGCGGCCAGCAGGCGCGAGGCGGTGATGACGCCGTGCAGCTTGCCATTCTGGGTGACGGCGATCAGCGGGGTGCGTAGCTGTGCCATCTCGGCGGCCACCTTGATGACGCCGTCGCGCACATCGACCGAAGGGACGGTGCGCGGCTTTCTTGGCAGGATGTCGCGCACCGATTTGCCGGCCAGGTTCTCGCCGGCGCCGTCGGCCAGCGCGTCGCCCATGACCCCCGCCAACGTCACATCGTGCTGCACGTAGCGCGGGAGAACGAGGTGGAGCATCTCGGAGGCCAGCAGGATCGCATGCGGCTTGCCGTGGTTGTCGGTGACGACCAGGCCGGGCAGATTGTGCTCGGCAACCAGCCGCGCCGCCTCGCGGGCATCCGAATCCACCGGCACGATCAGGAATTGCTCGTCGAGGTCCTCTGCCCGCACTAAGTCACCATACGTCCGCCGGCGGTCCGAAGAGCGGCTCGGCCGACGCCTGTAGCGGGGTCGACTACGCCAAGGCGAAGTAGCGCAGCCACAGATATCCCAGAGACAGCACGAACGACATCGCCGTCACGACCGCCCCGCGTTTGGTGAAGTCCCAGAACGAGACGGGGTGGCCGGTGCGTTTCGCGATCCCCACCGCGACAACATTGGCGCTCGCGCCGATGGCGGTGAGATTGCCGCCCAGGACGGTGCCCAGCAGCAACGCCCACCACAGCACACCATTGCTGTCGTGGCCGGGGATGGTGGATGCGAACTGGCCGACGATCGGTGTCATCGCCGCGGCGTAGGGAACGTTGTTGATGAAGCTGCCCACGGTGAACGAGACGGTCAGAATCAGAATCGTCGCCCGCCATGCGTCGCCGCCGGCGATGTGGCTGGCATGGTTGGCCAAGTTGCTGATGACGCCGGTCTTCACCAGAGCACCGACCATGATGAACAGCCCAGCGAAGAACAGCAGCGTTTCCCACTCGACGCTGGACAGGTAGAACTCGCGCTCCATGCCGGAGACCACGATCAGAATGCCGGCGCCGGCCATCGCAATCAGCGACGGCTCCATGTGAATCACCTGATGCAGGACGAACGCGGCGAACACCAAGCCGAGCACAGCGACGCATTGCAGCAGCAACTTACGGTCGCGGATCGCTTCTTTTTCATCCAGCGCCATCACATCGGCGATGCGTTCGGGATCGGCGACGAAGAAGCCCGGGTACAACCGCGGCAGGATCGCCACCAAACCGACCAGGACGAGCAACACGGCGGGGGCCATATTCGCCGAGAACTCGATGAAGCTCAGGTGCGCGCCGGTGCCGATGATGATGCTGGTCGGGTCGCCGACCAGGGTCGCCGCGCCGGCGATATTGGCGGTGAGAGCCTCGATGACCAGGAAGGGTGCCGGGTTCATCGCGAGCCGGTCGCACACCAGCAGGGTGACCGGCGCGATCAACAACACCGTGGTGACGTTGTCGAGGACCGCCGTTCCCAGTGCGGTGACAACCATCAGCAGGATCAAGATCCGCAGCGGGGAACCCTTGGCGCGTTTGGCCGACCAGATCGCCACGTATTCGAACGCGCCGGTCTGCTTGACCACGCTGACGATGATCATCATGCCGAGGAGCAGGAACAGAACGTCCCAGTTGATCCCGGTGTCGCGGGCGTAGAAGACCTCGTCGGAATTGATCGGCGGCAGGAAGAACATCAGCGTCGCGCCGGCCAGCGCGATCAGCGTCTTGTTGAACCGCTCGGTGGCGATCAGTAGATAGGCCACCACAAACACCGTTGAGGCGAAAATCGCGTGAACGAGGCCACTCATCGGCTGCCCCGCCGTCGAATACGCCCCTTGCTCAGCATGGGCGGCGAAGGGGCGCTGGAGATTTGGGAGCCGCGTCGACGAGGCGCGACGCCACGATCACGCCGCCCAAATCGACTTCCGCCTGCTCGGTGCGGTCGCGTCGACCGTCCAAATCATCGTGCACTCCTGAATCGCCCTAGACGACAAGAAGACCCGGACAGCACGACATGACGCCGACCAGGCTTCCCGGCTCACCGCGGCATACGTTAACAGGCTTGCCTGTGCTTCCGCTGAGCGGTGTCGGTCTGCCTGTTAGGGAGCATCGCCGCAGCTCTAGGCATTGCGCCGACGGCCGTGCGTAGAATGTCGGAATGCTAGAACAGGTCCGTGGGCCCGCCGATCTGCAGCACCTTTCGCAACCGGATTTGCGGGATCTGGCCGACGAGATTCGCGATTTTCTGATTCACAAGGTCGCCGCGACCGGCGGCCACTTGGGGCCCAATCTTGGGGTCGTCGAGCTGACCCTGGCGTTGCACCGGGTGTTCGATTCGCCGCACGATCCGATCATCTTCGACACCGGGCATCAGTCCTACGTGCACAAGATGCTGACCGGCCGGGCCGCGGACTTCGAAACCCTGCGCAAAAAGGGTGGCCTGTCCGGTTATCCGTCGCGCGCCGAGAGTGAGCACGACTGGGTCGAGTCCAGCCACGCCAGCGCGGCGTTGTCGTATGCCGACGGGTTGGCCAAGGCTTTCGAGCTGACCGGACACCGCAACCGGCATGTGGTGGCCGTGGTCGGCGACGGCGCGCTCACCGGCGGGATGTGCTGGGAGGCGTTGAACAACATCGCGGCAGCCCGCAGGCCGGTGGTGGTCGTCGTCAACGACAACGGCCGCAGCTACGCGCCGACGTTCGGCGGCCTGGCCAACCACCTCGGGATGCTGCGTCTGCAGCCGGGCTACGAGCATCTGCTCAAACGCGGCCGCAAGGCGGTGCGCGGGATGCCGCTGCTCGGCGATGTGGCCTACCAGTTCATGCACAGCATCAAAGCCGGTGTGAAGGACGCACTTTCGCCGCAGCTGCTGTTCACCGATCTCGGGCTCAAATACGTCGGGCCGGTCGATGGCCATGACGAACAGGCCGTCGAGGCCGCGCTGCGCCGTGCCCGCGGATTCGGCGGTCCGGTCATCGTGCACGTCGTCACCCAAAAGGGCCGCGGCTATGGGCCGGCCGAAGATGACGAGGCCGACCAGATGCACGCCTGTGGGGTGATCGACCCGGCAACCGGGCTGGCCACCAAAATCCCGGGGCCGAGTTGGACCGCGACGTTCACCGAGTCGCTGATCGAGTATGCGGCCAAGCGCCGCGACGTCGTCGCGATCACGGCGGCCATGCCCGGGCCCACCGGGTTGACGGCGTTCGGAGAGCGCTTCCCGGATCGGATGTTCGACGTCGGTATCGCCGAGCAGCACGCGGTGACCTCGGCGGCCGGATTGGCTATCGGCGGGATGCATCCGGTGGTGGCGATCTATTCGACGTTCCTGAACCGGGCCTTCGACCAGATCATGATGGACGTCGCGCTGCACAAGCTGCCGGTGACCATGGTGCTGGACCGGGCCGGCGTCACCGGGCCGGATGGCGCCAGCCACAACGGCATGTGGGACATGTCGATACTGGGCATCGTTCCCGGGATGCGAGTGGCGGCGCCTCGCGACGGCGCCCGCCTGCACGAGGAGCTCGGTGAGGCGCTCGATATCAGTGACGGTCCCACCGCCATCCGTTTCCCGAAAGGCGATGTCGGCGAAGAAATCTCGGCGCTGCGGCGGCACGCCGGCGTCGATGTGCTCGCGGTTCCGGCCGACGGGCTGGGTGCCGACGTGCTGCTGGTGGCGGTCGGAGCTTTTGCGTCGATGGCGCTCAAGGTCGCTGAGCGGCTGCACAACCAGGGCATCGGGGTGACGGCGATCGACCCGCGGTGGGTGCTGCCGGTGCCGGAGGCGGTCGTCGAGTTGGCGGTGACGCACAAAGTTGTCGTCACGCTCGAAGACAACGGCGTGGCGGGCGGCGTCGGTTCTGCGGTGTCAGCTGCGTTGCGCCGCAACGAGATCGACGTGCCTTGTCGCGATGTCGGGTTGCCGCAGCGATTCTTCGATCACGCGTCGCGCGGTGAGGTGCTCGCCGACGCCGGCCTGACCGATCAGGACGTCGCCCGCCGCATCACCGGGTGGGTGGCTGCGCTGTCCGGAGACGTCGGCACGGCCGATGCCGAAGGGGAGTCCGAGATCACCGAGCATCTGGACTGACGTCGTCCGGCGTCGACCGCAACGCGGTGGCCAGCGCCGGGACCACGAGCTCGCGTTGCCACAGCCGGGCCTGTCCGGTCGTCAGGAAATCGTCGATCGCCTTCGCATCGTCGCCGGTGGGCTCCCAGTCCCAGCACAGCCGTCGCACCAGTTCCGGCGTCACCAGATTCTCGGTGGGCACTGAGACCCGCGCCGAGACTTCGCGCAGTGCGGCCCGTGCCGCGTCGAGACGCGCGGCGGCCTCGGGTCTGCGCTTGGCCCACCGAGCCGGCGCCGGTGGACCGTTAGGCGGTTCGGATTCCTCTGCGGAGTCCGGATTTTCGCGCGCTGCCTGTAACGCGGCCAACCAGGTGGAGGCGCTGCGGCGCTGCCTGCGGCCGCCGAAGATCGGCAACGCGACCAGGTCGTCGAGGGTCTCCGGGTCGGCGGTCGCGGCCTCGATGATCGCCGAGTCCGGCAGGATGCGCCCCGGTGCGATGTCACGGCGTTGGGCGATTTCGTCGCGCACGGTCCACAATTCGCGGACGGCTGCCAGACCGCGCTGATGGCGAACTTTGTGAATGCCGGACGTGCGACGCCAGCGGTCGCGACGGGTCGACGGCGGCGCCACGCCGACGGATGTCCGAAGGTAGTCGAATTCTTCTGCGGCCCAGGAGGTTTTACCCTGCTCCGCCAGCACAGCTGCGATCGCCTCGCGCAGGTCGATGAGCGCTTCGACGTCGAGCGCTGCGTAGTTGAGCCAGGCCGCGGGCAGCGGACGCTTGGACCAGTCGGCGGCGCCATGACCCTTGGCCAAGCCCAAGCCGAGCAGTCGCTGCACCATCGCGGCGAGGTTGACCCGGTCGAAGCCGGCAAGTCGGCCGGCCAACTCGGTGTCGTAGAGGGCAGGCGGACGCATCCCGACCTCGGCCAGACACGGCAGGTCCTGATCGGCGGCGTGCAGAATCCACTCGTCCGTCGACAGCACGTCGGCGACAGGAGCCAGCACCGTCATCGACTCGCCGCCGTGGCTGACCGGGTCGATGAGCACGGAACCGGCGCCGGCGCGCCGAATCTGGATCAGGTACGCGCGATTGGAGTACCGAAAACCCGAAGCACGTTCGGCGTCCACGGCGAACGGGCCGTGGCCGCCGGCCAGCAGTGCGGCCGCCGCCTTGATCTCGCTGGTCGACACGGACAACTCGGGCACGCCGTCGGCGGGGTGGAGCAGCGGTGTGACGTCCGGTTCGGCGCTGTCGGATGTATCGGTGGTCGGATCTGTCATGTCAGACGCGGGACCGCGTGCCCAGGTCGGTTACCCCGACCGGTGGCAGGCCCGCGGCATGCTCAAGCACCTCGCAAAACGCTTCGACGTGAGTGCCGATGTCCGTGGTGAGCGCCGTCCACGACGCGCGCAGCTCCAGCTGGTGGGCGCGCGGCGGCCCGGAGATGTCCCCGTAGCGCACGGAGGTGGTGGCTGTGACTGTGCCGCCCAGCGCGGTGACCTGCTCGGCGCGCGCGTCGAGCGCCTCGACCAGCCAGCTCCACGCCACCTCGGGCAACAGCGGGTCGACGGCTTCGCTGGAGTCCAGGTCGGCCTGGATATAGGCCACCAGCCGCATGGTGCCGTCCCACGCGTCGGCGCCATCCGGGTCGTAGAGCAGGATCAGCCGGCCGAACGCGTCGCCGTCAGAGCGCTCCGGGACGATGTCCAGCTCGGGACGTTTGACCTCGGCGCCGAGCGCGTAGCTGTACGGCGCGAGACGCTGCGGAGGGCGGATCGGACCCAACTCGATTTCGGATCGGACGGTGGCCCCGCTCATCGCCGCTACTGCGTCGCGGAACGGGACCGGTTCGGCTGTCGTCGTCATCAGCGCCGCTCCTCCTCGGCCCGCCCCCGCTCTCGATGGATGGCGCGCGTCAAGATCACGGGCGCCGTCGCTGTTGGTCGCTCCGCACGGCATCGTTGCTGGCGGGTCACAACGTCTGACGCTAGACCCATCCGCGGACACGCGGTCACAGGCGCGCCGTTTTGCCGGCGGCGCCATGCGCCGGGGCTGGCTAGTCGGGGGTGAAACGGGCTTGCCGCTTCTCCCGGTGGGCGGCCAGGCCTTCCCGTACGTCGGGCCCGCCGAAGCTCAGAAACTCCAGGCCAAGTGAGGTTTCGAAGGCCGGGGCGAACATCCGGTACCAATGGTTGAGGCTGTGTTTGGTGAAGCGGATCGCCGATTGCGCGCCCTGCGCGAGTTCTTGCGCGATGCCCGTCGCGGTTTCGAGGACCTCGTCGTCGTCGACGCACAGTGACACCAACACCAACCCGATGCGTTCGGCTTCCGCGCCCGACAGCGGCGCGCAGGTGAGTAGGTAGTACTTGGCCTTGGCCATCCCGACCAACAGCGGCCAGCAGATGGCGGCGTGATCGCCCGCGGCGACGCCGAGCTTGGTGTGACCGTCGATGATCTTCGCGTTGCGCCCGGCGACCGACACGTCGGCCAGCAGCGCCACCACCAGTCCCGCGCCGACGGCCGCGCCATGGATTGCCGAGATCACCGGTTTGTCCAGGTTGACCATGTTCAGCACCAGGTCGCGCGCTTCGCGCATGATCCGCATCCGGTCGTCGAACTCGCCCATGGTCTCGTCGATCAGGTCGAAGCTGCCGCCCGACGAGAATGCCTTGCCCTCGCCGCGGACCAGCACTGCGCGCACCTCGGGGTCGCGACCGATGGCAGGCCAGATGTCTGCGAGGTCGCGGTGCATCTGCGGGCCCACCGAATTGAGCCCGAGCGCGTCGAGGACGACGTGCAGCACGCCTTCTTGACCATGTTTGTCGGCGCGTTCGACCCGCAGGCTCGGGAAGTCGTCGTAGCTGACTGCTGGGTAGCGCACGGGCATGCCGGCTCCTGAAATCGGGCTCACGGACGTGTCGACGACGAGGTTACGCACGGGTGGGTGCACTCCTGTCCGCACCCGGGCTCACGGCGAGGCAAAAGGTGTTGTTCAGCATCCGTTCACGGGAGCGTGGACATGTTTGCTCCTGCGCGTTGATCTGGGGGCGTTCACTTGCGTCGCGAGGAGGTTGCAATGGGGCAGTCCACCACATTTTTTCGCCGCGGCAGCGTTGCTGTGCTCGGTGCCGCCGTGTTCGCCGGCGTCGTTGCCTTCGGTCCCGCGCCGCTGGGACGGGCTATCACGTTCGCTCGCGACGCGACCTGGCTGATGCAGCGAGATCCAGAGCCTGACATGCCACTGCCGGACGAGAACGCAGTCGATGACCCGGCGTTCAACGGACCGTTGCAGTTTTACCCGCCGGGCTCCCATCGTCACCGTCACCACTCGTCGGTGCAGCCGGGGCGCTCTTAGACCAGCAGTTCAGGGTTCATTGCGGCGTGGCAGCATTGAACCCGATGAGTGACCATCGCGCGCTTCCCGAATCGCCGTACCTGGCCGCGGCCGCGGGCCGCAAACCGAGCCGGGTGCCGGTGTGGTTCATGCGGCAAGCCGGCCGTTCGTTGCCGGAATACCGGGCGCTGCGCGCGCAGAACAGCATGATGGCGGCCTGCTTCGACGCCGAACTGATCACCGAGATCACGTTGCAGCCGATCCGGCGACACGATGTCGACGCGGCAATCCTGTTCTCCGACATCGTGGTCCCGCTGCGTGGCGCCGGTATCGACGTGGACATCGTGCCCGACGTCGGCCCGGTCATCGCCGCGCCGGTGCGCACCGCCGCCGACGTCGACGCCGTGAAACCGCTGGAACCGCAAGGTGTGCAACCGGTGTCGGATGCTGTCTCGCTACTGGTGGCGGCGTTGGGCCAGGTTCCGCTGATCGGGTTCGCCGGCGCGCCGTTCACCCTGGCGTCCTACTTGGTCGAGGGCGGCCCGAGCCGCAATCACACGAGGACGAAAGCGATGATGCTGTCCGAACCATCATGCTGGCACGCGCTGATGGAAAAGCTGACCGATCTCACCATCTCGTTTCTTCGGGTTCAGCTCGATGCCGGCGTGGACGCGATTCAGGTGTTCGACTCATGGGCCGGCGTGCTGTCACTGGCGAACTACCGTCGCTACGTACTGCCGCACAGCGCACGGGTGTTCGCCACTCTCGCCGACCGTGGTGTTGCGATGACGCACTTCGGCGTCGGCACCGCCGAACTGCTGGGCGCCATGTCCAGCGCCGGGGCGACGGTGGTCGGAGTCGATTGGCGGACTTCACTTGTCGACGCGGCCGCCCGGGTCGAGGCGGGCAAGGCGTTGCAGGGCAACCTTGATCCGGCGGTGCTGATGGCGGGCTGGCCGGCGGTCGAAGAGGCGGCGCGGGGAGTGGTCGACGACGGCCGGCGCGCGGTCGACGCCGGCGCAGCCGGACACATCTTCAACCTCGGCCACGGGGTGCTGCCGGAAACCGATCCCGGCATCCTCACCGACCTGGTGTCTTTGGTGCATTCCCTATGACGTCCAGTGCGCGATCGTATTGTGTTGTCGGCGGCGGTATTTCGGGTCTGGTCGCGGCCTACCGGTTGCGGCTGGCCGCCGGTGACGAGGCGAGCATCACGCTGTTCGAACCCGGCGACCGACTCGGCGGTGTGCTGCGTACCGAGTTGATCGGCGGCGTTCCCACCGACGTCGGCGCCGAGGCGTTCGTGGTACGCCGCCCCGAGATGCCGGCGCTGCTGGACGAATTGGGCCTTGCCAATTGGCAAGTCGGCACCACCGGAGCCCGCCCGCTGATCTACAGCCAGGACCGGCTGCACCCGCTACCGACGGCCACGCTGAACGGCATCCCGTCGTCCGCGGAATCGATGGCCGGTCTGGTGAATGACGCCACGCTGGCCCAAATCGCGTCGGAGCCGACTCGCCCGTTCCACTGGGAGCCCGGCAGTGATCCGGCCGTGGCCGACGTGGTCGGGGACCGCTTCGGTGAGCAGGTGGTGGCCCGCTCGGTCGACCCGATGCTCGGCGGCGTCTATGCCGGATCGGCCGCGACCATCGGGCTGCGTTCGGCCACCCCCACCCTGACCACGGTGCTGGACGGCGGGGCCGCCAACCTGACCGATGCGGTCCGCGCGGCGCTGCTGAGCGTCACAGCTGGCCCGGTATTCGGCGCGGTGAGCGGCGGCTACACCGTGCTGGTCGACGAACTGGTCCGTCGCGCCCGGCCAACATGGGTGCAGTCGGCGGTGCAGACCATCGAACCGGCCGGGCCGGGGTGGACGCTGCGCGACGGCACCGGTGGCGTGTGGCGCGCCGACGCGGTGGTGCTGGCCGTGCCCGCCACCCGCCTCGTCGGCCTCGTCGAGGGCATCGCTCCGCGAACCGCAGCCGCTGCCGGTCGCATCGTCAGCGCGTCCTCGGTCGTCGTGGCGATGGCGTTGCCCCGCGGTCTCGACTTCCCGCAGAACTCGGGCGTGTTGGTGGCGAGCGGAGAATCGTTGCACACCAAGGCGATCACGCTGTCGTCACGAAAGTGGGGACGGGGTGATGTGGAGTTGTTGCGGCTGTCATTCGGGCGACTCGGCGACGACGTCGCCGCCCGCGTCTCCGACGACGAGTTGCTGGCGTGGTCGATCGAAGACCTGGCGACCGTGTTCGGGTTGACCGTCGAGCCGGTGGATGTTCGCGTGCAGCGTTGGCCGGACGCGATGCCGCAGTACGGGCCCGGCCACCGTGAGCTGGTCGCCGAACTGCGCGCCGGTCTGCCGTCGACCCTGACGGTGGCGGGCAGCTATCTCGACGGGATCGGGGTGCCGGCGTGCATCGGCGCCGCCGGGCGTGCGGCTGCCGCCGCCGTCCGGGCTGTCGAAACCTCCGTGGCACGATAGGTCTCATGGCCCGCCTCGACTACGACGCCCTGAATGCCACCGTTCGGTATCTGATGTTCTCGGTGTTCTCGGTCCGCCCCGGCGTGCTCGGAGACGATCGGGGCGCGGTGATCGACGAGACCGCGACCTTTTTCAAGCAGCGCGAAGAACACGGGGTGGTGGTTCGCGGGCTCTACGACGTCGCGGGTCTGCGGGCCGACGCCGATTTCATGATCTGGACGCACGCCGAGCGCATCGAAGCGTTACAGCACACCTACGAGGACTTCCGTCGGACCACCGCGCTGGGTCGGGCGTCGACACCGGTCTGGAGCAGCGTCGCGCTGCACCGGCCCGCGGAGTTCAACAAGAGTCACATCCCGGCCTTCCTGGCCGGCGAGGAGCCGGGCGCTTACATCTGCGTCTACCCGTTCGTGCGGTCCTACGAGTGGTACCTGCTGCCCGACGAGGAGCGCCGCCGGATGCTCGCCGAACACGGCATGGCCGCCCGCGAATACAAGGACGTCCGGGCGAATACGGTGCCGGCGTTCGCGCTCGGTGACTACGAATGGCTGCTGGCGTTCGAGGCTCCGGAGTTGCATCGCATCGTCGACCTGATGCGGGAGTTGCGGGCGACCGATGCGCGCAGGCACACCCGCGAGGAGACGCCGTTTTTCACCGGGCCACGAGTTGCGGTGGAGCAGTTGGTCAATTCGCTGCCCTGACGCAGCAGAGGAGGGGACCTCATGACGACTCAGTTCGATCCGACCGATCCCGCCCGCTTCGAGGAGATGTACCGCGACGAGCGGGTCTCCCACGGCCTTCCGGCCGCCACACCGTGGGACATCGGCGGCCCGCAGCCCGTCGTGCAGCAGCTGGTTGCGCTCGGCGCGGTCAAAGGTGAGGTCCTCGATCCCGGCACCGGACCGGGTCACCACGCCATCTACTACGCGTCGAAAGGCTACTCGGCCACCGGGATCGACGGTTCGGAAACCGCGCTGGAGCGGGCACGGGAGAACGCGCGCAAAGCCGGGGTGTCGGTGAACTTCCAGCTCGCCGACGCGATGAAGCTCGACGGTCTGGACAACCACTTCGACACCGTCGTGGACTGCGCCTTCTACCACACCTTTTCGACCGAACCCGAGTTGCAGCGGTCCTATGCCCGAGCTTTGCACCGCGCTACCAAACCGGGCGCCCGACTGTACATGTTCGAATTCGGCGTCGGCAACGTCAACGGCTTCCAGATGCCACGGTCGTTGTCCGAGAACGATTTTCGCGACGTGTTTCCCGACGCAGGCTGGCAGATCACCTATCTGGGGCCGACCACGTATCAGGTCAACATGAGCTCAGAGAACTTCGACCGGATGCTCGAGCGGGCGCCTGAAATGGCGGAACAGATGAAGCCGATGATCGAACGGTTCCGCACCATGGAACCGTGGCTGACCAACGGCCGGGCGCACGCGCCGTTCTGGGAAGTCCATGCCACCCGTGTCGACTGATTTCGCGCCGCTCAGGAGCTCGCGGGCACCAGGCGCAGCGAGATCGAGTTGATGCAGTAACGCTGATCCGTCGGCGTCGGGTAGCCCTCGCCCTCGAAGACATGGCCCAGATGACTGTGGCAGTTGGCGCACAGCACCTCGGTGCGGATGGCGCCCATCGAATGATCGGGTCGCAGGATCACCGCGTCGGAGTCGGCCGGGTCGAAGAAAGACGGCCAGCCGCAATGGGATTCGAATTTCTCGGTGCTGCGGAACAGCTCGGCGCCGCACGCCCGGCACTGGTAGACGCCAGCGGTTTTGGTGTCGGTGTACTCACCGGTGAACGGCCGCTCGGTACCGGCCCGACGCAGCACGTCGAACTCCTGCGGGTTGAGTTTCTTGCGCCACTCGTCGTCGCTGAGCTGCACCTTGGGCTGAGAGGAAGTCATGCCTCCACGCTAGCTCGGATGGCGGTGACCCGCCGCGCCCGGCTCCGCCGCGCTTGCGATCACCGCGCCGCGCTGTTGCGAGTGCGTCAGCCACGACGGATCGATGCCGCCGTCCAGCCGGTTCTCGGCTTTGGCGTCGCGGTAGCGGAAGTACAGCACCGAGAAGACCACGATCAGCAGCAGCGACCAGCCGTAGGTGATCTTCAGGTATTCCAGCGGACGCCCGACGTACATCCAGTTGAACAGCAGCCAGCGGTCCATGGTCAGGAATCCGTATATGCCCAGCCACGCCACCCAGTTGCGGATCACCGAATTGGGCAGCACCACCGTCATCAGGAACGGGAACAACATCATCGAGTAGTAGCCCTGAGCCAGCGCCAGCACCAGCCATGACCACAGCAGCAGCACGCCCGACGATGTGGTGAACCAGAACAGCGGGTCGCGGGTGCGGTAGTAGCGGTACAACAGCCACAAGCTGCCAATCGCCAACAGCGTGAACAGAATTCGCAGCAGGTGGATCAGCCAGAACGGCAGTCCGAAATAGACACCGTTGCCTTCGATCGAGCTGTTGAAATAGTCACGGACGCCGAGCATGTAGGGCACGGTGCGGGTGATGAAGTCCCTCGGATGCACGACCAGGTGCCACGCCGCCAGGTTGAATGCCGCCGGCACCAGGAAGGCCGGTATCACCGCGCGCCACTGGCGGTTCAACAGCGGCAACAGCAGCAGTGGGCCCAGTGCCGGCTTGACCACCAGTGTCAGACCGATGGCGATGCCGGCCCACCACTGCCGGCTGGTCCGGCCGTCGAGCAGCCATCGCAGGAACAGCACCTCGAGCAGCAGGATCACGCCATTGATGTTGGTGAAAACGAGTGTGTTGGTGACAGATTCGGTGCAGAACATCGCCAGCAGCAGCGCCGGTGCCGCGACGGAGTTCAGCGTGAAGTTGAACATTCGCAGCAGCACGTACGCCGCGAGGACGATCGCGGCGCTGTTGATCGCGATGAACAGGTAGCGCGACTCCGCGAAGGGCAGATAGCCGAACGGCGCCATCATCAGCGTGCCGCCGGGCGGATACAGGTAGTGCGGGTCGACGTAGTCGAAATGCTCGTTGTAGATGTCCCAGCCGCGCCGGAAGTTCAGCACCGCGCGGTAGACCGGCTTGAAGTCGTCAGTGATGTTGCCGTTGGTGGTCACCACGATGGTGCGGTGGATAACCGCCAGGATGGCTATCGGCCACAGCACCGCGCGCAGGACGTTCGCGGTGTTCGGCACGGCGGTGCGGGGCGCGAACAGGGCGTGCACCGGGCCGCCACGAGGGGATTCGACTGCTGTCACGAGCGCCACTCCTTCTCATCCCTGCGCTCTGCATCGTCGTTGGCGCGTGTCACGAGCGAACCCTATAAGGCCCGAAGGATCAGGCGGGACAGTAGGTATCGGTCGACGGCAAGTTGCCACTGTCGAGGTAGCCGACCAATGGCGGCACCGCGCACGACGAATAGACGCTGGCGCCGTGACCGATGCCTTGCCACATCACCCGCTTGCTGGCCGCGGTCGCGTTGATGATGGTGGCAGCCGTGGCCGAGACGCCCTCCGACCCGACGATCGGGTCGTTCTGCACGCCCATCAGAAGCACGTTGACCTTGAGCACTTTCGGCGGTGGCGGCGGTTGGGTGCTTGGCCAGGAGACGCACTTGACCAGGCTGAGAGCGCCGATTGCGCCGAACTGCGGATAGAGCTTGGCCCAGGCGACGACCAGTTCGCGGATCCGGTCGGGCGTCGGTCGGTTGAGCGCGTCGCTGCAGGTGTTGACGAATTGACCGTCGGTGCCGCTGGTGGCCTGAGCCCGATTGATCAAGCTGGTCAGCAGGTTGGTGTCGCCCGACCGGGCGTTGGCCAGAGCGGTGGCGAGGTCGTTGGTGGTGCCGACCCGGTCGCCGGTCGGGAAGCCCAATGCGGTGTTGATGGCGCTGGCGAGGGTGGCCACCGACGCACTGGCAGGGCCGTGGCCGGCGCGGGCATCGTCGAGCAACGAGGACACCGCGGCCTTGGGGTCGGGGCCGAGCGGACAGTTCACCGCGGCGCACTGCTGCGCGAACGCGTCCAGTGCAGCCTGCTGCCCTTTGACCTTTTGCTCGGCGGCGGCTTCGGCGCCGACACCGAGGGCGACGGGGGAGTCGAGGACCAGCCGGGCGACCCGATCCGGGTGGGAGCCCGCGTAGGACAACGCCACCTGTGCGCCGTTGCCGATCCCGAGCAGGGCCAGCGCCGGCACATCCCAGGTGCTGCGCAGTCGCTCGAGGTCGGCGGCGGCGTGCGTGTTGTCGTAGGCGGAGTCGCCCGGGGCGATGGTGTCGGTGCAGCTGGTGGTGGCGTTCTGCACGATGTCGGCGAGGTTGGCGACCGGGTCGTTGCCGGACTGGAATTGCGCCTGATCGTGGATTTCCTGGCGGTCGAACTGGTCGAGGCAGTCGACCGGGCTCGATGAGCCCATGCCGCGACGGTCGACGGCGACGATCGGGTGGTTCTTCAGCACGTCGGCGCCGGCGCGGGCCAGCCAGACCGGCAACTGCAGCGACGACGGCAGGTCCGTACCGGTGGTGAACACCAGCGGCCCGGCGTTGTCCGGGGTCTGTGCCGAGCGGGCGCGCACCACGCCGATGGTCAGCGTCCCGGCGGCGCCGTTGACGGGATCGAGGTCGGCGTCGTAGCTGGCGCAGTCCAGCTTGACGCCGACTGGTGCGGGGACCGCGGCGTCACCAAATTCGCGCGTCGTGCAGTCGTGCCAGGGCAAGTCGTTCTTCGGCTTCGCGATCGGGGGCGGACCGTTGCTCGGCGCTGCCGTCGTCGGCTTTCCCTGCGGCCGGGCGCCGGCGTTGGTGGCAAACCGCGGGTTAGCGGCCAGTCCGGGCGCGCAGCCGGCCAGCAATGCGGTCGCCACGATCAACGACGTGGCGATTGCGGCGGGCCGGGTCATGCCGACAACAGTAGCCAAGGCTTCGACGGTCAGGTCTGACGCACGTAGCGCGTGTACAGGTAGCCGTCCTCGTCGGTCAGGACGTGGGCGCGGCGCATCGCGGTGAGCACCTGGCCGGCGCCGGTGGCGATCCGTCCGGCCTGACCGCCGACCAGGCTGGGTGCGATGGTCAGGCACAGGTCGTCGAGCAGATCGCGCTCGACGAACGAGCCGAACAACATCGGGCCGCCTTCGGTCAGCACCCGGTTCAGGCCGCGCTCGCCCAGCGCGGTCAACACGGCGGCCGAATCGACCTCACCGGGGTCGCCGAGCGAACAGTCGATCACGTCGGCCAGGCCGGACAGGGTGCGCCGGGTCTGGTCGGCCGCCGCCGCGCAGGTGCAGACCAGCGGCGCCACTTCGGTACGGGTGAAGACCGGCATATCGCGCTCCAGACGGCCGGAGCGGGTAACGATCGCCAACTGCGGGACTTCACTCTGCCCGCGGGCCTGACGGCGTCCCCGCTGTCCGACGGTGGGACGGGCGCCGGCGTAGCCCTCGGCGCGCACGGTGCCCGCGCCGACCAGCACCACGTCGGCGAGTTCACGCAGCAAAGAGAACACCGCCCGGTCGCCGGCTCCGCCGAGTTGACCGGACTTGCCGCCGAAGGTGGCGCCGCCGTCGACGCTGGCGATGAAGTTCGCGCGAAGCCAGACTCCGGCATGGTCCGTGGGATAGCTGTAGAGCTCGGGCAGATCGCCGCTGTCGAGATCACCTGCCGCATCGAGCAGCCGCAATTGCGCTCCGCCGGCATCATCAGCTGAAGGGTCAGCCATGCCTCTGATTGCAGCACGTCAACGGGGCGCCCCCACGCACGGGGTTGCTCGCGCTGAGTGTGGCGGTCAGCGCGTCGGCCGAACCATCACGTAGTCGTGCTCGATATGGGAGCCGACCTGAAAGGTCCTGGTACCGGTGACGGTGAAGCCGGCCTTCGAGTAAAACCGTTGCGCGCGTTCATTTTTCTGATTGACGCCGAGCCATATGTCGGCGACACCCCATCCGGCGGCGGCCGCCAGCGCGGCATCCATCAACGCCGTCGACACCCCCGAGCCGTGCTGGGCGGGCAGCACGTACATCTTCGACAGCTCGACACGGCCGTCGTCGTCGCGAATCAGCATTGCGTAGCCCACTATTCGATCGTCCCGTTTGGCGGCGAGGACGATTCGCTGCGGGTCGGCCAGGTATTCGGCGAACCGCTTGTCGGACAGGTTGGCCGCGATGAACGACGCGATGTCCGGTGGCGCGACGGACGGGGGACACGCCAGCGGAAAAGTGTGCGCGGCGACCGCGGCGAGCTCAGCGATGTCGATGGATTCGGCAGCGCCGATGCAGACTTTCGTCAATTGCCCGGCTTCTCCTCAGACCGTGCCGGTCTGCATCATCGCCGAGCTACAGATTCCACTGCGCCAGGTGATAACCCGTCTTCCGGTCCAGCAGCACGACGGTGGAGACCGGATCGCGGTAGGCCTCCCAGTACACGCCGCCGCGGACGATCGAACCCGCGGGCGCATTGGCCAGCGCGGCGTCCAGGGCATCGGGTGCGTCGGAAGGGCGCGACTTGTAGGCGTCGCCGAACGGCGTCACTCCATCGAAGGTGAAATCGGTGACCATCTGATGCGGGGTCGGCACGCGCACGGCGTGGATCGCCACGTCCGCGCGGACCACCGCGGAATTCGGATAACTCTTGACCGGTACGCCCACCCGGTTATAGCCGAAGCCCGGTGGCGGGTCGACTGGTTGGACGCTGCTGACGGTGACGTCCGCGATCATTTTTCCGGTGTCGACTCGCAGGGTGTCGCCGAGGTGACCGATCGGCGCATCACCGGCCGATGCGCGCGGAGCCGCGACCAGCGTTGCGGCGAAAACGGTAATCATCACGACCAGGCAGCGGCGCATCATCGCATGATGGCACACCGCGCGGCCGACGTTGCCGGGTTGACGCTAGGCCTTCGGGTAGCCGCGTCGCACCGTGCGGTCCAGGATGCCCAGCGATGCCCGCAAGGCGAGCTCGGAGATGACCGGGAAGATCCCGGCTGCTCGCCAGTGCTCGTCGATTTGCGACCAGTCGTAGAACGACGTCACGCGCGTGCCCTCGCCCTGCTCGTCGGGTTCGAGCCGGTAGCCGTAGACGTGGCCGATCTGGGGTCGGATCTGACCAAGAACCGTCCACGAGATCAGCCGGTCGAGCTCGAAATCGCGGATGGTGACCGTGACGTCGTACTTGCCCATCGGGAAGTCATTGAGAGACTCGCGGTCCATGTGGACGACGAAGCTGTCACCGGATGCGGCCACCGGGGAGCCCTCGGCGTCCTGCAGCATCCCAGACGAGTCGATGGCTACGTGCCCCTGCGGATCACACAGCACCGCGAAGATGTCGGCTGCGGGCGCCGCAATGGTGCGCTGGACTTCGATGATGTCGGCCATTCGTCCGATTCTGGCAGGGCGCCAGTGGCTATGTCGCACTTCGGGCGTAGCTGCGACAGCGGTGCGGGTCTGAGCGATGATTGACCGATGCGTCGCTTTTTGGTGCCGGTCGGCATCATCGCAGCACTGAGCTTCGCCGCGCCGGTCCACGCTGACCCCGACGCCGACCTGGATGCGAGCTTTCTCGATTCGCTGACCAGAGCGGGCATCACCATCAAGAGCAGACCGGGCGCGGTCAAAGCGGGCAAATCGGCCTGCGGGCTGATGGAACAGGGCAAGCCCGAACTCGACGTCATCCAGCAAGTCACCCGGCAGAACCCGGGTCTGGACACGACCAGGGCGGCGCAGTTCACCGCGATAGCGGCCAGTGCCTACTGCCCGCAGTACCTGCAACGCGCCGCCGGTCCCGCCGGCGGACCGAACCCGTGAGGCGTTTCCCGATATTGCTCGGCATCGTCGCGGCCCTGAGCTTCACCGTCCCCGCCCACGCCGAGCCGGCCAGTGACGCAAAACTGGATGCCAATTTCCTCGATGCGCTGCAGCGAGCGGGCGTCTCGTTCAACAACGGAGCCACCGCCGTCAACTCGGCCAAAGCGGCTTGCGCGATGATGAACCAGGGTCAGCCGGAAATCGATGTGATTCGCCGTGTGGCAGAACAGAATCCGGGGATCGACACGACCAGCGCTGCGAAGTTCACCGCGATCGCGGCCAGCGCCTACTGTCCGCAGCATCTGCAAGGCGCCGGCGGCAGCCAGAACTAGTCGTGGGAATATCGGGCAACAGGCAAGAGCAAGCCGGGGGCAGTGGTGAAAGTCGGTCTGGCGGCGCAAGCACTTCCGATGCGCTATTCGCCGATGGCAGTGACACGCAGTAGTTACCTCTCCGCGGTTGCCACACGGGCCGATTCGTTCTGGCTGGCCGACCATCTGAACTCGTTGTATCCGCGTTCGATGGCCAAACCGAAGTACATCGGCGCAGCCCGGCTGACCCCGAAGGTCGATGCCAATCTCGAACCGTGGACTGTGCTCGGACACCTCGCCGCACGAAATCGGTTGGGCCGTATGCGACTTGGGATCGGTGTGACCGACGCCGGCCGCCGCAATCCCGCGGTCACCGCGCAGGCGGCGGCGACATTGCACCTGCTTACCCGCGGCCGTGCGATCTTGGGTATCGGCACCGGCGAACGGGAGGGTAACGAACCCTACGGGGTCGACTGGTCCAGGCCGGTGGCGCGGTTCGAAGAGGCCATGGCCACAATCCGTGCGCTGTGGGACTCGCGCGGCGAGCTTGTCACCCGCGAGTCGCCGTTCTTTCCCTTGCACAACGCGGTTTTCGACTTGTGGCCGTATCGCGGTAAGTGGCCGGAGATCTGGATTGCGTCGCACGGACCGAGGATGCTGCGCGCCACCGGCCGCTACGCCGACGCGTGGTTTCCGGCCGCGGTGTTCTCGCCTGCCGAGTATGCGCGCCGGCTGGCCGCCGTGCGCACCGCCGCTTCGGATGCCGGACGCGATCCGACGTCTCTCGGTGCCGCTATTCTCTTCTTCACCGTGACCGGCCGTAGCCGCGACGAAATCGACGAAGCGCTCGAATCGACCGCGATGAAGACGTTCGCGCTGAACGCTCCCGCTGAATTGTGGAAGCGCCACAACGTCTCTCACCCGCTGGGCGACGACTTCACCGGATCCCAGGACATCATCCCGCAGATCCTCGACGAGGAGTCGGTGCTGTCGTACACGTCGAATGTGCCGCTGTCGCTACTGAAAGACGCATGCTTGCAAGGCACGCCGGACGAGATCGTCGAGCAGGTCGCAGAATGGCGCGATCACGGGCTGAGCTATCCGGTTCTGCTCAACCTGAGCACCCTGCAGCCCAGCCTTCGCCGAGGTCTGGCCGCCGGTAACCCGTTCGCCAAAGCCTTTCGCGGTATTCGCAAGTTGTGAAACAGCCTGCGCTGCTGTCAGATTCCGGACCAGACCCAATGCTGGCCGCCTTCGTCCCACCGCGGCTGCATCTGCTGGGCCCACGGTGGTGGAGGAGGAGGCGGTGGTACGTCGGCGGGTGCGTACGGCGGCGCGTAGGCCGGCCTGACGGAATACCAGTCCGGCGGCGCCGGCTGCGGGTGGCACTCGCCGGACCACACATTCCGCGACCAGGCGGGGTCGCAGGCCGCCGAGCTGACCGGCGACATGGCGACGGCCACAGCAGTCAGGGGGATAGACGTGACCGCGATGACGGCGGCCAAGCGGTGAACAAGCATTGCAGGCCTCTCGCTGGGACCCGGTGCCCGACTTCGGGCTCAGCTCAGACTATGCCCCGGTTGCCGGCCACGACAGCAAATGCCCGCACCAGGCCCCGTCGGCGTCCAGCGGCCAGTTAAACGGTGCATAACACTAGCGTTAACTCGGATTCTGGGTATTCTTGCGAACGCCGGGATTAAAGCAGTTTGATCTTGAAAACTCGTAAACCGTTCACGCGGTTCTCAACCGCTCGTCTAGTCAGCGTGTCGACGCAAAGGCGACTGCAGTCGGCTGTGGGCCCGGAATGAAGGTGATTTGTTGTGCTAGTGGAAGACCCAATTCAGGCTTCCATCGAAGACCATGACGGTGTGGCCGTTCTGTCGGTCCGCGGCGATATCGACATGGGCAGTGCGTCAGCCTTCAAGAGCGCGATTGCCGAAGCGCTGGCGAAGAACCCGGCAGCACTGGTGATCGACCTGCTCGGTGTCGAATTCTTCGGCTCAATTGGCGTCAGCGTCCTGCTCCAGGCGCACAAAAGGGTCAACGACGACGCTCGGTTCGCCGTGATCGCAGACCGTCCGGTAATCGCCCAGCTCACCCGGCTGCTGAGGTTGGACGAAGTCTTCGCACTCCACGAGACGCTCGCAGAAGCGTTGAACGCGCTGGAGATCCCGCCGCGTGGCAAGCGCAGGGCCGCTGGAGCGGCTGAGCGCAACGACGACGCGTGAGGCCCTGTCGGCGAGGGCTTTCAGTGTCCTCATCGAGCAATCAGCCGGTCGGCTCCCTCGGAATAGGATCCGGCGCTGCTATCGGCGGCTTGGCGTCCTTCGCCCAGCCGATCGCTTCCTCAACTGTCCCTTTGAGTGAGAGCAGGTCGTCCAGGTCGAGGCGTTGGATGATGCGGCTGGTCATCGGGCCTTGCGCTACGACTGAAAAGCAGCGATCGTCGCCAAACTCCAGCGCGGCCGTCACCAGAGCGCTGATCCCGACCGAGCCTATAAATTGAACCCCCAGTAGGTCGACAATGAGAGCCGGCGGTTCCTCGGCCAGAACCTCAGCGATCGCTCGATCGACGGCGGGGATGCTGGCGAGATCGATTTCGCCACCGATCGCGAGAACCGCGATCCCGTCGTGATACGTAACGGACGTGCTAACCAAATTGTTGCGCGACAAGGTCCACCACCTCCCACCGCTCACAGATGCGCCCATTTGAATCGTTCAATTTTTTAATTAAACAGTGTTTAATTAACAGGGGCGAAAGACTCTAGCGGCGTACAGAGCGAGCCGGCGGCGGGTCGGAGCCACCCGCAGGTCAGTGACTGCCCGAAGCCGGGGTTGTCGTCGGCCAGCGTTGTCCCCGATCGACGACTCAATCTGCGGCATCGTCCACGACGGGTCACGCAGCCAGCCGCGCTCGGTGTAAGCCAGGTCGCCAACAAAGTTGTTCGGGAAGTCGTCACGCCGTGGTTCGGCCACCGCGGCGTTCTGCCTCGGACCACCGACACCAATTTGAGTAGCGGACTACTGGCGCCGTTGCACCTGCTCCGCCGCACCATCGAACGGTAGATACGACCCCCAGCGCCCGAATCTACGTGTTACATCCGATGATCTTCGATTGCTCACGCCGCACCATCGAACCGTAGCCAGTGCCCCGACCCCCGAATGGGCGATCCAAAGGAGAAGAAAATCATGACAACACCTACTGGCATGGTGATGGCTGCCGGCGCCGCGTGCGCGGCCGCGCTGATCGGGCTGGCTCCCGCGGCCAGGGCCGACGAACCCGATCCGTTCCAGCTCCTTTTCGGCGACAGCGGAATCAACACCTGGACCCCCACGGCGGACGCCTATTTGGCCACCAACGATCCGACCCTGGCCGCCGACTTCGCCGCGAACGCCACTCACTTCGAAGGGCAATTTTTTCCCGACTATTTATTTGGTTCCGTCACGTTCACCGATCTGACGGACGCTTTGGACCCGAGCGCGTTTACCGCCAGCCCGTTTCTTGGTGGCCTTCCGGACACCGCCATTGGTGACTTGGCCGTGGGCCTTGATTACACGTTGTTTGCCAGCGGCCTGGGGTCGCTGGACGCTGAGCTCCTTGTCCTCCTGGGTGGGCTTTTCGGCGGTCTTTGACCATCGAATCGTCTGATCGCCCGCCAGCGGTTCGAGTTGGCAATGTGCGGCGCAGTTCCAATGAGGATCGGGACGCCCCTTGGATAGTAGGGGCGGCCCGATCAACTAGTCAGACGTGGACTGGGACGAGTCCGGTTCCCGATTCGTCGAGAGTTTTCGGGACTCGCCCGGCCACGGAGAAGACTTCGAGCATCGAGTCGATGTGCGCCCGGACCTCGGAGAGCTCAGATTCGGGGTAGGTAGTGGTCATCGAATCCACCCGTCCACCTCGTCAGCCGCTCTGATGAGCACCAATGATGCGGCGAGTAGCAGCGCAGCAGCGGCGGTTTTCATGCACGGAAGTTAGCGTCGTTTGCTGTCAACAATCTGCATGTGACGAGACGTGATGACCATCGAAAGCCTTGTCCGCCTTGGTGTTGACTGTGAGCAGGCTTGTATCTAAGAAACTCTTAGAGTAGATTGACCCTCCAACGCCCTCAGGCCAGTCGCAACTGCCAGAAAGATTGAGGGCCGAAATGAATAGCAATCGAAGCCGATGCATCAGGGGTGCAGCGGTGAACGGATATAGGTTGCTCGCGAAGGTTACCGCCGTCGCCATGTTCTTTGGCCTGGCTGGTGCGATGATCAATCAATCCGCCCGCGCCTACGCGGACGACTCGCTGGCTGGGAGCGACACGGCGCTCATCCTCGGCGGAAGCACCGAGCCGACGCCGTCGACCGAGGTCGCGCAGACCGTCGAGGATCTGTATCTTCACCCGCTGGGTTTCGACGGCGGCGCGATCGACTCCACGGTGTGCGACATGATCGGCACCGACCCCTGCGCCGCGCCGCTTCAGGTACTGACCACACCCGAACTGATCAACCAGGGTCCCAGTAGTCTCACCGGCGCGGACGACGTCGTCCTTGCCGTCGAGAACGAATTCAACGCCAATCCGGGCGCTTTCAACGCCGAGCACCCGCTGACGATCTTCGGATACTCGCAGAGCGCCACCGCCGAGTCGATCGCCATGACTCGACTCGAAGAAGCCGGCATCCCCAGCGACGATCTGCACTTCGTGTTCATCGGCGACCCCTCGCTGCCGGTCACCGGCGCTTGGTCCAACCTGGAGCCAGACCTGGCCTCGGTAGTCGGCTCGACTGAGGCGAACACTATTCTCACGGATTTAGGCATTGACGGCGTCCTTGGCAACGTGACGCCGAACGATCTGTACCCGGCGACCATCTACAGTCTGGCCACCGATCCGGTCCCCAACTTCCAAGGGGACTTCGCAACCCAGGGCCTGTCTGGCACGCTGCTGGACGTATTCGTCCACCTGGGTTACCTGGGGTTGACACCGACGCAAGTCGCTGACGCGACCACGTCGACCAACGGCGACCTCACATATGTCGACATCTCCGACAACATCAATAACTTCGACGCGTTGATTGGTACGATTGAGCATGGGGGTTTCAGCAGCGGATTCTTCGAGAGCGTATTCGAATCTCTGCAGCTGTATTTGACCAACATGTTCTGACCTGAGGCGATCAGGAAACGAGATCGACCGCTATGGTAGTGCGCTTCCGGTTCAACGGGACTTATGTTCGCTATCTGCGACAAGCCGGGTATTGCGAGGGCCGTGCTTGGCGTCCGACCGCTCCGAATATGTTTCTCACTGACACCCGCGACTTACCGGGTGCCATCTGCCCTAAACCCACTCCACGCTCCGATAAGCAGGTGACCCTGTATCGCGGGTGTGACTATCAGGGTCGGTTCGGTATGTCGTGGACTGATCTGCAATGGATCGCCCACGGTTGCGCACTGGAGGGGCAACGCACCCGTTCACCCCTCACGGCGGTGTATGCCTGTGAGGTTCCGCCCGATGCCCTGTTGGGTCATATGTACGGCAAGGACTGGTCTGAATATGTCGTGGACCCGGCGTATCTGAATGACGGCACTGTGCGTGAGGTGTTCCGGCTTTACCGCGATGGGGTTCCGGCGTCGGCACAGGCGGTTGATTCGGTCTATGCGAAGTTCGAAGAGAACATGCGGGTCGGAAGCGGTTAAATTCCAAAGTCCCTCTGCGGCTTAGTCTTTCGCTCTAAGTCCCGTTCCTGGTCCCTGTGAAACTTTGCGAGTGCGTCAAGCATTTCGTCACGTTCGCGCCGCTGATCTTCACGTGCTCGCCATCTGTCGTGACGACTCTGTATCAGGCGCATGCACTCGTCCGGATCGCGTTGCCAGATACGGGCAAGCTCGACGCACCGTGCACAGGCGTTGTCCTCGCAAAGGTCGAACGTCATTGGCAGGATGACGCGAACACGGGCACCGCAGGCCGCGTCCGTCGATCCGCACTCAAAATAACTCGGCTTTTTCTTCGGTGGCGTATCCGGTTCGGCGTCGAACACGGCATGCACACGTCCGTAGTCGCCGGGCAACTCCGGTTCGTCGTACCGACCCTTCACGTACTTTTCCAAGGCGGGGTGAGAGTTCGGAACCTTGTCACTCATGCGTTCAACGGTGCCCGACGTTGCCGACACCCTGCGGTCTCTTGCCCGGCGTGTCGGTTTCCGGTGACCGTCGTGGCGGTCCAGCTATTGCACGTTTATTGTCACGGGACCGGATTAGCTAGGCTAGATACAGCACTTGAGCAGCTCAAACAATGGTGCGCGATACTGGGATTGAACCAGTGACCTCTTCCGTGTCAGGGAAGCGCTCTCCCGCTGAGCTAATCGCGCCGGGGGGGTCAAAAACTGGAGGTGGAGACGGGAATCGAACCCGTGTGCACGGCTTTGCAGGCCGTTGCCTCACCACTCGGCCACTCCACCGCTGGATTGATGCCAGTTGCACCTTCGAGCGGATGACGGGATTCGAACCCGCGACCCTCACCTTGGCAAGGTGATGCGCTACCAACTGCGCTACATCCGCGCGCAACGGGCGAGATCGTCGCCCGGTGCGAAGCACGACGATAGTCCACCTGAGCGGGAGCGCACAAATTTCTCGGTATGACACGCCGAGCCGCTCTTGCTGCGAGGCAGGGCTTTCTGCGGCGATGGCTGCCCGTGCTAATCTTCGTCCTCGTTCGCCTCTCGGCACCGGTCTCGTAGCTCAGTGGAAGAGCGCCCGCCTCACACGCGGGAGGTCGCTGGTTCGAACCCAGCCGGGACCACCACAACATATTCGTCATCCACGCGAACACGGTCCGCTCGCCGCATAAGGTTTGCCCATATGTCACAGCGACCCGACCGGCGGCAAACGGTGAGTCAAACCGATGATCAGGCGGACCAGCTGCAAGCTGCCCGCGACCAGATCGAACAGCTGGTCCAGGTCATCGTCGAAATCGGTGCCGACCTAGACCTGGACCGCACGCTGCACCGCATCGTCAAAGGCGCGATGGCGCTCACCGGGGCGCGCATCGGAGCGCTTGGCATCCGCGGGGCCGACGGCAGCCCGGCCACTTTCGTCCACACCGGCATCGACGGCGACACGGCGCGGTTGCTCGGCGGCCTGACAGTCGGTGAGGGTCTTCGCGTCGATGATCTGCGCGCGCATCCCCAGGCCGCCGAGTTGAACGCACGCGCCAGCCGGATACGGGCGCTGCTCGCGGTCCCGATCACCGTCCGCGCAGCCGACTTCGGCGTCCTCTATCTGGCCGACGACCGGCCGGGGCGGGTGTTCTCGGATTCCGAGGACGGCACCGTGCGCGCGTTGGGCTCGGCGGCGGCGGTCGCGATCGACAACGCGCGGCTCTTCGAGCGGGAACGGGAAACCGCGAAATGGACCAAGGCCAGTCGTGAGATCACAATGGCGCTGTTGTCCGGCGACCCGCAGACGGGGCCGCTGCAGCTGATCGTGAACCGGGCGCTGGAATTGGCCGAAGCCGAGCAGGCGATCCTGCTGGTTCCGAGCGAGCCCGACCTGCCCATTTCCGAGGTGGACACCCTCGTCATCGCCGCCGCGGCAGGACGCTACACAGCGGAGGTGATCGGCCAGCAGGTTCCGATGGACCGATCCACCACGGGCGGCGTCGCCCGACGCGGGATACCGCTGATCACCGACTCGTTCCAGTATCCGATCGAGGGGTTCACCGATGTCGGCGAACGCCCGGCGATCGTGATCCCGCTGATCGCGGACGAGGCGCCGTTGGGTGTCATCGCCGTCGCCCGGAATCCCCAGCAGTCGGCGTTCGGCAATGATTATCTGGAACTGGTCAGCGATTTCGCCCGGCACGCCGCAATTGCGTTGGCGCTGGCGGCAGGTCGCGAACATGCGCTCAACCAGCAACTGGCTCAAGCCGACTCGGTCGATGACGCACTGCACGCCGCCGCCGAGGAGCTTCGGCGTCTGTGGCGCGCCCGTCGCGTCCTGGCGGTCACCTTTCCGACGCGCCGGCTCGTCACTGAAACCTTTTCGGAAGAACCGAATTTGGTGTCGGTCGGTGAGTCGACGCAATGGAGTGAACTGCCGCCTCAGACCAGGCGCATCGTCGAAACGTTGCGCGACGGCGCGTTACTCAACCCGTACACGGCAGCGCCCGGCGCGGCGGGCATCGCGTTGCAGCATCCCGAAGGCGTGCTCGTCGTCTGGATCGATCTGGCCGCGGAACGCCCCTTCGCCCTGGAGGATCAGACCCTGCTCACCGTGCTGGCCGGTCGTCTCGGCCAGGGTTTGCAGCGGGTTTATCAGGTCGACCAGCAGCGCGAGACCGCGCTGGCGTTGCAGGACGCGATCCTTGGCCCGGCTCATCTGCCGCGTGGGTTCGCGGTGCGCTACCAGGCCGCCACGCGACCCCTGCAGGTCGGCGGTGACTGGTACGACGTCGTGGACTTGGAGGACGGACGCATCGCGCTGATCGTCGGCGACTGCGTCGGTCACGGGCTCCCCGCGGCCACCGTCATGGGCCAGTTGCGCAGCGCCTGTCGCGCGCTGCTGCTCGAACACCCCAGTCCCCGAACCGCGCTCGCGGGTCTGGACCGATTCGCCGCACGGCTCCCCGGCGCCCGGTGCACCACCGCGGTCTGCGCGGTGCTGGACCCCGAGACAGGTGAATTGGTGTATTCCAGCGCCGGTCATCTGCCACCGATCCTGGCGAGCGCGGATGGCACTACCGAGACGCTCGACGACGGCCACACCATTCCGCTGGGTCTGCGACCCAACCGGCCCCGGCCCGAGGCGCGCACCATCATTCCCGGGCGCGCGATGTTGTTGCTGTACACCGACGGTCTGGTCGAACGTCGCCGCCATGCACTCGACGACGGCATTGCCCGAGTGCGTGACTTGCTACAGGACGGCCGAGGGTCGCCGCTGGACGAACTCGCGAACCAGATTATGTGCGGGCTGGCGCCGCAGGGCGGCTACCAGGACGACGTCGCACTGCTGCTCTACCGTCATCCCGCTCCGTTGCAGCTGGATTTCCCGCCCGATGTCAGCCAGCTGGCCGGCAGCCGTGCCGCGTTGCGCAACTGGCTGACGCGTGCCCAGGTGACGCCGCAGCAAGCTCACGATGTCCTCATCGCCGCCGGGGAGGCTGTCGCCAACGCCATCAAGCACGGTCACCGGGACAAGCCGGATGGCGTGATCACCCTGCGCGCGACCGCGCTGGCAAACGAGGTTCGGTTGACGATCGCGGACACCGGCGTATGGCGGCCTCCCCAGCCGGCCGCCAACCCCTACCGCGGTCGCGGCATCACGCTCATGCGGGCGTTGATGCACGACGTCGCGATCGACACCGAAAGCAGCGGAACCACCGTCCAGTTATCCGCGAGGATCACCTGATGCCCACATTGCTGACCCTCGACACGGCGCGGTCCAGCGACGGGAGGCTCGTATTGACCGCGACGGGGGAGATCGACCTCAGCAACGTTGACAGCTTCGACGACGCGCTCACCGCAGCCGTCGCCGAGACCGAAGCGGGCGGCGGGATGCTGACGGTCGACCTCAGCGGCGTGGAGTACCTCGACAGCGCTGCGGTCAACGCGATCTTTCCGCATGCCGACCACATCCGGCTGATCGCTCATTCTTTTCTGCTGCGCGTGTTCGACGTCAGCGGCCTCACCGAGCTGGCCGACGTCGAAGACGCTCCGCCACGACGCGAAAACTGAAGCGGCGCAACCGGCAGACCTTGTTGCGACGCCGCTGCGTCACAGGACGAGCGCGTATGGTCGCGAACGCAAGGCAGGGCATTTCGACGAGACGAAGGAGACCTGTGGCTAATCGCGGAATATTGATCGGAATCGCGGCGGCGGCCACTGTGGCCGCAGGACTGGCCGGCTGTTCGAGCAACAAATCCAACACCACAAGTCCACCGGCGACCAGCGGCAGCTCGGCAGCCGGCGGCACCAAGGTCCTCATCGACGGCCAGGCGCAGAACGTGACCGGGCAAGTCAGCTGCACCCAGGTCAACGGCAACACCAGCATCGGGATCGGTGATCCGACAACCGGTATCGGCGCGGTCGTGACGACCGCCGATCCGCCCGTGGTGCAGGCCGTAGGTCTGGGCAACCTGACCGGCGTCACGCTCGGCTACTCGGCCGGCGCACCGAACCAGGGCAACGCCCAAGCCACCAAGAGTGGCAACTCGTACACGATTAAGGGCACCGCGACCGGGGTAAACGCGGCCAACCCACAGCAAACGCTTACCAAGTCGTTCGAGATCGATGCCACGTGCCCTTGATGCGGGGATGTGCGTTGCCAACGTCGTTGAACGTCAAGCTCGGAAGGGGCTGACAGGTATGTATGTGAAGCACGTGGCGGGCGCGGCATTCGCTGCGGCCCTCGGCATGTCGGGACTGACGGTCGGCGTTGGTCTTGCTGCCGCAACTCCGTGGAAGTCGGCTCCGATGTGCGTCATCTGCGGACCAAGTCTTACCGGACCTGGGCTCGGGCCGTTCGCGGACGATCCGCACGGGCCCGGACCCGGCCCAGGGCCCGGACCTGGACCCGGGGGACCGGGTGGCGGTGGCGCACCGGGTGGTCCGGGTGGTGGTGCACCGGGTGGGCCAGGTGCTCCTGGTCCCGGTGGACCTGGCGGTCCAGGTGGTAACGGCCCCGGTGGCCCGGGGGGACCGGGCGGAGCTCATGAGCCCGGCGGACTCGGCAGCCCTGGTGGACCGAACGGGCCGGGCGGACCCGGTGGTCCCGGTGGTCCTCATGAACCAGGTGGACCGGGTGGACCTGGTGGCCCCGCAGGTCCTGGAGGCCCAGGCGGCCCCGGTGGACCTGGTGGCCCCGGAGGCCCAGGCGGTCCCGGTGGCCCCGGTGGTCCTCATGGACCGGGCGGTCCCGGCGGACCACCACCGCCGCCTTATGTTCAGCACGGTTTCTATGACCACGGTGGCCCGGAATTCGGCGGTCCGAAAGACGCGCCGCACGGCTTCAGCGCACCCGACCACGGCGCTCCGCCACCCCCGCCGCAGCGTGGGTTCGGCTGGAACGACGGGCCACCGCCCGGGCATCCGCCGCAGAACTGGGACGGGCCACCGCCTCCCGGCGGTTGGAACGGTCCGCCGCCTCCCGGCGGTTGGAACGCGCCGTGGAATGGTCCGGCGCGCGACATAGCTCGGGCGCAGGCCGATTACGGTGCCTTCAATTACGGTGGCTTCAACGCCATTCCGGTGTTCAACCCGCTCTTTGGTGGATGGGGCTTCTGGTTCTTCGGTACCTGGATTCCGCTCTACTGATCTGACTGCGCTGGTTGGCGTCGCGCCGTGGTCCGTGAGGGACTGCGGCGCGACGCCGTGCGCGGCCGGAAAAGAATGCATCCGCCGCGATTCTTGTGCAAGATGTCGGCGTGGCTATGTACCAGGGCAGGGCGCTCGCAGACATCAATCTCACCGGACATCCGTTGGGCGAAGCGCTCGAATTATTCATTTCTCGTCGCGACCCGAGCCTGGAGAACGTGCAGATCAGGCGGGCAACTCCGACCGGCGACGTCGAGACTCGGGTGCAGCCCCACAAGCGGTGGTACGAAGTCGTCTTCGAAGTTGACGACAAACCCGAGGACGACGAGGAAGACGAGGACGACGACACGTTCGAGGCGAGGAAAAAGAGGGCGGCCAAGGAGAAGGCTGCAGAGAAGGCACGAGTGAAGGACTGGCCGCCGCGCAACAGGGGATTGTTCCCACCAAGTGAGGCTTGGCCGCAAGATTCGTGACGCCAATCGGTTGTGATCGCCCATGATGTAGGGCAGCAGACCGAGAGGATGCCGTCATGGCCGACGTACTTGACCGGGTGATCGATCGCGCGCGGGGGATGCGCGAGCTGGTCCGCGCTGAAGCCGCGGAATCTGAACGGCTGCGGACGCTGTCACCGCGCATCGTCGAGGCGATGTGGGCCAGCGGGCTGATGTCCTCGTTCAATCCGGTAGCTGCCGGCGGCGTCGAGCCGTCGTTTTCGGAGATGATCGACACCTGGATCGAAATGGCTTGGCAAGACGGGTCTTTCGGCTGGATCGGGATTGCCAACCTGCCGTCGACGTTTGCGGCGGCCAGCTATCTTCCCGATGAGGGCTTCGCCGAGGTCTTCACCAAGAACGACAATCACGTCACCATCGGCGGCCAATATTTTCCCAACGGCCAGGGGACAGCGGTCGACGGTGGCTACCGATTGACCGGGGCATGGAATTTCGGCTCCGGCACCGGACACTCGGCCTACATCGGAGCCGGCTTCTTCCCGATGGACGACGGCGAGATGCGGTGGGTCAGCGAGGGCATCCCGGACATGCGTGTGGCGTTTCTGCCCCGCGCCGAGGTCATTTTCACCGATGGGTGGCATGTGCAGGGCCTCAAGGGAACTGGCTCCTACGACTACAACGTCACCGATGTTTTCGTGCCGGACTGCCGAACCATCCCGCTGTTCACCCGTGACGCTGTCCGCGGGAATTCGCCGGCCGGTCGGATGGGTCTGATGCCTGTCACCGCCGCCGGGCACGCTTCGTTTGCGCTCGGGGTCGCCAAGAGCATGCTCGACGACGTCGAGGAACTCGCCGCCACCAAGGTGCGGATGAGCGACATGGCGACGCTGGCCAGCCGTCAGACCTTCCAGAAGGGGCTTGCCCACCACGTCGCGGCGTGGCGGGCCGCCCGCCTGCTGGTGCTCGACGCCTTCGGAGTGGCCGAGTCCGCTGTCGAGTCGGGCGAGGAGTTGACGCCACGCTTGCGAGCGGACATGAGGCTGGCCGCGGTGTACGCCACCGACACGGCGAGAGCGGCCGCCGAGTGGGCCCACTTGGCGGCCGGCACCACCGCGATCCGCGAGGGTAGCCGACTCGAACGAGCGTTTCGTGACATTTACACCGGCACCCAGCATGCGTTCATCGGCGAAAAGGTCGCAATGGACGTCGCGCAGATCTGGCTCGGCCTCATCGACGACCAGT
The DNA here is from genome assembly GCF_010727945.1 of Mycobacterium cookii. Lineage (NCBI taxonomy): Bacteria > Bacillati > Actinomycetota > Actinomycetes > Mycobacteriales > Mycobacteriaceae > Mycobacterium > Mycobacterium cookii. Next base: position 306,342 of record NZ_AP022569.1, read on the forward strand.
TCGGACTGTGATTGTCCCGCAATCGAACTCGTGAGAGGACCCGCTGATGGTCAACATCGACCGCGCCCGATCCCGCACGTTCGTCATCACAGGCGTCGCGTCCGGTATCGGTCTGGCGACCGCCGAACGTCTACTGGCCGAAGGCGGCAGCGTCGTCGGCGCGGACCTCGCCGCCCCACCTGATCTCGGCCCCGACTTCCGGTTCGTGTCGGCTGACGTGACCGACGAGGCCGCGATCGCCGCGGTGTTCGCCGCAGTGCCGGACCGCGTCGACGGCGTCATTCACTCCGCGGGCGTCGCCGGCGGCGGCCCGGTGCACCTGCTGGAGCGCGCCGAATGGGAGCGGGTGATTGCGATCAACCTCACCGGCACCTTCCTCGTCGCCAAAGCGGCGCTGGCCAGAATGATCGACCAGCCTCGCGTCGACGGCGAGCGCGGATCGATTGTGACGCTTGCCAGCATCGAAGGTCTGGAAGGCACAGCGGGTGGCAGCGTGTACAACGCAGCCAAGGGCGGCGTGGTGATGCTGACCAAGAACATCGCGCTCGACTACGGGCCGAGTGGTATCCGCGCCAATGCCATCTGCCCCGGCTTCATCGAAACACCGCTGACCGAAAGCGTTTTCGGCTTACCCGGAATGGAAGGCCCGAAGGCGTCAGTGACCGAAGAGCATGCGCTGCAGCGGATGGGACGACCGGAGGAGATCGCCGCCATGGCGGCCTTCCTGGTCTCGCGGGATGCATCCTTCGTCAGTGGGCAGGCCATCGCCGTCGACGGCGGCTATACCGCGGGCCGCGACCACGGCGTCGTTGAACTCTTCGGATTCCCGCGCTGAGGCGCGGTCGGATGTCAGTCGGCCAGGGTCCACATGGACAGGGCGGCGTCAACGCTCTCGTCGATGGGTAGCAGTTCGCGCAGACCGCAGGCTGCCACGATCCGCGCGACAGCCGGTTGGTTACTCACCAAACGCATTTCGATGCCACGACCCCGGCAGCGCTCGGCTTCTTCACCGAGTGCCGCGTAGGCGCAGCAGGCGATGAAGTCCAAGCCGCTGACGTCGATGACGAGTGGTCCGGGACGGTCGGCCGCCGCGGCGGCCTCGCTCAGCAGGCGTCGCCACGTCGCCTCGTTGGATGCGTCAAGTTCGCCGCCGGCGCTGACAATCACGATTGAACCGCTACGTTCGGTGGTTGCCCGCAACGTGCTATGGGACTGCGCCAGCTCGGAAATAAGCCGGCCGCTCAGCATCACATGATTGAAAGATTGCTCTGCAAGGGCATACGTGCTCATAGTGTTTCTCGATCCACAGGCGCGATGCGCCTCGATATGGATGCCCGCCCTACTGTGCTTAAGACTGACTTCGTTTAGTTGTTCAATATTTATAACAGAAAGGCAACGGCGTTGTCCATGCGAAGTCGCTGAGAAAACGGTGAGGACGGGCTGGGGCGCGGCCTCACTGAGCGAACTCAAGCGGCGACGCGGGCTGGGCCATCTCGGCCAAAATCCTCGCGGTATATCCCTGTAAAACATTTATTCGCAACAGTTTTCACGATTATTTGGCAAGCACGCTCGTCCGCGATCGGCTGCACTCGGCCGTATCAGCAAACGTCGCGGCACGGAAATTATCGTCCGGGCTACTTTTTTGTCTGAAATTGCAAACTAGGGGGAATATTTTGCTAAAACACCGTCTGGTCAGCGCTATTCGACGGGTTTCTAACACCAGAGTTGTTGGATGTAACCAGTGGTGTTTATGCGGCGGTGTGACCGGATTCGTCGGCGTGCTCGGCGTCGAGCTCGGCGATCGCACGAGATGTCCGCTCGCGCAGCAAGACTGCGGCGGTCACCCCGCCGATCACGGCGATTACCAACGCAATCCAGGAGAAGCGGGTCAGCCAGCGTTCGGCGGCCAGTCCCGCGTAGTACACCAGCGCCGTCGTGCCGCCAGCCCAGCACAGCGCGCCTGAGACGTTCGCGAGCAAGAACCTTGCGTAGCGCATCTTCAACGCTCCGGCCAGCGGCCCTGCGAAGATCCGCAGCAGTGCGATGAACCGGCCGAAGAACACCGCACGCGCGCCCCAGCGATCGAAGAGCCGCTCGGCGAACGCGACGTGGGCCGGACCGAAATGATTCGGGAAACGCCGGCCGAGCTTTTCGAACAGCGGCAGGCCCAGGCGGCGGCCGATGGCGTAGCCGATCGAGTCGCCGATCACCGCCCCGATCACCGCGGCCGCACCGACACCGATCGGGTGGACGGCCAACTCGTGGCGCGACGACAGCAACGCGGCACTGACGAGGACGATCTCACCAGGTAGCGGGATGCCCAGGCTCTCCACGCCCACGACGGCAGCGACCATCCCGTAGACAGCGAGCGGGGGGACCGACTGCAACAGGGCATCCACCGTCATGGCACAAGGATGCCCGAGCCGTTCGCAGGCGGCTGCGGCGACCAGTCGTGACGGCCGGGGGTAGCTTTTTGTCATGCCAACGACGGCACAGCAGGCGGGCGGCGCCTCGGTCCGCGTCGCGGCTGACCACCAGGGCAGATCGGGAGCCACATGACCACTGGCCGTTACGACGAGGGCATGGCCGTGCGCCGCGACGTGCTCGGCGACAGCTATGTCGAGCAGGTGAACGCCAAGACCACCGACTTCACCAGAGACTTCCAGCAGATCCTCACCGAATTCGCTTGGGGCACAGTGTGGACGCGTCCCGGGCTGGACCGCCGCAGCCGCTCGATGATCACACTGACCGCGCTGACCGCGCGCGGCCACCACGAGGAACTCGCATTGCACATTCGCGGTGCGCTGCGCAACGGCCTGACGCGCGATGAGATCAAAGAAGTCCTGCTGCAGGCGGCGGTGTACTGCGGCGTACCGGACGCTAATTCCGCGTTCCGCGTGGTGCAGCGAACACTCGACGAGATTGACGGACAGCATGATTCGCCCTGAAGGGTCGCTGAGATGAGCCCCGCTCGGGCCGTGGCGATCGCGGTCGTGTTCGTGTGGCTCGGCATGGTGTTGGCCATATCGTTTCTGGAAGCACCGCTGAAGTTCCGCGCCCCCAATGTCACACTGCAGATCGGTCTGGGCATCGGACGTCTGGTCTTTCGCGCACTCAACGCCGTTGAGGTCGTTCTAGCCGTCGTCATCCTGCTGGCCACCATCGCCCGCCCGCCGCCGGCCGTCGTGGCAGCGGCGCTGGCAGTCGCGTTCGCGATGTTGGCCCTGCAGATCGGTGCAGTGCGGCCCAGGCTGACTCGCCGTTCGGATCAAGTGCTCGCCGGCCTGGATGCACCACGCTCGCGGGGCCATTACGTCTACATCGGACTCGAGGCGATCAAGGTGCTGGCCTTGGCCGCAGCCGGAATCCTTCTACTATCCACTTGAGGAACTTCCACAGAGTTCCGGGCCGACCAAAGGACTAATCATGGAATCCGTTTCGCTGACCAGCCTGGCCGAAGAACAACTCAAGGCGGCGCGGGCGGCGCACAGTGGCCGCGCCTCGCACACCCTGCATGGCGGGCACACCCACGAACTGCGGCAGACCGTGGTGGCGTTGCTTGCCGGGCACGAACTTTCCGAACACGACAGTCCCGGACAGGCGTCGTTGCAGGTCTTGCAAGGACATGTGCACCTCACCGCCGGCGACGCCGGGTGGGATGGCAAGACCGGCGACTACGTGGTCATCCCTCCGCAACGGCACTCCCTGCAAGCAGTCGATGATTCGGTGGTCTTGCTGACCGTCTTCAAAAGCCTCCCTTCGGTTTAGCCCGATGTTGTCGACCCCATGGTCGCGGGCGATGGGCCTGACGGTGCCCGTCGTCAACGCCCCGATGGGCGGTGTCGCGGGCGGAAGGTTGGCTGCGGCGGTGACGGCCGCTGGTGGTCTGGGCATGGTGGGCATGGGCAGCGCCGGGTCGACGTCCTCGCTGCACACTGAATTGCCTTATGTCAGTGGGACGTTCGGCATCGGCCTGGTGGACTGGGTGATCCGGCAGGAGCACGGCTTGTTCGATGCTGCGCTGGCCGCGCGGCCGGTGCTGATCTCGGTCAGCTTCGGTACCGACCTGTCGTGGGTGAGCCGCGTGCACGACGCCGGAATCGCCGCCGCCACACAGGTTTACAGCAGTGACGAGGCGCGCCGCGCGCAAGACGCCGGAGTCGACCTGCTGATTGCCCGCGGCAGCGAAGGTGGCGGGCACGGGGAGGCGACAATAGGTACCCTGCCGCTGCTGGCCGCGGTGCTGGACGCGGTGTCGGTGCCGGTCCTGGCGGCGGGCGGTATCGCCTCGCCGCGCAGCCTCGCGGCGGTGCTGGCCGCCGGCGCGAGCGGCGCATGGCTCGGCACGGTCTTGTCGGCTTCGGTGGAGGCGTTGACGACCGACGCCGGTCGCCGCGCGTTGGTCGCCGCACGAGAGTCCGACACCGTCAGCACCCGGGTGTTCGACATCGTTCGTCGTCGACCGTGGGCCGAGCGATTCCCGTCGCGCGTGTTACGCAATGACTTCGTCGCACGGTGGAGCGGACATGAAGACGAGCTGGCCGACGATGCCGATGCCGAGGCGGAGCTGAACGCCGCGGACGCCGCGGACGACAGGCGAACCGCACCGGTCGACGCGGGTCAGGGCGTCGGGAGCGTGACCGGCGTCGCGCCGGTGGGCGAAGTCATTGACCGGCTCTGCACCGGAGCGCACGAGTTGCTCGCCGGCTGGGGTCAGACAGCCCGCAGGTAGCGTTTGCCCATCACCCGCTGGAGCAGCACGGTGAACGGTCCGCCGGCTTTGCTCCACCAGGTCGCGGGCCGAGAGAACGCGGTCACCTCGGCGTACACGGCGGAGGTGACCGGGTCGTGGCGCACCACGAACCGCTCCTCACCGGACTCGGGATGGCCGGACAGCGTGCCGTACGCGAATCCCCGCATGTGCGGCTCGTCGATCACGTAGACGACCCGGCACGGGGCCTTGATGAAGCCGACCTTCACCACGACAACCGTGCCGACGGTGACCACGTCGCTGGTGGCCTGTACGCCGAGTCCGGCGCCGCGCTGCATGCCCCAGTGCATCACCGAGTCGGCGGCCTCGTCGAAACGAAGCTGCCCCATACCGATGTGTGCCGAGTAGCCCATGTGCTTGTATCCCGGAGGCATCGGGCCTGCTGTCGCGCCCACCTCCGGATAGGTCAGTGGGAGCAGGGCGATCGTTTGCAAATCCACCGTTTCAGCTTGCCACGCGAATGTGGCCGGCTCTCGCGGGCCGGCGTACGGTCGGCGTTGTGACTACCCAAGCTCCCGCTCACGCGTCCGGAACCTTCACTCTCGGGGGCGATCTCACAATCAACCGACTCGGCTACGGCGCGATGCGCCTGACCGGCAAGGGTGTGTGGGGCCCGCCCGCCGACCGCGACGAAGCCGTTCGGGTGTTGCGGCGCGCGGTCGACCTCGGCGTCAACTTCATCGATACCGCCAATTCCTACGGTCCCTATTACGCCGAGGAGATCATTCGGGAGGCGCTGCACCCCTACGACGGGCTGGTCATCGCGACCAAGGCGGGACTGCTGCGCACCGGGCCCGACGTGTGGATTCCGCTGGGATTTCCCGCTTACCTGCGCCAGGAAGCCGAGCTCAGCCTGCGGCGGCTCGGCGTCGACACCATCGACCTGTTTCAGCTGCACCGCATCGACGACAAATTCCCGCTGGAAGACCAGATCGGCGAGCTGGTGAAGCTGCAGCAGGAAGGCAAGATCCGCCACATCGGTCTGTCCGAAGTCAACGTCGACCAGCTGCACGCGGCACAAAAGATCACCCAGATCGTGTCGGTGCAAAACCTGTACAACCTGACCAACCGCAGCGCGGAAAAGCTCTTGGACGACGTGACCGAGCAGGGCATCGGTTTCATCCCCTGGTTCCCGCTGGCTGCAGGTCCGCTCGCGGCTCCTGACGGCCCGCTGGCCAAGCTCGGCGCCGAGCACGGCCACGCGACGCCCTCACAGCTGGCGCTGGCGTGGCTGCTCAAACGTTCACCGGTCGTCCTGCCGATTCCGGGGACCTCGAGTGTGGCCCACCTGGAGGAGAACGTGGCCGCCGCCGAGATCGAGCTCAGCGACGACGAGTTCGACAAGCTGAGCGCGCTCGGCGAGCAACAGCAGAACTAGGCCGACGTGCCCCGGGCATACGGTGTCCTGGTGGCAAGCGAAGACATCCGGCATCCCGGCGGCGGATTCAACCCGCCCGAACCGACGGTCAAGGGCGGACCGGACTACGGACGGTTCATCGACGGTGTCCGCCGATTGCAGGACCACGCCCGCGCCGTCGACGCGCCGGACGAGGTGATCACCGAGGCCGCCGATCTGCTGGACAAGGTCTCGACACTCTTGACGCCGTTCGACAGCGACGAATGGTCGTCTCCGTCGGGCCGCCGGATGGATCTGCCGGTGCGGGGCAACATCTTGACTGTCCCGATGTCTGCCCGCAAGACCGACGACGGTCGTATCGAGGGCTGGGCCCGGTTCGCGCGTTTTCACCTGGGCCGCAACGGCGCCGTGCACGGCGGGTCGATCGGCATGTTGTTCGACACCGTGTTGGGTCTGACGTCGTCGGTGCTCACCGGCGGTCCCCGACAACGCACCGCCTACCTTCACGTCAACTATCGCCAGATCGTGCCGATCGAGAAGAAGCTGCAGATCGACGCCGCCGTGGACCGGGTCGACGGCCGCAAGATCTTCGTCTCCGGCCGCTTGAGCGACGGGGATAGCGTGCTGACCGACGCCGAGGCGCTGTTCGTTCTCCTCAAACCGGGCCAGCCCTAAGGCTGCAAGCTTGCGTCATACCCGCCCCGATAGCATGGTCGGGTCTGTTTGACATCCGAAAAGCATGGAGACCGCGTCGATGACCGCCCCCGCACACCCCGCCCCAGCAGCACCTATCCGGGTGCCGGCCGGGACGACGGCGGCGGCCGCGATCCGCGAAGCCGGACTGCCGGGCCGCGGCGCCCCTGACGCGATCGTGGTGATCCGCGACGCCGACGGGAAACTGCGTGACCTCAGTTGGATTCCCGACACGGACACCGACGTCACCCCGGTGGCGGCCGACACCGACGACGGGCGCAGCGTCATCCGGCACTCGGCCGCCCACGTGCTGGCTCAGGCGGTGCAGGACCTCTTCCCGGACGCCAAGCTCGGCATCGGCCCGCCGATCACCGACGGCTTCTACTACGACTTCGACGTGGCGGAGCCGTTCACGCCGGAAGACTTGGACAAGCTGGAAAAGCGGATGCGCCAGATCGTCAAGGACGGTCAGCTTTTCGACCGGCGGGTCTATGCGTCCAAAGACCAGGCCCGTACCGAGTTAGCCAGTGAGCCTTACAAACTCGAACTCGTCGACGACAAATCCGGGGACGCCGACATCATGGAGGTCGGCGGTGACGAACTCACCGCCTACGACAACCTCAATCCCCGCACCCGCGAACGTGTTTGGGGGGACCTGTGCCGCGGGCCGCACATCCCGACCACCAAGCACATCCCAGCGTTCAAGTTGACCCGCAGCTCGGCGGCTTATTGGCGGGGAGACCAGAACAACGCGAGCCTGCAACGCATCTACGGCACCGCATGGGAAACGCAGGAAGCTCTCGACAAGCACCTCGAGCTGATCGCCGAAGCTCAGCGTCGTGACCACCGCAAGCTGGGCGTCGAGCTGGACCTGTTCAGCTTCCCCGACGAGATCGGTTCGGGGCTGGCGGTTTTCCATCCCAAGGGCGGCATCATCCGTCGTGAGCTCGAGGAGTACTCGCGGCGCGCACACGAGCGGGCGGGCTACGAGTTCGTCAACACCCCGCACATCACCAAAGAACAGCTGTACGTCACGTCCGGCCACCTGGAGTGGTACGCCGACGGCATGTACCCGCCGATGCATCTCGATGCCGAATTCAACGAAGACGGCACGGTGCGCAAACCCGGCCAGAACTACTACCTCAAGCCGATGAACTGTCCCATGCATCATTTGATCTATCGGTCGCGGGGACGGTCGTATCGCGAGCTTCCGTTGCGGCTCTTCGAATTTGGCAGCGTCTATCGCTATGAGAAATCCGGCGTGATCCACGGTCTGACCCGGGTGCGCGGCATGACCCAGGACGACGCGCACATCTACTGCACGCGAGAGCAGATGCGCGACGAGTTGACCTCGGTGTTGCGGTTCGTGCTCGACCTGTTGGCCGACTACGGCCTCGACGACTACTACCTGGAGCTGTCCACCAAGGACCCGGAGAAATACGTCGGCTCCGACGAGGTGTGGGAAGAGGCCACCCAGATCTTGCAAGAAGTCGGCGAGGCTTCCGGCTTGCAACTGGTGCCCGACCCGGGCGGCGCGGCCTTCTACGGACCGAAGATCTCGGTGCAGGTCAAGGATGCGCTGGGCCGCAGTTGGCAGATGTCTACGTTGCAAGTCGATTTCAACATGCCCGATCGATTCGAGCTGGAATACACCGCCGGCGACGGCTCGCGGCAACGGCCGGTGCTGATTCACCGTGCGCTGTTCGGCTCGATCGAGCGGTTCTTCGGTATTCTCACCGAGCACTACGCCGGGGCATTCCCGGCCTGGCTGGCCCCGGTTCAGGTGGTCGGCATCCCGGTCGCCGACGAACATATCGGATATCTGGAAGATGTTGCCGCGCAGCTCAAGTCGCACGGTATACGATCCGAAGTCGACGGCAGTGACGACCGGATGGCGAAGAAGATCGTGCACCACACCAATCAGAAGGTGCCGTTCATGCTGCTGGCCGGCGACCGCGACGTCGAGGCCGGCGCGGTGAGTTTCCGGTTCGGTGATCGCACCCAGATCAACGGAGTTCCGCGCGACGAGGCGGTCGCCGCGATCGCGCAGTGGGTCGCCGATCGCGAAAACGCTGTGCCCACTGCCGATTTGATCAAGGTGACCACCCGTGGCTGACGACGAGTCGATCGTCGACGAGTCGATCGTAGACAGAGGAGTGGGCGAAGCCGATCACCTGCAGCGGTTGTGGACGCCGTACCGGATGAGCTACCTCGCCGAAGGGCCGCTGAAGCAGGACACCACCGACAAAGACCAGCCCTTCACCGACATCCCGCAACTGTCCGATGAAGACGGGCTGGTCGTGGCCCGCGGCGAACTCGTCTACGCCGTGCTCAACCTCTACCCGTACAACCCGGGCCATCTGATGGTGGTGCCCTACCGCCGGCTCTCCGAACTCGAGGATCTGACCGAGGCGGAGAGCAGCGAGCTGATGGCGTTCATCCAGAAGGCAATTCGGGTCATCAAGAGCGTGTCACGCCCGCACGGCTTCAACGTCGGCGTCAACCTCGGCCACTCGGCGGGTGGCTCGCTGGCCGAGCATCTGCACGTACATGTCGTGCCGCGGTGGGGTGGCGACGCGAACTTCATCACGATCATCGGCGATTCCAAGGTCATTCCGCAGTTGCTGCGCGACACCCGTCGCCTGCTGGCCACCGAGTGGGCTCGGCAGTCATGAGCAAGCTGTTGTCCCGCGAGGGCGTCGCCCGAGTCACCGGACCGGTGGCGCGGGCATTCCTGCACGCGGGCTTCACCGCCGACGGGGTCACCATCATCGCCACCGCCGCCGCGGTGCTGGGCGCCCTGACGCTGTTTCCGACCGGCCGACTGTTCGCCGGCACGTTGGTGATCTGGTTCTTCGTGATGTTCGACCTCATCGACGGGGCGATGGCGCGAGAAAGCGGCGGCGGCACCCGATTTGGCGCCGTGCTCGATGCCACCTGCGACCGCGTCAGTGACGGCGCGGTGTTCTGCGGGCTGGCATGGTGGGCGGCGTTCGGCCTGGGCAGCCGGCCGCTGGTGGTGGCGACGCTGATCTGCCTGGTCACCTCACAGGTCATCTCCTACATCAAGGCACGCGCCGAAGCCAGCGGACTGCGCGGCGACGGTGGATTCATCGAGCGTCCAGAGCGATTGATCATCGTGCTCGTCGGGGCGGGGCTGTCGGACCTGCCGTTCTATCCGTTGCCGTTGGCGCTGCCCGGCGCGATGTGGTTACTCGCCGTGGCCAGCACCATCACCTGCGCTCAGCGGCTGCGCACCGTGCGGCATTCACCGGACGCGGCCAACCCCCTGGAAGGAACGCCGCCGCACGGTAAGCCGGCCTCGCCGGGAGATAGCCAGCCGTGATCGTGCCGGCCGGTCTGAAACTGCCTGGGGTCGGTGATCTTTCGCTGGGCGGCCGGATGACCGACTGGGGCTACGCCACCGGGTGGCGACTGGTGCGGGCGATGCCGGAATTCGCCGCGCGCAACGTCTTTGACGCCGGTGCGCTCTATGCGTCGCGCAACGGCGGACCGGACCAACTGCGCAAGAACCTTGCGCGCGTCATCGGCGTTGCGCCGAAAGAGGTCCCGGGCAGTCTGATGCGCGCGTCGCTGGAGTCCTACGCCCGCTACTGGCGGGAGGCGTTCCGGCTGCCGTCGATGGATCATCGCCGGCTCGGCGAGCGCCTCGCCAAACTCGTCGAAGGTCGAGAGCATGTCGACGCGGCGCTGGCAGACGGCCGCGGCGCGGTGATGGCGCTGCCGCACAGCGGGAATTGGGACATGGCCGGAGTGTGGTTCGTCCAGGCGTACGGCAGATTCACCACCGTCGCCGAACGGCTCAAGCCCGAGTCGCTGTACCGGCGGTTCATCGAATACCGGGAAAGCCTCGGATTCGAGGTGATTCCGCTGTCCGGCGGCGAGCAACCGCCGTTTCCATTGCTCGGCCAGCGGCTCCGGGACAACAAGCTCGTGTGTCTGATGGCCGAGCGCGACCTGAGCCGCACCGGAGTACAGGTCGACTTCTTCGGCGAACCGACCAGGATGCCCGCCGGTCCGGCGAAGCTGGCGATCACTACCGGGGCGGCACTAGTGCCCGTGCATTGCTGGTACGACGGCGACGACTGCCGAATCAAGTTCTACCCGCCGCTGGACTGCAGCAGCGGCGACGTCGGTGCCGTCACCCAGGCGCTGGCCGATGTGTTCGCGCGCAACATCGCCGAGCACCCCGCCGACTGGCACATGCTCCAGCCGCAGTGGCTCGCCGATCTGTCGCAGGAGCGACGCGCGCGACTGGCGGAGACCTGATGCGAATCGGGATGGTGTGTCCGTACTCCTTCGACGTACCCGGCGGCGTGCAGTCGCACGTGCTACAACTCGCCGAGGCAATGCGCGAACGCGGCAACGAGGTCAGCGTGCTGGCGCCGTCGTCGCCGCATGTCAAATTGCCCGAGTTCGTCGTCTCGGCCGGCCGGGCAGTGCCGATTCCCTACAACGGCTCGGTCGCCCGCTTGCAGATCAGCCCGAGCGTGCACGGCAAGGTCAGGCGCTGGCTGGCCGAGGGCGACTTCGACGTGCTGCATCTGCACGAACCCAACGCACCGAGCGTGTCGATGTGGGCGCTGCGGATCGCCGAGGGTCCCATCGTGGCCACCTTTCACACCTCGACCACCAAATCGCTGACGCTCTCGGTGGTTCAGGGCCTACTGCGGCCCATGCAGGAGAAGATCGTCGGCCGCATCGCCGTGTCCGACTTGGCCCGACGCTGGCAGATGGAAGCGCTGGGCTCCGACGCGGTGGAGATTCCCAACGGTGTCGACGTGGCGTCTTTCGAATCGGCGCCGCTGATGCCGGGCTATCCACGCCCAGGCAAGACCGTGCTCTTTCTCGGCCGCTACGACGAACCGCGCAAAGGCATGGCCGTGCTCGCCGACGCGCTGCCGGTGCTCGTCGAGCGTTTCCCCGGGCTGCAGGTGCTGATCGTCGGTCGCGGCAGCGAAGACGAGTTGCGGACCAAGGTCGGCAGGTTGGCCGGGCACCTGCGTTTCCTGGGTCTGGTCGACGACGCCGCCAAGGCGTCGGCGCTGCGCAGTGCTGATGTCTACTGCGCGCCGCACACCGGCGGGGAAAGCTTCGGCATCGTGCTCGTCGAGGCGATGGCAGCCGGCACTCCTGTGGTGGCCAGCGATCTGCATGCGTTCCGGCAGGTGCTGCGGGACGGAGAGGCCGGACGACTGGTGGCCGTCGACGACAGCGCCGCGCTGGCCGCCGGGCTGATCGCGGTGCTGGAGAACGACGCGCTCGCCAAGCGCTACGCCGCGGCCGGCTCCGAGGCGGTGCGCCGCTACGACTGGTCGGTGGTGGCCAACCAGATCATGCGCGTCTACGAGACGGTCGCCGTGGCCGGCAGCAAGGTCGAGGTGGCCAGTTGACGCTCATCCTCGTCCTCGGGCTGGTTGCGTTGCTGCTGGTCGTCCTCGGGTTCGCGGTGTGGGGATTCCGCACCGCCAATCGGCTCGACCGGCTGCACGTGCGTTACGACCTGTCCTGGCAGGCCCTGGATGGCGCGCTGGCGCGACGGGCGGTGGTGGCCCGCGCGGTCGCGACGAACGCCTTCGGCGGCGGCGCTGACGCCGAGTTGGTGGGACTGGCCGACGCGGCTGAGCGCGCGCCGCGGCGAACCCGCGAAGCGTGCGAGAACAAGCTGTCGGCCGCGCTGTCGATGGTCGATCCGGGGTCGGTGCCCGCGGGCCTGATCGCCGAGCTCGCCGACGCCGAGACCCGGGTGCTGCTGGCCCGCCGCTTCCACAACGACGCTGTCCGCGACACGCTCGCGCTGCGTGACCGACGCCTCGTCCGGCTGTTCAGGCTGGCCGGAACAGCCGCATTGCCAAGCTATTTCGAGATCGCTGAGCGGTCGCAGGCACAACGGCACGCCGATCACCGCGGAGCCGCCCGTCGCACGTCGGCGCGGGTGGTACTGCTCGACGAAACCGGCGCGGTGTTGCTGTTGTGCGGATCGGATCCGGCGACGTCCGACGACGACGCCGCCGCGGGGAAGCCCCGGTGGTGGTTCACCGTGGGCGGGCAGGTCGGTGACGGGGAGTCGCTGGCCCAAGCCGCCGCGCGTGAGCTGGCCGAGGAGACCGGCCTGCAGGTCGACGCCGCCGAGATGATCGGACCAATCTGGCGGCGCGATGCGGTGTTCGACTTCAACGGCGCGGCGATCGACAGCGAGGAGTTCTTCTTCGTCCACCGCACCCGGCGATTCGAGCCGTCCATTACCGGACGCACCGAGCTGGAGAGCCGCTATATCCACGGCCACCGCTGGTGTGACCCTGCTGACATCGCCGACCTCGCCGCCGCCGGCGAGACGGTGTATCCGCTTCAGCTCTCCGAACTGCTCACCGAGGCGGTTTTGTCGGCCGGGTCGCCGGATCAGCCCCGGCAACTGCAGTCCATCCGCTGAGACAGAGCAGGTGGCGGGAAATACCGTTTGGTAACCACCACTAGAATCGGTGGACACCAGTTGAAGGAGATGAGCAGTGGATAGCGCGGCGCACAACGGCACCGGGCGGACCGGAACCGCGCGGGTCAAGCGCGGCATGGCCGAAATGCTCAAGGGCGGCGTGATCATGGACGTCGTCACGCCGGAGCAGGCCCGCATCGCCGAGGGCGCCGGCGCCGTCGCGGTGATGGCGCTCGAGCGGGTGCCTGCCGACATTCGCGCTCAGGGCGGGGTGTCGCGCATGAGCGACCCCGACATGATCGAGGGCATCATCTCCGCGGTCACCATCCCGGTGATGGCCAAGGCCCGGATCGGGCACTTCGTCGAGGCGCAGATCCTGCAGAGCCTCGGGGTCGACTACGTCGACGAGTCCGAGGTGCTGACACCCGCCGACTACACCCATCACATCGACAAGTGGAAGTTCACCGTGCCGTTCGTCTGCGGTGCGACGAATCTCGGTGAGGCGCTGCGGCGGATCAACGAGGGCGCGGCGATGATCCGCTCCAAGGGCGAGGCCGGCACCGGCGACGTGTCCAACGCCACCACCCACATGCGCGCCATCGGGGGAGAGATCCGTCGGCTGGGTTCGCTGTCGGACGACGAATTGTACGTCGCGGCAAAGGAACTCGCGGCACCCTACGAGCTGGTCGTCGAAGTCGCCAGGGCGGGAAAGCTGCCGGTCACGCTGTTCACCGCGGGCGGCATCGCCACCCCGGCCGACGCGGCGATGATGATGCAGCTGGGTGCCGAGGGCGTGTTCGTCGGCTCGGGAATCTTCAAGTCCGGCGACCCGGCGCAGCGCGCGGCGGCGATCGTCAAGGCCACCACCTTCTACGACGACCCCGACGTGTTGGCTCGGGTGTCTCGCGGGCTCGGTGAGCCGATGGTCGGCATCAACGTGGAGGAGCTTGCGGCACCGCATCGGCTGGCCGAACGCGGCTGGTAAGAACATTCCGTGTCGATCGAAAAGATCCTCGATCTCGAGCAGCTCGAGATCAACATCTACCGCGGCAGCGTGTTCGGCCCGGAATCGGGCAACTTTCAGCGCACCTTCGGTGGCCAGGTTGCCGGCCAGTCGCTGGTGTCGGCAGTACGCACCGTCGATCCACACTTCTTGGTGCACTCGCTGCACGGCTACTTCATCCGGCCCGGAGACTCCTCAGCGCCAACGATTTTCATCGTCGAGCGGCTGCGTGACGGCGGTTCGTTCTGCACCCGCCGGGTCAACGCGATCCAGCACGGCCAGACGATCTTCTCCATGTCGGCGTCGTTTCAGACCGATCAGGAGGGCATCCACCATCAGGATGTGATGCCGTTTGCGCCGCCGCCGGACGGCCTGCCCGGGCTGAAGTCGATGAAGGTGTTCGACGACGAGGGGTTCAAGCAGTTCGGCGAGTGGGACATCCGGATCGTGCCGCGCGACCAACTGCACACCCTGCCCGGCAAGGCGGCCCAGCAGCAGGTGTGGTTCCGGCACCGCGATCCGCTGCCTGACGACCCGGTGCTGCACATCTGCGCGCTGGCGTACATGAGCGATCTCACCCTGTTGGGGTCGGCGCAGGTGACCCATCTTGACGAGCGGGAGCACCTCCAGGTCGCCTCGCTTGACCACGCGATGTGGTTCATGCGGGCGTTTCGCGCCGACGAGTGGCTGCTCTACGACCAGTCCTCGCCGTCGGCCTGCGGCGGCCGCGCGCTGTGCCAGGGCAAGATCTTCAACCAGTACGGCGAAATGGTCGCCGCCGTCATGCAGGAGGGGCTGACTCGCTTCCCGAGCGAGCACCAGTGAGCGCCGTGCGCATCGGTGTGCTGGCGCTGCAGGGCGACACCCGCGAACACCTGGCGGCGCTGCGCGATTGTGGAGCCGAGTCGATGCCGGTGCGCCGCCCTGCCGAGTTGGACGCCGTTGACGGGCTGGTACTTCCCGGTGGCGAGTCCACCACGATCAGCCATCTGCTGCGCGAGGTCGGTCTGCTCGAGCCGCTGCGCGCTCGGCTGGCCGGCGGACTACCCGCCTACGGCGCCTGCGCTGGGATGATCTTGTTGGCCAGCGAGATTCTCGACGCCGGCACCCGCGGCCGTGAAGCCCTGCCGCTGGCCGGTATCGATATCACGGTGCGGCGCAATGCTTTTGGCCGACAGGTCGACTCGTTTGAAGGTGACGTCGCGTTTTCCGGGTTCGACGATCCGGTGCACGGCATCTTCATCCGGGCGCCGTGGGTCGAGCGGGTCGGCGACGGTGTGCAGGTGCTCGCAACGGCCGTCGGCCACCCCGTCGCGGTGCGGCAGGGGCCGGTGCTGGCCACGGCATTTCATCCGGAGATCACCGGCGACCGTCGAATCCACCGGCTGTTCGTCGACATCGTCAACGGCCGGCGCTGACGGGGCTTTCGGGTGCGGGCAACGCCCACCTGATGCCGCCGACCAGGACGCGTCCCACTCCGCGCACCACAGTCAGCTCGACCGGCGGGAAGTACGGCAGCAACAGCGGTATGCGCGCCCACAACGGCAGCATCGCCACTGCGGTCGCCGTCAGCGCGCCGTAGGGCGCCCGGGCCGCCAATGGCAGCGGCGGCGTCAGCAACAGGAATCGGGCGGCGTCGCGAGCTGCCGCCGTGCTGCGCAACTCCGGCCGAAACGCATCAAGTCGCTGGGCCAGCTCTTCTTCGGTGCGTGGCGGGTCGACCACGCCGAGCCTGGCAGCGATCTCCGCCATGTCCGCGACGTAGCCGTCGCGACCGGCCTGGTCCAGCGGGGCGGCGCCATAAAGCTGATGGGCCTTCAGAAAGCTGTCGGCTTCGGCGATGTGCACCCACTCCAACAGGTGCGGGTCGGTGGCGGTATAGGACCGTCCGTCGGCGGCGACCCCGTGCACCCGCCGATGAATTCCGCGGACGCGATCGACGGCGCGCTGCGCATCCACCGCGGACCCGAACGTGGTCTCGGCCAGGAAGGTGCTGGTTCGCTGCAGCCGACCCCACGGGTCGTCGCGATAGTTGGAGTGCTCAGCAACGCCGGCCATCGCCAGCGGATGCAGCGACTGCAACAGCAACGCCCGCAATCCGCCGACGAACATCGAGGCGTCGGCGTGGACTCGACGGATCGGACGGTCCTCGGCGAACCACCGCGGTCCCGGGGTGTGGTGGATGCGTTCACGCGCTTTCGGACCATCAGGCCCGGCGACCATCTCGAACAGGCTGCTGCCCAGGGCGTCCCGTGCCGCCTTCAGTGTGCTTTTCGCCGTCACCGTCTCCAAGGTAACGCAGCGTTTGAAGTCGGGCGTTGAGGTGAAAAGCCTGACCATGAATTTCGACGGTCCGGTGCACACCTGGCGCGATATTCCGGGCTGGTTTCAGTGGCGTCGTCACCAGGAGGAGGCCGCCGCGCATTTTCCCGACGGCAGCCGCTTCGTCGAGGTCGGTTGCTATCTGGGGCGCAGCATCTGTTCGTTGGGCGAAGTGCTGCGCACGGCCGGCCGTGACATCAGGATCGTCGGCGTCGACACCGCGCGGGGCAGCGGGCCGGAGGGCCCCGGCAACACCGACGCCCACGGGCCGGCCGTCGACCACGGCGGTGGAACGTTCGCAGGCTTGTTACATCGCAACATCATCGACTGCGGCCTAACCGAGGCCATCCAGCTGGTGATCAGCGACTCGGTGGCGGCCGCCGACTTCTTCGCCGACGGATCCCTGGCATGGGTGCACATCGATGCGCGCCACGACTACGACAGCGTCGTCGCCGATATCAAAGCGTGGGCGCCCAAGGTGATGCCGGGCGGCTGGCTGTCCGGCGATGACTATCAGGCCGATTGGTGGCCCGGGGTGGTGTCCGCGGTCAGTGACACCTTGCCCGCTGCGGGTTCGTGGGAGTCGATGCAGTGGCGCTGGATCAAACCGGGCTAGGCAGGGCTTTCCCTAGTATCGGTTCGCATGCGAACCCACCGCGACCGGATGCTGAGCGGTGAGCTGTACCAGGCGGACGATCCGGACCTGTTCGCGAGCCGCCAGGCGTGCCGGCGCCTGCTGGGCCGCCTCAACTCGACGGACGACGACGACGAACGACAGCAGCTGCTGCGCGACCTGCTGGGATCGCTGGGAGACGGCTCGTCGATCCTCCCGCGATTCCTGTGCGACTACGGCACGCAGATCAGCATCGGCGCCCACACCTTCGTCAACTACGACGCGATCCTGCTGGACTGCGCGCCGATCGTGATCGGCGACCACGTCTCGATCGGTCCCCGCGCGCAGTTCCTGACGCCGCTGCACCCCATCGACGACCATGAGGCGCGTCGCAGCGGCTGGGAGTCGGCGTTGCCGATCACTGTCGGCGACAACGTCTGGCTGGGCGGCGGAGTCATCGTGTGTGCCGGCGTGACGATCGGAAACAACACCGTTATCGGTGCGGGCAGCGTCGTCACGTGCGATGTTCCCGACCATGTGCTGGCGGTCGGAAGCCCGTGCCGGGTTGTCCGGGAAATCCCGTAGTCGGCTCCACGTAGACTCGTCAAGCAAACTTTCTAGCGCAGCAGAAGAGGTAGTCAGTCGATGAGCGGCCATTCCAAGTGGGCCACCACCAAGCACCAGAAGGCCGTCAAAGATGCACGCCGTGGCAAAGAGTTCGCCCGGCTCATCAAGAACATCGAGGTGGCCGCCCGGACCGGTGGCGGCGATCCGGCCGGTAACCCGACGCTTTACGACGCCATCCAGAAGGCCAAGAAGACTTCCGTGCCCAACGACAACATCGAGCGGGCGCGCAAGCGGGGCGCCGGTGAGGAAGCCGGCGGCGCCGACTACCAGACGATCATGTACGAGGGCTACGGGCCTAATGGCGTGGCGGTGCTGGTCGAGTGCCTGACCGACAACCGCAACCGCGCGGCCGGCGAGGTGCGGGTCGCGATGACGCGCAACGGCGGCAACATGGCCGACCCCGGCTCGGTGTCCTATCTGTTCACCCGCAAGGGAGTCGTGACGCTGGAGAAGAACGGACTGAGCGAGGACGACGTCTTGGCGGCTGTCCTGGAGGCCGGCGCTGAAGACGTCAGCGACCTCGGCGAAAGCTTCGAAGTCGTCTCTGAGCCAACCGATCTCGTCGCGGTGCGTACGGCGCTGCAGGATGCCGGCATCGACTACGAATCCGCGGAGGCCAGCTTCCAGCCGTCAGTAAGTGTGCCCGTCGACGTCGACGGCGCCCGCAAGGTGATCAAGCTCGTCGATGCGCTCGAGGACAGCGACGATGTGCAGAACGTCTGGACCAACGTCGACCTGTCCGACGAGGTGTTGGCCGCGCTCGACGAGGACTAGGTCACGGCTTATTCGCCGAGATCCACGCCAGCGAGACGGCCTCTCGCACTTTTGCACGCTGCTGTCGATCTCGATGAGGGTGTGAATCGGCGTATTCGCCATACCGTCGACGGCGAGCACCATCTGTCCATGGGCGAGGTCTTCCGCGGTAGCGAGGCATTGAGCGACAGCGCGTTGACCGAACATGAACTGCGCCGGTGGTATCGGCCGATCTTTCGTGACGTCTACGTTCCTAGGGAGTCTGCGCCGTCTTTCGATGATCGCATTGTGGGGGCGTGGCTCTGGTCGCGCCGCAAAGCGGTGGTCGCCGGCGCTGCCGCCGCAGCACTGCACGGAGCGGCGTGGGTCGACGTGGACACACCTATTGAGCTCATCGGCAAAAGCGCCCGGGCGCAGCGTGGCCTCGTGGTCCGCGACGAAATACTTGACGCTGACGAGATCACGCAGGTGCGACGCCTGCCGGTGACGACGGTTGCTCGCACCGCGTTCGATCTCGGCCGCCACCTGCCCCGCGGTCAAGCGGTGGCGCGACTCGATGCGCTGATGCGGGCGCGGCCGTTCTCGATTGACGACGTGAATGTGTTGGCGCAGCGGTACAAAGGTGCCCGCGGACTCCGAAGCCTGAGTGCCGCATTGCCTTTGGTGGATGATCGTGCCGCGTCGCCGAAGGAGACATGGCTTCGGTTGTTGTTGCTCGACTCAGGTCTGCCCAAGCCCAGCTTGCAAATACCGCTCATCCGCGGGCGGCGCTTGATCGCGGTGTTCGACCTGGGTTGGGAGGACTACAAGGTCGCCGTGGAATACGACGGCGACTATCACCGCAGCGACCGCAGGCGGTTCGTCAAGGACATCGACAAGATCGGTGCCGCCGAGGAGCAGGGCTGGGTCGTCATTCGGGTGGTATCCGAGCATCAACCCCGCGTTGTCGTCAGCCGGGTATATCGCGCCCTGACCCGTCGCGGGTGGCACCCAGATCGACGCCAGCGTGCTGCCCTCACGCGCTTTGTCACGCTGGCGTCGATTTCGGCGTGAGCGCTAGTCGTCGATCGCAAGCGCGGGGCGCCGGGCGCAGCGGGTCGGCGCCATCAGACCTAGTCGTATCCGTGGCGCATGTCTTCGACGACGCGCGGGTTTTCCAGTGTGGACGGCTCCAGTGTGCGGGTTTGCACATCGGGGGAGAAGACGGTCGCGGAGTCGAGCACCGACTGATCGAGAAAACGCAGCGGAGGCGCGTCGCGCGGCAATACCGGGCGCGGCGCCGTGTCGCCCCGGCGCGCCAGGGCGAAGCCCCAGTCACCGAACGTCGGGACGTAGACGTGGTACGGCGTGACCGCGTAGCCCGCGGACTTGATGGTCGACACCGTCCGCCAAAACGCCGTCGGGGTGGAATACGGGCTGCCCGATTGCACCACCATCAATGCGTGCGGGGCCAGCGCGCGGGAGACCAGCGCATAGAACTCCGTCGAGTAGAGCCGACCGAGCACCGGCGTGTCGGGATCGGGCAGGTCGACGATGACCGCGTCGAACGACTGCGGCTTCTCCCGGAGCCAGGTCATCGCGTCGCCGGTCACGATCTGCACCCGCGGATCGTCCAGCGAACCCCCGTTGGCGGAACGCATTGTGGTGCGGGCCAATTGGATGACGGCGGGGTCGAGCTCGATTTGGACGATCTTCTCCAGGCCGGGCATCCGCAATAGTTCACGGGCGGCCAATCCATCGCCGCCGCCCAGTACGAGCACCGATCGCGCACCCGCGCCGAGCACGGGATAGACGAGGCTCTCGGTATAGCGGTACTCGTCGCGGGTGGAGAACTGCAAACCGCCGTCGAGGTACAGGCGCATGTCGCCGCCGCGGCGCGTCACCACAATCTCCTGATAGGCCGACTGGCGGTAGGCGATGATCGGATCGGCGTAAAGCCTTTGACGACTGGATGTTTCGATGTCCTGAGCCGACACCAGCAAGGTGGCGAGCAGACCCAGCGCAGCGGCCAGCGCGCACAACGCCGTGATCAGTTGTCGTGGAGAGACCGCACGCCGGAGCAGGAAGACCGACACGACTGCCGCGGCGAGCAGGTTGACGATGCCGGTCACCGCGGCGCCACGGATCATGCCCAGGTGCGGCAGCAACAGGAAGGGCCATACCAGTCCGCCGATCAGCGCACCGAGGTAGTCGGCTGCTGTCAGGTTGGCCACCGTCCGGCCGGTGTCGGTCGCCCCGGAGGTCCGGCCCCGCTGCAGCAGGGTCATCAGCAGCGGCACTTCGGCACCGACCAGTCCGCCGATCAGCGCGGTGCCCAATGCCAACATGAGCAGCGATCCGCCGACGAAGGAGAACATCACGTACAGCGTGGCGGACGACAACCCACCGACGATGGCGAGTAGCGCCTCGACGGCAACGAAAGTGATTGCAGGCCAGGCGAGTAGCGGCTTGACGATCAGGGCGCCCGCTCCGAGCGCGGCGATGTAGCCGGCCACGATCAGCGATGTCGCAACGATGCCGCCGCCGTTGAGGCTGGTCGACAGCGTCAGCAGCGCGAGCTCGTAGATGATGCCGCACGCGGCGCACGCCGCCACTGCGGCAAGAAGAACCGCCCGCCAGCGTGTGGTCGCCTGGGCCTGTTCGATTGATGTCATGACAGCGCTGCGGCGGTCACACCTCCCACCGCCAGCAGCATCACGGCCGTGGCGAAGGCCGCGGGGTGCAGCTCGGGTTCGTCGATGTGCTCGTGGAAATCACCCGGGATGACGATGTGCAGCGTCAGCAGCGCGATCCCTTGCAGCACAACGCCGATCAGGCCGAAGACTGCGACACCCACCAAACCCTGGCCGAGTTGGCTGTAGCTGTTGGTGATCGCGCTGATGATGACGGCGGCCAGCGCAATGTAGTTCGCGCAGGCGAGCATCACCGCGTTGGGGCGCCGATCGATGAATACCAGCTCGCGCAACTTACCCGGAGTGAGCACGTCGACCACGAAGAAGCCGATGATGAGTACGGCTGTGCCCACCAGGAAATACGAGATGGTGGCGACAGCGCCTTTGAGTACCGGATTGATATCGATGTTGCCCAATTCGAGTGCCAGATACATCAGTGTCTCCTTGTCATTTGGTGCCGCCTGGGCCACCCGTGCTGCCGCCCGAGCCGCTTGCGGGGGATCCGGGGTAGAAGCCGGGACCGAGGAAGACGAACGCGCCGTGGTTGTAACCGGCGGCCAGGTCCTCGACCCGGATGCTGCAGGGATGGGTGCCGTCTTTGCCGACCGACACGATCGCGTCGTCGTATCTCAAGTACTCGGTTCCGGCGTCGTCGGCTTGTGCCGCGGGACTCTGGTAGTCGGCGAGAGTGTCGGCGACCTCGCTGGGCGCTCCCGTGCAGAGATACCGTGTTCCACCGGCGTCACGAGAGTATTCCTGGTAATGCGCAGCGATGTACGAGCGAATATTCTTGCTCTGCAACGATATTCCGAACACCAGGCTGACCATCGAAGCGGCGGCCAACGCGAAAGCCACCCAGAACAGACCCTTGCGGCTCACGGGTGCCACCGGCTGGCGGTGTAGACGATCGTGCCGCCCGGCGCGGACGGGTATAGGTGCCAGGTCTGCCAACGCCACCCGGGACCGTCCGGCTCGGCGGCCAGAGCGGTCAGCGCCGCGTTGTCGCCGGGGAATGTGCCGCCCAGCCAACCGATCCCGGTTGCGCAACGTTCGCGTAGCTGATCCGCTAGCCCACGGAACGCGGCCTCATTGTGAAACTCGGTTTGGGACTCCAGGTGATAACCGGGTGCCCGCGTCTGATCGGGGAGCTCGCCGTCGAGATCACACGAAACCTGCTCGGAGAACACGGTATCGGAATGCTCGACAGTGACGACGTGCGAGGCGCCCAAGACGCCCAGCACGAGCGCGCCACCGTCGGGGTGGTCGAGGCGGCAGGTGGCCAGGGGGAGCGGGGCTTGGGTGTTGAGCGCAAGCCCGAGCTCGGAACCGCGGACGTCGACAGGGATCACCGACAGCTGATGAAGGGGCACTGAAGGAGGCCCTACTCGGATGCCGGCGGCGGGGCCGGATACACGGTGAGCTCACCGGTCAGTACGGACTTGCCGGTGGAGACCTCCCACGGCATGCCCGGCGCCCAGCGCTCGAAGGAAAGCAATGCCGTCTCGTCGGCGTTGGCGTAGTCGACGAACTCCATGTCGCCGCCGGCCGGCAGGCCTGTGGTGCCCTCGGTGGTGTAGCCGGCGTGCCCGCGCTCCGACTCGTTGTAGGTCACACCGTCGACGACGTGCTGGCCGCCCGGCTGCAATTGCAAGTCCTTGCGGGCCGTCCACATTGCGAGCTTGAGCCGCCCGTCGTCATCCTCGACGCTGAACCAGATCGGCTCGTCGCCGCCTTCCAGCAGGTGTTCCCACCAGACGAAGGGGCCCTCGCGGTAGGTAACCGACCCGCGCACCACGTAGTCGACGCCGCCGTGGCTGACGATTGCGCCGGGTCCGAGCTGCCGCGGCCCGAACTGCGGCGCCGCGGCGGTGAATGCGAGGGGATCTTGGCGGCCCTCGCTCGGTTTCTTGGGTCGGCGCAGCGCGGCGACGAAAACCACGATCGCCGCGATGAAGAGCACCGCGGCAACCACGAGCAGCGCTGTACCCACCGCACACCCTTCCGTACGCGCCGACAGCGCCATGGTTGATCAATGGTGCGCTAAAAGGTAACAGCTTTTGCGGGCCCGGGGCGCAGTATCAGCGGCGGGAGATCTCAGAAGACGACCGTCTGGTTGCCGTATTGGATGACGCGGTCCTCGCAGTGCCAACGCACGGCACGGGATAACGTCGCGCGTTCGACGTCGGCGCCCAGTCGCACCAGGTCCCCGACGGTGTGACGGTGGTCCACCCGGACGACGTCCTGCTCGATGATCGGCCCGTCGTCGAGCTCTTCGGTCACGTAGTGCGCGGTCGCGCCGACGAGCTTGACGCCGCGCTCTTTAGCCCGCCGGTATGGTGCGGCACCGATGAACGCCGGCAGGAAGGAGTGGTGGATGTTGATCACCGGGCAGCTGACTTCGCTGAGGAAATTCTGCGTGAGAATCTGCATGTAGCGCGCCAACACCACCAGGTCGACGTTGCCGCGCAACAAGTCAAGCTGGCGTTGTTCGGCCTCGTCGCGGAGCTCTTTGGTGGCCGGGATATAGATGAACGGCGTGCCGAATACGCGTACTTGGTCGGCCAGGTCGGGATGGTTGGCGATCACCATCACCACGGACATATCGAGATCGCCACGGCGGTTGCGCCACAGCAGATCCAACAGGCAGTGGTCTTCCTTCGACGCCATGATCGCGACCCGTTTGGGCTTTGCCGCCTCGGTGAGCCGGAAGTCCATCCCGAACTTGTCGGCCACCTGCTCAGCGAAGTCGCGGGCCAGATCGTCACGCACGGCGGCCAGGCCCGACAGGTGAAAGACCGTGCGTTGCATGAACATTCCGTCGTGCTGCTCGGTTGAGTGCTGGTCCAGGGAGATGATGTTGGCGCCCGAGGAAGCCAGGAACGTGGTGACCGCTGCCACCAGCCCGGACCGGTCGGCGCAGCGCAGCAATAGTCGGCCGATGTCCTTGGCGGGCAATCCGCCGCGGCCCGCGCGGGCAAACTTTCCACTGTCGAGTGGGCTGGTCATCTTCCTCACGATCCCTCGCGCGTCCAGAGCCCGGCCCGAGCCTGACGCTGCCGATTCTCAGCCGGGTTGGCCCGGCAGCCCGGGTTGGCCCGGCTGCCCGGGCTGCCCGGGCTCGCCGGGGGTGCCGCCCGGGCCGGGTGCGCCACCGGCGCCGCCCTGGCCACCCTGGCCGGGCATCCCACCAGATCCGCCTGCGCCACCGTTGCCGCCGCGGCCTCCGTGACCGCCGGCCCCGCCTTTACCGCCGGCCCCGCCTTTACCGCCCGCGCCGCCGTTGCCGTTGTCACCCGGCGCGCCGTCGCCGCCGTTGCCGCTCGGATCGTTGGCGGCGAAGCCGGTATCACCGGGCTTCACGACGGCTACTCCGCTGACGGTGTGGCTGCACGCGGTAGAGGCGGCGCCGACAAGGGTCAATGCCGCAATCAGAGTCGCGCCGGCCGCATCCCGGCTTACGACGTTAATGGCCTTGTGTAATCGGCGATCTCGTGCGCCACCGCTGCGTTGAGCCATTGGTCTACCTCCGCTTGAGCAAAGAATTCTCTACGTCGCCGTCAACGTAGTTCCACAAACGAGGTCGGGTTGCCAAACGCACGAATTCACACAGGGTTCTTGGCTAACCGGCCTTCGTGCCTCGACGCCGACGCGCCTAGCGCGGACCACTCACGGTCAGCGGAAGCGATACGGTTCCCGCCGGGCCTTTCATGGCAATGATCCAGCGACCGTTCAGATTCAGGGTGAGTCGGAACTGCCAGCAGGCAAAGCCCACGTCCGCGGTCGTGAGGTTGGTCGGCAGCTCGCGGTGCATATGCAGGGGCTCGCCACCATCGGGTGGCGTAACTTCGATGACAACCAGGCGATCCGTACCGCCGTCGTCGCCTTGGGTCAAGACCACGATGTCGAATTGCGCTACTCGGTCGCGGCCAACTTGGTAGTGCGATATCACACCACCTTTTACATTCAATTTGTTGTTTACCGCTTCGACCTTCTCGGCCAG
This sequence comes from Mycobacterium cookii, assembly GCF_010727945.1. Taxonomy (NCBI): domain Bacteria; kingdom Bacillati; phylum Actinomycetota; class Actinomycetes; order Mycobacteriales; family Mycobacteriaceae; genus Mycobacterium; species Mycobacterium cookii. Next base: position 331,604 of record NZ_AP022569.1, read on the forward strand.
GAACGCCCCGCTAATTCGCATGCGTCCCAGTATGCGTAAAAATCGGTGCGGCGTATCGGGATTGAGCCAGCTCAATTGGGATGTTGCGGTTGGTCGATTCAGGAGACCTCGCCGGTCCCGGGGGTTCGCGTCGCATTCAACGGCTTTCGCAGCATCGCCTAAAGCCCCACACGCATTGCCGACGGCAAAAATCTTTGTTCACAGCATGTTCCGTCTGATTAGCCGTGCCGAGGAGTTGGGTCGTGTAAAAGGGTCTGATGGAGGTTCCGCCCCTCAGGCCGATCGACCCCGCAACGTTGCGCGAAGGGATGGCTCGGCGGCTGTATCGCGGAGCGGTGGTCACCGGGCAGATCACGGTGGCGGCGGTCCCTGCGATGATCGACGAATACGTCAACATGTGTGACACCGTCTTTGCCGGAGTGGGCGTTCGGTTTTCTGCCGAGGAGCTTGCTCGTCTCAAAACGGTGCTCGAGGGTGAGTTGGCCGTTGCTTTCGAGGCCTCCCCGCGGTCGAGAATCGTCATCTCGTACGACTGTCCTGTGGGCCGAATCCTGAACTACCACGTCAAAGCCGAATGGTCGACGATCGAGAGCGCCTACGACCATTGGGTTGCCACTCGCCAGCCGCCACTATTCGGCACCGAGCCGGACGCGCGGGTGTGGGGCCTGGCCGGTGAAACCGCTGACCCAAGCACTCATCGGGTGCTCGACATCGGCGCAGGGACCGGGCGTAACACCTTGGCCTTGGCGCGACGCGGGCATCCGGTAGACGCCGTCGAGATGACCTCCACATTCGCCGACATCATTCGCGCGGAGGCCGAACGGCAGGCGCTGAATGTCCGTGTCATCCAGGGCGACGTCTTTGCGACCACGGAGGACCTGCGCTCGGACTATCGCCTGATCGTGCTCTCGGAGGTGGTGTCCGACTTCCGCACGACACAACAGCTACGCGGCGTGTTCGAACTCGCTGACCGGTGCTTGGTTCCCGGCGGACGCTTGGTGTTCAACGCCTTCCTCGCCCGTCCGGGGTACTTCCCCGATGACGCTGCGCGAGAACTCGGGCAACAGGTCTATACCGCGATCTTCACCAGACAAGAACTAGCGTCCGCGGCTGGCCTGCTGCCGTTCACGCTCATAGGCGATGACTCGGTTTATGACTACGAGAAGGACCATCTTCCCGACGGCGCCTGGCCACCCACCAGCTGGTATGCCGCTTGGGTTAGCGGCCTTGACGCGTTCGACGGCGAGCGTGAGACATCCCCGATCGAGATGCGTTGGCTCGTCTACCAAAAGGCCGGCACCGGCTAGTGGTAGCCGGCGCCGGCGATCTCAACTTAGGTCGACAAATGGTGGATTGTCGCTAGGCGCACAACTTATCGAGTTGCGCGATTTGGGTATCCAGGTCGTGCCGCAGCGGATCCTGAGCATCGGCCTCCGCCCCCGCCAGGTAGTTGATACCGAGCTGTTCAATGGTGACTGCGAACGAGTTGGCGGCGTTGGCGAGATCAGCTGGAGCAGCGGTGTTAGCTTCGAGCCGGTCTTTCAGGTATGCGCCACTGCCGACGAGGGACAACCGTGCGCTGGTGGCCACCGAAAGTTCGGCAACCGCATTATTCGGGTCGCGGCTTTGCATGTGGGTATTGATAACTACCGCCTTGTGGGCGCTTTTGTAGGCCGAACAGACGTTTGCTTTGGCATCGCCGTCTTGTTGGGGTACTGAAGCTTGGTGGTGTGCCGGGTGGAAATACGCCAGTGCGGCAAGGGCAGTGGCGACCACGGCGAGTGCCAGGGCGGCGTACACCGGCCACCGCGACGCGTCCGACCCGCCCGGCGAGGGCACTGGTCTTCTGGACGAAGACACTTCGCTGGCAGAGGACTGCTTCGGACTTTCCTGGGTGGAATCACTGAGAGGTCTGTCAGTCATTGGGCGAGGATATCGCGCATCAGTGACGCTGGTAAGGCATTGCTCAAATCACTTCGGCCGCATCGGGTCTGCCGCAGATCAGCGCCGGAAGATGCTGAGTAGGGCGCTGTTGGGGAGACATTATGCATTCAGCGACGGTGCGTGTCCGGGTTTAGGGCCATCGCCACGAAATCCAGGCGCCACAGCGCCCGGAACAGCTCGCGAGCGAATTTATCGTTGTCGGCAACGCTGCCGCGTGACCTGTTCTCGCTGCGCACCGACGCGGCAATCTCTCGAATCGTGCGTTGTCCATCGACCCGTTGCACAAAGGGCAACTGGGCCGAGTCAAGGGGGATTCGCCAGTCCGGGCGGAAAATTTCCTCGCCGGACACCCCGCACCGCATCCGCATCAACGGAACGTAATCCAGGGAATCTCGCGTCGAAAAGTCAATCGTGTAGCACTCTTTCGGCCGGTCCGGACGGCACGCCATAAAGAAGTGGCACGCGTTGACGGGTTGGAGACGCTCCTTCGCCGACCACAGCGTCGGCTCTGGCAAAGCATTGATCGCCGGATACACGTCGTTGGGTGCTACGACAATCTCGTGCGGATAGTACGGCGACTTGTGAAACCAGCCCTGAAACGCGAGTCCGGCCGAGGTAACAAGGTCGATGCAGTCGTCCACGGTGTGACTGTGCTCGCGGCCCGGTAGAAACGTGTCCACCAGTGCCTCATCGAACTGCAACTCGCGAGCGCTCCTCAGATACGGTTGCACCGGGTGATCGGCCGGCAGTAACGAAAGCGTCTGGCGCACCAGCGCGATCGACGACTCGTTTTGACCCAGCCCCAAGTCACGAAAGACCGACTGCAGCAGCTCGATCCCGAACCGGCCGTACTTCGCATACAACATCACACCGACTACGCCATCAGGCCGCAGACAACGAGCCAAAGCATTCATCCCGGCTTGCGGATCGGCCAAGTGATGCAGTACGCCGGTCGACACGATCAGGTCGAAATCGAGGCCAAGCGTTGGCAATTCCTCGATCGGAAGCCGATGCAACTCCAAGTTGTTCAGCCCGTACTTGTCCTTGAGGTATTGGTGATGATCCAGCGACGGCTGGCTGACATCGACTGCCACCACTTTGGCGTCGGGGTTCGTGAACGCGAAAACTGCCGCCTGGTTAGTGCCACAGCCCGCAATCAAAATATCGAGGTCGGGTTTGTACTCTCGCTCCGGCCACAAGATTCGGTGTGCGTGGCTGGGGTCGAACCATTGCCAGTTGGCGGCGAGCCATGCCTTCAGGTCCTGTATCGGCTGGGGGTACCGGTAACGCTCGTAATGGCGGGAGACAACGTCGGTACGCGGATCATCGTTCACTCGGCGCGGGCTCCTTTGCAGTCAGGCGCTCATGCACATCGCCAATCACGCTGAGCTTATCCATCGCATCTCTAGTGTGAGGTCAGTTGCGCCGAGATCGGCTGTGCTGCAGTGGCTTTCGCCGCAAGCGCGGAATGGGCGTGACGCCACCGACCCTTCAGTCACGACCAGACTGGCTCTAGACGACCTGCAATCCCTCGGGAACTTTCTGCGGGTCGCGCCAAAAGGCGTCGTTGACGAAGCGGCTGAACAGGTCCGGCGGCAATAAGCTCGCACGCGGTTCGGCCTTGACCTTGCCGCGCACGGTGTGCAGGCCGGGCGTGCCGGCCCGGTCGTCGAATTCGGTGACGTCGTACTCGATGTGATCGAAATCGTGCTCGAAAGCCGGCTCACCGATGAATGCGTAGATAGCGTGCATCGTCTTGGCAGGGTCTGTGGTCAAGGTTTCGTACTGGACCAGCAGCAGCCGATCCCGTTGCGCGCCATAGCACGCCTGTTTGAGCGCGTCGTAAGGAGCGCCGACCATTCCATCGGCCCCCGACACACCGTTGGCGCGGGTGTAGACGGTTCCGCCGGAACTGTAGTTGAAGATCGACGACGGGCTGAAGACGTTGCGCTGAACCAACCGCTCGATGCTGTCGATCACCCACGGCACTTCGCGCACGCAGGCAATCACTTTCGCCTCGGGAAACAGTTTCGCGATCGCGGGCATCCACGCGCACCAGAAACGGTTGGTGTCAACGACCACCTGGGCGTCGGAGTCGCCGTAGTAGCTGTCGAACAACCCGTGCAGGATGCGCTCGCGCTTGGCGTCGTCAATGAAAATCGAAAACTCGTTGCGCGCGCTCATCTCAGTCAGCAGGGCGCCGAACAGACCGGCCAGCGGGCCAGACATACCGGCCTCGAAACGCGGATTTTGTCGCAGCAACGCGGCCAGCAGAGTTGAGCCGGAACGCGGCAAGCCCGAGATGAAGTGGATGGCTGGCATGGACGCTCCCTGTTAGCTTCGTGGCTTTTGCGCAATGAAGCCCGCTTGTGTCGGCAAATAGTAGCCGACCGCAGATGCTGGGCGTGGGCAATCGGCCAGGACGAATTGCGATGCGTGTCAACGGTTTTTCAGCCTGACAATCGGATCGCCCGCCGACAGCGTTAGGCCCGGCATCGGCGAACAAAAGAGAGGCCCGCCGTAGCGGGCCTCTCTGTTGTGTTGCCTCCTGTCGGCTAGGGCGCACCCGTGCCAGCGGTGCCACCGGTTCCGCCGCCGCCGCCTCCGCCGCCGGTTTCGCCACTGTTCGGGCTGCCCGGAGTGCCAGCCGTCGGGCCGCCTGCGGTGCCCAGCCCGGGGGCTGTGGTGCCGTGGACACCGGCGCCGTTTGCCCCGCCGTTGCCGCCGACCGAGCCGTTGGTGCCGTTGCCGCCGGAGCCGCCGGTGCCTGCGGTGCCGGCGCTGCCGCCGTCACCACCGCTGCCGCCGTCGCTGCCGCCGGAACCATTGCCGCCGGATCCGGCCGTGCCGGCATGGCCGGCCCCGACACCGTTGCCCGCCGCCCCAGCAGCTCCGCCGTTACCGCCGTTGCCGCCGGTGCCCGCAGTGCCGCCGTTGGCGCCGTTACCGCCGTGGCCGCCGGGTCCGGCGCTGCCGCCGTCACCGCCGGAGCCGCCGGGAGTGGAGTCGCCAGTGCTGCTGAGACCGCCGTTGCCACCGGTACCGCCGTCGCCGCCGTTACCGCCGCCGACCGCGCTGCTGCCCGCACCACCGGCTCCGCCGCTACCGCCGGCACTTTGGTTGGCGGCGTTGCCGCCGGCTCCGCCGTTGCCGCCGGTGCCCGAACCGGACGCGTTGCCGCCGTCGCCACCGCTGCCGGTGTGGACGAACCCGCCGTTCCAGTTGCCTTGACCGCCGTTGCCGCCGTCGCCGCCGTTTTGGGTGGCGCTGGCCGCGCCGCCCGTGCCGCCGGTGCCGCCGATGGCGTTGGACCCGTCGTTACCGCCGGCTCCGCCAGCGCCGCCGTTGCCATTGCCGAGGGCGTCACCACCGGTGCCGCCGGAGCCGCCGACGCCGCCGGCGCCGCCCGTTCCGCCGTTACCGCCGTCACCGCCGGAGAGGCTGGCGGTGGCTGCCCCGCCGTTACCGCCGTTACCGCCGACGACGCTGCTGCCGCCGTTGCCACCCGCGCCCGCGGCGCCGCCGTTACCGGTGGGCCCGTTTGCCGTGCCGCCGTCACCGCCGGAGCCACCGTCGCCGGCCCGGCCGCCGTAACCGCCGGTGCCGCCGTTGCCATTAGCGCCGTAGCCGCCGGTGCCCGCCGATGTGCCGGTGTTGCCGCCGACGCCGCCGGCACCACCGGTGCCGCCGTTGCCGCCAAGCGAGCCGCTGCCGCCGCCGTCACCGCCGCTACCGCCGGCACCGCCCCAGCCGGCGTTGCCGCCGTCACCGCCGGTGCCTGTGCCGGTGGCGAACCCGCCGTTGGCGCCGGTGCCACCCTGGCCTCCCGCTCCGCCAGCGCTGGCGTTGCCGCCGTTGCCGGTGCCGTGGCCGGCACCGCCGTCACCGCCGCTACCGCCGGCACCACCGGTGCCGCCGCCGCCGCCGTCGCCGCCGGGCTGGTTGGGCGAGAGGATGATGGCACTCGGGTTGGAGTTGGCGTTGGCCGCCGCTCCGCCGTTGCCGCCCTGGCCACCGACACCCGCGGTCCCAGCGCCACCGCCGTTGCCGTTGCCGCCGAGCGCATCGCCACCGGAGCCGGCGCCACCGCCGTCACCACCGACGCCACCGTGGCCGCCGTCGGCCCCGGGCTGGTTGGAGACGTTGCTGCTGACCTGGAAGGCGTTGCCGCCGTTGCCGCCCAGACCACCGTTGGCGCCGTTGCCGCCCAGACCGCCGTTGCCGCCGAGCGCGCCGCCGTCACCGCCGGAGCCGCCGTAACCACCGTCACCGCCGGCGCCGCCGCTGTAGCCGCCGGGGAAGGCGATGTTGGGGCCGTTGAGCCCGGCGCTGGCGTTGCCGCCCAGGCCACCGTTGCCGCCGACGCCACCTTGGCCGATGGCGCTACCGCCGTCACCGCCGGAGCCGCCGTCACCGCCGACGCCGCCGGCCAAGCCCGCACCGGTGACGAGGTTGGTGCCGATGGCGTTACCGCCGGCGCCGCCGTTACCGCCGGTGCCGCCGGTACCGGTGTTGCCGGTTCCACCCGCATGGCCGGTCGCGCCGCCCGCGGCGCCGCCGTTGCCGGCCGCACCCGCGTCACCACCAGAGCCGCCGTCGCCGCCGTCACCGCCGACGTGGTTGCCGCTGGTGTAGGTGAAGCCCTGACCGCCGTTGCCGCCGTTGCCCGCGGTGCCGGCGTTGCCGCCCTGGCCGCCGTTGCCCGCGGCGCCGGTGCTGCCGGAACCGAGCGCTGCCCCGCCGGCTGCACCGTTACCACCAGTGCCGCCGTTACCAGCAACGCCGCCGTCACCGCCGGTGCCGCCGTTCGGGTTGCCGATCACGCCGGGACCACCGTTGCCGCCGGTGCCGCCGGTGCCACCGGCGCCGCCGATGCCGCCGTTGCCGCCGGCGCCGCCGTTACCGGAGACCGTGCCGCCTAGACCGCCGACGCCGGCGTTGCCGCCGTTGCCGCCGTCGCCGCCGCCGGTGCCGTCACTGCCGTCGCCGGTCGCGCCGGTGACCCCGTTGACGCCGTTGATGCCCTGGCCGCCGTTGCCGCCGTTGCCGCCGGTGCCGCCGGTGCCGTTGGCGCCCGCGTTACCGCCGATACCGCCCTGGCCGCCGTTGCCGCCGCTCGGGTGGGCTGCCACGCCTTGGGCGCCGACGCCGCCGTTACCGGCGTTACCGCCGTTGTCGGTGAAGCCGGCCGCGCCGTTGCCGCCGTCACCACCGTTGCCGCCGTTGCCGGCGCTGGCCGCCACCGAGAAGTCGCCCTTGGCGCCGTCACCACCGGTGCCGCCGTTGCCGCCGATGGTGCTGGCGCCGCCGTGGCCGCCCGTGGTGCCGGCAGTACCGCCGGTGCCGCCGGTGCCGGCAGCACCGCCAGCTCCGCCGGAGCCGCCCACGGTGCCCGGGGCACCGCCGTTGCCGCCGTCGCCGCCGGCGCCGTTGACGCCGTTAGCGCCGTCGAGGCCCCAGACGCCGGTGGCGCCGTTGCCGCCGTTACCGCCGGCTCCGGCGTTACCGCCGGCCCCGCCGTTACCGCCGCTGCCGTTGACCCCGCTGGCGCCGAACAGGCCGCCCTTGCTTGCGTTGCCGCCGTCGCCACCATGGCCACCGTTTTCGCCGATGCCGCCCTGGCCGCCGTTGCCGCCGGCGCCGTCGCTGATCCCGGCCACGCCGTTGGACCCGGCCGTCCCGGTGGCCCCGGCACCGCCGGCACCGCCGACCCCGCCGTGGCCGCCGTCGCCGCCGTGGCCGAAGAAGTTCAATGCGCCCACGGTGCCGGCGTTACCACCGGCGCCGCCGTCGCCGCCGACCTGACCGATGCCGCCGGCCACGCCAGCCCCGCCGTTGCCGCCGCTACCGGCGTTGCCGAAGAACGTACCGGCGTTACCGCCGGCGCCGCCGTCACCGCCGTTGGCGCCGGCACCGCCGTCACCGCCGTTGCCCCAGGCGCCGGCGTCACCACCGGTACCACCCTGGCCCAAGGCGTCGGTGGCGCCGTTACCGCCGTTACCGAAGAAGATGCCGCCGCCTTGGCCGTCGGCCGCGGTCAGCGATCCACCACCGACACCATCGGAGCCGTTGCAGATAAGGCCACACGCGCCCGAGGCCGACGATGCCGCCGGGTCGACCTGGTCGTAGTAGGAGTTCAGGGAGGCGTCGATGTGAGAGCCGAACGAGGAGTTGATCCAGTCCTGCTCAAGGCCCTGCCAGAAAGAGTTCAAAGAAGTATCGGTCGCCGAGGCCGCCGTGCCGGCGTCACTGACCGGGTTGGTGAAGTTGTTGCCCAGGTCCGCAAACAGCGTCTCCCACCCACCGGGGGCAGCAGATGCCGCATCGGTGGCGGACGTCAGACCGGCGGTCGGGTCGATGCCGAGCAGGGCGTCAAAGCTCGTCACCGAATGCAGGACGGAGTTGATGATCGGGTCGATGATCACATCCAGACCATCCGCACGAGCCTGCGGCGCCGCCGCCAACGGGCTCAACCCAAACGCCAAAAACGCCCCGGCGGAACCACCGAGGCCGAACGCCGCACGACGAGCCTTGCTCTTCGCCGCCCGCCGATTCTTCTTAGAGTGCTGACCAGACATCTCCCGGCCTTTCCGTAAGCTAAGCATGAACTGAGATTCTCTCAGGTGCCGTTAAGCTACCTCCTGCGTTACCCAAGCGAAATAGAAACGCGCAAAAAACTTCGATTTTTTTTCCCACGCTTTCTCATGGGCGCTCCGAGGGGCATCACCCTGTATTAGGGCAGCTTCAGTTAACAGAGTCAGGCCGCCGGTATTGACGTGCCCGTCACCCATTTGTCGTCCAGGTCTCGCCACTCGGTGCGGCGCTACTCTTGCTCCCGCACCGGGTCTAGGGTCTAAAGTCCCGTGTCTATTGGCGTTGGTCCTTGGCACCCTCCGACGGCTACCGAGCGCATTAAACATGGTCTGGAACTGCGGATATAGCGAGGCTGCTGACCGGTCGCCACATCACCCGACGTAATTGCTAAGCCAAACTAAAGGTCAATGAATTGATTAGCAATGTAAATAATTGCCACTCGGGTGGCCTGTCCGGGCTCAACCTGGCGATCACCCGAACATCGAGGTACGAGCTAACTTAAACGTTCAGAAGATTAAGCACTCATCTGTCGGCTTCATGTGGTTAATATGGCGGAGACTCCATGCTCTATATGACACATCCTATTAATATCGGACACCTTGTGTCATACGATCTTGAAGGGTTCAACGGGATGGCGAGACCTCTCAAAGCTGAGAAGACCCGATGACGGGGCTGCTGCGTGCCGTCCGCAGGGAGCGCGGCCTCACACTGGCGATCCTCGCCGAGCGGACCGGACTGACGAAGAGCTACCTTTCGAAAATTGAGCGCCAACAGAGCACACCGTCGATCGCGGTGGCACTCAAGGTTGCCCGTGCCCTCGATGTCGACGTCGCGCAATTGTTCTGCGACAAATCGGCAGAGTTGACGATCGAGGTCGATCGCGCCGACGACCGCAGCCGGGATGCCGGTCACTACCAACTACTGGCTCCCAATATGCTCGGAAAAGCTATGTCGCCGTTCATCGTTCGGCCGTTCCAGGGTGAAGACGATCACTTTCCGGCCCACCCGGGTCAGGAATTCCTGTTCGTGCATGCGGGAACAGTTGAGCTTCAGTACGGCGAGAACATCGTCACTCTCGCCGCCGGCGACAGCGCCTACTTTGACGCGTCGGTCAACCATGACCTCCGGGCGGTAGGCAAATCGCGCGCCCAGGTTGTCGTCGTCGCGTACAACGAGCCGAGAGACGATCGCGGCTGAGTCTCCCGCGCAGTGCGTCGACTTCACCGCGTGTCGTATCTGATCCGGTCAACGACCCCCGCTACGCTATCGAACAACCGTTCGGTAAAAGTAGGAGGCGCGCGTGCGGGTGATGGGCGTCGATCCGGGTTTGACGCGATGTGGGCTGTCGGTCGTGGAGAACGGGTTGGGCCGGCAGGTCATCGCCGTGGACGTCGACGTCGTCCGGACCCCGGCCGATGATCCGCTGCACCGCCGCTTGCTGGCGATCAGCGACACCGTCGAGCACTGGATGGACACTCATCTGCCGGACGTCATCGCGATCGAGCGGGTGTTCGCCAACCAGAACGCGAACACCGCGATGGGGACCGCGCAGGCCGGCGGTGTGATCGCGCTCGCGGCCGCCAAACGCGACATCGACGTGCATTTCCACACCCCCAGCGAGGTCAAGGCCGCGGTGACGGGCAACGGGCGTGCCGATAAAGCCCAGGTCACCACGATGGTCACCAGAATCCTTGGGCTGCAAGCCAAACCGACGCCCGCCGACGCCGCGGATGCATTGGCGCTGGCAATCTGCCACTGCTGGCGTGCGCCGATGATCGCGCGGATGGCCGAAGCCGAGGCCAAGGTCGCCGCGCAACGGATGAAATTCGCCGCAAAAGTGAAGGCGGCCAGATGATCTCGTCAGTTCGCGGTGAGGTCCTCGACATCGCGCTCGACCACGTCGTCATCGAGGCCTCGGGCGTCGGCTACAAGCTGATGGCCACCCCGTCCACGCTGGCGACGCTTCGCCGCGGTAACGAAGCGCGCCTGATCACAGCGATGATCGTGCGCGAAGACTCGATGACGCTCTACGGCTTTCCCGACGGTGACGCCCGCGATCTGTTCATGACGTTGCTGGGCGTGTCAGGTGTCGGACCGAAGATCGCGCTGGCCACTTTGGCGGTCTATGACGCCACGGCCTTGCGGCAAGCGCTCGCGGACGGCGACGTGAACGCACTCACCCGGGTGCCGGGCATCGGCAAGCGCAGCGCCGAGCGGCTGGTGCTGGAATTGCGCGACAAGATCGGCCCGGTAGGAACGGGCGGGGCGGCTCCGTCGTTGAACGGCCACAGCGTTCGCGGTCCCGTGGTGGAAGCCCTTGTGGGACTTGGCTTTGCGGCCAAACAGGCCGAAGAGGCCACCGATAAGGTACTGGCGGCCGACGCCCACGCCACCACATCGACGGCGCTGCGGTCCGCACTGTCATTGCTGGGGAAGACGAAGTGAGTCACGCCGACGACGATGATTCCGGCGTAGCCGGGATTGAGGAGTGGCGCCAATGAGTCACGACGACGACGAACTTGAAGACCGAGAGGTCTCGGCGGCGCTGACGGTCGGTGAAGGTGATGTCGACGCGAGTTTGCGGCCGCGTTCGTTGCGGGAGTTCATCGGCCAGCCGCGGGTGCGCGAACAGCTGCAGCTTGTTCTCGAAGGCGCCAAGAACCGTGGCGGCACACCGGATCACATCCTGCTGTCCGGTCCGCCCGGGCTGGGCAAGACGTCGCTGGCGATGATCATCGCCGCCGAGCTGGGAACATCGCTCCGAGTGACGTCCGGTCCGGCGTTGGAACGCGCCGGCGACCTGGCCGCGATGCTGTCCAACCTCGTCGACCACGATGTGTTGTTCATCGACGAGATTCATCGGATCGCCCGGCCCGCCGAGGAGATGCTGTATCTGGCGATGGAGGACTTCCGGGTGGACGTCGTCGTCGGCAAAGGCCCTGGGGCAACGTCGATTCCGCTCGACGTAGCTCCTTTCACGTTGGTCGGTGCGACCACTCGGTCCGGGGCTCTGACCGGACCGCTGCGCGACCGCTTCGGGTTCACTGCGCACATGGATTTCTACGAGCCCGCCGAACTGGAGCGGGTGCTGGGCCGGTCGGCGGGCATTTTGGGCATCGAGCTCGGCGCGGAGGCCGGCGCGGAGATCGCTCGCCGCTCGCGGGGCACGCCGCGGATCGCCAACCGGCTGTTGCGACGGGTTCGTGACTTCGCCGAGGTCCGCGCCGACGGCGTGATCACCCGCGACGTCGCCAAGTCCGCTCTGGAGGTCTACGACGTCGACGAGCTCGGTCTCGACCGGCTGGACCGGGCGGTGCTGACGGCGCTGACCCGCAGCTTCGGCGGCGGTCCGGTGGGGGTGTCGACGCTTGCGGTCGCAGTCGGCGAAGAGGCCACCACCGTGGAGGAGGTGTGCGAGCCTTTCCTGGTGCGCGCCGGGATGATCGCGCGCACGCCGCGCGGCCGGGTGGCCACCCCGCAGGCGTGGATGCATCTGGGAATGACGCCGCCCCCGCGGGCCAGCGGGTTAGGGCAGCCGGGACTGTTCGAATAGCGGTTCGCCGCCATCGGGAAAGGAGCCGCAATGATCGCCGCCGCATTGGTGTTCGCCGGTCTGGCCGGTTTGCTGCACGTCTACATCTTCACCATGGAGTCGCTGACCTGGACCAGCAAGCGCACTCGCGCCGCATTCGGCACGACGCCGGAGGAGGCCGAAACCACCAAGCTGCTGGCCTTCAACCAGGGCTTCTACAACCTCTTCCTGGCGATCGTCACCGGCGTTGGGATCGGCGCCTGCGAACTGGGGCATCACGGTGTCGGTGCAGCGCTTATTTTCGCCGGCGTCGGGTCCATGCTCGCGGCCGCAGTTGTGTTGCTGGCGTCGGCCCCGGACAAGGCCCGCGCCGCGCTGACGCAGGGCACATTTCCGGCGATCGCCGTCGTGCTCTTGGTGATCGGTCTCTCCTCCCACTGAACCTGATAATTCCCGGCTGTTGCTGCGGGGGACAGGTCTCGGTATCGGTCGCGGAACAGCCGACGCCTAGCACAGTGAACATGGTTGCTGATCGGCGCTCGAGCGGTCCAGCACCCAGGTAAGTCTCAACATCGCGGGCTACAGTCGCTCGGCGTTGACGGGTACCCGAGTTACTTGGCCAGCGCGTACGAGTACTCAGCATGCGCTCGCCACCCAGGTCTTCACTGTGTGAGGAGAACTCGTAATGAATGACTCGCGGTCAGGTTTCGGCACCCTGCACATGCCGCGCAGCCGTGGCGCGGTAAGCGGTTTGCTGTTGATCATTCTCGGCATATGGGGGGCTGTCGTCCCGTTCGTCGGGCCTTTCTTCCACTTCGCGTACACGCCCGGAGGCGTGTGGGTGTGGAGCACGGCACGTGCGTGGCTGGAAGTGTTCCCCGGCGCGATCACCGCGGTGGGAGGCTTCCTTCTGCTGGTGTCGGGAAACCGCGCCATTGCGATGTTCGGTGGCTGGCTGGCGGTGATCAGCGGCGCGTGGTTCGTCGTCGGCCGCACGCTGGCATCGACGCTGCGGCTCGGCGACATCGGTCACCCGATCGGTGCGACGGACGCCAAGCGCGCGGCGATCGAGATCGCGTCCTTCTCCGGGCTCGGTGCGCTGATCGTCTTTCTCGCGGGAGCGGTGCTGGCCCGGGTCTCGGCCCGAATGGTTCGCGACCTGGAATTCGCTCCCGATGCCGAGCCGTTGCCCGGCGCCGATACGTATGACGCCTTCAGGGAAAACGCGGCCACCACGGTGCTCGCCCCGTCGGCGCGGAGCAAGCACCGGCACGAGAACAAGGGCAGCCTGTTCCGTCGGGCGCCCAGCCACTGACTTTCGGCCCCGACACACTGAGGCCCACCGCCGCCGGACAGCCGACGATCGGCCTCAGTTTCGTGTCAGAGCAGTCCGAGCAAGTGCAGATCGGTGATGTACTTGACGATCATCGGCTGCGAGACATGCGGAATGTCTTTGTCCGGACCGATTTTCGCATCTTGCACCGCGGCGCGGAACCGATCGGTAGGTGCCATCGACCCGTTGATCGGAGCCTGCGGCCGCTGGTAGTTGTGCAGCAGCGGCAACAGCGAGTACTGCCGCTGGCGTTCGGGCAGGCCCCGCAGCGTCGTCTCGAATCGCTGCAGCCAGGCGGCGTAGTCGCCGACCCGCTGGATCGAATACCCGGCGTCGATCAGCCAGTCGACGTACTCGTCGAGGCCGATGCCGTCGTCGTAGGGGTTCATCACGTGGTAGGTCTGGAACCCGGCCGCCTCATCGGCCACCGTTGGGCCCAAGGTCGAGACCGCCTCGGCGATGAATTCGACGGGAAGCCCGTCGTAGTGGGCGCGTTGCCGGTTGCCGTCCGCGTCGAGTTCGTAGAACGACCCGGGTGCGACGCCGGTGGCGACCAGGCTGAGCATCATCCGGGTGAACATGTCCGGCAGGTTGAGCTGGCCCGCGTACGTGGTGTCGGCCAGGATCATGTCGCAGCGGAACACCGCGACCGGCAGGCCACACAGGTCGTGCGCTTCGCGCAACAACACCTCGCCGGCCCACTTGCTGTTGCCGTATCCGTTGGCGTACCCGTCGTTGATCTTGCGGGTGGCGCTGATCTGCCGGATGTCGGCGTCCTCGATGAAGGCGCCGGGCTGGATCTGGTCACCCACACCAATCGTCGACACGTAGGTGTACGCCTTCAGCTTGCTGGTCAACGCGATCCGCAGCAGCTCCGCGGTGCCCACCGCGTTGGGGCCGAACAACTCGCTGTACGGCAGCACGTGGTTGACCAGGGCTGCCGGGTCGACGATCAGGTCGACGGTGTCGGCCAGCCGCTGCCAGGTCGTGGCGTCCAGGCCGAGGTTGGCCTCGCCCTTGTCACCGGCGATGACCTCCAAGTGGTCGGCGGCCAGCGCCCGGTAGTGCTCCAGCAGCTTCGGGTCGCCGCTGTCGAACGTGCTGTCCAACCGGGCGCGCGCTTCTCCGTCAGTCTTGGCCCTTACCAGCGCGATCACCTTGCCGTCGACCAGGTCCATCCGCTCCAGCCAGTCCAGCGCCAGGTAGCGGCCTAGAAAACCAGTGGATCCGGTCAATAGCACGGTGCGCACCTCGGTGGCGGGCCCGGGCAGCTCGGGGGCGGCGGCCAGGGTTGCCGCGTCGATGAACTTGTCCAGCGTCAGGTCACTGGCGTGCACCTCGACCGCGCCGCGCCCGTGCACCGAGGCGAAGCTCGGCCGCTTGCTGCCCTGGCGCTCGCCCTCGATGTAGTCGGCGATGGCCTGCAGGTCGTTGGCGGGGCTGACGATCACGCCGACCGGCACATCGACGTCGAAGATCTCGTGCAGGAGATTGCCGAATGTCAACGCGGACAACGAATCTCCGCCAAGATCGGTGAAGTGCGCGTCGGGCGTCAGATCGGACTTCGCTGCGCCGAGCATCGCCGCCGCGGCGCGGCTGACGGTCTGTAGCACCGGCGCACCGGCGCCGCTGCGCCGCAACTCGGACAGTTCATTCGCCTGGCCTTCGGCCAAGTCGGCGTACAGCTGTTCGAGGCGCTCGCCGTAGTGCTGCTTGAGCTTCGGCCACGCCAGCTTGCGGATACCGGTCAGCAGACCGTTTTCCAGGCTGAAAGGCGTTGTCTCGACGATGAAGTCGCGCGGCACCTCATAGGACTGCAGATTCGCTTGTCGTGCAACGGTCTGCAGCGACTCGGCGATCGCCGACTTCGACGCGTTCGCATCGCTCGGCACGACGACCGCCAAAAGATAAGGCTGAGAGCTGTTTCCGTAGACGTAGATCTGGCGGACCAGCGGGCTGTTGCCGAACTCCGCTTCCAGCTTGGCCAGCGTGACGAATTCGCCCTGCGCCAGCTTCAGCACGTTGTTGCGCCGGTCGACGTACTTCAACGTGTCGCGTGCAACCTCGGCGAACACGTCGCCGGTGCGGTAGTAGCCGTCATCGTCGAAGACGTTGGCAGTCGTCTCGGCTCGCTTGTAGTAGCCGGGGAACATGTTGCCGGTCTTGAGCACAAGCTCGCCGCGCGGATACGGCCGGTCGGTGTTGAAGTAGCCCAGATCCGGGACGTCGACCAGCTTGTAGTCGAGCACTGGCGGACGCTGGATGACGCCGTCGAACAGGACCATGCCGGCCTCGGTGGAGCCATAGCCGTCGAGCAGGTGCATGTCGAGCAGCGACTCGACCCAGGCGCGCAGTTCGGGAGAGATCGGGGCCGATCCGGTCATTGCGAAGATGAAGCGCCCACCCAGCTGCTCATTGCGCAACTCGGTCAGCACCTGCGACTCGGCGGTCTGACGGTCCACACCTTCGGCGGTCCGACGACCGACCTCATTGTGGAACTCGCTGTAGAGCATCTCCCAGATGCGCGGCACGAAGTTCAGCTCGGTGGGCCGGACCAGACGCAGGTCTTCCAGCAGCGTCGACAGGTCGCTCCTGGCGGCGAAGTAGGCGGTGCCGCCGTTGCCGAGCGTCCCGTAAAGGGTGCCGCGACCCATCACGTGGCTCATCGGCATGAAGTTCAGGCTGATCGACGCGGCGCTGGGACCGAACCAGTTTTTGGTCGAGCGGTTCCACATCTTCGCGACGTTGCTCTGCGGGTACATGGCGCCCTTGGGTGCTCCGGTGCTGCCAGAGGTGTAGATCAGCAGCGCCAGCGGGTCATTGTCGGCTTGGCCAGCTTGGACGGCTTGTGCCGCAGGCAGTTTGGCGCCGCGCTCGCGAACCTCGTCGAGGGTTTCGACGGTCAGCGAAAGGCCGGCCAGGCGTTCGCGAGCGGCCTGCAGCGCCTCGCGGTTGTCGTCGACTTCGTCGCGGTAGTCGAAGACCACCAGCCGTCCGGGCGTGTGGCCTGCCTCGGCGGCCGCGACGATTACGTCCACGCCGTCGGACAAGTAGTCGACACTGGCGGCGAAGACGGCGGGTTCGGTCTCGAGGACGATGGGCTGCAGCTGGGTGATCGCCGCGCTGGTCTGCAGCGGCACGGAGATGGCGCCTGCCAGACCCAGTGCGATGTCGATCGTGGTGTAGTCGACGCTGGTGAAGCCGAGCACGCAGACCCGGTCGCCGGCTTCGATCAGCCCGTCGGTCAGCGCGCGGGACAACTCATCGACACGCTCGGCAAGCTCGCCGTAGGTGACGTGAGAGAACCAGGGCAGCAGCTTGGCGGTTGTGCGCCCGGTTTGCGGATCTTCGACGAGTTCGTAGGCGCGTTGAGCCAATGCGGGCCGTTCGGCGTAACCCTCCAGAACGGCCTTGACCACCTGGGGGAGGTGCGGCGCGGCCGCTTCGATGGCGTCGCTGACGGCCTGGTCGGGCCCGGCGGCGGCGAACTCCGGGTCGTTGGCGGCCAACTCCGCGGTGCGTTGTTCCTGACGTTCTTCTTGGGTGTCTGTCGACATAACCGAACCTCACAACTTGCGAATTTGGGGAAATTTGGGGGGTGCGACGCTGCACTCACAGGTACTACGTTAGCAAAGGTAACGATATTCCCCTAAGCGCGGGAAGGTGGCATTGATTACACGAAATTTGGGCGCCTCGTGGTCTTGGACCGTGAAAGACCGGGTACCCGTTTTTGATGCGGGGTTCACCTGGACCACATCTGAGCCGCACAGAGTCGATTCATGACGACTCGAGCGGTAAAACAGCTCCTCACCGGCCGGTCGTCGGCATGAAATTGAAACGCGGTTGTCCGTCATGACCCGGACGGACCGGCGTGGCAGGCCCCTCAAAGCGTTTCTGCAAGCCGAGATCGCCCGGGGGGACGTGACCGTCGAAGAGATGCGCAAAGCCTGCGGGCTGACGCGAGCCAGTTACTACGGCGAGCCGAGCGGCACCGGCCGCGGCTTCGACGACACCTTCCCGAATTCCGAAGAACTGCGGCAGGTCGCCGAATACTACGGGTTGGGCGACAACGGTTGGGTGAGTCTGCTCGTCGAATTCGGCTGGCTGGAGTCAAGGCCCGGCACACTTCGTATCCCGTTCACCGCCGGCACGACCGACCGGCAGCTCTCCATGCCGATTAACTTGGTCCCACTTCGAGAGGCGTTGTCGCGCTACGAGAATGCCTCCGTACTGCTGGTTTCGCCCAATCGCGACGAAGTCAACCTCGTGCCGCTTCGCAGGGCCATCGAGGAGCAACTGGACGGGTCGTTGGTCGTGTTCAACGCCGATCCGCCCGCCGACGAGGAGTAACCGTCAGAGGTCGGCCAGCAGACCGGCAAGCACGTCGAGGCCTTCGGTCAGCAGTTCGTCGCTGATCGTCAACGGCGGCAGGAAGCGCACCACGTTGCCGAAGGTGCCGGCCGTCAGCACGATGACGCCCGCCGCGTGGGCGGCGGTGGCCAGCGCGCTGGTCAATCCCGCGTCGGGCTCGGCGGTGTCGGGTTTGACGAATTCGACGGCGATCATCGCACCGCGGCCTCGCACGTCACCGATGCGCTCGTCAGCAGCCTGCAACGCCAGCAGCCGGTCCTTCATCAGACGTTCTATCTGACCGGCCCGCTCGATGAGCCCGTCGGCTTCGATGGTGTCGATGGTGGCCAGCGCGGCCGCGCAGGCGACCGGATTGCCACCGAACGTGCCGCCGATCCCGCTGGGGTGCGGCGCGTCCATGATCTCGGCGCGACCGGTGACCGCGGCCAGCGGCAGCCCGTCGGCGATGCCCTTCGCGATGCAGATGAGGTCGGGTTCGATGCCCTCGTGTTCGCAGGCGAACATCGCGCCGGTTCGGGCGAATCCGGTCTGCACCTCGTCGGCGACGAAGACCACGTCGTTCCGCCGACACCAGTCCAGCAGTGCGGGCAAAAACCCCTCGGCCGGGACGATGAAGCCGCCTTCACCCTGGATGGGCTCGATGATGACGGCGGCCAGGTTTTCCGCGCCGACCTGCTTGGCGATCACGTCGATCGCGCGGCGGGCAGCGAGCTCGCCGTCGGTGGCCATCTCCTTGTCGATCAGGCCGTCCCGGTAGGGATAGGACAGCGGCGCCCGGTAGATCTCCGGTGCGAACGGCCCGAATCCGCTTTTGTAGGGTATGGATTTCGCGGTCAGCGCCATGGTCATGTTGGTGCGACCGTGATAGGCGTGGTCGAAAGCCACCACTGCCTGCTTGCGGGTATACGACCGCGCGATCTTGACCGCGTTCTCGACGGCTTCGGCGCCAGAGTTGAACAAGACCGAGCGTTTCTCGCCCGAGCCCGGGGTCAGCCGGTTGAGCTGTTCGGCGACAGCGACGTACTGCTCATACGGCGTCACCATGAAGCAGGTGTGGGTGAACTCCGCGACCTGGGCACGAACCGCGTCGACGACCCGGGGCGCGGAGCTGCCGATAGTGGTGACGGCGATGCCCGAACCCAGGTCGATCAGCCGGTTGCCGTCGACGTCCTCGACGATGCCGCCGGCCGCGCGGGCCGCGAAGATCGGCATGGTCTTACCTACGCCGGCAGACACCGCCGCAGCACGGCGCTTGGTCAGCTCCAGTGATGCGGGACCGGGGATTTCGGTGAGAAGGTGGCGGCTTTGCTCCACAGCGGACACATGAAGCAGCCTAGCCCGGCGACGATGCGAGCCGCGAGGCTCGCTGAGGAGTCGGGCCAATCAGACCCAGCTGTGTCTGACCCCGGCTACGACCCCGAAATCAGCCCGCTGCGGTGTGGCCCAAGTCGCGGCAGACATTTCCGTTCGGGTCCCACCACTGGCCGGCGGGACAGTTAAGTGGCTGCGGACCCTGACCCAATGGCCGGCACACATTGCTCGTGGGGTCCCACCACTGGCCGGGGTCGCAGTTGGCTGGGTCGGCCCAACTTGCGGACGGCGTCGCGAACGCTAGGGCCCCGGCCGCGAGCAGCGAGGCACCTGCCAATCGCCCGATAAGGTTTCTCATGCTGACCTCCTCGATAGCCAATGTGAATTCGCTGAAGAGCAATTATTCACCTTGCCACGTTCCGGCCTTGTCTAAACGCCGAAGACCGGGCCGTCGAGCGAATCGACCGTAGCAAAGGAGCTGACCGGTTGGCGGCGGAGTCTGCGCGGCTGTCGGACCGGATAGCCCAGGGCGATCACCGCAGCCAGGGCAAGCGGGTCGGGCGCTCCGAGGATGACTTTCACCTCGTGTTCCTCTCGGATGGCGATCGTCGTGATGACGCCGCCCAGGCCCTCGTCGCGTGCCGCCAACAGGATGTTCCACGCGAACGGATAGAGCGACGCGCCGCCGGCGAACGTGTACCGATCTGCGTCGCGATCCACCGCCGCGAGCATCGACAGGTCGGCGAACACCGCGAGCAATGCCGGCACTTCGTCGAACTTGTCCGCGAAATCACCCACGGCGGAGGACTTTCCGTCGGCCAATGCGCGCGCCTCGGCTTGGCGGTCGCTGGTCGGCGACCACGGCCGCAAACCGGCGGCGGTCAGGCTCAGGTATTCCTGTGAGCCTTTGACGTAGCAATCCCGCAGCCGCTGACGCTTCACGAAGTCTTTGACGACAACCACCCGCCAGGCTTGAGCGTTGGCGCCGCTGGGCGCGAAACGGGCGGTGTCGAGCACCCGGGCCAGCACGGCGTCATCGACGGCCCGGTCGGTGAAGTCGCGGACCGCCCCCGTGGTGCGCAGCGCTTCGATGAGTTCCATCGGTCAATGATTCAGCACTGCGACGGCGTGATGGCACACTGGCCGTCATGAATCAAACGGTCGTCTTCTTGCCGCTGCTGGTCGTCATGGGGGCGTTCATGTATTTCGCCTCCCGGCGCCAGAAGCGCGCGATGCAAGCCACCATCGATCTGCACGAGTCGCTGCGGGTCGGCGATCGGGTGCACACCACCTCCGGCTTACATGGCACCATCACGCGCATCACCGACGACGACGTGGACCTCGAGATCGCGCCGGGTGTGGTCACAACCTGGATGAAGCTGGCGATACGGGACCGCGTCGAGCCGGAGATCCTGGACAGTGGTGCCGACGAGGCCGACGATCTCGCCGATGACCCGGAGCGCCTGCCCAGAGACTGAGGACGACGACCTGGCACGTACCCTTTGCGGGTGCAGGCGAACTGATCGGCGCCGCACACAGCGGATCGCGCATGAGCATAGGAGATTCATCACGTGGCATCGCCTTCGGCGCCGGAGCACCCCTCCCGCTATCTGGCGGTATTCCTGACTCTGCTGATCGGGGTCTACCTGCTCGTCTTCCTCACCGGCAACAAGCACGCTGACCCGAAGCTCGGCATCGACCTGCAGGGTGGCACCCGCGTGACATTGACCGCGCGGACTCCCGATGGTTCTAAGCCCTCGCGCGAGGCCCTCTCGCAGGCGCAGCAGATCATCAACGCCAGGGTCAACGGTCTGGGCGTCTCGGGTTCTGAGGTCATCGTCGACGGCGACAATCTGGTCATCACGGTCCCCGGCACCGACGGCAGCGAGGCGCGCAACCTGGGGCAGACCGCCCGGCTGTACATCCGCCCGGTGATCAACGCGCTGCCCGCCGACAACAGCGGTATGCCGAATGCTCCGCGACTGCCCGCGCCGCCGCAAGGGCGGCCGAAGCTGCCGCAGGGTGGCCAGCCCGGGCAACCCGCGCCCGGCGGGGCTCCCGGTGCACCCGCTGCGCCCGGTGGTCAGCCGGGCCAGGTTCCGTCCGCTCCACAGCCCGGAGCCGGGGGAGCGCCCGCGTTCCCCGCATACCCCGACCAGCCGCCGCCGCAGCCCCGGCCCTACCCGCAGGACCCGCCGCCGCCACCCGCGCCTCCTGCTCCCGCTCCGGTCCAGCCGGGTCCGCCCGATCCGCGCAAGGACCTCGCCGAGCGCATTTACAAGGAACGCGAATGGCGGCAGAGCACCAACAAGGGTGTGCAGTTCCTTGCGCTGCAGTACGAGGCAACCCGCTGCTTGCAGGAAGACATCCTGGCCGGCAACGACGATCCGAACCTTCCGCTGGTGACCTGCGACACGCAGCACAAGCAGGCATACCTGCTGGCGCCGTCGATCATCAGCGGTGACCAGATTTCCAACGCCTCGTCGAGCATGGATCCGCACGGCATCGGTTACACCGTCGATCTGCAGTTCAAGAGTGGGGCAGCGAACACCTGGGCGGACTTCACCGCCGCGCACATCGGTACGCAGACCGCGTTCACACTGGACTCGCAGGTGGTCAGCGCGCCGCAGATCCGCGAGGCCATTCCCGGTGGCCGCACCCAGATCACCGGTGGTGACCCGCCGTTCACCGCGAGTTCGGCTAAGGCACTCGCCAACGTCCTTAAATACGGCTCGCTGCCGTTGTCGTTCGAGTCATCAGAAGCCCAAACTGTTTCTGCGACACTGGGTTTGACGTCGCTGAGAGCGGGTTTAATGGCCGGTGCCATCGGGCTGGCGTTGGTGCTGGTGTACTCGTTGCTCTACTACCGGGTGCTGGGATTGCTGACGGCACTGTCGTTGGTGGCTTCTGGCGCAATGGTTTTCGCCATTCTGGTGTTGCTTGGCCGCTATATCAACTACACGCTGGACCTGGCCGGCATCGCCGGTTTGATCATCGGTATCGGCACCACCGCCGACTCGTTCGTGGTGTTCTTCGAACGCATCAAGGACGAGATCCGCGAGGGTAAGACGTTCCGCTCGGCGGTTCCGCGTGGTTGGGGACGGGCCCGCAAGACGATCGTGTCCGGTAACGCGGTGACGTTCCTGGCCGCCGCCGTGCTGTACTTCCTGGCGATCGGCCAGGTGAAGGGCTTCGCATTCACGCTGGGCCTCACCACAATCCTCGACATCGTCGTGGTGTTCCTGGTGACCTGGCCGCTGGTGTATCTGGCATCGCGATCGTCGAGGATGGCCAAGCCGGCCCTCAACGGCTTGGGTGCGGTCCAGCAGGTTGCCCGCGAACGGGCGGCATTGAAGCCCAAGGCCTATTCGACGGGACGGGGGTAGCGAAAATGGCGTCCAAGGCGAACACGACCGGAACCGACGACACGACTGCCGTCGAAATCGGCACGGGCACAGACAAAGTCGTTCGCGCGACCGGCTCCGTTCAACCGCATCACAGTTTCCTGTCCCGCCTCTACACCGGCACCGGGGCTTTCGAAGTCATTGGCCGGCGCAAGTTGTGGTACGGGATCAGCGGGGTGATCGTCGCGATCGCGATCATCAGCATCCTGGTGCGCGGCTTCACATTCGGCATCGACTTCAAGGGCGGCACCACGGTGTCGATGCCTCGTGGAGACGCCACCGTCAGCCAGGTCGAGGAAGCTTTTAGCCAGGCGCTGGGCCATGGCCCGGAGACGGTCGTGATCGTCGGCAGCGGCTCGGCGGCGACCGTGCAGATCCGTTCCGAGGCGTTGTCCAACGACAAGACCGAGAAGCTGCGCAACGTACTCTTCGACAAATTCCAACCCAAGGGTCCCGACGGTCAGGCCAGCAAGAAGGCCATATCCGATTCCGCGGTGTCCTCGACTTGGGGCGGCCAGATCACCAAGAAAGCGGTGATCGCCCTGGTGGTGTTCTTGGTGCTGGTCAGCCTGTACATCACCGTCCGCTATGAGCGCTACATGGCGGTCGCGGCGCTGACGACGATGTGTTTCGACCTGGCCGTCACCGCCGGGGTCTATTCGCTGGTGGGATTCGAAGTCACCCCGGCCACCGTGATCGGTCTGCTGACGATCCTGGGTTTCTCGCTCTACGACACCGTGATCGTCTTCGACAAGGTCGAAGAGAACACCCATGGCTTCCAGCACACCGCCCGGCGGACCTTCGCCGAGGAGGCCAACCTCGCGATCAACCAGACCTTCATGCGCTCGATCAACACCAGCCTGATCTCGGTGCTGCCGGTGCTGGCACTGATGGTGGTGGCCGTCTGGCTACTCGGCGTGGGCACGCTCAAAGACCTGGCGCTGGTACAGCTGGTCGGCATCATCGTCGGCACCTATTCGTCGATCTTCTTCGCCACGCCGCTGCTGGTCACCCTGCGCGAACGAACCGAGTTGGTGCGGACGCACAACCATCGGGTGGCCCGACGCCGCGGCCCGGACCCGGACAAGGGTCAGGCTCGCGGCGATTCGGCCGCCGAGGAGTCCGTCGAGGGCTCCGATGACTCCGAGCCGCCGGCGAAGACCCGGGCGTCGTTCGCGGCCGCGGGTGACCCCCCGCCGAGCAAGCCGGCGCCGGGCGCGCGGCCGGTGCGGCAATCCGCCGGTCGTCACGCGCGCCCGAGCGGCAAGCGGGACAAACGCTAGCCCCATGGTTGCCTGGCGTCGGCGTGCTACCGCCAGCTGGCTGGTGGCCACGCTTGCGATAGTCGTGGGCTCTTTGTCGGCGTGCTCCGGCAGCGCTGCAGGGCAGGTCGACTACGTTGTCGACGGCTCGCTGGACACCTACAACGGCAACACTGTCAGCGGAGCGGCCTCGGCCGGGGCGCAGGCCTTCGCCCGCACCCTGACCGGCTTCGGCTACCACGGCCCTGACGGTCAGGTCGTCGCCGACCACGACTTCGGCAGCCTGTCGATCGTCGGCGGATCACCGTTGGTGCTCGACTACCAGATCGCCGACAACGCGGTCTATTCCGACGGCAAACCAGTGACCTGCGACGACCTGGTCCTGGCGTGGGCGGCCCAGTCCGGCCGGTATCCGGGCTTCAACGCCGCCAGCCAGGCCGGCTACGTCGACGTCACCTCCATCGACTGCCAACCGGGCCAGAAGAAAGCAAGGGTGTCGTTCGTCCCGGACCGCAACATCGTCGACTACAACCAGCTGTTCACCGCCACCACGGTGATGCCGTCGCACGTCATCGCCGAAGAACTCGGCGTCGACACCACCGGCGCGCTGCTGCGCAACGACACCGCGGTGATCGGGCGCATCGCGCAAACGTGGAACACCACCTGGGACCTCAAGCCCGGCATCGACTCAGCCACCGTCGCCAAGCACTTCCCGTCGTCGGGGCCGTACAAGATCGAATCGGTGCTGGACGGCGGCGGAGTGGTGCTCGTCGCGAACGACCGCTGGTGGGGCGCCAAGCCGATGACCAGACGAGTCACCGTGTGGCCGCAGAAAGCCGACATCCAGGACCGGGTGAACGACAAGAGCGCCGACGTCGTCGACGTCGCCGCCGGCTCCTCAGGTGCATTGGCCACACCCGACAACTACCGCCGTACCGATGCGCCGTCGGATGGCATCGAGCAGCTGATCTTCGCCCCGCACGGGCCGCTCGCTGACGTCGCGGCCCGCCGAGCGGTTGCGGCGTGCACGCCGCGTGACGTCATCGCGCGCGACGCCATGGCGCCGATCGCCAACGCGCGACTGCATACGACGACCGACGACGCGATCGGGCAAGCCGAAAACGTCCCGGCCGCAGGCCAATACGTCAAGGCGAACCCCGAGGCCGCGCGCGCGGCGCTGGTCGGAAAGCCGCTGGCGGTACGAATCGGCTACCGCGGGCCCAACGCCCGGTTGGCCGCCATCGTCGGCGCGATCGCCAAGGCCTGTGGTCCGGCCGGTATCTCGGTGTCCGATGTCACCTCCGATTCAATTGGGCCGCAAACCCTGAAGGACGGCAAGATCGACGTGCTGCTGGCCAGCACCGGCGGCGCCGCCGGCAGTGGTTCGACGGGGTCGTCGGCGATGGACGCCTACGATCTGCACACCGGCAACGGCAACAACCTGTCCGGCTACGGCAACGGCCAAATCGACGGGATCATCGGATCTTTGGCGGTGTCGGCCGATCCGGGAGACCTGGTTCGGCTGCTGGCCGAGAGCGCGCCGGTGCTGTGGGCCGATATGCCGACGCTGCCGCTGTACCGCCAGCAGCGGACCTTGCTGGCGTCGAAGAAGATGTATGCCGTCGGCACCAACCCGAGCCGCTGGGGGGCGGGCTGGAACATGGACCGATGGGTCCTGGTGCGGTGAATGACAGCCCATCGGCCGCCGACCTGATCGCCGCGTTGGCCCGTCAGGTCGCCGACTTCCCTTCGCCGGGAATCCAGTTCAAGGACCTGACCCCGGTATTCGCCGACCCGCGGGGGCTGGCCGCGGTCACCGATGCCATTGCGGAACTCGCCTCTGGTGCCGACTTGATCGCCGGCCTGGATGCGCGTGGCTTTCTCATCGGCGGCGCCGTCGCCGCCCGGCTGAACACCGGCGTGCTGGCGATCCGCAAGGGCGGCAAGCTGCCGCCGCCGGTGCGCACTGAGCACTACCAACTCGAGTACGGCACCGCGAGCCTGGAGTTGCCCGCCGACGGGATCAATGTGGACGGCCGCAACGTTGTCGTCGTGGACGACGTGCTGGCCACCGGCGGGACGCTGGCCGCCGCGCACCGGCTGCTCGAGCACGCCGGTGCGCGGGTGACCGCCGCCGCGGTGGTGATCGAGCTGGCCGGGCTGGGCGGCCGTGACCTGGTCGCGCCGCTGCCGGTGCACAGCATCGTCGTTCTCTAGCGCACGGCCCGGCGGACGATATCCTTGAGGCTCCGGAGGTGAGATGAGTGGCGGAAGACAAGGGTACGGCGGTTCAACCGCCTACTGAGCCGCTCCAGCTCGCCGACATTTCTCCCTCGTCCGAGCCCGGTATCGGCCTCAAGGCGCCCAGCAGTGCCTCGCGGCGAGTCCGGGCGCGGCTGGCGCGGCGGATGACCGCGCAGCGCAGCACCATCAGCCCGGTGCTCGAGCCGCTGGTGGCGGTGCACCGTGAGATCTACCCCAAGGCCGACCTGGCTTTGCTGCAGCGGGCCTACGAAGTCGCCGAGCGGCGACACGCCACCCAGATGCGGCATTCGGGCGATCCCTACATCACGCACCCACTGGCAGTGGCCAACATCCTCGCCGAGTTGGGCATGGACACCACAACCTTGGTGGCTGCCCTGCTGCACGACACGGTCGAGGACACCGGCTACACGCTGGAGGAGCTGTCGAACGATTTCGGCGACGAAGTCGGCCACCTCGTCGACGGGGTGACCAAGCTGGACCGGGTGGTGCTGGGCAGCGCCGCCGAGGGCGAGACCATCCGCAAGATGATCACCGCGATGGCGCGCGACCCGCGGGTGCTGGTGATCAAGGTGGCCGACCGGCTGCACAACATGCGCACCATGCGCTTCCTGCCGCCGGAGAAGCAGGCCCGCAAGGCCCGTGAGACGCTGGAAGTGATTGCGCCGCTTGCACATCGGCTGGGGATGGCGACCGTCAAGTGGGAGCTGGAGGATCTGTCCTTCGCGATCCTGCACCCCAAGAAATACGAGGAGATCGTGCGGCTCGTCGCCGGCCGGGCGCCGTCGCGCGACACTTACCTGTCCAAGGTCCGCGCCGAGATCATCGCCACGCTCAACGCGTCGAAGATCAACGCGGTGGTCGAGGGACGTCCCAAGCACTACTGGTCGATCTACCAGAAGATGATCGTCAAGGGCCGCGACTTCGACGACATCCACGACCTGGTCGGCGTCCGCATCCTGTGCGACGAGATCCGCGACTGTTATGCCGCTGTGGGCGTGGTGCATTCACTGTGGCAGCCGATGGCCGGCCGGTTCAAGGACTACATCGCGCAGCCGCGCTACAGCGTGTACCAGTCGCTACACACCACGGTCGTCGGCCCGGAAGGCAAACCGCTGGAGATCCAGATCCGCACCCGCGACATGCACCGCACCGCGGAGTACGGCATCGCGGCGCACTGGCGCTACAAAGAAACCAAGGGCCGCAACGGCGTGCCACATTCACACACCTCCGCCGAGATTGATGACATGGCCTGGATGCGCCAACTTCTCGACTGGCAGCGGGAGGCCGCCGACCCCGGTGAATTCCTCGAATCGCTGCGCTATGACCTTGCAGTCCAAGAGATCTTCGTGTTCACCCCGAAGGGCGATGTGATCACACTGCCCGCGGGCTCGACCCCGGTGGACTTCGCCTACGCCGTGCACACCGAGGTCGGCCACCGCTGCATCGGTGCACGAGTCAACGGCCGGCTCGTCGCACTGGAGCGCAAACTGGAAAACGGCGAAGTCGTCGAGGTGTTCACCTCCAAGGCGGCGACCGCCGGCCCGTCGCGGGACTGGCAGCAGTTCGTGGTGTCGCCGCGCGCGAAGGCCAAGATCCGGCAGTGGTTCGCCAAGGAGCGCCGTGAGGAGGCGCTGGAGACCGGCAAGGACGCGATCACCCGCGAAGTTCGCCGTGGCGGACTTCCCTTGCAGCGCTTGGTGAATGGCGGATCGATGGCGGCGGTGGCCAACGAGTTGCACTACACCGACGTGTCGGGGCTCTACACCGCGGTCGGCGAGGGCCACGTCTCGGCCAAGCACGTGGTGCAACGGCTACTGGTCGAACTCGGCGGGATCGACCAGGCCGAAGAGGATCTGGCCGAGCGAGCCACCCCGACGACGATTCCGCGCCGCCCGCGCAGCACCGAGGACGTCGGCGTGGCGGTGCCGGGTGCTCCCGGCGTGCTGACCAAGCTGGCCAAGTGCTGCACGCCGGTGCCCGGCGATCAGATCTTGGGCTTCGTCACCCGCGGCGGGGGAGTCAGCGTGCACCGCACCGACTGCACCAACGCCACGTCGCTGCAACAGCAGGCCGAGCGCATCATCGAGGTGCACTGGGCGCCGTCGCCGTCGTCGGTGTTCCTGGTGGCCATTCAGGTCGAGGCACTGGACAGGCACCGGCTGCTGTCCGACGTCACCCGGGTGCTGGCCGATGAGCGGGTGAACATTCTGTCGGCGTCGGTGACCACCTCGGGTGACCGAGTGGCGGTGAGCCGCTTCACCTTTGAGATGGGCGATCCCAAGCATCTGGGTCACCTGCTTGATGTGGTTCGCAACGTCGAAGGCGTTTTCGATGTGTACCGGGTGACCTCCGCGGCGTGACACCCCAGAAGGCTCTCGTGATGGGCGCCAGCGGCAACGTCGGTGCTTGCGTGACCCGTCACCTGGTCGCCGCCGGCGCCGACGTGCGGGTGCTGCTGCGAAAGTCCAGTTCCACCAAGGGCATCGACGGCCTGAACGTCGAACGGCACTACGGCGACATCTTCGACACCGCCGAGGTGGCCGCCGCGATG
The DNA here is from genome assembly GCF_010727945.1 of Mycobacterium cookii. NCBI lineage: Bacteria > Bacillati > Actinomycetota > Actinomycetes > Mycobacteriales > Mycobacteriaceae > Mycobacterium > Mycobacterium cookii. Next base: position 360,171 of record NZ_AP022569.1, read on the forward strand.
GCCGACCGCGACGTCGTCTACTACTGCGTCGTCGACACCCGGGCCGAGCTGCGAGATCCCGCACCGCTGTTCAAGACCAACGTTGAGGGACTTCGCAATGTCCTTGACGTGGCGGTGCAGGCGAATCTGCGGCGGTTCGTCTTCCTCAGCACGATCGGGACGGTCGCCGTCGGCCGGAACGGTGAAACCGTCGACGAGGACACCCCGTTCAACTGGGCTGAGGAGGCCGGCGGCTACATCGCGTCGCGGCGTGCGGCCGAGGATGTGGTGCTGTCCTACGTGTCCGCGCACGGGCTGCCCGCGGTGGTGTGCAACGTGTCGAATCCGTACGGCCCGCCCGATTGGCAACCGCGGCAGGGGATGTTGGTCAAGTTCGCTGCGCAGGGAAAGCTACCGTTCTATGTCCGCGGCGTCGGTGCCGAAGTAGTCGGCATCGACGATGTCGCCGACGCGATGCTGTTGGCCGCCGAACGCGGGCGAATCGGGCAGCGCTACATCATTTCTGAGCGCTACATGAGCCAGCGCGAACTGGTCACCACCGCCGCGCAGGCCGTCGGCGCACGACCGCCCCGGGTGGGCATCCCGATGGCGGTGATGTACGGAATCGGTTGGGTCAACGACGCGATGGGGGCGCTGTTGCGGCGAGACTTCCCGATGAGCAGGCAGAGTGCCAAGCTCGTCGAACTGACCTCGCCGGCCAGCCACGACAAGGCCACCCGTGAACTCGGTTGGCACCCAACGCCGACCGAAGAATTCATCCGGCGGGCGGCCCGCAGCTACGTCGAGCGCTCAATCCCGGCGCGCTGAGGTGATCGTCACCTCGGTAGCGGGCTGACCGTCGTCCTTGCCCCCGGCGACGCCTGCCGCCGCGATCTTGTCGATCACGGCCAGGCCCGCGTCGTTGATCGTGCCGAAGATGGTGTAATTCGGCGGCAGCAGCGAATCGCGGTACACCATGAAGAACTGGCTGCCGTTGGTGCCCGGTCCGGCGTTGGCCATCGCCAGCGTTCCCCGCGGATAGACGACGGGTACCTGCAGCGCAGGTTCACCAGGCGGGTACTGGTCGGTCGGGAACTCGTTGACGAACTGATAGCCCGGTCCTCCGGTGCCGTCACCCTTGGGGTCGCCGCACTGCAACACCGATAAGGCGCGTGCCGTGGTTAGCCGGTGGCATTCGGTGTTGTCGAAGAAGGACTTCTGCGCCAGGGTGACGAAACTGTTTACGGTGCACGGTGATTCGTTGTTAGCGAGCTGTAGACCGATCCTGCCCTGGTTGGTGACGATGGTCAGGCCGACCATGGCAGGCTCGGTCGCGATCTTGCCGTTCTGCGGTTTGGCCGCCGATTTACTGGCGGCATCGGCGGATGGCGGGTACTGGCAGTTGGCGCCCACCGCGGCCGACGGAATGAACGGTGGCAGTTTCGGGCCCGTCACCGGCGCGACCGGAGGACGGGTGGAGGTTGCCGACGCCGGGGCGCTGCTCGTCGTGGTCGAGGCCGATGGTCCCGTCGAGTGGTGGCTGCAGGACATCACGGTGATCGCCAGCACGAGCAGGCCGAGCAGTCGGATTCGTGTCATCGTCATCAGTCCAGCATCACGGACTTGATGGTGACTTCGGTGGCGGGTGGCCCGTCCGCGCCGCCGCCGGCGACGCCGCCCTTCGCGATCTTGTCCAGAGTCGCCAGCCCGTCCTGCTGAATCTTGCCGAAAATGGTGTATTGAGGCGGCAATTGGGTGTCCTTGTAGACCAGGAAGAACTGGCTGCCGTTGGTGTTCGGCCCGCTGTTGGCCATCGCCAGGGTTCCCCGCGGATACGTCACCGGGTCGTGGATGGCGGGGTCGCCCGGCTTGTACTGGTCCGTCGGGTACTCGTTGGCGAACTGGTAGCCCGGCCCGCCAGTGCCGTCGCCGCCGGGGTCGCCGCATTGCAGAACCGCGGATGTCGGGGCGGCCGTCAGCCGGTGGCATTTGGTGTCATCGAAGAACTTCTGCTGTGCCAGACTCGCGAAACTGTTGACCGTGCAGGGGGATTCGTTGTTTGCGAGCAACAGGCCGATGTGGCCCTGGTTGGTCACCATGCTGACGCTGACCTGTGCGGGGTCGGTGGGCACTTTGCCGGTCCGGGGCGGCTTGACCTGCTTGCTGGCGGGCTCCGGCGCGGGCGGGTACTGGCAGTTGGCGCCCAGGTCGGCCGCCGGCTTGAAGGGCGGCAGCGCCCCGGCTTCGGGGGTCGAACCGTTGCTCGCCGAGGAGCTGCCGCTCGACGACGCCTGCTTGTCGCTGTGGTTCTGATTGCTCGCGATGATGCTGTACGCCGCGATCGCGACGACGGCGACGGCCGCCACCGAGCCTCCGATGATGGTCAGCAGCCGGCGACGCTTGGCCTGCTGGGCGCGGCGTTCCAGCTGCCGCTCCAGTTTGCGCTTGGCTGACGCTCGTCGCTGTTCGTTGGTCGGCACCGCCGCTATTCCTCCATGTTCGCGGGCTGGGTCTCGGGGAAGAGTGTGCCAGCCCACGCTGGATAAGGGTGGCGCGACCCGTCCACGATTGTTCAGATGGGAAACTGGAGGACGTGTTCATCACCGGATTCCCCGCCGGATTGCTGCAGTGCAACTGCTACGTGTTGGCGCCGCACCCCGGAGCCGACGCCGTCATCGTCGATCCCGGCCAACGCGCGATGGGTCAACTGCGGCGCATCCTGGACGAGAATCGGTTGACACCTGCGGCGGTGCTGCTCACGCACGGCCACATCGATCACATCTGGTCAGCGCAGAAGGTGTCCGATACCTTCGGCTGCCCGACCTATATCCACCCCGAGGACCGGTTCATGCTGACCGATCCGATCAAGGACTTCGGGCCCAAGATCGGTCAGCTGCTGCTGGCGGCGATCTTTCGCGAACCCAAGCAGGTGGTGGAACTCGACCGGGACGGCGACAAGATCGACCTGGGCGGGATCAGCGTCACCGTCGACCACACACCGGGCCACACCCGGGGCTCGGTGGTGTTCCGGGTGTCAGGCGACAAAGACCTGGCCTTCACCGGCGACACGCTGTTCGAGCGCTCGATCGGCCGCACCGACCTGTTCGGCGGCAGCGGGCGTGACCTGCTGCGCTCGATCGTCGACAAGCTGCTGGTCCTCGACGACAAGACGGTGGTCCTGCCCGGGCACGGCAACTCCACCACCATCGGCGACGAGCGCCGGTCCAACCCGTTCCTCGAAGGGCTGAGCCGGTGAGCCCCTTCGCCGCGCCGAAAGGCGTGCCGGACTACTACCCGCCGGATTCGGCAGGCTTCGTCGCGGTGCGGTCGGGTCTGCTGGACGCCGCCCGCCGCGCCGGATACGGCGACATCGAGTTGCCGATCTTCGAGGACACTGCGCTGTTCGCCCGCGGGGTGGGCGAGTCCACCGATGTGGTGTCCAAGGAGATGTACACCTTCAACGACCGCGGCGACCGTTCGGTGACGCTGCGGCCCGAGGGCACCGCCGGAGTGGTGCGCGCGGTGATCGAGCACGGTCTGGACCGCGGCGCGCTGCCGGTCAAGCTGTGTTACGCGGGCCCGTTCTTCCGCTACGAACGCCCGCAGGCCGGCCGCTATCGCCAACTGCAGCAGGTCGGGGTCGAAGCGATCGGCGTCGACGATCCGGCACTGGATGCCGAGGTGATCGCGGTTGCCGACGCCGGCTTCCGCTCGCTGGGGTTGGACGATTTCCGGCTGGAGATCACCTCGCTGGGCGATGACAGCTGTCGTCCGCAGTATCGGGAACTGTTGCAGGACTACCTGTTACAGCTCGATCTCGATGCGGAGACCCGCAAGCGTGCCGAGATCAACCCGCTACGGGTGCTCGACGACAAGCGCCCGGACGTCAAGGCGATGACGGCTGAGGCGCCGGTGATGCTCGACCACCTCTCCGATGTCGCCAAGCAGCACTTCGAGACCGTGCTCGCGCACCTCGACGGTCTGAGTGTGCCGTATGTGATCAACCCGCGGATGGTGCGCGGGTTGGACTACTACACCAAGACCACGTTCGAATTCGTGCACGACGGGTTGGGCGCGCAATCGGGCATCGGCGGCGGTGGGCGATACGACGGGCTGATGCATCAGCTCGGCGGCCAGGATCTGTCGGGCATTGGGTTCGGGCTCGGGGTGGACCGCACGCTGCTGGCGTTGCAGGCCGAGGGTAAGGACGCCGGACCGGCCGCGCGCTGCGACGTGTTCGGGGTTCCGCTGGGCGGGCAGGCCAAACTGCGCCTGGCGGTGCTGGCCGGCCAGCTGCGCGCGGGCGGCGTGCGGGTGGACTTGGCTTACGGCGATCGCGGGCTGAAGGGCGCGATGCGGGCCGCCGACCGCTCAGGAGCGCGGGTGGCGCTGGTGGCCGGCGACCGGGATATCGACGCCGGCACCATCGGGGTGAAAGACCTGACGACGGGGGAGCAGGTCAACGTCGCGACGGATTCCGTTGTCGCCGAGGTGCTTTCGCGGCTCAACTTTTAGCTGCACCGAGATCGACGCGAGCGCGACAAATCGCGAGAGGGCCCCACGCTGCCGTCGATCTGGGTGCTACCCGCGACGGCTTCCCTGGCAAGTCAGCTGCGGCCGTGCTTGACCTGGTTGAACGGCACGCCCCGGTCGGCGGCGAACTCGCGCGGGAAGCCGAGTATCCGTTCGCCGATGACATTGCGGGCCATCTCGGTCGTGCCGCCGCCGAGTGCCGCGGTCTGGCGCGACAGGTAGCGCTCGCCGATCGCGAGCAGACTGGCCGGCCCGTCGACGACTCCGGCGTCACCGGCGATCGCCAGCGCGGTGTCGATCTCGAGCGCCACCTCCTCAGCCTGGAAGAGCCGAATCAGCGTGCCGCCGGTCGGGGGCAGTGATCCGTCCAGTACACCCCGATAGACGTGGTCGATCAACTGCTCCCACACCGCGCGATGCGTCAGCGCCCGGCCGGCGGCCTCGAGTGCCCGCTCGTTGTCGCTGAGTCCGGCGGCGCGAAGGATCGCGACATAGTCCGGCGGCTGTTCCTGGTTGTTCTCTGCGCCGCTGCCACTGGCGAACTCCGAGCCGCCGCCCACCGCGCGTCGCTCGTGGTGCAGTTGGCGCGTCGCCACATCCCAACCCTTGTCGACTTCGCCGACCACGTCGTCGTCGCTGAGTTCCAGGTCGTCGAAGAACTCTTCACAGAACTCCGTCGAGCCGTTGACCTGTTTGATGCGGCGCAGCGTGATGCCGGGGCTGTCCAGGCGGACCAGGAACAGGGTCAGCCCTTCGTGCTTCGGCACATCCCAGTTGGTTCTGGCCAGCAGCAGGCCGTAGTCGGCGGCGAAGGCGCCGGTGCTCCACGTCTTGGCGCCGTTGACGATCCACTTGTCGCCGCGCCGCTCGGCGCGGGTGATCACGCCGGCCAGGTCGGAGCCGCCGCTCGGCTCGGAGAGCAGCTGGACGAGCACCTCGTCGCCGCGCAGCGCCGCCGAAATGTGTTGCCGCTTCTGCTCTTCGCTACCGGTGTCGAGGATCGTCGCGCAGCAGATGGTGAAGGTCGGGACGTTCAGGATCAGCGGCAACTCATAGCCGATGCTCTCGAGGTCGAACGCCTTCTGGTAGGCGATGTCGAGCCCGAGGCCGCCGTACTCGGTGGGAAAGCAGATGCCGGCGAAGCCGCCGTCGTACAGCTTCCGCTGGAGTTGACGGACGTGCTGCCAGGAGTCCTCTTCACCCCGGTCGGCGTAGGGCGGATTGTCTGGATCCGCGATGCGCGGCATGTTGTCGGCGAGCCACTTGCGGGCCCGCTCGGCGAATTCAGTGACCGATTCCGCGGTGCGCGTAGAAGCCGTCATGCCGCCTTCCGAGAGGATCATTGACCAAAAGTGGTAATGACATTACCAGCGATGGATCGCCGGCTCAGCCGCGGCGAGGCCGAGTGAGCGTGAACTGCTCCACCACGCTGATCGCTCCGTACGGACCGGTGACCGCGTAATGGGTCGCCTTGATCGATGTGTGCCCGCCCGGCGTGCCCGGATCGACGTCGAAAGCGACGAAGCCATAAGGGTTTTGGCTATCGCGGAAAGCCGACCACGGCGCGTCCTCCACCACGTAGATGGGAACTCGGCGGCCGATCGCATCCTGAGACGTGCCGATGCCGGTCACCACGCGACACCGTGGCTGCGGAAAGAACATCGTGTTCGACGGCGCCGAGGTTCCGCCGCCGCCGATGACGACGTGCACCGTCCCCTTCGTGGTGTCGATGACGTCGCCGTGATCGGCGACCGGGATGGGCGTCCTGGTTTCGCTGTCCTGTGCGCCGCGGATCGGATGTGAGCGCTCGTAGTGGTGTTCGTGGCCGCACACCACCAGGTCGACCTGGTAGCGGTCGAACAGCGGCAGCCATTCCTGCCGGATGCCCAGGTCGGCGCCGTTGGTCCGGTCAGCGGTGGATACTGCGGTCTGGTGCATGCACACGACCACCCAGTCGACCCGATTGTCTGCGCGGGCGTCGGCGAGTTCCCTTTCCAGCCAACGCTTCTGGGCGCCACCGGAGTAGCCGTGCACGTAGGTGTTGCCGCCGTCCTGGTAGCAGATGTCGTCGTTGGCAAGGCTGACGATGCGCACCGAACCGGCCGTGAACGAGTACCACAGGCCGCGCAGTTCGCCGTCGGCGCCGGAGTCGGGCAGCGCGAAATACGTCTGGTAGGCGGCGTAACCCACCGGGCCATTGCCGGATTCGTTCTCGTGGTTTCCTGCGGCGGGCATCCACGGTCGATAGCGTGCGGAACGCGTGTTGTTGTCGAACCAGTCCGACCAGGTGCGGATCCGGTCGTGAGCGAGGTTGGCGTAGCACAAGTCGCCGTTGACCAGGTTGAACAATGGACCGATGCGTTCGATCGCGGTGGTGATATCACCGGCCGCCGGTGATCCCAGGTTGTCGCTGCGGTACCCGTCCTTGCCGAGCCGGCCCAGGGTCGGCGTTGCCTGATCGCCAAAGCTTGTGAAGCACAACGGCTTCCGCCCTGACGGTGCGGTGCGGACCGTCCCCAGTTCGGGATCGGCGCCGTCGTGCATCGCTGCGTACACGTAGTCGGTGTCGGGCATCAGATTGTCGAGCCGCGCGTGGTGGACGCGGACGTCGGTGTTCGATTTCGCGTCGCGGTAGGTGCGCGTCTCGGCCGCGACGGTGCGGCCCAGGCCGGAGGTCGGCGTGCCCAGCATGACTCGTGGGTTGCCGACCGCCTCGGTGGTGTGCCACGAGACGACGACCTCGCTGGACGCATCCTTACCGAATTGCAGATGCAGTCCGCCGACCGGTTGGGCCCCGCTCTGAGTTGGTCGGGTCCACAGGCTGGGGCCATGGCCGGGTGATCCGAGCAACGCGATGCCCGTGGCGCCCAGGCCGGCGCCGACGATCGTGGTCGCAGCGCTGGTCGCGAGCAGCTTGCGGCGACTTATGCCGGACGGCGGCGCTACCTCACCTGCCGATTGCGACTCCTCGACCACTTCTCATTTGTACCGTTCGGCGGTTGGCGCGCCTCTGAACGCCAACCGGCGGTAGACCTAGGGTGCAGCCGAACGTGGCAAGTTGGACTTCCCGTCGGCGCAGCGTCCCTGGGGAGAACAACGGTTCGCTACTGACGTACTTCGCATCCGATTCACCCTTCCGTCACCCCTCGGACGATTCCAAGGTTTCGGTGCACCAAATTTTTCAGCATTTTCTCAGCATTGGCGGGCTGCTGAATTCCGATCATGATCTAGCGCAGTCCGGTGACCGACGAACCCATAAAAACCGCACAAAGAGTGGAGATGTTTTCTACCATCGACGACTCACAATGGCGGCGAACTTCTCGACGGCCTTTCGGCGGGCGCGGGTTATCGCCCAACTCGTCGCCGCCCGAGCGGCGCGGTGGGTTCCGCCGACGGAGGGCGCGCCGGTCGGCGGCCTGGGCCCGTCAGACCCGCTCATCGCGCACGCAGCGGAGCTTCGAGGCGAGCGAATCGTTAAGTAATCAATACAATTACCGTGCTCAGCGAACTCGCGGCAGCGTGGTGATGGGTGGTCGCGGAGCGTGTCGGGCTTCGCTGGGCGACACGGTCGACGGCGGTGCCTGCCGACCGCGCCCGCCGCTCGACGCCCATACCCGGTTTTGGGCCGCGGAGGCTATTGACTCGTATCCAATAAGGGTACCGACTACGAGGTGCTTTCGGGCCCTCACGGCTTCCTGGGAAGTCGCTGTATACGGCTGTTCAAGAATTGTCCGAAGTGGATTGTCTCTTTGCCATTTCTCAGCACAGCGAGTCCGTTTGTGATTTAAGATTGCGCAACCGTCAGACCTCGACAGCGGCTCTTCGTGACAAGTTAATCTCATTAACTTATCCAGCTGGTCGCACCGGGGTCCGATGTCGCGTTAGGAGGATCCGAGGGTGTCGTTCGTAACTGCTCAGCCGGAAGCGTTGTCCGGCGCAGCGGGCAGCTTGGCGGGCATCGGCGACGCACTGGTGGCGCGAAACGCGGCCGCTGCGGCACCGACAACCGGCTTGGCGCCCGCGGCGTCAGATATTGTGTCCGCGATGGCGGCGGCCCAGTTCGCCGGTCACGGCGTGACATATCAGCAGATCGCCGCCCATGCGGCAGCAATACACCAACAACTAGTAGCTGCGCTGCGGTCCGGGTCCGGGGCGTATGCGCTGACAGAGGCGGAGAATGCAGCTGCTGCTGGCTAAGGGGGGCCTGGGCCGATGAGTTTCATGATATTCCCGCCGGAGCTGAACTCCGCGTTGATGTACAGCGGGGCGGGTTCGGGGCCGCTGATGGCGGCCGCCTCGGCGTGGGACATGTTGGCCGCTGATCTGGAGGCCGCCGCTGGTTCTTTTCAGGCGATCGTCTCGGAGCTGACCGGATCATCCTGGTTGGGGCCGTCCTCAATGCGAATGGTCTCGGCGACCACGCCGTATGTGGACTGGCTGGCCGGCACCGCGGGCCAAGCCGCCCAAACCGGAATCCAGGCCAGGATGGCTGCCGCCGCCTACGAGAGCGCTTTTGCGGGAACCGTCCCGCCGGCGGTGATCGCGGCCAACCGGGCGTTGTTGGCCGCGCTGGTCGCCACCAACTTCCTCGGCCAGAACACCCCGGCGATCGCCGCCACTGAAGCGCACTACATGGAGATGTGGTTCCAGGACGGGCTGTCGATGGACACCTACGCCGCCGCCTCCGAGCAGGCCGTCGTGTTGCCTCAGCAGACCCCGGCACCGGCGACCAGCGACGGCGGTCTGTCCTCCGATCTAGCCGCGGCGGCTCAGTCCATCGAGAACTCGATCACCACCGCTCTGAACAATCTGAGCACCACACTGCAAGGATTGCTGAGTGGAAACTCCACTGCGGGTACGACTTCCACCAACGGGCTGTCGTCTGCGCTGTCGTCCGCAGTGACCAATCTGACGGGTGCCAGTTCGACTGCTCACTCCGCCGCCGCCACGTCGGGCGCTAGCACGGCGGCGACTGCGCCGGCTGTGGGCTCGGCGACGAGCTCCCTGCTTCCAATCCAGGGCGCGTATTACGCGACCATGTTCGCCAGCATGCCGGTCAAGATGCTGATGAGCATGGCGAATTCGATGAACGCGAGCCAGGCGTTGCAGGCGGGCCAACAGGCGATGCTCGCCGACGTGTCGTCGCTGGTCGATGCCAAGTTGAAGGCCCTGATGGGCGGCATCTCCGGCCAGATGCGCGGCTTTGGATCGTCGCTCACTGCTCAGCTGGCGTCTGCGCAGCGGCTCGGTGGGTTGTCGATACCGAACGGCTGGGCATCGAATGCGCCGGAGATGGTGCGCGCGGCTCCAGTGCTGCCGGCCAACAGCGTCGCGCCGTTGAACCCATCGGCGGCGCTGCCCAACAGCCCCTACACCCAGGCCCTCATGGGCGCGATGAACGGGCGCGGCATGGGCACCCAGGCCGCCAAGACGGCGTCCGTGAAGGTAGAGACTCGTACGCCGGCCGGCGGATGAGAAGCGGGGGATGCCTTTGTTACACAACACATTCGAACTCGAACTGACATCGAACTAAGGAGAGAGATATGCCTACTCGTTTTATGACTGACCCGCACGAGATGCGGTCGATGGCGGGCCGTTTCGACGTGCACGCCCAAACGGTGGAGGACGAGGCCCGCAAGATGTGGGCATCGAGCCAGAACATCGCCGGGGCCGGCTGGAGCGGTACCGCTCAGGCCACCTCCTACGACACCATGGGCCAGATGAACACCGCGTTCCGCAACATCGTCAACATGCTGCACGGGGTGCGCGACGGGCTGATCCGCGACGCCAACAACTACGAGAGCCAAGAGCAGGCCTCTCAGCAGATCCTGTCCAGCTAGCCCACCACCGACCAGACTTTGTAAAAGGAGAACGTTATGTCGATCAATTACCAGTTCGGCGATGTCGACGCCCACGGCGCGCTGATCCGCGCCCAGGCCGCCTCCCTGGAGGCCGAGCACCAAGCCATCGTGCGCGATGTGCTGGCTGCCGGTGATTTCTGGGGTGGCTCGGGTTCGGTGGCCTGCCAGGAGTTCATCACCCAGTTGGGTCGCAACTTCCAGGTCATCTACGAACAAGCCAACTCCCACGGCCAGAAGGTGCAGACCGCCGGCAACAACATGAGCAGCACCGACTCCGCGGTCGGCTCCAGCTGGGCCTGAGCGCTTCCATCGGGCAGGGGGTAAAGACACACCGGGCATCAATGCCCGGTGTGTTTTTCATGTGCGGGCGACAATCTGCTCAATCCCAATGCCTTAGCGGATACCACCTGGCTGCTGCCTTAACGCCAGTCGATCGAGCGTGAGCGATCAGGCGCCGCTACCAGTGCCTACTCGGCTACCGCTGCGCACGCACCGAGGATGGTCGTGGAGGCGTAGTTGGCCGCGTTGGCCAGATGGTTGTCGTTCGGGGTGTAGGTAGGAAGGGCGGTGACGAAAGCCCGCCGGTATTGCGCCGAAAGATTGGCAAAATCCTGCCAGATGGCGTTATCACTCTGTCGCCCAAGCTGTTCGAGCTTGGTCGCAAAGGAGTTCATGATCGGCCCGACCTGATAGTTGACGGCTTTCTGCTCGCGGTTCCAGTAGATCGACGGGATGTTGGGGTCGATCTGCTGCCACGCGGCGGTCTGCTTGCCGAACTGGTCCAGCGCTGAATTCCATTGGGAGCAAACGCTATTACTACTGGTGAGGAAGGGCTGCGGGCTCGCAAGGTTGCCTACCGGCGCGATGTCGGACGGCGGGGCGGACGGCGGTACCAGCGGCCCCCTGGCCGCGGCAGGCCCGTCGGTGATGGCAGCGCAGATCGACCCCAGCGCTGACGAGGCGCTGTTCGCGGCGCCAGCCAAATTGTTGTCGGCCGGCGTGTATTTCGGGATGCGGTCGGAGTAGGCACGCGCGTATGCAATGAACTGCTGATAGAGCTCGCGCATCACCCGGTGAGGCGTCAGCTTGACCAAACCGACCGTCTGCGCCGCGGCGCCGCGCATCGACTGCCCGGCCGCAACGAACTGCGCCTTCTGTTTTTGGGTCCAGGCCGACGCTGGGACCGATCGATCGCGGTCGTTCCACAGCCCCTGGCCGCTATTGGCGAGATCGTTGTTAATCGACGTCCACGCCGCGCAACTGGGATCTTCGGTGATCACGCTGATGGGCCCGGTGTCTTTTGCGCTGGCTACTCCGGCGGCGGCCTCCTGGTTGGCGCTGTCGGAGCCCGCACCTTGCGGCCCTCCCGACCCCCCGCCTCCGAAAAGCAGCACCGCGGCGACGATCGTCGCCAGCACTGCCACCACAGCCACCCCACCCATGGCCCACTTCAGAGTTTTGTTATCGCTGGGGGCGTCGATGTCAGACGTCACGGTGGTTCAGCTTAAATGACAACCCCGACAGCGCAGGCATATTGGCGACGGGAGGATAGGTCGCGGGGTCATTTCTCAGGCCCTTAACAGGCTTGACATTTCTTCGAACAAGAGTTCGAATAGTGGACATGCGGTGGGACGGGCAAAGCGTCAAGCTCGACGACGGCGCACTGCCCGGATTGGCGCGCATTGGCCTCGTTCGGAGCGTGCGCACGCCGCAGTTCGACGGCATCACATTTCACGAGGTGCTGTGCAAGTCCGCGCTGAACAAGATTCCGCGCGCAGCGACACTTCCGTTCCAGTACACCGTCAACGGCTATCGCGGTTGCTCGCACGCCTGCCGATATTGTTTCGCTCGGCCAACCCACGAATACCTGAATATGGACTGTGGCAACGATTTCGACACGCAAGTGGTGGTGAAAACCAATGTCGTGGACGTGCTGCGCCACGAACTGAGCCGACCGGCGTGGCAACGCCAGACGGTGGCGCTGGGCACCAATACCGATCCTTATCAGCGGGCCGAAGGGCGATATGCCTTGATGCCGGGGATTATCGGTGCGCTCGCGGAATCGGGCACACCGCTGTCGATCCTGACCAAAGGCACGCTGTTACACCGCGATCTGCCGTTGATCGCCGACGCTGCCGGCCAGGTCCCGATCAGCCTTGCCGTCTCGCTCGCTGTCGGTGATCCAGTACTACACAAGCAGGTCGAGCCGGGCACACCCAGCCCGCAGGCCCGCCTCGGACTGATCGCCGCGATCCGTGAGGCCGGGCTGAGCTGTCACGTGATGGTGGCGCCGGTGCTGCCGTACCTGACTGATTCCACGGAGCAACTCGATGCACTGCTTCGTCAGATCGCAGCGGCCGGAGCAAATGGCGTCACGGTGTTCGGCCTGCATTTGCGCGGGTCGACGCGAGGCTGGTTCATGTCGTGGCTGACGCGGGTCCACCCCCGGTTGGTGGGCCCGTACCGCGAGTTGTACCGGCGAGGAGCGTATTTGCCGCCGTCATATCGTGACGAGCTCAGGGCAAGGGCGGCTCCGCTCATCGCCGAACACGGCCTCGCCGGCGGGGAGCGGCGATTCGGCGCCGCTGCACCTCAGCGAGTCGCCGAAACGTATCAGCCGACGCTGTTTTGACTCAGTTCAGATTCGGATCGCGGAACGTATCGCACTGGTTGGGATCACCGGTCTGGTAGCCGACGGTAAACCAGTGCTGGCGCTGCTCTGAAGATCCGTGCGTCCACGACTCGGGATTGGTGCGGCCGGTGGCGGCCTTTTGGATGCGGTCATCGCCCACCGACGCCGCAGCCGACAGCGCGTCGGCAATGTCCTTGTCGCTCAGCGGTTCCAGGAAGGGCACCCCGGTGCTTTCCTGCTTGGTCGTCGAGGCGTAATGCGCCCACACCCCGGCGTAGCAGTCGGCCTGTAGCTCGGTGCGTACGCCGTTGCCGCCCGCGCCCTGCGCACCCTGCTGGGCGCGGCCCAGTGATCCCTGCAGGTCCTGAACGTGGTGTCCGAACTCGTGGGCGACCACGTACTCCTGTGCCAATGGTCCGCCGCTGGAACCGAATTGCGTACGCAGCACATCGAAGAAGCCGGTGTCGAAGTAGGCGGTTTGATCCACCGGGCAGTAGAAGGGCCCGACCTCGGTGCTGGCCGGACCGCAGCCGGTGTTGACCTGACCGCTGAACAACCGGACATGCGGGCGGGTGTACCCGCGCATCAGCTGCTTCCATACCGCGTCCACCGAGTTACCGGTGGCGATGACGCGGCACTGGGCGTACTGGTTGGCGTCCGCGCCGGTCTTGCACTTGCTCAGATCGAATCCGGGCGCGACGTCCTGGGTGGTGTTCGTCGGCAGCTGATTCACCACCTTGCCGGGATCGACCCCGAGCAGCAGGGCCACTACAAGAAACAGCAGGCCGCCGAGCCCACCGCCGATGGCGATTCCCCGTCCGCCGCCGCCGGACGCCGACGTCGTGCTGGTGTCGATCTGCATACCCTCGTTGAAGGTCATCGCACTCTCCGTTGCGTGTCTGTCGCGGCTGCCGGCCCGGCGAGATCAGCTTTTCACACTACGATTCAGGCGTGCCCCGGGTTGCCGAAGTTCCCGCTCTCGCGCGGACGGTGGGGGGCGATCTGCGGGGCACGGTCGAAGGCGGCGTAGCGGTGTGGCGTGGCGTGCCATACGCCGAGCAACCGGTCGGCGAGCGGCGTTTCGCGGCGCCGGCGCCGCTGTCGCCGTGGTCGGGTGTGCGCGACGCCGTCGAACACGCGCCGTTGCCGCTGCAGAGTCGCTCGATGGTGGCAGGCGACCGCAGGGACCCGAAAGTCCGCGACGAGGCCTGCCTGACGGTGACGGTGTGGTCGCCGGATGTGTCCGGCTCGCTGCCGGTGATGGTATGGATTCCGGGCGGAGCATTTCTCAACGGCGCGGGCCAACTCCAGCTCTACAACGGCGCGCGGTTGGCTGCCAACGGCAATGTCGTCGTGGTCAACGTCACCTACCGGGTCGGGGTGTTCGGCGGCTTCGAGCTCGGCGACCTCGGCGACGGCTTCGATGACAACCTGTGCCTGCGCGACCAGATCGCCGCGCTGACTTGGGTGCGTGACAACATCGCCGCGTTCGGCGGCGATGCCAACCGGGTGACCGTATTCGGTGAATCCGCAGGCGCTACTTCAGTTTTGGCACTGATGGCCAGCCCGGCCGCAGCGGGGTTGTTCACCCGAGCGATTGCGCAGAGCCCCGCACTGCCGTTAATCGCTGACCGCGCTACGCGTGCCGAGCAGTCCCACGAGTTTCTGCGTCGACTCGGTGTGACCACGGCGGAGGCGCATCTGCTCAAGGGACTGCCGCAGCGTGAATTGCGACGTGCGGCAGGGGAATTGCAACTCGCAAGTGTTGCATCGACGCCGACGCTGGCGCACGGGTTGACCTACGGGGTCGATCTGTTGCCGCGGCATCCGATCGAGGCGGCGCAACTGGGCGCCATGCCCCGAATTCCGTTGATAATCGGTACAAATCGGCACGAGGCCGCGCTCTTCGCCAGAGACAAGCCCCCGATGTTGCCGACGACGCCGGCTACCATCGACCGCTATTTCGCACGGGTGGAACGGGATTCGCGGGACCGGATGCTCCAGGCCTACCCCGGCTATCCGCGACGCCGGGCACGGGAAGCGGTTGGCGCCGACGTGATGTTTGTTGCGCCCATGTGGGCGTTCGCCGACGCCTACAGCGCACACGCGCCGACGTACGTCTATCGGTTCGATCACGCGTCTTGCACTCTGCGTGCGACGCGTCTAGGCGCGGTGCACGGCAGCGAGATTATTCACGTGTTGCATAGCTATGACTCGCATTTGGGCCGACGGCTGCACCCCTTGGGCACATGGCTGACGCCATCGGTGGGTCGCCGTATGCAGCGCACGTGGTCGAAATTCGCTACTGCACATACGTGTAACGAACCATTTTGGTCGAAAGACTGGCCCCGTTACGAAATCCCGCAGCGGTTGACCCGCGTCATCGGGTCCTTCGGCGACGTCCTCAGCGCAGATCCGGACGTCGGACGTCGCTCGGCATGGCACGAAATCTCGTGACTCGAGCTAAGTTTCGGCTGAGAGCAGCCGAAACGAGGCGTTTTGGCCAATACCGGTGGAACAAACACGTCGCAGGGCGTATTTTGGGGCCCTAACGAAGATAAAATCAGAGTGGTTCTAGGGGATGGGAGCCGAAATGTCTCAGAAATCCAGCGGGGAATCTCAGCTTCCGTGTATGTACATGTCCAGGCCTGCGGTCGTGATGCCAGAGACCGCCCTAGACAACGAGATGGTTCTGTCGCGGGTCCGGGAGAACTTCCGTGGTCCAGCATCGGAGTGGGATGCGATCGCACAGGGCATCGAGTACGTACTCGGGCGGTGTAACACCAAGGTCCGCTACGTCGACCCGGACCAGACGCTCTCGCCCGGTGAGTTTGCGTCTCGCGCGGCGACCGCCTGTCTATTCGAGAACGGCGTTGAAGCGTCCGACATCGACCTTCTGGTCTATGGGGGGATCGCCCGCGAGGCCTTCGAACCGGCGACTGCGTCCGAAGTTGCCGGACGGCTGGGGGCGACACCCCTGCACGCGTTCGACGTGACGTGCGCCTGCGCCGGACTTGTCGAGGCGCTGCACGTGGTCGCGGGTTACTTCGCTCTACATCCCGAGATCGAGACGGCGCTGGTTTGCGCCGGCGAACTCTGGCGTGACCGTGTCAGCTATGACCTGCAGTCGCTGGAGGACGTGGCCAACCTGGCTGCCGGCCTGACACTGGGCAACGCCGCCACCGCATTCCTGGTGACTCGCAACGCGCTGCCGGCGGGCAGCGCGCGGCTGATGGGCTTCCAGCACAAGACGCTGGCCGAGTACTACGACCTGTGCACGGCGCCGGTCGACGGCCACTTCGTGTCGCGCTCGAAGGAACTGTTCGCACTTGCGGTGCACGTCCCGGGGGAGATTCAGCGCCTTCTCGGGTCCGCCGGTTGGGCAGCCGAAGACGTCGACCACTACATTTTCCATCAGCCGAGCCAGGCCATCCTGGAGCGCGTATTCGGTGCGATCGGCGCGCGGCCCGAGGCGTGCGTGCACACCCACTCCCTGTACGGGAACACCGCCAGCACCTCGTGGGCGGTCGCCCTCAATCACCGCCTGAAGCACGGAACGGTCAACAACGGTGACAAACTTGTCATCGCAAGTGCAGCATCCGGCTTCACGATCGTGTGTGCCTCGGCAGTCTGGGAGAGCTAAATGGGTCGTTACCTGCGCGTCTATGCGGTGATCGGCAAGACGTTCGGGTCGTGGTTCAAGCCCTTGGGCGTGTTCACGCTCCTGCAGGTGCGGCAGGTCATCTCGGCGACGACGCTGGGGCTCGACCACATCTTCTTCCCGCGGCACCGCAAGCAGGCGATCGACCGCCCGATCTTCATCATCGGCAACCCGCGGAGTGGCACGACATTCCTGCATCGCTTCCTGTTGGGGGCCGGCGACATGGCGGCGTTGGAATTGTGGGAGATGCTGTTTCCCGCGATTACCGCGCGCAAGCTGCTCGGCGGCATCGTGCCGCGGCTGGACAAGCTCAATCCCGCGCAGTATCACCCGTCGGACGTTCATGACACCAGCTTGCGTGGCATCGAAACCGATGACGTGGCGTGGTTCTTCCGCACGATGGACGGCCCGTTCGCGTGGGCGTATTTTCTGGCTTGGCGCGACACCTGGGGGAGCGAGTTCTCTCGGCGTAACTTCGGGATCGATGGTGTGTCGGCTAAGGAAGAGAACCACTTCTTCAAGTATTACGAGGCGATCTGGCGAAGGAACCTGACCGCCAAAGGCGCGAACCGGATCCTGGTGAAGTCGAGCATGCTGGTGTTCCGTCTGGACGCGCTATTGCGGCGCTATCCCGACGCCCGACTGGTTTACATTGTGCGCGATCCGGTCGAGGTGATCCCTTCGGGAATGTCGCTGCTGGCCAGCGTGCTGGAGAACGGTTTCGACATCTGGAACCGCACCAGTAAAAAAGACCAAGACAAATGGCTGGAAAACCTCTACCAGGCGTCCGGCGATATGCTTCGCTACTTTCGTGACGCCGAGGTTGCCGGACGCATCCCGGAGAAGAACGTGTGCGTGGTTCGCTATGAGGACCTGCTCCAGAATCTCGAGCCCACAATGGCCCGAATTCTCGACTTCATCGAAATCAAGCCCAGCGCCGAATTCGAAGACGAGGTGCGCCAACAGGCGGAAAAGCAGCGTGGCTACACAAGTCGTCACCAGCACTCGCCGGACAAATTCGGACTCGACCCCGAGCGCATCCGCGCCGACCTTGCCTTCGTATACGACGCCTACGGCTTGTCGAATGAATCCCCTCACGTATCGGCATCGACCACAGAAATCCCAGAATCGCAGACCTGAAAGCGGGGCCAACCATGGGTAAGCACTCAGTGACGAGTCCTCACACGCCTTTGGCGCCCACACCTGTCGACGTACGACTCCACTTGGCTGCGGGCCAGGCGACGTCCGCGTCGAGTCGACGTTGGACCGTGCGCAATATCGGCGCCGCGGCCGGCGGACTGCTGGGGCTGGCGTTGCTGCCGTTGGCGGTCGCCAACGCCGACAACTACATAATCTTGCCCGACGCTACTTCAGTTGAAACGATCACCGGCCTCTACGGACACGGATTCGACGGCGCCGACACCGCGCCGCCCGCGGTGACCGGGAGCATTCAGGGTGAGCAACTGTTCAGCTACACCGACACCACGACCAACGCCACCGGGACGTTCTACGGATTCGAGAGCGTCTCCAACGATGGGTTGGGTGACATCAACACCGAGGTGTACGTCGCACCGACGCCCGAGACGGGTTACTACAGCGGTGCGGGAGGCACTGACGCACCGCCGGTCGGGTCGGTCTTCGACTCGTACAGCTACGGCAACGGCGCCGGTACCAGCGTGTACTCCGCGATACCCGACGGCCACGGCACAGCCACCGTGACAGACACGCTGGTCAGCTCCACCGGGAACGTCAGCGCCCCGACCACGTTTGACGCGGCCGACGGGCCGGCCGTCTATGCCGCCCCGGTGATCATCGGTAACAGCGGCACCATGCAAGCCATTGGCTCCCAAACGGTTACGTCGATCAGCGGGATACCGCCGCTGACGGCGGCGCTGCAGGGCACCCAGGATTTCAGCTTCTTCAACTCGGCCGGGACACTGGTCGGCACAGTTGGCACGGTCGACACGACGACGTCGGACGGCGCCGGCACCTTCACCGAGGCCGTCCTGGTGACAAACGACCTCTCCGGCACAGTCGGTGCCACCGGGGCCGACATCCCGGCGGCCGGATCGATTTACAACACCATCGATTTCTACGGCTCCGACAACATCTATTCCGACATCGTCACGCCGAGTGGGAACCACTTCACGGACACCCTTCAGACCAGCATGGGCACCTTCATCATCCCCGTCGCTTTCGACGCGGCCAAAGCCGAAACCATCAGCAATTCGCCGGTCTCATTCTCGAACGGGATGACCTTTACCCCGACCGATGCGTTGAATTTCACTGGTATCAACGGACTTCCGCCGGTGGACGTGGGTATTCAGGGCGGCCAGGACTTCAGTTTCACCGACGGCACGCTCGGCTCCGGCACGTTCACCGCTGACGTCACCAACACGTTGGACGATTTCAACGACCAAACCGAGGCGATATTGGTCACTCAATCATCGGACCCGGCCGTCCTACCGGTGGGCTCGGAGTTCGAGATCGTCAACTTCGGCTACGGATTTGAGAGTCTCTACTCCGATATCGCCTCGGCGGGCGGCCAGAACGTGATCACCGAGACACTGGTGACCCCGTTGGGTGACATCAGCCTTCCGCCACCGTTCGACGCCGCGGCGGGTCTCTTCAGCGATATGTTCAGCGTCTTCGCCGGCGGCGGAGCGCTGTAGGCCGACGCTAACCCTGCGGCGTCACCGCGAACCGCTCGTCGGTGTAGCGGCGCAGGTTGGCCAGAAAGCGACGGAAGGCCAGATTCAACACCGGCCGGACCACGAACATCGCAATCTTGGCCGGCCCCAACGGTTTTTGCGCCAGTGTCCAGGTCAGTCGGCAGCCGCCGGGAATGACCTCGACCCGGTAGTCTTCGGCGAAAGCGCCGACGGCCTTCGTTGAGCAGCTGTTGAACCGAAAAGCCATGCGCGTGAACGGTTCCCAGACAAGATACTCCTCATCGCCGACAATGCCGCCGCGCATGTCGACAGTCCTTGTGGTGCCCACACCCCGGGGCTCAGGGCTGGTCCAGGTGACGTTGGTGATCACGCTCGCCCAGCGCGGCCAGGACCCCGCGTCGGCGAGTACTTCGAACACCTGCTCGGGCGTGATGGCGAGATCGACGCTGTTGGTGAAGCGGTACGGCGCGCTCTCGGTGAAGCTCACGTCGACGCGTTCGCAGGGAAACAACGTGGTCATCGGCGATCCTCCTGGGCTCGCAGTCTAGAGAGCTGGCCATCCTCATCAGCCGGGGCCGTCGCCGGCCGCGGCCAGCAGTGGCACGAGGATGTCGCTGATCGGCGTGGCGATTCCATGCGAGCGCGCTTTTCGGATGATCACCCCGTTGCGGATGTCCCACTCCAGCGGGCGGCCGGCCTCGCGATCGGCCAGCATCGACGTGCCCATATCGGTTGGCGCCGAACGGAACATCTGCACGGTGCCGTCGGCGACGTCGTCGCCCAGCTGAGCTCCCTCCGCGCGGGCGACCTCCAGACATTCGCCGGCATACCGCCTTGCGAGTTCGGCGACGTCGTCGCGGCGGAACATGCCGGATCGGCGTCCGGTGAGCACCATCAGGCCGGCGACCGCGTTGACCAACAACTTGCGCCACGCGGCCGTGACGAAGTCGGGATCGCAGTCGGCGGTACCGCCGGCGTGGCGCCACAGGTCGGCGAACGTGGTTGCCGCAGGCCCGGTGGGCAGCGCCAGCCGGGCCTCGCCGCGCAGTCGCACCCAGCCGTCGGGCTGGGTCTCGGCCGAAAACCAGACAATGCCGGGGATGACGGTCGACGACGGGCAGTGTGGCTGCACCATCTCCACCTGCTCGACACCGTTCTGCAGCACCACGACGATGGTGTGTTCGTCGCACAGCCGGGCCAGCCACCGGGCCGCGTCGGCGTTCTGGGTCGTCTTGACCGCCAGCAACACCACCCCAACCGGCTTGGTGATGACGGCGGGATCGGTGGTGACCGGGCCGGGCACCACGATCGGATCGCCCTCGTCGGGACGCAATTCGGTGCGCGGTCTCGGCGTCCGCCCGCAGACCAGCACCCGGTTGCCGGCGGCGGACAGGTACGCCGCGGCCGTCGTACCGACAGCTCCGGGACCGACCACTGCAATATCCATGACGGTCTCCGAAACTACCGCCTCTAGACTGGGCTGTCGTTTCCACCGTTGCGAGGAGTATTTCGTGCTGCGCAGTCACACCGCCGGTTCGTTGCGGGCCGGCGACGCCGGTCAGAAGGTGACGCTGGCCGGCTGGGTCGCTCGTCGGCGCGACCACGGCGGGGTGATCTTCATCGACCTGCGCGACGCCTCCGGGGTGTCCCAAGTGGTGTTCCGCGCCGATGACGTGCTGGCTCAGGCCCATCGCCTGCGCTCCGAATTCTGTGTCGCCGTCGAAGGCGTGGTGGAAATCCGGCCGGAGGGCAACACCAACCCGGAGATCGCCACCGGCGAGATCGAGGTCAACGCGACGTCGCTGCGGGTGCTGGGGGAGTGCGCGCCGCTGCCGTTCCAGCTCGACGAGCCCGCCGGCGAGGAGACCCGCCTCAAATACCGCTATCTCGACCTGCGCCGCGAAGGCCCCGGCGGCGCGATCCGGTTGCGCTCCAAAGTCAACGCCGCCGCCCGCGGCGTGCTGGCCGCACACAACTTCGTCGAGATCGAGACGCCGACGATGACGCGGTCGACACCCGAAGGCGCACGCGATTTTCTGGTGCCGGCCCGTCTGCAACCCGGCTCGTTCTACGCGCTGCCGCAAAGCCCGCAGCTGTTCAAACAGCTGCTGATGGTGGCCGGAATGGAACGCTACTACCAGATCGCGCGCTGCTATCGCGACGAGGATTTCCGCGCCGACCGTCAGCCGGAGTTCACTCAGCTCGACATGGAGCTGAGCTTCGTCGACGCCGAGGACGTCATCGCGATCTCCGAGCAGGTGCTCAAGGCGGTGTGGGCGTTGATCGGCTACGACCTCCCCACCCCGGTGCCGCGCATCACCTACGCCGAGGCGATGAAGCGTTACGGCACGGACCGACCCGACCTGCGATTCGGCGTCGAACTCGTCGAATGCACAGAGTTCTTCTCCGACACCACGTTTCGGGTGTTCCAGGCACCCTACGTCGGCGCGGTCGTGATGGCCGGAGGGGCGTCGCAGCCGCGTCGAACGCTGGACGGCTGGCAGGAGTTCGCGAAGCAGCGCGGCCACCGGGGTCTGGCCTACGTGCTGGTCGGTGACGACGGCACCCTGAGTGGCCCGGTGGCCAAGAATCTGTCCGACACCGAACGCGACGGGCTTGCCGCACATGTCGGTGCGCAGCCCGGCGACTGCATCTTCTTCTCCGCGGGTCCGGCGAAGGCGTCGCGCGCGCTGCTGGGTGCCGCGCGTGACGAGATCGCAAAGCGGCTCAACCTGATCGCCCCGGATGCCTGGGCGTTCACCTGGGTGGTGGACTTCCCGCTGTTCGAGCCGGCTGACGAGGCCACCGCCGCCGGCGACGTCGCAGTGGGCAGCGGCGCGTGGACCGCGGTGCACCACGCGTTCACCTCACCCAAGCCCGAGTCGGAAGCCACCTTTGACAGCGACCCGGGCAGGGCGCTGGCCGATGCCTACGACATCGTCTGCAACGGCAACGAAATCGGTGGCGGCTCGATCCGTATCCATCGCCGCGACATCCAGGAGCGCGTCTTCGCGATGATGGGCATCGACAAGGATGAAGCCGAGGCTAAATTCGGATTCCTGCTGGACGCGTTCACATTTGGTGCGCCGCCGCACGGCGGGATCGCGTTCGGCTGGGACCGGATCGTCCAGCTGCTTTCCGGCGCGGATTCGATCCGCGAGGTGATCGCGTTCCCGAAGTCCGGCGGCGGCGTCGATCCGCTGACCGACGCCCCGGCGCCGATCACCGCCCAGCAGCGTAAGGAATCGGGCATCGACGCGAAGCCCGAGGACGCACGTCGCAAGCCCGCTCCCGCCGACACGGAATAGGGCACCGACCCGCCGGGGTTGAGCCAGGCATGTCGCAACAGATGCCTGACACCGAGTCCCTCAAAGCGTTCAACGAGGCCATCACCGACGAGTTCCGGGCCAACGACGGCAAGGTAGGCGGCCAGTTCGAGGGCGCCGACCTGCTCCTGCTGACCACCACCGGGGCCAAGTCCGGTCAGCCGCGCGTCTCGCCGCTGGCCTATTTCCGCGTCGACGGGAAGCTGCTCATCATCGGGTCGTTCGCCGGCGCGGACGTGAACCCCGCTTGGGTGCACAACTTGCGCGCCAACCCGTCGGCGCACATCGAGGTCGGTAACGAACCCTCGGAAGTCACCGCGCGGGAATTGCCGCCGGACGAACGTGACGAGCTGTTCGGCAAGATCACCGCGGCTGCTCCAGGCTTCGCCGAGTATCAGGCGAAGACGTCCCGGGTGATCCCGGTCTTCGAGCTGCAGCCGGCGGATTAGCTCGACCGGCGACCGGCGGGTCGCTGCACCGGGTCACGGGGCAATCACGTCACCCATCACGGGCTGATTTCGTAGCCCTCGATGTGGTTAATGCGGGACCATCGACCAGAGCGTCTGCAATGTCCCGCGGACCGGGTGCAGCAAGATGTTGACGATCTGGATCGGGAAGAGCTGGCCGTTACCGCCGCACTTAGGCCAGGCACCCGGGCCTTGGGTCGCAAGAACCCGGTTCGCCACCGCGATCTGCTCTTCGCGTGGAGCGGTGGCCGGGTCGCCGACTCCGCCGTTCGCGGCCCACGTCGACGGCTTGAACTGCAGGCCGCCGTAGAACCCGTTGCCGGTGTTGGCGTGCCAGTTGCCACCCGATTCGCACTGCGCGACGGCGTCCCAGTCCATACCGTCCGCGTATGCCACGCCAGTGGTCGGGGACACGACGAGGGTCATACCCAGGACGACCAACGCGGCTATCACCAGGTGCTTGCACATCGTGCTCAGTAGTCCACCTAAATGACTCATTTAACAGTTCTAACGAACGCACGTGAAAGGAGTCAATGAGTGGGGTTTTAGTAATTAATGAGATTATTGTTTAATTAGGGTTTTATGTTGCTAGAGGTAATTAGAGGGAGAAAATTAGCTTAGTGATGCATTTTTATACTGAAGTGAATTAAGTGACAAAAGTTATCTAGTCGTGATTGAGTGATTAGAGTGACTTGTGTTACTTCTGTTACTCAAGTGATATCTGATGCCTGGGTGGGGTGCGCTCGACATGTCACTTGGTGTCGTCGAGGAACTCCTGGACCAGGCGTTTTGGGGCCTGCGCCAACCAGGCATCGACGATCAGCTCCCGTAATTCGGGCTCGCCGATCTCCGCGAGCCTGACCAGCACCGCCGGGTAGCCGTCGAAGTGCGGGGTGGTGAAGTACACGTCGGGTTCGTCGGCGATCAGCGCGAACTTGACGCCCTCGTCGGAGACTCGAACGCCGAGGATGTCGCCCCGGGGAGGGTCGATTCCGAGAGCGGTGAACGCCTCGTGGTCCGACTTGCGCAGCGGGCGTTCCCAGGCGATCAGCTTCTTCCCGACCCGCCATTCGCGCGGCGAACTTTCCTCGCCGAGCGGAAGCACTCCGACGACACTGGCGACGTCGTCCCACGTGGCCATGCCTCATTGTGCTCTTCGTTCAAGGGCTTAGGGGACGATCGCGCTCCGCCGCTGCGCGCGATGTCGCCGCTCACTAGTGTTGCAGCGTGACGTCGTCGACCCAGGCCAGCGAGCCCGAGCCGCGGTCACCGGATCAGCATCCGCCGGGCACAGGGGCCCGCTACCGGATCACCCACCGCACCGAGTACCGCTATTCGGACGTGGTCACCAGTTCCTACGGTCGCGGGTTCCTGACCCCGCGCGATCTGCTGCGGCAACGTTGCCTGTTCCACGAGCTGCGAATCTCGCCCGCCCCGGCGGACAGTTCGACCAGCCGCGACTCTTACGGCAACACCAGCTCCTACTTCCATGTCACCGAGCCGCACCGGACGCTGACCGTCACCAGCGAGTCGGTTGTCGAGGTGTACCCGTCGCCGCCGGAACGCTGGGGCGCCGGGCCGGCGCTCGCACCATGGGAACACGCCCGGCCGCGCGGAGTGCGCGGCGCACTGGCCACCGAATTCACCCTCGACCTGAATCCACCCGAGATCACCGACGCCGTACGCGATTACGCGGCGCCGAGCTTCATCCCCGAACGTCCGCTGGTCGAGGTGCTGCGCGACCTCACGACGCGGATCTACACCGACTTCACCTACCGGTCCGGATCGACCACGGTATCCACCGGCGTCAATGAGGTTCTGACGGCCCGCGAAGGGGTATGTCAGGATTTCGCACGGCTGGCGATAGCTTGCCTGCGCGCCAACGGTTTGGCGGCCAGTTACGTGTCCGGCTACTTGGCCACCAGTCCTCCCCCCGGAAAGGACCGCATGATCGGTATTGACGCAACCCACGCCTGGACCGCCGTGTGGACACCGCAGCCACCCGGCCAGTTCGAGTGGCTCGGCTTGGATCCCACCAACGATCAGATGGTCGACGAGCGGTACGTCATCGTCGGGCGAGGCCGCGACTACGCGGACGTGCCGCCGTTGCGCGGCATCATCTACACCAATGCCAAGGACAGCAAGATCGATGTCGCCGTCGACGTCGTGCCCGATGAGGGTGGCGAACTCAATGCGTGACTTCCATTGCCCGAACTGCGGTCAGCGCCTCACCTTCGAGAATTCGACCTGCCTGGTCTGCGGCAGTGCGCTGGGTTTCTCCCTCGCACAGATGGCCCTGCTGGTGATCACCACCGGCGACGACGCCGACCACGCCGGCTTCGTCAGCGCGAGCGAATACGAGCTGTGCGCCAACCGCTATGTCGCCGAATGCAATTGGCTGGTGCCGATCATGTCCGGCGGGCTGTGCGAGTCCTGCCAGCTGACGATCGAACGGCCCAACGATGCCGACAAGGAGGGTCTTGCCGAGTTCGCGAGCGCCGAGGCGGCCAAGCGCCGCCTGGTCGTCGAACTGCGCGAGCTGAAGCTGCCGATCGTCGGACGTCAGCAGGATCCCGATTACGGGCTGGCGTTCCGGTTGCTGTCCAGCGCGCACGAGAAGGTGATGACCGGACACGAGAACGGCGTCATCACCATCGATCTCGCCGAGGGCGACGATGTGCACCGCGAGCAATTACGGGTCGAGATGGACGAGCCGTACCGCACTTTGCTAGGGCACTTCCGCCACGAGATCGGCCACTACTACTACTACCGGCTGATCGCCCCGTCCAGCGAGTACGTGGCCAGGTTCAACGAGTTGTTCGGTGACGCGAACGCCGACTATCAGGAGGCGCTGGACCGGCATTACAGCGAAGGTGCGCCGGAGGGCTGGGAGAAGACCTTCGTGTCGTCGTACGCGACCATGCATCCGGCCGAGGACTGGGCGGAGACGTTCGCGCACTACCTGCACATCCGCGACACTCTGGACACCGCGGCGTGGTCGGGCTTCGCTCCGGCGACGGCGACGTTCGACCGGCCGGTGTTGGGGCCCAGCGCTTTTGCCACCATCATCGACATGTGGCTGCCGGTGTCGTGGTCGCTGAACATGGTGAACCGGTCGATGGGTCACGACGATCTCTATCCGTTCGTCCTGCCGGTCGCGGTGCTGGAGAAGATGAAGTTCATCCACGGCGTCGTCGACGAGGTGACCGCGCCCAGCGGCAAGCGTGATCCGGTGCGCGCCTAGACGCAGGTCACGGCAGCACGCGGCTCTCGCCGGGGCCCCACAGCGGCTGCATGTCGCTGGGCAGCGCGAGCTGCGTCGCGGCGATCACCTCGGCCAGCTCGCGCAACGCGACATGCACGGAGGTCAACAGGTCGGTCAGCTGTTTTCGCCGGCCACCGGCGACTGCTTCGAGCTCGGCGGGATGCGATCGTCGCAGCAGGGTGCTCATCTCGGCGACCATCCGTTCCGGTCGCGACGACCCCGACGAGCCGGGCAGGTCGCCGAGGTCGGCCCGCAGCCGCTCCAGCTGGTACACCAGCGACCGCGGGTTCGTCGGGTCGAAGAGCATCAATTCGGCCAGTGCCGCCACGCTCACCATGCCGGCGGTGCGGCGGCGGTAGATCACCGCGGATTCGGCTGCGGTGAGTGCGGATTCGATGACGGTCCGCTCGGCGGCCGGGTCCCGCACGGTGGTCAGCGTGGCGTTGAGCAACGCGGTCAGGCCAAGCCCACGCTCGATGCGCTTGCCGATGTCCATCAGGGTCCAGCCGACATCGTGCACCATCGACTCACCGGCTACGCCGGCCAACGTGAGCATCCCGACCAGGGTCTGCGACTGCGCCGTCGCGAGCACGGCGTCGGCCTCGGCCAGCGAGTCCGGTGGTTCGGATTTGTGCGCCAGCGCGCGTTCGACCCCGGCCAGCACCACCCAGGTGTCGCTGGACAACTGGTCACGCACCGCCCTGGCGGCCAGCGCCAGGCGGTCGACGGAATGCACCAACGACCCGGGGCGCTCACGGTCCATGGTCAGCGACCACAGCGTCGACGGCGCGATCGCGATGATCTCGGCCGCGTCGTCGGCCTGGATGTCGGTGCCGGTGATGCGGCCGAGTGCGGCCATCAGCACCGGCACGCAATCGCTTTCCGAGGTCTCCTGGCGATGCCGGAATTCGTAGTAACGCCTGCGTGCCACGATCAACAACCGGGCCATGTTCTCGGCCCGTTCGCCGTAACGTCCCATCCAGAACAGGTCGGACAACACGCGCGGAGAGCTGACGCCCAGCGTGCCGGCACCGGTCTTCACGGGCGTCTCGGGTGCCGGCAGGGTCGCCGTCTCGGTGCGCGAACGCTCGGTGGGACGCACCCAGACATCTTTGGCCGCAATAGTTTTCAACGTGTAGGCGGATGGCCCCGACGCGAGTACGTAGCCCAAACCGCCCAGCATCGGCGCGTAGCCGCCGCGCTGGGCCACCGTGAACAACCGCAGGCCCACTCCGCCGGGGGAGAATTCGCCGCCGTAGCTGGTGGGCGCCGACGAGAACTGCGGCAGCTCCTGGCCGACCCATTGCCACGGCATCGCCTCGATGCACGACGCCAGCTCGGCCAGCCGCGCCGACGAAAGCGTCGGGCCGACAAGGGTTTGTCCGCCGATAGTGGGCCGGATCAACAGCGACGAAAGGTTTGCCAGTAGATGCGAACGTTCGCTGTCGATGCCACCCCAGTAGCTCGGCGCGACGGCCAGTAACGGCGCCTCGCCGAGTAACCGCTTGGCCAGCTCGGGTAGAAAGCGTTGCAGCCCAGCACTTTCCAATATCCCGCTGCCAACGGTGTTGACCACGGTGACCGTCCCGCGGCGCTGCGCCTCGATCAGGCCGGCCACCCCCAACCGCGAATCGGCGCGCAGATCCAGTGGGTCGGTGTACGTCGCGTCGACCCGACGGAACACCACGTCGACGCGCTTGAGGGTGCCCAGCGAGCGCATCCACAGCCTGCCGTCGCGCACCACCAGATCGGCGCTCTCCACCAGCGGGAAACCCAGCAGCGTCGCGAGATAGGCCTGATCGAACGCGGTCTCGGAGTAGATGCCCGGGCTGAGCACCACCACGACCGGGTCCTGGACGCCGTCGGCCGCCGCGTCGATCAACGCCAACCGCAGCGCCTGCGCGAACGGTGTCGTGGGCCGCGGCCCCACCCGCTCGTAGAGGTCCGGGAGAGCCTGGGTCAGAACGCGGCGGTCGGCCAGCGCGTACCCGGCACCCGACGGGGCCTGCGTCCAGTCGGCGTTGACCTGAAATCCACCGTCGGGCAGCCGGCTGACATCGCAGGCATGCATGAACAGTTGGTGGTGGCCCGGTACGTCGATTCCGTTGGCCGCGCGCACGTAACCGGGGTGGGCGAACAGCAACTCCGGCGGCAGCACACCTTCGGTGAGCGCGCGACGGGCACCGTACAGATCGGCGAGCACCGCGTTGAGCACCCGCGACCGCTGCACCAGCCCGGCCTCGAGCACATCCCAGTCGGAGGCCGACACCACCAGTGGCAGCGGGTCCAGGCGCCACGGCCGCGGCTCGGCATGGGGTTCCTTGGCGGGATCGACGCCGGTATAGGTGATGTCGTCGTTGTCGACCAGTTGGCGCACCGCGGCGCTGAGCCGGCTGAGCCCGGCCCGCCCGCGGTCGCCGACAACGTCGGCCAACTCGGTCCACCCGGGTTGGACGTTCCCGGCCCGGTCGACGAATTCGTCGTAACCGCTGACCGGTCCGCGCAGGCCGGGTGGTCGCAGATCGAACAGGGCCTCCTGGGACCGCGCGGCGCGATACCCGGCCAGCAGCTGATCGACGTCGGTGCGGTGGTGAGCAACCGCCGACGACTCGCTGGAGTGAACTGTCATCTCTGACGAAGCCATTACCGCAGGACGGTACGCACGCGTCGCAGGTCGAGGATGCCCGGCGCGCCGATGTCTGTGGAAATTCGCGCTTGCATTTCACGGACGTCGGACAGGTCGAGCTTGCCCGAGGTGAAACCGGTGGCCTCGAAGCGGCGGGCGCGACGGGATTCGGCTTCCACGGCGTTGACGGGCGGCTCGTCGTAGGCGCGCCCGCCGGGGTGGGCGATGTGGTAGGTGCAGCCGCCGCGTGACGTCGACGTGGTGAGGTCGACGAGCTCGAACTGCAGCGGGCCGTCGACGGTGATGCTGGGGTGCAGCGCGCTGGGCGGTTGCCAGGCCCGGAACCGCACACCGCCGACGTGGATGTCGGGGTTGTCGGTGGCCAGCAGCGGAACCGGAAAGCCGTTGCAGGTCAACAGGTAACGGTGGCGGTCGGCGCCGATGACGCGCACCTGCAGGCGCTCTACCGACGAGTCGACATAGCGGGCCGTGCCGGTGGCGGTGGACTCCTCGCCGAGCGTGTTCCACGGCTCGATCGCCCCGCGAAGCTCGATCTCGACGCCGTCGAACACCGCGGTGCCGATGCGCGGGAAGCGGAATTCGGTGAACGGGTCCAGCCAGTTGGTCTCGAACGCGATCCCGTGCGCGCGCAGGTCCGCAGCGACGTCGGCGATGTCGTGGATCAGGAAGTGCGGCAACAGGTATCGCCCGTGCAGGTTGGAGCCGTGCCGGATCAGCGGAGCCCGCAGCGGCTCGTCCCAGAACCAGGCCACGAGTGAACGCACCAGCAGTGACTGCACCATCGCCATCCGCAGATGCGGTGGCATCTCGAAGCCACGCAGCTCCAACAGGCCGAGTCGGCCGCGCGGGCTGTCCGGGCTGTAGAGCTTGTCGATGCAGAATTCGGCGCGGTGCGTGTTGCCGGTGATGTCGGTCAGCAGATGCCGCAGTGCCCGGTCGGTCAACCATGGCTTGGGCTGGGCGTCCTCGGAAAGCGAAGTGAGCCGGTCGATTTCGGCGAATGCGATCTCGAGTTCGTAGAGCGCCTCGGCGCGGCCCTCGTCCACCCGCGGTGCCTGCGAGGTGGTGCCGACGAAGCGGCCGGCGAACAGGTAGGACAACGACGGGTGTCGCTGCCAATACGTCAGCAGCGAGACCAGCAGGTCCGGCCGGCGCAGCAGCGGCGAATCCTTCGGGGTGATGCCGCCCAGCGTGATGTGGTTTCCGCCGCCGGTGCCGCCGTGGCTGCCGTCGACGTCGAACGACTCGGTGGACAACCGCGCTAATCTGGCTTGCTCGTAGAGGGTTTCGAGCTGTCGGCTCTGCTCGGCGAAACTGGCGGTGGGCGCGACGTTGACTTCGATGACGCCCGGGTCGGGGGTGATCGTCGTCGACGTCAGCCGTGGGTCGGGCGGCGGCTCGTAACCCTCGATGACGACCGGACAGCCGATCGCCGCCGCCGCGTCGTGCACCCGGCCGATCAGGTCGACGAAGTGGTCCAGCGCCTCGCTCGGCGGCATGAACACATAGAGCAGCCCGTCGCGGACCTCGGCGACCATTGCGGTGGTCGGTGCGGTCTCGTCATCGTCGACGTCGGCCTTCGCCGTGGAGGGGTGCAGTTCGTCGCCGACAGTGGTCGGGTCGGTGTCAAAGGTCGGTCGCGGCGGCTTCCAGCTGATCGCGTCGAGCGGCAGCCGAAGACCCGCCGGCGAGTCGCCGTCCACCAGCACGACGCGGCCGCGACGCAGCCGCCAGTCGGCGCTGGCCCAGCCGGAGCCATCGTCGCGGCGGTGCAGCGGCAACACGAATGCCGCTGGCTCGTCGGTGGATTCGTCGAGGCGCGCCAGCAACGCGGCGCGTGTCGCGGCGGTGTCCCCGCCGGTTTCGGGGTCCAAGTCGTCATCCGACGCCACCGGGTCACCTTCGGGCAGACGGGCTTTGGCAGCCACCCGGGACAGCGGATCCTCGTAAGCGGGCCGCACCTGCGACAGCGGCAGGCCCAGCCCGTCGGCGATGGCGGCCAGCAAGTCGTGGGCGGCCGAGTCGGCCGCCGGCGGGCCGACCGCCTCGACGGCCCAGGGGTCGGCGAGCAGCGTGGCATCCGGCCACAGGGGCTGGCCGTCGGTGCGCCAATACAGGCCGATCTGCCAGCGCGGCAACGGTTCTCCGGGGTACCAGCGGCCCTGCCCGCGGTGCACCAGCCCGTGCGGGGCCCACTGCGCTTTGAGCCGCGCGGCCAGGTCGGATGCGCGTTGCCGCTTGTGCGGGCCGTCGGCGGCGGTGGTCCACTCGTCGTCGACCTGGTTGTCCACCGAGACGAACGTCGGTTCGCCGCCGACGGTGAGCCGCACGTCGGCGGCGGTCAGTCGCTCGTCGACACCGCGGGCGACGTCCTGAATGGTCGCCCACGCTTCGTCGGTGTAGGGCAGCGTCACGCGGGGGTCTTCGTGGATGCGGGTGACCGTGTTGGAGAACTCCAGCACCGACTCGCACGGCTCGATCCCGCCGGTGATCGGCGCCGCGCCCGACGGATGCGGGGTGGCTGCCAGCGGGATGTGGCCCTCGCCGGCGAACAGCCCCGACGTCGGGTCCAGCCCGATCCAGCCCGCACCGGGGATGTACACCTCGGCCCAGGCGTGCAGGTCGGTGAAGTCGGCCGCCGGACCCGAGGGCCCGTCGAGCGCCTTGACGTCGGAGGTCAGCTGGACCAGGTAGCCGGACACGAAACGGGCGGCCAGCCCCATCTGGCGCGCGATCGACACCAGCAGCCAGGCGAAGTCGCGACAGGAGCCGACCCCGGTTCGCAGCGTGAAGTCCGGCGTCTGGACGCCGTGTTCCATCCGGACGCTGTAGCTGAGGTCGTGGTTGATCCGCCGGTTCAGCTCCACCAGGAAGTTGATCGTGCGGGTGCCCTCCGGCACCGCGAAGTTACGCACCCAGGCCTGCACGAGTTCGCCGGGCCCGGAGCCGGGGCCCTCCTCGTCGACGGGTCGCAGATATGGCTTGAGGTCTTCCGCCAACGGCTCGGGGTAGCTGAATATGCCGGATGACGGCCACGTCTCGGCCCAGTCCTCGATGAAGAAGTCGAAGGGGTTGATCACCTTGAGGTCGGCGATGAGCCCGACGGTGATGGTCAGCTGGCTCGTCGGATTCGGGAAGGTCAGCCGGTAGACGAAGTTGCCGACCGCGTCCTGTTGCCAGTTGACGAAGTGGTCGGCGGGCTCGACCCGCAGCGAGTAGGCCTCGATCGGCGTGCGCGAGTGAGGTGCCGGGCGCAGCCGCACGACGTGCGGGAAGACCCGGACCGGCCGGTCAAAGGTGTAACTGGTGCGGTGCTCCAGTGCCACTTTGATGGTCATAACCGCTCATCTCATCACGCCAGCCTGAGTGCCGCAGCGCGGCAACACTCAGTGTCGGCGCGGTCGGTCTCCGCGGGCGGATCACGTGACGCAATTCCGGCTCGAATGCGATGATGACGCCGGCTGTCCAACGCCGTCGCCGTGCAAGATCCCCTGTCAACGCCTAGAAAGGGCCAGCGAAATGACGTTTCAACAACCGGCTGCAGGCTGGTACCCGGATCCGAGCGGCGGGCCAGGACAACGGTTCTGGGATGGCCGGCAATGGGTTGCGGCACCGCCCGTTCCAGCTCCGGCCGTCGCGCCCTTCGGCGGAGTGGGCTACCACGGCGTGGATGCGAGCGGGCGGCCGCTGTCGGACAAAAGCAAGCTGGTGGCCGGTCTCCTGCAGCTTTTCCTCGGAGGCATCGGCATCGGACGCTTCTACCTCGGCTACATCGGGATCGGCTTTGCGCAACTCGCGATCACCGTTTTCACCCTGGGACTTGCCGGGTGGATATGGCCGTTGATCGACGCCATCCTGATCCTCACCGGCAAGATGCCTGACGCGCAGGGGCGCACCCTTCGCGATTGACGCTGTCGGCGATCGGATATCGCGGAGTGGCGCAACCGGATTTGGCGGGCTGCTGTTCCTAGGATCGCTCGGGTGGACGATCGTTACGGCTCCGACGTACTGGCACGCGACCCGCACGGCTCGCGCAAGCCCCGATCGGTCGAAGTGCCAATAGAACTCGGCATGGTCGTCGAGGACGCGCAAACCGGCTACGTCGGCGCGGTGGTTCGCGTCGAGTACGGCCGGATGCAACTTGAGGACCGCCGCGGGGCCACCAAATCCTTCCCGGTCGGGCCCGGGTACCTGGTGGACGGCAAACCGGTGATCCTGACCGCCCCGCGTCGTCCAGCGCCGAAAAGCGCCGCTCGCACCGCATCCGGCTCGGTGGCGGTGACCGGCGCCCGTGCCCGGGTGGCCCGGACCGGACGGATCTATGTCGAGGGACGCCACGACGCCGAACTCGTCGAGCAGGTGTGGGGCGACGATCTGCGGATCGAAGGCGTGGTGGTCGAATACCTCGGCGGCGTCGACGATCTCGTCGGCATTGTGGAGCAGTTCCGGCCCGGCCCGCAGCGACGGTTGGGTGTGCTGGTCGATCATCTGGTGCCCGGGTCGAAGGAGTCGCGGCTGGCCGACGCGGTGCGCCGGGGCCCGGGCGGCGCGGACACGCTCGTCGTCGGGCACCCGTTCGTCGACATCTGGCAAGCCGTCAAACCGGCCCGCCTCGGCCTGGCGCAGTGGCCGGTGATTCCGCGCGGAACCGAGTGGAAGCACGGCATCTGCGACGCGCTGGGCTGGCCGCACGCAGACCAGGCCGATATCGCCGCGGCCTGGCGCCGCATCCGCGGCCGGGTCCGCGACTGGACCGACCTGGACGCCGCGTTGATCGGCCGGGTGGAAGAGCTGATCGACTTCGTCACCCGGCCGTGACCGGCTAGGGCGCGACCGGGCCGCCGGAGAGTTTCCGGTAGGTATAGACCTGGATGAGCAGCGCCACCGGCGCGGCGACCAGGATGCCGACGCCGCAGGCCAAAAAGCCGAGGAACAGCACCAGGCCCTGGACCAGGAACGACAGCAGCGTGTCGCCGATGTGCGATCTGACCGTGCTGACGCTGGCCTTCAGCGCATCGATGGGCGACAAACCACGGTCCGTTGCGAACGCGATGGTGAACAGCGCGAAAAACGTGAAGACGATGATCGCCACGAACGACAGGAACGCGAACAGGAAATTGGGCAGCAGTGCGGGCAGGTCCAGGACGGCGCTGATCACACTGAGCAGTGCGCCAGCCAGGACCACGCTGCCGAAATTGCGCGGCTTGAAGAACGAGCCGACGCTGACCGGCCGCCCGTCGGCGAGATCGAGCCCTCCGGACAGGAACGCCGCCTGGACGAAAATGCCGAAGACGAACGACACGATCGACAGGACCAGCGTGCCGACGGTGCCCAGGCCCGCGGAGAACGATGCGGCGTAATTTCCGTCTGTACCAGGGTTCTCGGCCGTGGCGCCGCCGAGGAGCACGAATACCAGGCCGTGCACGACAATCCCCACGACCGCATAGACCAGCATCGCCAGGATCAGCGGCCCAAGATTCTGAGTGAACTTATTCCACGCCCAGCTGAACGCCTGACCGATGTCGAACCCCTGCCCGGGGGGAGGGCCATAGCCCGGGGGCCCGTAGCCGGGCGGCGGCCCGTAGCCGGGCGGCGGGGGATAACCGGGCGGCGGTCCGTAGCCGGGCTGAGGCGGCGGGCCGTAGCCCGGGGGCGGACCCGGAGGCGGACCGTAACCCGGCGGCGGCCCCGGCGGTGGTCCGTAGCCCGGCGGCGGTCCTGGGGGAGGGCCGTACCCGGGTCGCGGGTAGTTGCCCGGGTGCGGGTTGTCGCTCCACGGCTCGCTCGGGTTGCCGGGATACTCCGGAGGTTGGCTCATGACCGCTCCTGCGTCGTCGTCGGGGAGTTGTGCAGGCGTGCTCCGCGAACTTAGCAAGTATCCACCTGCCCCGCTGCGACCTCACACTGCCCGCCGACGTGTCGAATCGACGTGGTATGCCTGACACCGTGCCCGACGGTCTGTTCGACGTCCCCGATGAGACCGACCGTGGCGTGCGTGAGCAATTCGGTTCCGCCGCCGCGCCGTTGGCCGTGCGGATGCGCCCGGCCAGTCTCGACGAGGTCGTCGGTCAGGACCACCTGCTGCAGCCCGGCTCGCCGCTGCGGCGTCTGGTCGAAGGATCAGGCATGGCGTCGGCGATCCTCTACGGCCCGCCCGGTAGCGGTAAAACGACGCTGGCATCGCTGATCTCGCAGGCCACCGGACGCCGTTTCGAAGCGCTGTCGGCGTTGTCGGCGGGGGTCAAAGAAGTCCGCGCCGTCATCGATGTGGCCCGTCGTGCCGCCGCGTACGGCGAGCAGACCGTGTTGTTCATCGACGAGGTGCACCGGTTCTCCAAGACTCAGCAGGACGCGCTCTTGTCTGCTGTGGAGAACCGGGTGGTGTTGCTGGTCGCCGCGACGACTGAAAATCCGTCGTTCTCTGTTGTCGCGCCGTTGCTTTCGCGGTCATTGATCCTACAGCTGCAGCCGCTGTCGGCCGATGACATTCGCGCCGTGGTACAGCGTGCGATCGACGACGAGCGCGGCCTGGGCGGCCGGGTCACGGTGACAGCTGAGGCCGTCGACCTGCTGGTCCGGCTGG
Source organism: Mycobacterium cookii (assembly GCF_010727945.1). Taxonomy (NCBI): domain Bacteria; kingdom Bacillati; phylum Actinomycetota; class Actinomycetes; order Mycobacteriales; family Mycobacteriaceae; genus Mycobacterium; species Mycobacterium cookii. Next base: position 395,797 of record NZ_AP022569.1, read on the forward strand.
CTGCCGGTGACGCCCGTCGCGCGTTGACCGCGCTGGAAGTGGCGGCCGAGGCGGGGGAGCAGGTCACCGTCGAGGTCATCGAGCAATCGCTCGACAAGGCCGCGGTCCGCTACGACCGTGACGGCGATCAGCACTATGACGTGGTCAGCGCGTTCATCAAGTCGGTACGCGGCTCCGACGTGGACGCCGCGCTGCACTACCTGGCCCGGATGCTGGTCGCCGGCGAGGATCCGCGATTCATCTCGCGGCGGCTGATGATCCTGGCCAGTGAGGACATCGGGATGGCTGACCCGACTGCGCTGCAGACCGCGGTCGCCGCGGCGCAGACCGTCGCGCTGATCGGCATGCCCGAAGCCAAGCTGACCCTGGCGCACGCCACCATCCACCTGGCCACCGCGCCGAAGTCGAACGCCGTCACCACCGCGATCGGCGCGGCGATGCAGGACATCAGCGCCGGCAAGGCCGGGCTGGTCCCGCCGCACCTGCGCGACGGCCACTACTCGGGTGCCGCCGCACTCGGCAACGCCCAGGGCTACCGGTACGCGCACGACGATCCGGATGGTGTTGTGCCGCAACAGTATCCGCCGGACGATCTGGTCGGCGTCGACTACTACCGGCCGACCAGCCACGGGGCCGAGCGGGAGATCGCGAGTCGACTCGAACGACTTCGGGCGATCATTCGACGCAGGCGTGGCTAGCGCGGCGCACCACTGGCACTGCTTCCTGGGATCGCCGACGCTGTGCTGAGCCCACGGGCATGGAGGCCGCGTATTCAGCTGCTACAGCCGTAACCTCCAAAATCCCAACACATCTGCCGGCCGGACGACCCGCTGCCACGTCCAGAAGCGCCCAAACAAATTCGGCGTCATGGTGCGTTCGCTGAGTGTGACAACATAACTAAGCCGCCCGAAAGCGTCCTCCACGTTGTTGCCGAAGGTCGCCAAGACAGCATGTTGCCCAAGGTATGATGCCAATTGGCAAGTATAAATATCGCCGTGATTCAGCCAGCGCCCCACGGGAAGCCCAAATGGCGTGCACTTGTGACATCACATGGATAGAACGACGTCTGATTAATCGCCGCGTCTCCGTTCGGTAACTCGTAGAGCAAAAAACCGCGAAGTTGGCGACGACCGGGAACCTGCGTGCCGTAATGCCGTCGGATAAGGGGATCAAACCAAACGACCTCCCTTTCGCCAGCGGTCGGTACTGATGTCGCGGCTTACCAACTATCTTTGCGGGATGGCCGACGCCACCGCGGCGTCAATGGCAGCCCTAACGCCTATGCACGTGGGGTTCTGGAGTCGCCGCACCACGAGGTGTAATCCCTTGCGTCACCGTTGTGTCCACCTACTCGCAGATGCCGCTGCGGACGGGCGGTATCGGGCCGACGCCCAGGCGGTGGGGCGTCCTGCAACGGCGCCCCTGGGCGGATACGGGCACCGCAACGATGAGCAGGATTTTCTTCACAGTCTTTGTAATCGATGGGTGTTACTGAGTTGGGGTTACTGAGCCGTTTTCTTGCAGATCGCCGTCACAGGCGGGGGGTATGCGGCCCGTGCTCACCCCACCCACCTTGCAGTGCGGCTTGCCGCCCGTCAGGTTGACCCCGCCCCCTACGCCACAGTCGAAAGCCACTTGTTGGGCGAGGTTTGGGTTGTGGATGGCATTCCGGCACGAGTTGCACAGCGGCATGGAACCGTCGGGAGATATTTCCGAATGGCAAATCGGGTCGCCGTCTGCGTGAGCAGACGGACAGATGAACAGGGCGCCCAGGGCCATTACTGAGGCGAACAATAGTCGTTTCATTGGCATTCCTTTTCTCTATGCGCCGCAGGTTTAGCTGTTGCCGTTGGTACCGCTCACCACTAGCAGACAGTAAAGGCTGATCCCCGCCAGTGGAGCTGAAAAGCATTCTCTATAACTGTTCTGCGCCTCCGTTCGACGGTTGCTGACGTGGTAACAAAGTGTTGCAGTTCTGCTGTGAGAATGATAGGAGCCGCCGCGAATGACTTGACTTTTGGCAAGGAGATGCCAAGCGATTGGTTGGCGCGGTAAAGTGTCTCCACCCACCTCGGCGGAGGAGCAACAGATGACCACACGTGACTCCGATCCCAACGCGTCGGGTCAACCTGGCAGCTTTCCCTCACCGCCCCCGCCGAGCCCTTCTGGTCAAGCCGGCGTCTTTCCCTCACCGCCGGCGCCCAGCGCGTCCGGTCAAGCCGGCGTCTTTCCCTCACCGCCGGCGCCCAGCGCGTCCGGTCAAGCCGGGGTCTTTCCCTCACCGCCGGCGCCCGGCACCTCCGTTCAACCCGGCGGCTTCTCCTCCCCAGTTCCGTCCTCATCTGTCAGTTATCCCGCAGGGTTGGGGTCGCGGTTCGTAGCGCGGTTTATCGACGGCGTCCTGGTAACGATCGTGGGGGGTGTGCTCATAGGGATGTTCGATTGGCCGACCGATATTGCTTTCACCGGGCTGCTGTCGGGTCTCTTGATGTTCACCTATTTCGTCGCGTTCGAAGTAAGCCTTGGCTGGACGCCGGGCAAGAAGATGCTTGGCCTGAGCGTCCACGGTCCGGCGGATGCGATCAAGCCGACTGCGAAGCAGTCCGCTACCCGCAATGCCTTCACCTTGCTGTCGATCCTTCCGTGGATCGGCGGCGTGCTGGCGGTGACCGCCATCATCGTCATCGCGGCCACGATCCAAGGGAGTCCTACCAAACAGGGCAAGCACGACCAGCTGGCCGGCGGGACGCAAGTTATAAAGGGCTGAGCTAACCGACTCGGCCGATGGAGCGCCTGTTCCAGGGATCGGCTCAACGTGTTGTCTTGACTTGATCCTGCTGCTCTCCAAGTCCGACAAAGTCGGCACTCCAAACAGCGCCATGACGAGCGTGCACGGCCTAAATTGCAACCTAAGAAATCCCGCGAATCGTCGGATCTCTTCCATCACGGCTAGTGGGGCAGTCTGTCGCGCTGCAACGGGCCCGAAGGTTGAGGCAATGAATGAACCAAATTCGGCCCTTCGAGTGTCGGGCTAGCGTGGACCTGGCGCGGGCCGACACTGATGACGCTCAACGCTGCAACACGGGCACGGACTGCGGGAGATCGGATTCGCGATGAGCAGCCTTGACGACCCTGGCCAGCCAGATGAACGCCGGGAAGAACGGCAGGATTTCCTCCGCGTCCAGGAGCAGGTGGGGCAATTTCTGCGCAAGCTTGAAAAGCGTCAAGATCATTGGCGTAGCGGTCAAGTAGCCGATGCTCTCCCCAACGTGATCGAAGATTTCAGTGACGCGCTAAACGAGTCCGGTCATTCTCAGGAAGCGACTACGACCCACCACCTGACGCAGGTCGGCACATCGCACCATGAGTATTCGCACGACCAGATTTCCGGCTCCGCCGCATTTCCGAACGATCCCCTAACGGGTGTCATCATGCTCTTCACAGTTGTCAAAAATTTGAATGACACATTTGATGTGCTGCAGAAAATTAACGATTCGATCGAATCTCCTTATGTCGAGAAAATGGTCGAGGAAATTGGCGCCAGCCTCGCGGGTGTGTGGGACCAGTTCAAAGAGGGCACCGAGAAGATCATCGAGGATGTTAAGGAGCGGATGACTGAACTGGCCTCTCCGGAACAGGCGCAGGAGCCTATCAAGACGGATGCAGAGCTCGCGGCGAATGCCATCGAGAAAGCGACCGATGAAATAAACCAGGAAATGACGCTGCAGGATGCTTTCGCACCAGCGGCGGAAGCGAAGCTTAAGCAGAACTTTGCTGAAGACCGCCAGAAACTTGAGAGCAAACTTGACAAGAATGAGGAGAAATATTTCGAGAAGCATCCTGATCTGAGCCCGGAGGAAAAAGACGCGGCTGAGAAGAAATTCGACAAGATAAGAGATGACGCGGTCCAGAAGCTTGAGGATCAGCAAGCCAAGACACTCGCGGAGCGGGAGGCCCGCCAGCAGGCGGAACTCGAAGATCTTGAGCAAAAGCGACGAGAACTAGAGGACACCAGAGCCGAGCGGTGATGGTACGGGGCACAGCTACACGCAATTCACTCAAGGCAAGGAGCACAAACTTATGGCACTCACCCCTGCGCCCTATGTGGCACAGCAGCGTCTGATGAATGCATCGTGGCTGGCCTCTCTTGGACCTGACCACGCACAGAGGGTCAGGTCTATCAATGCTATCTACGATGAGCGACGGGCCACGATACGGGCCATGGGTGTGGTCACCATAAACTTAAACGGAAGTGTCACATACAGCGGCACCTCTGCGTTTGGACTTGCGCACTTGAGTTTGGTGGTGAGCAGGAATCTCGCTGGCATGGATAACCGCGAGCGAGAATACCTGAGGATTATCGAGCTGCTGAATAGCGCCGGTGATGGCAATTATAACACCAACTTCTATAACGCGGAAAAAGTCGCGCTGCTTTACGCTGATGGAAAAGGGGCGTGCAGCGAAGAGTGGTTTAAGCCCGGCAAGACTTCATTCACCGACAAAGAGGTTATGGCCAGAGCGTTCGGCACTGTTGACCAGGCCATTAACGAGATCCAGCAGCATATCGCTCAACTTGACCAAAACACTACTTTACATCCTGCTTATCGAGCTATCGTCGATGAAGCCAAAAGTCGCATCAATCCCTCCGGCGGAGGAGCGTGGTTGAAATCATCCGAGGTGGCAGGCACCGCGTTTGCTGACAAAGGTCCATACAAGCTGTACATCGGTTCGTTTGAGGACGGTTCCATGCTGTCATATTCGGGAGACGGGTCGATGGTCACGATCGCGCCACCAGGTTCGGGCAAGACTCAATGCAATGTCTTTCCGAACTTGCTGGTGTGGCAAGGACCGGCCATCGTGCTGGACGTCTCGGGTGACCTCTACGAGCACACCGCAGCCTGGCGTGCCGCCAACGTCGGACCGGTATATAAATTCGACCCGCTGGAACCCGAAGACAGCAATAAATACAACCCGCTGACATTTGTGCGCCAAGAGCCCGACTACATCTGGGAAGACTCGCGCCTCCTAGCCGAGATGATGATCGTCCCGTCCGGGGCCGCCGATCCGTTCTGGGAAAATGAGGCGCGAACTGTCCTGACCGCGGCGATAGCCCACGTCTGCTATTCCCATCCGCCAGCCGAACGGCCCATGTCCGCGGTTCTCGACGTACTCTTCGGCGGCGAAGCCTGGGACGACATGATTCTGGGCCTCAAAATGGCAATCGACGTCCACGTTATGACGCAACACGCCAATTCCTTGTCCTCCATGAACGAGAAGACGCTCAGCAGCGTCCTGCAAACAGCGCGCTCAAGTTTGGGCGCATGGACTGGAGAGCGGGTAGCGCGAGCGACAGCGCGCTCGGATTGGGACCCACTGGACCTTCGCAGCGGCACTAATCCAACGATATATATCTCAGTCCAGCCAAATCAGGTCGAAACCTACCTGTCGCTGCTGCGGGTGTTCATCGGCCAGCACATCAGGGTCCTCACTGGCGGTCGCGTCCCCCCTCGGGATGCGCCCCCAATCCTGCTCATGCTCGACGAGTTGCCGAGGCTCCGCTACATGTCACCCGTCGATGAGGCACTCAACATCGGCCGCAAATACAACCTGCGGCTCTGGATGTTCGCGCAGAGCGTCGGCCAGTTCCAGGTGGCATATCCCAACGGCGACGGCATGCTTGGTTCTTGCGCCGTCCGCATCTTCATGAACCCCAGTGGCGCGGACGGGCTTGCCGAACGGCTGTCCGAAGAACTGGGATACGTGGACTCGCTCAACGACAATTCCCGCAAGCGCCTGGTAGACGCCGCCGATCTCGCCGGGCCGTCTTACAAGGACAAGCAGCTCGTGCTGGCCGCGGGTACCAAGCCGGCCATGGTGCGAAAAGACTTCGCCTTCGCCAACCCCGAACTCGCGCGACGAATGAATGGGCAATAGCGACCGCCCCGCGTCCCGTGCACTTAACCATGGCTGCTCGAACTCATAAAGGCGCCTGGGTTTTTCCGGCACTGGCCGCTAGGCACTCCATTGCTTGACCGTCGATTTGCGGTGATATCGAAAGCCAGGCCCGCGCCGTCGTCGTGGGCATCGACGATTATCCGGACGGCTTTGTGCCCCTCGCGAAGCCGGTGCTCGTCATTCGGTAGGCCCGCCGTGGTCTTGGTCAAGTAATCGTCCCGCTCGTCCTCGGTGTGGCGGTCGCCGTGGCGTCGGTGTCATCGGCTGAGACGGGTGGACAAGGATTTGCCACCGGTTTCCGGGCCGCTCTACCGGATGGTTTGTCCGCACACCCTCCAGGCGGGACCAGCACGGTGTTTATTTCGGAGGCAGCAACTCGACGCTGGCACCGGGTGAATTCGATGACCCGTGAAGTTCCAATATGCCCCCGGGAGGGGTGTCCGTCGGCACGTCGAACGACAACGCGGCCATAGTGGTCACACCGGGGCTGACAACGGTTTCGAATGTCATCGTCCACAGGGCGGCCGCCGGGTCGACTTCATAGACCCCGCTGTCGATTCTGAGCTTCTGGTCGGACGCGATGAATATTTCGGGTCGCTTGCCGTTGTTGGTGATCGTCAGCCGGGCGGTGACGAACGTGCCCTTGGCGGTTGTCTGCATGAAGGGAAAACTCGGGTTGGTCACGGTCTTGGACCGGTCGACTGACGTGACGACGAAAGTGACGTTGCCATCTACGGCTTGTTGGCCCAGCCTCACTGGGGACGCCGCGGGTAAGGTCGGCGGTGACGTGGGCCCGGGTAGTGGCGCCGGAACAACTGGCAACGGAATATGCAGCGGTGCAGTCGGATTCATCGGGTGCGGTATGGGTCGGCTCACGGGACCGGGCGTGAACGTGGGCGTCGGCACGGGGCGCGCTGCCCGATCGGCGGATCGGGCGTTCACTGTGGCCACGACCGTGAAGACGACGAGGCACGCGACGACGGCGACGCCGGTAACGAAAGACAGGCGAGCTGATTTCTCCGGCCTCGGAGGTGGCTTGACGAAGGGCTCGGCCGGTGGGTTCAGCCCGAAGACTCCCCATCGGTCGTCGCCGTGGAGTAGCGCCTCGTGTTGGTCATCTGCACGCGCGGCGATCTCCGCTCTTTCTTGACGGCGGCGATGTCGAAAGCGGATGGCCGGCATGGCCAGCACGATCAGACCAGTTACCACGGCGGTGAGGGCACCCAGGATCAAAAAGGCTTTCCAGTCCGTCAGGATCAAGGCAAGCGCGGCCAGCGCCCCGATTCCGGTGAGCAACGGGTGAACGGTCATGAAGCCTCGAAAACCGGTCCCCAGCGACGCAACTCCCTCATCGATCCGGTTCCAATATCGTTTTCCCTGGCTGCCTGATGGGCCCGGGTGCCAGCCTTCGGGAGTAGGCCGTGTCATTTGACCTGCACGGTACGCCGAAACCTGGTCCCGCGAAGGCCTATTCGTCGTAGGCTGACATCCGCTTATGGCGCTGGCCTGAGCGCCTTGTCGCGGTTCGACGCCGAGCTGGACCGGCCGGCTATGTGTCTGACGACGACGGCGCCGATGGCGGCCAAGACCATGCAGTCACCGGTGCCGGTGACCGCTTGCGTCGCCGAGATCGCGCCTCGAAACCCGCCTGCGCTTGCCGAGATGGCGTTAGGACTGCGACGGGTTCTTTGGCGGCTCGTCCGACGCCACGACCCTTGTGTGGCTTGCACATCGCGCAGCCGCGCCACGACCTTGAGGGGTGGTACTGGCTCATGGCGGAGCAACTCCTGAGGCCTCGGTGACGTGTTCGACGCGTCGACCCTCGCTGGAGAGCTATTGCGTTTTGCCGCAGGCCCATACAGCCGCAGGGATGGAGCCGCCTGGCGCTCGGGTCCCGGGATTTCTCGATGGGGTCCGAGCCCCGACCCTGTTCCTGGGCCCGTGTGCTTAGAGGACGCGAGCCCAGCGCTGGGCACAAGTCGGCGACGGAAATTACACGAAGGACAGCACTTCGGCGACACCTAGCCCCCGCAGTAGTTGTGGGTGGTGTCGTTGCAGTAATTCCAATCCCGCATTTTGCCTATGCGCACCTCCAGGGCCACACCGTTGCTGCGTGAAACGGAAGCCGGTGGCCCGGTGAACGGGTCACCGATGCCGGTAATGAGCTTGATTGTGACTGGCTCGCCCACGGTGTCGTTGCTCGGATTCGAGGCAACGTTGACGGTTCCGGTGGCGGTGTCACCCGAGACTGATGTCAGCGTGAAATCTATGGTGGCCAGCGGTGCATCGGCATAGTCGTCGCGACCGGAACAGGCGCCTGGGCAGGCGGAGATGTCAGCGTACGTCAGCCGACCGGACGCGTCGCTGTTGATGGTGAGTCCCGACGCGTGGGCGTGCCAGGACCCAGTGAATGGGGTGATCCCTGGTATGTCGGCAGCCGCACGCGGCGTCAACGCCAGCGCGAGAAGCGCAAATCCTCCCGGGGCAATGTTTTTCACGTCGTTGCTCCGAATCAGAACGGGTTGACAGTGGTATCGCTGCCGACGAACATGCCGTGGCCGGTACCGTCGTGGGTGAAGCGGATGCCGTCACCGCCGGCCACAATTGTCCAACCCTGGATGTGGTAGGTCTGACCCGCGACGAGGGTGTCGAAGGGCGGGTGGTCGTAGCCGACGCCGATATTCGCGATTCGGTAACTGAACCGGCCCGACGCGGTGACGTAGGCCTGATCATCGTCTGGGGGAGCCTGCACAAAACTCCCCTGACAGACGACATTGGGGCCGACCCCCGGTGTGGCGTCATCGGAGCCGATCTCGCAGAGCATCGGTGGCGTCTGGGTGGCCATTTTCGCATCGTGTCCCGGATTGGGATCGGCGCTCGAGGGTGCCGCGCAAGCCAGCGCGACGATGCCGAGCCCCGCCACTGCGCTCATTCTCATGTCAGTCCTCTCGGAACCAAGTGACGATGCCAGCGCCGACGACTTTTGCGCGACCGCGGGCGGATGGCACGGTTAGCCGGGTGCCTCGAGTTTGGTCGTTAGCCCACTTGCCGACGAGAGCGAGCAAGGCGGGGGTTGCACGCGCAGGACCCGCGATCTCATTTGGCGACGGCGGGCAGCTTCCCGCACCCACAATGCAGGGGCTTTCCTGGAACTCATCGTCTGTTTAACCGCAGCTCTAATCATTGGGTCAAAGCACCGGACGTGTTCGATTCGGTGAGCACCTCGACTTCACATGACAACCTGGATGGTGTTTTCCTACAACAGTATCCACTCGACGATCTGGTCGGCGTCGACAATTGCCAGCCGATGACTCGTGGTGCAGAGCGGGACATCAGCGGTCGGTTGCAGCGGCGCCGCGCGATCACCCGGCACCGGCGCGGGTAACACTAATCACTCCAGCATTGTCTGGAGGCCGTAGCTCTCTTTCAAAAGAGTTGCGCTTGCGAAGTCACCCGGGCGTGATAGGGCCCGCGATGCGAATCTGAAACGGTATCTGCCCCTCACCTCCTGTGGTTGGTGTGGCTGATCGTGCTGCCCGAGTTGAAATCTAATATATCAGATGTTAGACATCGATGATGACTTCGAAACGACAGATGGCTCTCGTCGCCTTCATGCAAGCGGGCAGCACCTCGGTCTATGCCGGCTCGTGGCGTCACCCCGCCACCGAGCACGGTTACCTCGATGCGTCCTACTACGCCAAGATCGGCCGGCAACTCGAGCAGGGCTGCTTCGACCTGATGTTCTTCGACGACCGGCTCGCGATGCCCGGCATCTACGGCGGCTCGGTCGCTGACGCCGTCAAATACGGCGCGCGCCCGGTGAAGCTCGACCTGTCGATCGTGCTGGGTGTGCTGGCCCAGGCGACCTCGCGTATCGGGCTGGGCGCGACCTGCTCCACGACCTACTACCCGCCCTTTCACGTGGCCCGCACGTTCGCCACCCTCGATCACCTCTCCGGCGGCCGGGCCGCCTGGAACATCGTCACCTCGGTCAACGACAGCGAGGCGCAGAACTTCGGCACGGACTCGCATCTGGGCCACGACGCCCGCTACGACCGCGCCGAAGAGTTCCTCGATGCCACCGTCGGGCTGTGGGACACCTGGGAAGACGACGCGATTTTGCACGACCGGGTCAACGGCATCTACGCCGACTCGGACAAGGTGCACGAGCTGCACCATCATGGTGACTTCTTCTCGGTGCGGGGTCCGCTGACGGTGCCGCGCACCCCGCAGGGACGACCGGTGCTCATCCAGGCCGGATCCTCGGGCCGCGGACGCGAATTCGCTTCGCGCTGGGCCGATTTGATCTTCACCGGCGACCCGGGCATCGAGGTCGCGCGCAACCACTACGCCGACCAGAAGGAGCGCATCGGCGCAGCGGGCCGCGACCCGGATTCGGTCAAGCTCTGCCCGATGGCCTATGCCGTCGTCGGCGAGAGTGAAGATCACGCCAAGGAGCGCGAGCGGGTCTTTCTCAACGACCTCGTGCACCCGATGGCGTCGCTGACCCTACTCTCGGAGCTGATGAACTACGACTTCGCCAAACACGACCTCGACGACCCGATCACCGACGAGCTCATCGACTCGGTGTCGGGCATTCGCGGCCTGGTGCAGAATCTACGCGCCCACATCGGTGACAAGATCACCCTGCGTGACCTCGCCGGTCATCGGGCGACCCTGCTGCAGGGCCCGCGGTTCGTCGGCACCGGAAAGCAGGTGGCCGATCAGATGGAAGAATGGTTCCATGGTGGTGCCTGCGACGGATTTGTCTTGGCTGCAACGCATCTGCCCGGTGCTTTCGAGGACGTGGTACGGATGGTGATCCCGGAATTGCAGCACCGCGGGCTGTTCCGCGAGTCCTACAGCGGATCGACGTTGCGCGATCACCTCGGTTTGCAACGGCCGGCCGGCGTGCCCGTCACAGCATGATGCTCGACGGCATCCGGGTTCTCGATGTCGCGACGCTGGCGGCAGCACCGCTGGCCGCGACATATCTCGGCGAGTTCGGTGCCGACGTCATCAAGATCGAACAGCCCGACGGCGGCGACCCGATCCGCACCTGGGGTAACCAGGTCGACGGCGTCGGGCTGATGTGGAAGTCGTTGGCGCGCAACAAGCGTTCGATCACCCTCAACCTGCGCGTCGCCGAAGGCCAGGCGCTGCTGCGGCAACTCGTCGAACACGCCGACGTGGTGATCGTGAACACCCGGCCGGCGACCCTGCGCAAGTGGGGGCTGGACTATCCGGCGCTGAAGGCGGTCAACGAGAAGATCGTCATGCTGCATATCACCGGCTACGGACTGACCGGACCGAAGAGTGAGCGACCCGGCTTCGGCACGCTCGGCGAGGCGATGAGCGGCTTCGCCAACATCACCGGCGAGGCCGGCGGACCGCCGACGCTGCCGCCGTTCATGCTTGCCGACGGAGTGGCGTCGCTCAACGCCGCGTACGCGGTGATGATGGCGCTGTATCACCGTGACGTGCACGGCGCGCCGGGGCAGCTGATCGACATCAACCTGATCGACCCGCTGGCGCGGCTGCTCGAGCAGACGCTGCTCGGCTACGACCAGCTCGGTCTGGTGCCGACCAGGGCGGGCAACCGCTGGGACATCTCGGCGCCGCGCAACACGTACCGCACCGCCGACGACAAATGGCTGGCGATGTCGGGCAGTTCACCGACGTTGGCGCTGAGGGTGTTTCGCGCGATCGGGCGCGGCGACCTGGTCGACGACGCCGACTTCTCCGATCCGCAGCGACGGCTGGCGCGGGCCCTCGAGGTCGACCAGGTGGTCGCCGACTGGGTGGCCACCAAGACGCTGGCCGAAGCGATGGAGATCCTCGACGCGGCCGAGGTGGCCGCCGCTCCGGTCTACGACATCACCGATCTCGTTGCCGACGAACAGCTTTCGCATCGCGAGGTCTTCGTCAAGGTCGGCGACGACGAGCTCGGCGCGATGACCGTCCAGGCTCCGGTGCCGCGGTTCTCCGGCGCGACGGGACGCGTACAGCACCTCGGCCCGCGGATCGGCGAGCACAACATCGAGGTGTACGGCGAACTGCTCGGGCTCACCGGCACTGACATCGACGGCCTGCGCGCGAAAGGTGTGCTGTAGATGACCTCACTGCTGCGCCGCTCCGAACTTGCGGTGCCCGCGGCCAACGACCACATGTTCGCCAAGGCCGCCGCATCGGACGCCGACCTGGTGTTCCTCGACTTGGAGGACGCCACCGCGCCCGCGCACAAGGAGGCCGCGCGCGCGAAAGTTGTCACGGGCCTCAACGAACTCAACTGGGGACGCACCGTGCGGGCGGTCCGGATCAACGGCCTGGACACCCAGTGGTGCCACGACGACATCATCGAAGTCGTCACCGGCGCCCGGGATAACCTCGAGACCATCATCATCCCGAAAGCGCTTCGGGCACGCGATGTTTGGTGGGTCGACGTACTGCTCAGCCAGCTGGAGGCCAAACTCGGCCTGTCGCGCCAGATTCGGCTCGAGGTGCTCATCGAAGAGGTGGAGGGCCTGGCCAACGCCGAGGAGATCGCGGTGGCCAGCGGACGGCTGGACGCGCTGATCTTCGGGGTCGGTGACTTCTCGCTGTCCCAGGGCGCCCGGGTAAACACCAACTTCGACCCGCTCGGCGAATATCCCGGCGACTTCTGGGCATACGCGCGCAACAAGGTGATCGTCGCGGCCCGCATCGCCGGCATCGACGCGATCGACGCGCCCTATCCCGACTACGGCAACCTCGAGGGCTACGAGCGCGACGCGCGTCGGGCCGCGCTGATGGGTTACACCGGCAAGTGGGCCATCCACCCGAGCCAGATCGCCGTCGCCAACGCGGTGTACGCGCCGACCGACGAGGAGATCGCGCTCGCCGAGCGCAACGTCAAGGCCTACCGCGAAGGCGAACAGAAGGGTCTGGGCGCGGTCGGCGTCAACGGCGTGCTGGTCGATGCGGCACACGTCAAAATGGCCGAGGCCACCCTGCAGCGTGCCGCGCTGATCGGGCGGGGTCCCGCCACGGGCTGAGGAGACGACCAATGAAGACTTTCACCGACGAAGAGATGGGCCAACTGCTGCCCTCCGCCAAGACCTATAGCGTCGTAATCCTGAAACGGGGTCCGAAGTTCGGCGACGATTCGACACCCGGCATCGTCTGGGAACACGGTCGGCGCAACTTCGGGTTACGCGACGACGGGGTGCTAGCGGTGGTCCTGCCGGTCACCGACGGCTCTGAGGTCTGCGGCATCGCGGTGTTTGCGGCCACCGTCGACGAGACCACCGCAATCATGGGCGACGACCCCGGAGTCGCAGCGGGCGTCTTCACCTACGACGTGCACGCCTGTCTTGGATTCCCCGGGGACTCGCTGCCCTAGCTGTACTGACCACGGACGTTGGTGACGGCGTGGTGTGGTGACAAAGCGAAGACCTCCGAGTGAAGTGCGAGCTGTCTAGGAAAGCACTCACACACCGGAGGTCTTCGTGTCTCACCGTAATGCCCCTTTGTCGGAGCTGGGCCGTCTGCGTTTAGCGCGTTGTGTTGTCGAGGATGGTTGGCCGCTGCGGCGGGCCGCAGAGCGCTTCCAGGTTGCGGTGAGCACCGCGGCGCGCTGGGCAAGCCGGTATCGCGCGTTCGGTGAGGCCGGCATGGCCGATCGGTCCTCGCGCCCGCATCACAGCCCAACCGGACCCCGACGCGCACCGAGCGGCGCATCATCGGGGTGCGTGTTACTCGACGCTGGGGACCAGCACGTATCGGTTACCTGCTCGGAATTCATCCCTCGACGGTGCATCGGGTCCTGACCCGATATCGGCTGGCCAAATTACGCTGGCTGGATCGCCCGACCGGGCGCGTCGTGCGCCGCATGCACTCCGAGCACTGTGGGGATCTGGTTCATGTCGACGTCAAAAAGCTGGGCAAGATTCCCGCCGGCGGTGGTTGGCGCATGTTGGGCCGCTCGGTAGGCCAACGTCACTCCCAGGCCGATAAGTCCAGCGGGAAACGCAACGGGTACCGCAATCCTGTGCGCGGCTATCACTTCCTACATACCGCCCTGGATGCACACTCTCGACTGGCCTACAGCGAGCTGCTGGCCGACGAGCGAAAAGACACCGCAGCAGGGTTTTGGCTGCGCGCTAACGCATGGTTCGCCGAATCCGGCATCACCGTACGGAAAGTGTTGACCGACAACGGCTCCTGCTACCGCTCGCACGCCTTTGCTGACGCCCTGGGTCACATCGAACATCGCCGGACCCGACCCTATCGACCCCAGACCAACGGCAAAGTAGAGCGGTTTCACCGCACCCTGGCCAACGAATGGGCCTACGCCCGGCTCTACCGCAGCGACGCCGAACGCTGCCAGGAATTCACCACCTGGCTGCACACCTACAATTTCCACCGCGGCCACACCGCACTCGGCGGCCAACCACCCGCCACCCGCGTACCTAACCTCTCAGGTCAGTACACCTAGCCCGCTAAACCAGCTCGGGCACCCGCAGGTGTGCCACCGCCAACTCGAACTCGCCGACGTCGTGCTGGTCGGCGCCGAGGTCGCGCAGCCGAGCGGTCCGCAGCGAACGGGCCTGCTCCTCATTGCGCTGCATCGCCTCGAGGCTGTCGAACGTCGACGACGACACCGCCCGCCACGAGGCACGGTCGATCATCAGGCTCGCGCTGCAAAAGCCGTCGAGCTCTTCGATCGCGGGCAGCACTGACTCCCGGTAGAACTCGATTGCCCGATCGAACTGCTCGGGCCGCACCCTAAGCCACGTGGCGCGCACACAGGCGCCCGGACCGGAGCGGTGATCGCGATGCAGTACCGCGATTTCCCACTCGTCGATCGTTGGGCTGCCCCCGAATTTCTGCGCCACCTCATCACGCACCGGGCGCACCTGCTGGGCGCTGGCATGCAGGGCGGCTTCGTTCTCCCATGCGGTGGTCGCGATACAACGACCGGACTCGCGGTCGACCAACAACGACAGGCCGACGCAGCCGTCGACCTCCTGGATTCTCGGCAGAACGGCGTCGCGAACATGCGCGACGCCGGCGTCGATCGACGACGGCTGAGCCTGGATAGTGGTGGAGCGCGCAAACATGATGAACCCTCCTCGTTCGGGGGCAGCGCCCCGGCGGCGCCACCGGTCCTTTGCTCACCTTCCTCTGCTGGATTCGCCATGACAATGGGCAAATCCGTCGGCTGAACCGGTGGAAACCGACGTGCCTTATTTCATGACGCCGGGTTGGGCTAGCCCGGCGGCGATCTTGTCGACGATGCGGCTGGCTTCGTCGGTGACGCCGGGTCCGCACGCCTTGACGTCGATGACGTAGTCAGACACCGCGTTCAGCACTCGTTGGCACGCATAGCCGTTGCCGTCGACCTCGGTGAAGCGTTGGAAGATTTTGGTGGAGCCGCCGGAGAAGTCACCGACGTCCCATCGGTAGGAACGGTTGTCGGAAAGATAGGTGGCCGTCGCGACTTGGCGGGCGCACTGCTTCCACTGGTCGGCCGATCGCGCCACGAATGCGGCCGCTCGGTCGGAGTTCGGCGGGAAGACCGCGATGTCCTGGTCGGCAAAGCGGTTGTTGCTCTCACCGGCCCGGTTCGGCCCACCTCGCTTCTGTATGACCGTCCAGGAAAGCTCCTGCATTCCGCTGTCCTGATACGTGGAGTCCATCCCCGGATAGAGCGTCGCCAGACAAATCTGTGGGGTCGTGGAAACCCAGCTGCTGTGTTTCGTCGCTCCTTTGCCGCTCTCCACCTGTCGCATATCGTCACCGCCCATGATGGAGTTGACGTCTGAGTCGCTGACGAGCAGGCCACTAAGCCGGTCGGAATTCTGTTGTGGGAAAGCAACTTTGAGGCCAATCCCGGCCGCGATCGAGGCAACCACGCCGACAACGCCGACGACGATCCAGCGCCGGCGAATCCGGCCCGACTTGGCATTGCGGTCGGAAATCGAGGGCGTCGGGGAAGGCGGGGGAGCCGGGGGAGGTGGGGGCGGCGGGATCGGCTGCGGTCCGGAAAACGCCGCCGGCATCACCGGATGCGGGATGGTCACCGCTGACGTCACCGCCGGCTCCGGAGCGGAGAACGGCCCAGACATTCCTGCCTGCGTGAATGGAACCGTGACTGCAGCGCCCGCGTTCGGCGATTCGATCGAGGCCAGGGTCGAGTCGATCTCGGTGCGGATCCGCCAGGTGACGTCCGCCCGGTCGCGTAGCAGTCGCAACAACTGGGTGAGGTCGCGGAAGGCGGCCGGATCGTGACGATCGTCGTCTAGTCGATCCTTGAGTTCGATCATCAGCTCGGCCTGCTGGTGCCGACTCAGCTCTGGGCGTGACAGGACCGCCGCGAGCCGCATCAGGTACGCGAACGGCACCTGTGGTTCGGGGGGTAGTGGCCAGGGCAGCGTCGGGACCTGAGCCTGCCGGTGCTGCACCGAGGAGAGCAGCCGGAAGGCGTTCTGCTTGGACGGGTCCCTGAAGTCGAGGATCTGTCGGGCCGCCAACGGGGTCACCCGCAGGCTGTCGATCGGCCCAATCTGGACGGGCAGGATCGGCCGTCGCAGCGCCTCGGCGTAGCGCAGCTCAGCCTGGCAGGGTTTGGACGCCAACGAGTTGTTGGAGACGGCGACGATGAATACATCGCAGCGGCGGATCTGCTCGAGTATGGCGTGCCACCACGCTTCGCCACCGCCCAACTCGTCGTCCCACCACACCTGCTGGCGATTGCGTCGCAACGTGGTCAGCAGGTTCTCTATCAGCGGTCGGTCTTGACTGGCGTAGCTGACAAAAAGCAAGAGTCTTCCCCCCGGGACAAACTCAGGAAATTTTCAGCAGTATAAGCATCGGGTTGATCGCTCGCCCGGTAATCAGGCGGGTTTGCGTGCCTAGCGTAGGAGTTAAGGGTGCGTGCCAGCCGTCGCGGCGGCATTCGGGTAGCGGGCCGCCGCTTCCCGTACGTCGACGATCTGCAGGCCCACCGAGGCAAGCATCGCGGGGATCG
Organism: Mycobacterium cookii; assembly: GCF_010727945.1. Classification (NCBI taxonomy): domain Bacteria; kingdom Bacillati; phylum Actinomycetota; class Actinomycetes; order Mycobacteriales; family Mycobacteriaceae; genus Mycobacterium; species Mycobacterium cookii. Next base: position 412,763 of record NZ_AP022569.1, read on the forward strand.
CCCTGATGAAGTTGGTGTCCCACTCGGCGATATCGGTAGGCAGCTGGTCCCATGGCAGAAAATGCGGGTCCGATTTCACCCCGGCGTCTCTTTTTTCCTGCTCCCAACGATCGTGCTCCATGATGCTCAACTTGGTGAGCTCGTCGCTGGTGAAGGTGAAATCCTTCGCCTGCCAGTCCCGAAGCGGCGTGATCTCGCATCCGATGCTGCGCAGTTTGACACCGATATGACGCGCCTGGGCACGGTTGGATTTCTTCAGTGACTCGTCCAGCTCGGACCACGGCGGTGGGTTCACCCCGTCGGGTTGCATCAAGCAGTAGCGGCGATGGATTTCGTGGGCGATTGCTTCGAACGACCCGCCTTCGACCAGGTCCACGCTGCATGTTTGCTGGATTGTTCTGAATACCGTCAGATTCGTGCCGTGCTGCGTCGTCGAGTTCTCCAGGAGGTCGGCAACCCCGTAGGCCTGCCACAGCGCCGCGACCACCGGCACCGCCGAGTCGAGCGCGTGGCGCAGCTTGAGCGCGGTCTCGACGGTCTGTTCGTCGCGCTGCGCGGTCACGTAGGCGCGGGAAATCGGGACCGCGGGCCGGGCGGTCGAGAGCCGCTGGAGATCGCGGGCAGAAGTGCAGTAGGCGGTGAACTCGCACACCTGCTCGAGGACCGGGTAGTTGGCCAGCAGACTGCCGATCCGCTGGTCCGCGTCGTCATCGACAACCGTGACCAGCAGCGGTGCGGAACTGTCCGCGCGTTCGTCCTGCCATCTGCGGGCCGCGTTCATCACCAGCTCGGAACCGAGTGTGTCGAGGTGAGCCAGCAGGATGTGCGGCTGCGTCGCCGTGTCGAACGGGTGCGCCTCGAGCAGCAGGCGCGCGCCGATCTCATCGGCGTTGAAGAAGTCCAGCGCCGACTCGTCGTCCCCGTGGTTGGACTCCTCGATCCTCAGAAACACACACAGGCTCGGGTTGTTGACCCGGGCCAGGCAGAGCAGTCGGCGACTGCCTTTGACCAACCGCCTTGCCCGCGTGACGATTTCAGTGTTGACGACGTCGTCTGGCGTTACGGCGAGTAGACGTGCGGCACGCTTGACTCCGGCCGCCTCCAGCGTCGACTTCAACTGCGCGTCGCCCACGATCACCGGGCCGCCCCACTGGCGGCAGGCTTCGATGCGTGGGTTACGCGCGTCTGCTTCGATGACAACCACCCGGTAATTCGCGGCGCGCAGCACCCGCAGCAACTCGAAGCCGACATCGCCCAAGCCGCACAGCACCACATGGTTACGTCTGAGCGGAATCAGCATCCGCTGCGCCCGGTCGTGCAGCAGCGCGATCAGTGCGATCAGCGCAGCCCACCCGGCCACGATCGGTGCCAGGTAGCGGGCGACATCCAACGCCAAGCCGACCTGGCTCTCCGGCTGTGGGGCGGCGTGCAGGAAGAAAAGTTTGCTGCTGCCGTATAAGGCGTCGGAGAGCGAATAGTGCACGTGCTCGGAGCCTTCGAGCGGCTCCCAGGTCAGGTAACCGAAGCAACCGAGCAGAAACGCGAAAACGGCGGCGGGCGCCAGCACCCAGTACAACCGGGGATCGGTCAGCACGGCCAGAATGCGCTGATGGACCGCCAGCGGAGGCGTGGCCTCGCCGTCGGCAGGCGATGCGGTCAACGTGCTTCCCCCCCGGGGGTTAGGCGATCAAAGGCCACCCCATCCTTTTTCGGAGGGGATCGTACCTTGACACCCGTTGGACTCGGCATCTCGAACGACGCGTACGTAGGCTGAACCGGTGAAAACCGATGTGCTGGATGTCGACACCGCGCGTCGCCGTACCGTCGATCTGACCGAGGCTGTGCGCGCGTTCTGCTTCCCGCTGGGTGACGGCCTGTGCAACGTGTTCGTCCCGCACGCGACGGCCGGGGTGGCGATCATCGAAACCGGGGCCGGATCCGACGACGACCTCGTCGACACCCTGGAACGGTTGTTGCCGCGCGACGAGCGCTACCGGCATTCGCACGGATCTGCAGGTCATGGCGCCGATCATGTGCTGCCGGCGATCGTCGCGCCGTCGATCACCGTGCCGGTGCACGGCGGTGAGCCGCTGCTCGGCACCTGGCAGAGCGTCGTGCTGGTCGACTTGAACCGGGACAATCCGCGGCGGTCGGTGCGGCTGTCGTTCGTCGAGGCGTGACTCGTCGAGTGTTCGGGCACCGTTGGTGGACCGGTACTGTAGTGCGGTCCAAATAGGCTGGACGCGGGCCGAAAAGAACAGGGTCAAAGAGGAAGCGGAAAAGTGCAGACACACGAGATCAGGAAGAGGTTCCTGGATCATTTCGTGAACGCGGGCCACACCGAGGTACCCAGTGCGTCGGTGATACTCGACGACCCGAACCTGCTGTTCGTCAATGCCGGCATGGTGCAGTTCGTGCCGTTCTTCCTCGGCCAGCGCACGCCGCCGTATCCGACGGCAACCAGCATCCAGAAATGCATCCGGACGCCCGACATCGACGAAGTCGGGATCACCACCCGGCACAACACGTTTTTTCAGATGGCCGGCAATTTCTCGTTCGGCGATTATTTCAAGCGTGCAGCCATCGAATTGGCCTGGACCCTGCTGACCAACAAGGTCGAGGACGGCGGCTATGGGCTGGATCCGGAAAAGCTCTGGGCCACAGTTTATTTGGACGATGACGAAGCCATAGCGCTGTGGCGCGAGATCGCCGGCCTGCCGGTCGAGCGTATTCAGCGGCGCGGGATGGCGGACAACTACTGGTCGATGGGCATTCCCGGCCCGTGCGGCCCGTCGTCGGAGATCTATTACGACCGCGGACCCGGGTTCGGGGTCGACGGCGGTCCGGTCGCCAACGAAGACCGCTACCTCGAGGTCTGGAACCTCGTGTTCATGCAGAACGAGCGCGGCGAAGGAATCGGCAAGGAGGACTACGAGATCCTCGGTCCGTTGCCGCGCAAGAACATCGACACCGGCATGGGCGTGGAGCGGATCGCGCTGGTGCTGCAGAACGTGGCCAACGTCTACGAGACCGACCTGCTGCGGCCCGTCATCGACCTGGTGGAGTCGCGTGCCCCGCGCCGCTACGACGTCGGCAACCACGCCGACGACGTGCGCTACCGCATCATCGCCGACCACAGCCGCACCGCCGCGATCCTGATCGGCGACGGGGTGAGCCCCGGCAACGACGGCCGCGGCTACGTCCTGCGCCGCCTGCTGCGCCGCGTCATCCGCTCGGCCAAGCTGCTGGGCATCGACGACCCGATCGTGGGCGATCTGATGGCGACCGTCCGCGACGCGATGGGCCCGTCGTATCCGGAACTGATGACCGACTTCGACCGGATCAACCGGATCGCGATCGCCGAGGAGACGGCCTTCAACCGCACGCTCGCGTCGGGCTCCAAACTGTTCGACGACGTCGCGGGCACCACCAGATCCTCAGGCGCGTCAGTGGTTTCCGGCTCGGACGCTTTCACGCTGCACGACACCTACGGGTTCCCGATCGAGCTCACCCTGGAGATGGCCGCCGAGCAGGGCCTGACCGTCGACCAGGCCGGCTTCCACGAGCTGATGCTGCAGCAGCGGCAGCGCGCCAAGGCCGATGCCGCCGCCCGCAAACACGCCCATGCCGACCTGACCGCCTACCGTGAGCTGGTCGACGCCGGACCGACGGAGTTCACCGGCTTCGACGAATTGACCTCCGAGGCAAGGATTCTCGGGATCTTCGTGGACGGCAAGCGGGTGCCCGTCGTCGCACACGCCGCCCACGGGGAGGCCGCCATCGCCGACCGGGTGGAGCTGGTGCTGGACCGCACCCCGCTCTACGCCGAGTCCGGCGGCCAGCTCGCCGACGTGGGCACCATCACCGGGACCGGGTCCGGCGGGAGCGCCCGGGCCGCCGTGACCGATGTGCAGAAGATCGCCAAAAGCCTGTACGTGCACCGGGTCAATGTGGAATCCGGCGAATTCGTCGAGGGCGACACCGTGGTCGCCGCGGTCGACGCAGGCTGGCGCAAAGGTGCCACCCAGGGCCATTCGGGCACCCACATGGTGCACGCCGCACTGCGGCAAGTGTTGGGGCCCAACGCCGTTCAGGCCGGTTCGCTGAACAGGCCGGGCTATCTGCGGTTCGACTTCAACTGGCAGGGTTCGCTCAGCGAGCAGCAGCGCGCCGACATCGAAGAGGTGACCAACCAGGCGGTGCAGGCCGACTACGAGGTGCACACCTTCGTCGAGAATTTCGAGAAGGCCAAGGCGATGGGCGCGATGGCGCTGTTCGGCGAGAGCTATCCCGAGCAGGTGCGGGTCGTGGAGATCGGCGGCCCGTTCTCACTCGAGCTGTGTGGTGGCACGCATGTGCACAACTCGGCGCAGATCGGGCCGGTCACCTTGCTCGGCGAGTCGTCGGTGGGTTCGGGCGTGCGACGCGTCGAGGCCTACGTCGGCCTGGAGTCGTTCAAGCATCTGGCCAAGGAGCGGGCGCTGATGGCCGGGCTGGCCTCGTCGCTGAAGGTGCCGTCCGACGAGGTGCCCGCCCGGGTGGCGAACCTGGTGGAGCGGTTGAAAGCCGCGGAGAAGGAAATCGAACGTAGCCGGTTGGCGAACGCGCGGGCCGCCGCGGCAAACGCCGCCGCCGGAGCCCAGCACATCGGTAACGTCCAGGTGGTGGCGCAGCGGATGTCAGCCGGGATGACGGGTTCCGATCTGCGCTCGCTGGTCGGCGACATCCGCGGAAAGCTCGGCAACGACCCGGCGGTGGTCGCGCTGATCGCCGAAGGTGGCGGCGGCGCCGTGCCGTACGCGGTCGCCGCCAACCGCGCCGCCCAGGACCTGGGCCTGCGGGCCAACGAGCTGGTCAAGCAGCTCGCCGGCGCAGTCGACGGGCGTGGCGGCGGAAAGGCCGACCTCGCGCAGGGCTCGGGGAAGGATTCCTCCGGCATCGACGCGGCGCTGGACGCCCTACGCGCTGAGATAGCCCGGGTCGGCTGAGTGGAGTCGTCGCACCGCCTCCCGGACCGGCCCGGAGGAGACGATCCGGGACCCGGGCGGCGGCTGGGCGTCGACGTCGGCACCGTGCGTATCGGGGTGGCGAGCAGCGACCCGGACGGCATTCTGGCCACCCCGGTCGAGACGGTCCGCCGCGAACGGTCCGGCAAGCATCTGCGACGACTGGCCGAACTGGTGGCGGAATCGAACATCGTCGAAGTGGTCGTCGGCCTGCCCCGCACCCTGGCCGACCGCACCGGCCCGTCAGCCCTGGACGCGATCGAACTGGCCGAAGCGCTGGCCGGCCGGATCGCGCCGGTTCCGGTGCGGCTGGCCGACGAGCGGCTGACCACCGTCAGTGCGCAGCGCTCGCTGCGGCAGGCCGGTATCCGGGCCAAGGGCCAGCGTAGGGTCATCGACCAGGCGGCGGCGGTGGCGATCTTGCAGGGATGGCTCGACGAACGCCGTGCCAAGCTGCCCGGGGAGGTCAACGGTGTCTGACGGCCGGGAGCGCGTACGTCGCGTGCGGCCGCGACCAGAGCAACGCGCGGCGCCTGTCGCGGTCGGGCCGTCGCGGCGGACACATTCGCGCGCCGAGCGGCTGCGCGCCGAGCGGGGCCGTCGGCGTAAGCGGATGATCCGGGCGTTCGCCGTCGGCTTCCTCGTCGCCGTGGTTCTGGCCGTGGTGTTCGTCGGCTCGAAGATGTGGCACAGCCTGGGCTCGCAGAACGACTACGCCGGCGACGGCAAGAAGGACTTGGTGGTCCAGGTGCACGCCGGCGACTCGACCACGGCGATCGGCGAGACGTTGCACAAGCAGGACGTCGTCAAGACCGTCAAGGCGTTCCTCGAGGCCGCCCATGGCGACGCTGCGATCTCGGCGATCCAGCCCGGCTATTACCGATTGCGCACCGAGATTCCCGCCGATTCGGCGGTGAAGCGGCTCGCTGACCCGCAGAACCGGGTCGGCAAGGTGGTGATCCCGGAAGGTCGGCAGCTCGACGACACCACCGACGTCAAGACCAACGACACCACTCCCGGCATCTTCACCATGATCTCCAAGGCCAGCTGCGTGGAATTGGACGGCGACAAGCGCTGCATCGCCGCGGCCGATCTGCGCACCGCGGCCGAAAAGACGCCGCTGGCGTCGCTTTCCGTGCCGACCTGGGCGGTCGGCGCGGCGACCGCGATGGGTGAGGATCACCGCCGGCTCGAAGGCCTGATCGCGCCCGGAACATTCAACGTCAACCCCTCGGCGGACCCGCAGACGATTCTGGAATCGCTGATCAGCGCCAGCACCGAGCAGTACGTGAAGTCGGGCCTGCTGGACACCGCGACGGCGATGAACATGTCGCCGTACAACGTCCTGGTGGTCGCGTCGCTGGTGCAGCGGGAGGCCAAGCCGCAGGACTTCGCCAAGGTGGCGCGGGTCATCTACAACCGGTTGGCCGAGCACCGAAAGCTGGAGTTCGACTCGACGGTCAACTACCCGCTGGACCGTCGCGAGGTGGCCACCACCGACGGCGACCGCGGGCAGACGACGCCGTGGAACACCTACGTGTCCGAAGGCCTGCCCGCGACGCCGATCTGCTCGCCGGGTGTCGATGCGCTGAAAGCCGCCGAGCATCCCGACGACGGCGACTGGCTGTACTTCGTCACCATCGACGCGCAGGGTACGACGCTGTTCACCCGCGACTATCAGCAGCATCTGGCGAACATCGAGTTGGCCAAGCGCAACGGTGTCCTTGATAGTGCCAGGTAGTCGGGCGCCCAGAAAAGCAGCTGTCCTGGGCTCGCCGATCGCCCATTCGCGCTCTCCGCAGCTGCATCTGGCTGCCTACCGGGCGCTGGGCCTGATCGACTGGACCTACGAGCGCATCGAATGCGGCGCCGACGAATTGCCCGGCGTGGTCGGTGCTTTCGGGCCGGAATGGGTCGGCGTGTCGGTCACGATGCCGGGCAAATTCGCCGCGCTGCAATTCGCCGACGAACACACCGACCGGGCCGGGCTGGTGGGGTCGGCCAACACGCTGCTGCGAACACCGGACGGTTGGCAGGCCGACAACACCGACATCGACGGAGTCGCGGGCGCCCTGGGTGCAGTGACCGGCGCGGCAGTGGTGTCGGGATCCGGCGGCACCGCGCCGGCGGCAATCGTCGCTCTGGCCGGACTGGGCGTCACCGATATCACCATTGCCGCGCGCAACCCGGACAAGGCCGCCGGTCTGATCGAGCTGGCCGGCCAGGTCGGCGCCGCGGCCCGGTTCTGCGATCTCAACGGTGACGCGGTGGGCGATGCCGTCGCTGCGGCGGGTGTACTGGTCAGCACGCTGCCCGCCGATGTTGCCGCGGCGTACACCGAGGCCTTCGCCGGCGCGCCGATTCTGCTGGACGCGATCTACGACCCGTGGCCGACACCACTGGCCGTGGCGGTCGAGGCGGCCGGCGGAAGGGTGATCAGCGGGCTGCAGATGCTGCTGCACCAGGCCTTCGCCCAAGTCGAACAATTCACAGGGCTACCGGCTCCGCGAGCGGCGATGGCGGCCGCGCTGCAATAGCTTGTCGCGCATGCGGATCGCGGCTGCGCTGGTGTGGATGATCACGCTCAGCGCCTACGACGTCCGCCACCGCCGATTGCCCAACTGGCTCACTCTCCCGGGGTTCGCGGTGGTCCTGCTCATTGCCAGTGCCTCGGGTCGTGGTGCGGCCGCAGCACTGGGCGCCGCGGCGCTGAGCACCGTCTACCTGCTGGTGCACCTGGCGTCGCCGACCGCGATGGGTGGCGGTGATGTGAAGCTCGCGCTCGGCCTGGGCGCTCTGACCGGTTGCTTCGGCGCCGACGTGTGGCTGCTGGCAGCGCTCGGCGCCCCGCTGCTGACGGCGGCCGCGGCCGTGGTCGCGGTGCTGCGCCGCTCGGGGCCGTCGGTTCCGCACGGCCCGTCGATGTGTCTGGCCTGCGTCGTCGCGGTGGGGTTGGCGGTATTGCCATGACGCAACTGGCAGCCTTTGGCAGTGCCGTGACTGGAGTCGGCAGCGGGTCCGGCCGGACGATCAGGGCATGACAAGCACAACGATTTCACGCCACACCGATGCACCGCGCCGTCGATCGATCAACGCCGACCTCGCCTTCTGGACGGCCGCCGGCGCGGTCGTCGCCGCGCTCAGCGCACCGCTCGCGCACTGGTGGGGGGTTTCCCGCGCGACGCTCGTCGTCGGCGGGTTGTCCTTTGCGATCCTCGGCCCTGTCCTGCTGGTCGGCCTCAACCGGACTCGCCCCACCCGCAGCCTGGTGGCCGCATTCGTGGTGACCAACTTCCTGCTGGCGCCGATCACCGCGGCGGCGGCATGGTTCGGCTGGCTGCCGTTGAGCACCGCGGGCAATTGGGCGCTGGCCGACGCAGCCGCGGTCATGCTGGTGCTCGGCGTCTGGCAGTTCACCGAACTGCGGCGTTGCTAGGCCGCAGCTGTGTTGCGGCCCCTCAGCGCGCTGCGCAATCCGTACCGCTTGCCCTGGATTTCGTGCGGCTCGGTATCAGAAAACTTCTTCTCGGAATGCGTTTCCGGTGCGTCGTCGGGGGTGCCGGGCAACCAGCTGTCCGGCACGGCGAGTTTGAGAATGGTCCAGAACGATTGCCAGTACTGCCGCAGCAGTGGCCCGGTCGTGTAGGGCAGGTCGTATTTTTCGCACACTTCGCGGACCCGGACGCTGATCTCGGCATACCGGTTACTGGGTAGGTCGGGGAACAGGTGGTGCTCGATCTGGTAGCACAGGTTTCCGCTCATGAACGCCATGATCGGGCCGGCGTTGAAGTTGGCCGAGCCCAGCATCTGCCGCAGATACCACTCGCCGCGGGTCTCCTCTTCGAAACTTTCCCGGGTGAACTTCTCGGCGCCGTCGGGGAAGTGGCCGCAGAAGATGACCATGTACGCCCAGTAGTTGCGGATCAGGTTCGCGATCGCGTTCGCCTTGAGCGTGTGCTTCCAGTTACTGCCGGCCAGGGCCGGGTAGACGATGTAGTCCTTGCCCGCCTGTTTGCCCATCTTCTTGCCCATGATGCGCAGGTCTTTTCGTGCCTCGGCCCACGTCTTTTCTTTCTTCCTGATCTTCGCGGATTCAATGTGGTGCAGCGCGACGCCCCACTGGAACAGCGTCCCCAGCAGCAGGTTGTAGACCGGGTTGCCGATCATCCACGGCGACCAGCGTTCGTCTCGCGTCACGCGCATGATGCCGTAGCCGACGTCGCTGTCCAGGCCGACGACGTTGGTGTATTTGTGGTGCACGAAGTTGTGCGAATGCTTCCACTGCGACGACGGGCACGCGGTGTCCCATTCCCATTCCGTGGAGTGCACTTCGGGATCGTTCATCCAGTCCCACTGGCCGTGAATGATGTTGTGCCCCAACTCCATGTTCTCGATGATCTTGGCCGACGCCAGGCTGGTGATGCCGGCCATGCGCGCGATCCTGCTGCTGCTGGCGAACAGCGCCAAGCGCCCGAAGGCGGCGAGCCCGCGCTGCAACTGAATCGCGCGACGGATGTAACGCGCGTCGCGCTCGCCCCGTGATTCCTCGATGTCGGTCCGGATCGCGTCGAGTTCAGCCGCCAGATCCTCGACGTCCTGAGGGGTGAGGTGTGCGTACGCCTTGATGTCGGTGATAGCCATGTGACCGATTTCCTCTCAAACTTTGATGGTGCAGTTGCCGGATGCTGTTGAAATGCATGTCTGTATCCGATCGCCGGCGCCATGTTCTTGACCCGAGCGAACGTCGCGGACGTGCCCGTCTTCCAACGGCAGCACGCAGGTCTGACAAATACCCATTCGGCAGCCGAACGGCATCTGAATGCCTTGCTTTTCACCCGCTTCCAGAATGGAGGTCGCGCCGTCGATCTCAATTGTCTTGTCCGAGATGGCAAACGTCACCGTGCCACCTTCACCGCCTTTGTCGGTGGCCGCGATGTTGAACCGCTCCATATGCAGCGCGTCGTCGATGTCGTTGTCCTGCCACACCTTTTCGACCGCGTCGAGCATGGCTCCGGGGCCGCATGCCCACGCGGATCGCTCGCGCCAGTCGGCGACGATGCCGTCCAGCTCGTCGAAGTCGACCTTGCCGTCGGTCTCGGTCAATTGAAGGTGGAGGCGGTAGCCGCTCTGCTCCTGCTCGATCTCGCGCAACTCGTCGTGGAAGATCACCGCATCCTGCGACGCGGCCGAGTGGACATGCACGATGTCCGGAAATTGACCACGCGCCCGCAATGACCGCAGCATCGCCATGACCGGTGTGATGCCACTGCCGGCGGTGATGAACAGCAGCGATTGCGGGGGCGGGTTCGGCAGCGCGAAATCGCCCTTGGGCGACGCCAGCCGGATGATGGTGCCCGGCTCGACGCCGTTGACCAGGTGGGCGGACAGGAAACCCTCCGGGGTCGCCTTCACCGTGATCGAGATGTTCTCGTCGCCCCGCTCGGGAACCGACGTCAACGAATACGACCGCCAATGCCACTTGCCGTCGACCCGCAGACCGATCCCGACATACTGACCCGGGCGGTAGTCGCCGGAGAACCCCCAGCCCGGCCGGATGACGACCGTCGCGGTGTCTTCGGTTTCGGGTTTGACCGCCACGATCTCGCCGCGCAGTTCGCGCGCCGACCACAGCGGGTTGAGCAGCGACAGGTAATCGTCCGGCAGTAGCGGCGTCGTCGCCCGTGCGGCCAGGCCGCGAACCATGTTCACCCACGATCCCGATGCCGAGTCCACGTCTTTCGCGGGCGATCTCGCCCAACGCACCAAATTCTTCAAGGGCGTAGTCATCGACGTCATCGACCGCCTTTCGTTGTCGCGCCTGCGCGCTGCTGTGACCGCAATCACGAGATGGCTACCCTACTGGCGAGTAAGTAAACCGCCGCGAGGCTTTTTCCTCGTCGACGCCGGTCATGGGAAGATGGGACTCGTGTTGCGATGGACCACTGCTGGTGAATCCCACGGCCGCGCGTTGGTGGCCGTGGTCGAAGGCATGGTCGCCGGGCTGACCGTGACGTCCGACGACATCGCCGACCAGTTGGCCCGTCGCCGCCTCGGTTACGGCCGCGGTGCCCGGATGAAGTTCGAGCGCGACCAGGTCACCGTGCTGGCCGGGCTGCGCCACGGCGTCACCCTGGGCGGCCCGATCGCCATCGAGGTCGGCAACACCGAATGGCCCAAATGGGAAACCGTGATGGCCCCGGACCCGGTCGACGAGGCCGAGCTCGAGGTGGCGCGCAATGCACCGCTGACCCGGCCACGACCCGGCCACGCCGACTATGCGGGCATGCTCAAATACGAGTTCGACGACGCCCGCCCGGTGCTCGAGCGGGCCAGCGCCCGCGAGACCGCGGCCCGCGTCGCGGCCGGCACCATCGCCCGGCAGTTCCTGCGGCAAGCGCTCGGCGTCGAGGTGCTGTCCCACGTCATCTCGATCGGCGAGTCCACGCCGTACGATGGCCCGCCGCCGCAGGCCGGCGACCTGGCGGCGATCGACGACAGCCCGGTGCGGGCGTTCGACAAGGCGGCCGAGGCGTCGATGATCGCCGAAATCGAAGCGGCCAAGAAGGACGGCGACACCCTCGGCGGCGTCGTCGAAGCGGTTGCGGTGGGTCTGCCCGTCGGCCTCGGGTCGTTCATCAGCGGCGACCACCGGCTCGACAGCCAGCTCGCCGCCGCGGTGATGGGCATCCAGGCGATCAAGGGTGTCGAGATCGGCGACGGCTTTACCACCGCACGTCGGCGCGGCAGCCGCGCCCACGACGAGATGTACCCCGGGCCCGACGGTGTGGTGCGCTCGACCAATCGGGCCGGCGGCCTGGAGGGCGGTATGACCAACGGCCAGCCGCTGCGGGTCCGCGCGGCGATGAAGCCGATCTCCACGGTGCCGCGCGCGCTGGCCACCGTGGACATGACCACCGGCGAGGAAGCCGTCGCGATCAACCAGCGCTCCGATGTCTGCGCGGTGCCGGCGGCCGGTGTGGTCGTCGAGACGATGGTGGCGCTGGTGCTGGCGCGGGCGGCGCTGGAGAAGTTCGGCGGCGACTCGCTGAACGAGACGCGGCGCAACATCGAGTCGTATCTGCGGTCGGTGGCCGAGCGGGAGCCGGTCAGCGATGTTCGGGCATCCGGGTAATCGTGATGGCTCCGAAAGCAGTGTTGGTGGGACTGCCGGGATCCGGTAAGTCCACGATCGGCCGGCGCCTGGCCAAGGCGCTCGACGTCGACATGCTCGACACCGACGCGGCCATCGAGCAGCAGACCGGACGGCGCATCGCCGACATCTTCGCCGTTGACGGGGAGCAGGAATTCCGCCGCATCGAAGAAGGTGTGATCCGCGCTGCGCTGTCCGACCACGACGGCGTGCTGTCGCTCGGCGGCGGTGCGGTCACTACGCCCGGTGTGCGCGACGCACTTGCCGGTCACACCGTTGTCTACCTGGAAATCAGTGCGGCCGAAGGGGTTCGGCGTACCGGCGGCAACACCGTTCGGCCGCTGCTGGCCGGGCCGGATCGTGCCGAGAAGTTTCGCGCGCTGATGGCCCAGCGGGTTCCGTTGTACCGCAAGGTCGCCACCATCCGGGTCAACACCAACCGCCGCAACCCGGGCGCCGTCGTGCGGCACATCGTCTGTCGTCTGCAAGATCCCAAACCCGGCAGCACCGTGCGCAACCGCCGCCGCCCGCCGTGGCGCCGCGCGCCGGCCCCGCAGGCGTCGGCTGTTGCTGAACCGCGGACCGGCCCGCCACCCACTCCCGCCACGCCGGCCGCGCTGGCGGCACGCAGACACGGCAGCGCCGAGGCAGGCAAATGACGGAACCCTTCGAACCGGTCACCATCGAGGTGGCCGTCGACCCGCCGTACCCGGTGGTCATCGGAACCGGGCTGCTCGGCGAGCTCAGCGACCAGCTAGCCGGGCGGCACCGGGTGGCCATCCTGCATCAGCCGGTGCTGACGCAGACCGCCGAGTTGATCCGAAACCATCTGGTCGACAAGGGTATTGACGCACACCGTATCGAGATTCCGGACGCCGAGGCAGGCAAAGACCTGCCGGTCGTCGGCTTCATCTGGGGAGTGCTGGGCCGCATCGGCATCGACCGCAAAGACGCTCTGGTCAGTCTGGGCGGGGGAGCCGCCACCGACGTCGCGGGCTTCGCCGCGGCGACCTGGCTGCGCGGCGTGTCGATCGTGCACGTGCCCACCACGCTGCTGGCGATGGTCGACGCGGCGGTCGGCGGCAAGACCGGCATCAACACCGACGCAGGCAAAAACCTGGTCGGCGCGTTCCACCAGCCGAGCGCGGTCCTGGTCGACCTCGCGACGCTGCAGACGTTGCCGCACAACGAAATCGCCGCCGGAATGGCCGAAGTCGTCAAGGCCGGTTTCATCGCCGACCCGGTGATCCTGGACCTGATCGAGGCCGACCCGCAGGCGGCGATGGACCCGTCGGGGGAGGTGTTGCCGGAGTTGATCCGGCGCGCGGTCGCCGTCAAGGCCGAGGTTGTCGCCGCTGACGAGAAGGAGTCGGCGCTGCGTGAAATCCTCAACTACGGGCACACTTTGGGCCATGCGATCGAGCGGCGGGAACAGTACAAGTGGCGGCACGGCGCCGCGGTCTCGGTGGGGCTGGTGTTCGCCGCCGAGTTGGGCCGGCTGGCTGGGCGTCTCGACGACGCCACCGCCGAGCGCCACCGCAGCATTCTGACGTCGCTGGGATTGCCGACCGGCTACGACGCCGACGCGCTGCCGCAACTGCTGGAGTTCATGGCCGGCGACAAGAAGACCCGTTCGGGGGTGCTGCGCTTCGTGGTGCTCGACGGGCTGGCGAAGCCCGGCCGGTTGGAGGGCCCGGACCCGTCGCTGCTGGCGGCGGCTTACGCGGAGGTGGGCACCAAATGACCATCAATGTCATCAATGGACCCAACCTCGGCCGGCTGGGCCGCCGCGAACCCGAGGTCTACGGCGACACCACCCACGACGACCTGGTTGCTTTGATCGAACGCGAAGCCGCTGAGCTCGGGTTGAAAGTCGTTGTGCGGCAAAGCGACAGCGAAGCGCAGCTGCTGGACTGGATCCATCTGGCGGCCGACGCGAAGGAGCCTGTCATTCTCAACGCCGGCGGTCTGACGCACACCTCCGTTGCGCTGCGAGACGCCTGCGCCGAGTTGAGCGCGCCCCTGATCGAGGTGCACATCTCGAATGTCTTTGCCCGCGAGGAGTTTCGGCACCATTCATACCTGAGCGCGGTCGCTACCGGGGTCATCGTGGGCTGCGGTGTGCAGGGCTACGCGCTGGCCCTGCGATATCTGGCCGGCCGTTAGCGGTTACTTCTCGTCCGACTCGCTCTTGGTCTCGCTGTGCCCGGTCGGCCACTCGTGCGTCGGCAGCGCCTCGGTCTTCTCGGTCTTGGCTTCACCGACGGCCTCGGTCGGCGTCTCGTGCTCGTGGTGCTCGGCCGTCGCTACGGCGCTCGTCTGTTCCTCCGGCCACTCGGCGCCCTCGGTGGCGGCCTGGTCGGAGCGGACCGCGGCGAACACGTCGGTGTCCGCCCGATCCTCGTCGCGGCCGCCCTTGCTCTGCGGCTTGTAGGCCTCGGTGCGGTCGATCCGCCAGCGGCCGACGGTCACGCCGCAGATCGCGCCGACAAAGACGACCAGCGCGGTGAACGCGGCGAACGTGGTGAGCTCGTTGATCAGCCCGCCGACATACAGCGACTTGTAGAACACCGAGATCAGCCAGGTCACCGCGCCGCTGAGCAGCCCGGCGACCAGGCCGGCCAGCAGCCACGTCATGGCCAGGTCCTGGCGACGGTCCGGGTCGGGATTGGACGCGGCGTCTTCGCGGCCGTCGACGACACCCCAGGCGACCACGCCGACGATGAAGAGCAGCAGCAGCGCAATGCTGATCAGTGCGGCCTGCGTCTGCCACACATTGATCAGCGTGCCCTGGAACAGGCGGACGACGACCATCGCGCCGCCGAAGACCAGGCCACGCAGCATCCAGTTACTCATGGGGCCACAGCGTAGCGAGTAGCGTCACCTCACGTGACACATTCCCAGCGCCGCGCCGCACTCGGTGCCAGAATTCGCGCCGCGGACCTGGACGCAATGCTGGTCACCGATCTTGTCAATGTGCGTTACCTGTCCGGTTTCACCGGGTCGAACGCGGCACTGCTGGTATTCGCCGACGACCGCGGCGCGGTGCTGGCCACCGACGGCCGCTACCGCACCCAGGCCGCCCGGCAGGCGCCCGACGTGGAACTCGCGATCGAGCGCGCCTGCGGACGACATCTGGCCGAGCACGCCGCGGCGGCGGGCGTGCGGCGGCTCGGCTTCGAAAGCCACGTGGTCACCGTCGACGGGCACGCCGCGTTGTCTGCCGCGTTGACCGCGGCCGGCAGCACGGAGCTGGTCCGCGCTTCCCAGACCGTGGAAGCGCTGCGGGAGATCAAAGACGCCGGCGAGGTGGCGTTGCTGCGGTTGGCCTGTGAAGCCGCCGATGCCGCGCTGGCCGATCTGGTCGCCCTCGGCGGTCTGCGGCCGGGCCGGACGGAACGCGAGGTCGGCCGCGAGCTGGAGGCGCTGATGCTGGACCACGGCGCCGACGGGGTGTCGTTCGAGACGATCGTGGCGACGGGGACGAACTCGGCGATCCCGCACCACCGGCCCACCGATGCGGAGTTGGCCGTCGGCGACTTCGTCAAGATCGACTTCGGTGCGCTGGTCGGCGGCTATCACTCGGACATGACCCGGACGTTCGTGTTGGGCAAGGCCGCCGATTGGCAGCGAGAGATCTACGAGCTGGTCAGTGCCGCGCAGCGGGCAGGCCGGCACGCGCTGGCCGCCGGTGCGGACCTGGCGGCCGTGGACGCGGCGGCGCGGGGCATGATCGCCGACGCTGGGCACGGCGCCCACTTCGGTCACGGCCTCGGCCACGGTGTGGGCTTGCAGATCCATGAAGCGCCGGGGATCAACGCCACCGCCGCCGGCACGCTGCTCCCGGGTTCCGTCGTGACCGTGGAGCCCGGCGTCTATCTGCCTGACCGCGGCGGAGTCCGCATCGAGGACACGCTGGTGGTGGCAGACGAGTCCCCCGGACACGCGCCGGAATTGCTCACTCGTTTTCCAAAGGAATTGGCCGTTCTGGGCTAGGCGGTCGGACCGTCAGATGAACGCTGGGAGACGAAAAAAACCGGGGAAGTTGAACAACCGGTAGTGATTTAACCGCATCCGGCGTGTAACACTGGGGTTACATAGGTGTTCGGGCATACCGTCGAGTGAAGTCCAGAAGGACGCCCTCGGCGGGGACGCCGGGACCACCGATTGACCGGAAGCAGCGATCGTGCACACGACCCTCATGCATGGTGAAGTCAGCGTCGATGTTCACCACCTCGGCGGCGCGGTGAAACTCTGGTGCTCGACAGCGCACCACCACATCGGGCACCTTCGGCAGAAGTCGAATTCCACCGTCATCGAATATTGGCCCCGCGAGGGCGCGAAACAGCCTTGGCCGCCGCGTGACGAGTGGGGTTCGGTCAGATGGTGGGCCGTTCGGTGCCCGGACGGGTGCCCCCACGAATTCGGTGGCCCCGTCGACATCATTCTTCGGATCGTGAACGAGGTGGGCGGCGACCCGACCCGCACCGAAGGTGAATACACACTGATTCGCGGGAACGCCTAACCAACGGGCAGGGCGGTACTCCGCCGCGGTATCCGCCGTCTTTGATCAGTTCGGTGGTACAGGTCGGCGTCTGAGCACGGGTAACCTCTACCGGGTGTCTGCTCTCAGCGGTTGTGGCGAGATCCCACCAACCGTCTGACCTGTAAAACCCGGTTCTCCAAGGAGCCGGCGATCCCGTAGGAGATTCACCGACTGTGGCAAGCACTGCCGATTTCAAAAATGGACTCGTGCTGATGATCGACGGCCAACTGTGGCAGATCGTCGAGTTCCAGCACGTCAAGCCCGGCAAGGGCCCGGCCTTTGTGCGCACCAAGCTCAAGAACGTGCTCTCCGGCAAGGTGGTCGACAAGACCTACAACGCCGGGGTGAAGGTCGAGACCGCGACGGTGGACCGCCGCGACGCCACGTATCTCTACCGCGACGGCTCGGACTTCGTGTTCATGGACAGCGAGGACTATGAGCAGCATCCGCTGCCGGAGTCGCTGGTCGGCGACGCTGCCAAGTTCCTGCTGGAGGGCCTGCCGGTGCAGGTGGCTTTCCACAACGGCGCCCCGCTGTATCTCGAGCTGCCGGTGACCGTCGAACTCGTGGTCACGCACACCGAGCCGGGCCTGCAGGGCGACCGGTCCAGCGCCGGCACCAAGCCGGCCACCGTGGAGACCGGTGCGGAGCTCCAGGTGCCGCTGTTCATCAACACCGGCGACAAGCTCAAGGTCGACTCGCGCGACGGCAGCTACCTGGGACGTGTCAACGCGTGAGCCGGCCCGCTCGTCCTGTCAAAGGACGGCACCAGGCTCGCAAGCGTGCCGTCGACCTGCTGTTCGAGGCCGAGGCCCGCGGACTGACGCCGGCGCAGGCCGCTGATGCCCGCACCGAACTTGCGGCGGCCAATCCCGACGTGGCGCCGCTGCACCCCTACACGGTCACCGTGGCTCGCGGCGTCAGCGCGCACACGACACATATCGACGACCTGATCGCGTCGCATCTGCAGGGCTGGACGCTGGATCGGCTGCCCGCGGTGGACCGGGCCATCCTGCGGGTCGCGGTGTGGGAGTTGCTGCACGCCGACGATGTGCCCGAGCCGGTCGCCGTCGACGAGGCGGTGGAGCTGGCCAAGGAGCTTTCCACCGACGACTCACCGGGTTTCGTCAACGGGGTGCTGGGGCAGGTCATGTTGGTGACCCCACACATCAGGGCAGCCGCAGACGCTGTACGCGAGCCCAGCGCGGAGTCATGACCCGGCTGGAACTGCGCGTCGGGATCGCCGCCGTCTTGGCGGCGACCGTGGTCTTGGGTGCGGTGTTGTGTGCGGCCTACGGGCAGGCGGCGATCGCCGCGGCGCTGGCGGTCTACGCGCTCGGCGTGGGTGCTTGGCTCTGTCATTCGATCGAACGGCTCGTGCTGGCGCGCCGCATCGAGACCGTTCGTACCGCGGCCACGCCGTTGCGGCCGTTGCTGCCGGTGATGGCGGCGATCATGGCGTTGACTCAAGTCGTGGTGCGCTCGCTGTCCGACGTTACCGAAGTTGCGCCACGCCGCTGGATTCCGATCACCCGTGGTCGCCGCGGACACGACTACGACGCCGACATCGACGGCTGAATCCCGCGGCGGCGGTCACCGTGCCGCGAGACCGGTGTGGCCGGTGTGGCATCGCGTAAGTAAACAGTCAGCGTCCGCAAAATGCCCGCGAGTGGCTGATTGGAGGGACACACTGGCGATATGGACCGAGACGGTAGGCGCCCGAGGCGGCTTAGAGTCTCCGCGTTGGCGGCGGTGGCGAACCCGTCGTACTCGCGAATCGACACCTGGAATCTGCTCGACGACGCCTGCCATCAGCTCGCCGTCGTCGACCGCGCCGGGATGGACACCAGCCACGAAGCGGCCCGGGTGCGGCGTCTGCTCAACCGGCTCAGTGCCTACGAGCGGTACTGGATTTACCCGGGCCCGGAAAACCTGGCGACATTCTGCGGCTACCTGGACCATCTCGCCACGGTGAGCCTGGCCGAGCAGGTGTCGCTGGCCGTACGGCTGCTCTCCGAATACGGCGACCGCGCGGCCTTGTTCGACACCTCCACGTCGCTGGCCGACCAGGAACTGGTGGCCCGGGCCAAAGAGCAGCAGTTCTACACCGTGCTGCTGGCCGACGACGCCCCGGTTACGGCCCCCGAAGGGCTGGCAGAAAGCCTGCGCGCCATCCGCGATCCCGGCGACGACGTGCAGTTCGAGCTGTTGGTCGTCACCAGCGTCGAGGACGCCATCACCGCGGTCGCGTTGAACGGCGAGATCCAGGCGGCGATCATCCGCCACGACATCCCGCTGCGCTCCCACGACCGGGTGCCGCTGATGACGACACTGCTGGGCGCAGCCGACGACGCGGTGGCCACCGACCGCACGCACGACTGGGTGGAGTGCGGCGAGTGGATCCGCGAGCTACGGCCACACATCGATCTCTACCTGCTCACCGACGAATCGATCGCCGCCGAGACCGAGGACGAGTCCGACGTCTACGACCGCACCTTCTATCGGCTCAACGACGTCACCGATCTGCACAGCACGGTGCTGGCCGGCATCCGGAATCGTTACGCCACACCGTTTTTCGACGCGTTACGCGCTTACGCGGCGCGGCCGGCCGGCCAGTTCCACGCGCTTCCGGTTGCGCGCGGCGCCAGCATCTTCAACTCCAAGTCGCTGCACGACATGGGGGAGTTCTACGGCCGCAACATCTTCATGGCCGAAACCTCCACCACGTCAGGCGGTTTGGATTCGCTGCTGGACCCGCACGGCAACATCAAGAAGGCGATGGACAAGGCCGCCAAGACCTGGAAGTCGCATCAGACGTACTTCGTCACCAACGGGACGTCCACCGCGAACAAGATCGTCGTACAGGCGCTGACCCGTCCGGGTGACATCGTGCTGATCGACCGCAATTGCCACAAGTCGCATCACTACGGTCTGGTGCTGGCCGGGGCGTACCCGCTGTACCTGGACGCCTACCAGTTGCAGCCGTTCGCCATCTACGGTGCCGTGTCGTTGCCGACCATCAAGAAGGCGCTGCTCGACCTCGAGGCCGCCGGGCAACTGGGCCGCGTACGCATGCTGCTGCTGACCAACTGCACGTTCGACGGCATCGTCTACAACCCACGCCGGGTGATGGAAGAGGTGCTCGCGATCAAGCCGGACATCTGCTTCCTGTGGGACGAGGCGTGGTACGCCTTCGCCACCGCGGTGCCGTGGGCGCGACAGCGCACCGCGATGATCGCCGCCGAGCAACTCCAGTCGATGCTGTCGTCGCCGGCCTACGCCGAGGAATACCGGCAGTGGAAGGAATCGATGCGCGACGTCGACCGCAGCCAGTGGGGTGAGCACCGACTGCTGCCGGACCCCAGCCGGGCGCGGGTCCGCGTCTACGCCACCCACTCGACGCACAAGTCGCTGTCGGCGCTTCGGCAGGCGTCCATGATCCACATCCACGACCAGGATTTCAAGGCGTTGTCCCGCGACGCGTTCGGCGAGGCGTTCCTGACCCACACCTCGACTTCACCCAACCAACAGCTGCTCGCCTCGCTGGATTTGGCCCGCCGACAGGTCGACATCGAGGGCTTCCAGATGGTGCGCTACGTCTACGACATGGCGCTGGTGTTCCGTCACCGCGTCCGCAAAGACCGGTTGATCAGCAAGTGGTTCCGCATCCTCGACGAATCCGACCTGGTGCCAGACCAATTCAGGCTCTCCGCGGTCAGCTCTTACCGTCAGGTTCGCCAGGGTGCGCTGGAGCAGTGGAACGAGGCGTGGCGGTCTGACCAATTCGTGCTCGACCCCACCCGGGTCACCCTGTACGTCGGTCAGACGGGCATGAACGGCTAC
This sequence comes from Mycobacterium cookii, assembly GCF_010727945.1. NCBI lineage: Bacteria > Bacillati > Actinomycetota > Actinomycetes > Mycobacteriales > Mycobacteriaceae > Mycobacterium > Mycobacterium cookii. The sequence continues at coordinate 433,308 of NZ_AP022569.1, forward strand.
GACTTCCGCGAGAAGGTCCTGATGGACCAATTCGGCATCCAGATCAACAAGACATCGATCAACAGCGTGCTGCTGATCTTCACGATCGGCGTGACGTGGTCGAGCGTGCACTATCTGCTCGATGTGCTGCGCCGGATAGCCACCGACTTCGATCGCACCCAGGACGCGGCCAGCCGGGACGACCGGGCGCTGCACCGGCGGCGGGTCGAGGAGATCACCGAGGACCTGCCGCCGCTGCCGGATTTCAGCGAGTTCGACGGTGCGTTCAAGCCCGACGACGCCAGCTCGTTTGGCGATATGCGTTCGGCCTTCTACGCCGGATACGAGGACATGGATCGCGAACACGTCATGATCGGGGAAGCCGGCCGGCGACTTGCCGACGGAAAGACCCTGGTTTCCACCGGATTCGTGGTGCCGTATCCGCCCGGCTTTCCGGTGCTGGTGCCCGGGCAGGTGGTGTCCAAGCAGATCCTGTATTTCCTCGCTCAACTCGACGTGAAGGAAATCCACGGCTACAACCCCGATCTCGGGTTGTCGGTGTTCACCGAGGCCGCGTTGAAGCGGATCGCCGCGGCGGGGCCGTCCGACGTCGCTGCCGTTCACCGCTGACGAATCCGCCTCGTCGTCGCTAGGCTTACCGCCCATGGCGACGTCGAGCCGCCCGGCCAATTCGCGACTGTCCGTGGATGACTGGGTACAGGAGGGTTTCCGGGTCCTGGCCGAAGACGGATTGAAGGCGCTCACACTCGGCCGGCTGTGCACCCGACTCGTGGTGACCAAAGGCAGCTTCTACTGGCATTTCACCGACATGAGCGCCTACCGCGCGGCGCTGATCAACACCTGGGCCGCCGTCCGAGACTCCGATCGCGACTTCTTCGACGACCTGGCCGGCGAACCGCCCCGGCAGCGGTTGTCGCGCATGATGAGCGCACTGGTCGGACCCCGGCACTGGATGCTGGAGCGCGCGATGCGGGAATGGGCACGTTCGGAGCCCGCGGTTGCCGCCGCGGTGCGGGCCTCGGACCGCCGGGTGATCGCCGCGGTTCGGCAGGCCTTCCTCGATGACGGCTTCGACCCCGAGCAGGCCGATATCCGCGCGAACGCCACATTCGCTGCCGGCATCGGCTTTCTGCACCTGTCGGGCTCGCGGCCCAGCCCGCAGGCTGTCGGACGTCGGGAGAAATTCCTCGAGGTGATGCTGCAGCACTGACCGCAGCACCCGGATTCCATACCAAAAGGTATGGTAGGTTTCAGCCCATGGTCGATGCCGACTTCATCGCGCGTCTGGCTGATCGCGCGGGCGAGGCGGAGCAGTTGCGCCGGCTGCCGCAGGCCACCATCGACGACTATCGGCGGTCCGGGCTGGCGGGGCTGCTGCTGCCCGCGCGTTACGGCGGCCTGCAGGCCGAATTCCGCGAAATCCTCGACGTGGTGCGCCAGTTGGCGCACGGCTGCACCTCAAGCGCGTGGACGCTGGGTTTCTACACGCTGCACAACTGGATGCTCGCGTTGTTCGGTGAGCAGGCCCAAGACGAGGTCTTCGCCGACGGGCCGGTGCTGTGTCCCGCGCCGCTGGCGCCGACCGGGCGCGGTACGCCGGCCGACGGCGGGATCAGGCTGAGCGGCCGGTGGTCATGGGCCACCGGGGTGATGGACGCCGGCTGGGTGCTCGTCGGTGCGATCTGCGGACCTGACGACGCACCGTATCCGGCGTTGGTGTTGTTGCGCGCGAACGATATTCGCATCGACGACGTGTGGCACACCGCCGGGATGTGTGCCACGGGTTCCAACGATGTGATCGTCGACGAGGTGTGGGTGCCCGCGCATCGACTGGTGACGGTGGCCGACATCTACGGCGGCACGGCACCGGGCGCGGCTTTCCACGATGCGCCGGTCTATCGCTGGCCGATGGTCCCCGCGCTGGCGCTCACTGCGGCGATGCCCGCGCTGGGTACCGCCGAGCGGGTCGCCGACCTGTTCGCGTCGCGGCTGAGCCAGCGGGTGCTCGCGTATTCCGGCGCTTCGCAGAAGGACCAGCCCGCGGCACAGGTGCGCCTCGGCGACGCCCGGGTGCGGTTACGCGCGGTGCGCGCGCTGGCCGAGGCCGCCGCCGACGACATTGAGGCCAGGGTCAACAGTGGGCAGCATGTGGGACGCGCGGCGCGCGCCGGCGTGCGTGCTGCCGCGGCCCATGTCGTGCACGAATCCCGTTCGGTCATCGGCGATCTGCTCGAGTCATCCGGGGCGAGCGCCCAGTTCCTGGACAACCCGCTGCAGCGCGCCAAACGCGACGTGGACGTGATTTCCGGGCACGTGGTGTTCGACTACGACGTCAGCCGCGAGTTGGCCGGCGCGCTTGAGATCGGCGCCAAGGTCTCGCCGTTCGCGATGGTTTAGCGCAGCGCCTTGGCGTAGAGCAGGCTGTCGGATGGCTCGGTGCCGAGGTTGGGGTAGATCGCGTGCCGGTTCAGCCGGCCTTCGAGGGCGAACCCGGCGCGCTCCAACAGCCGCACCGAACGATCGTTGTCGACGTGGCAGGTGGCCCACACCCGGTAGACGTCGGGATCGGCGTCCAGCGTGGCCATCAGCATGTCGAGCGCGTCGGACATCAAGCCCTTGCCCCACCAACGCCGACCGACGCAGTAGCCGATCTCGGCGGAATGTCGCACCGGGCGGCTGCAGCTCATCATCCCGACGATCTCGTCGCTGTGTTGCAGCACCATGACCCACGTCCGGACGTGCGCATCGACATTCATCCGGTCGGTGATCACCCTCCGCGTCGCCGCCAGGTCGGGGTGCGGTGTCCACAGCAGATATCTCGTGACCTGAGGATCGCGGCCGATTCGCTGAAACAACGGGCCGGCGTCGTCGATCACGGGCGGCCGCAGCAGCAGTCGCGGGCCCTCGATGCGCTCGGGGGTGAACTCCGCCATTACAGGCCCAGCGCGCGATACGTCCGGTGCACGAATTTCGGTTGCACCGCTTGGAGTTTCGCACGCGACGTGTTCCCGGCGACCGCGGCGGCGGCATCAGCCGTCAACGCGGGCATGTTCTGAATCAGGTACAGGATGATCAGCTCGGCGGTCGGGTCCGCCTGCCACCACGTGCCGTATGCGCCCGGCCAACTGAAGGTTCCGACGCCGCCCGGGCCGAACAGCGGCGCCGATCTCGCCGGGTCGGTGACCACCGACAAGTTGAGCCCGAACCCGCGGCCGATCCAGAACGGCGATCCGAGGAAGGGGTGTCGCTTCTGCTCGTCGGTGAGCCGGTCAGTGCGCATCAGCCGCACCGATTCCGGGGACAGCACCCGCACACTGTCCAGAGTCCCACCGCCCAGCAGCATTTCGACGAACCGCAGGTAGTCGTCCGCGGTTGACCACAGGCCGCCGCCGGCGTTGCAGAACGCGGGCGGCGCGAGGTGCGGTTGACCCATCACGTCGTGCTGGAGTCGATCGCCGCTGTCCAGGCGGTACATGGTCGCCGCGCGCCGCCGGCCCTCGACGGTCACGTGGAAACCTGTGTCGCGCATGCCCAGTGGTTGCAGGATCCGTTCGTCGAGCACTTCGTGGAACGGTTTTCCCTCGACCCGAGACGCCAGCACGCCGACCACGTCGGTGGACTGCCCGTAGGTCAATCGATCGCCTGGCTGATGTACCAGGGGCAGCTCGGCGAGTGCGGCCAGCCACGCGTCGTGACCGTGCCCGAACGGCAACCGGACGTATGCCCGCGAGATGGGTCCACCCACGGAGAATCCGTAGCCCAGCCCGCTGGTGTGGGTGAGCAGATCCTCCACCAGGATCGCCCGTTGGGCGGGGTGGGTTCGGTCCAGTGGTCCGCTCGGGTCGTCCAGCACCCGCACGTCGGCGAATTCGGGCAGCCAGCGCACGATCGGGTCGCGCAGCGCCAGCTTGCCCTCGTCGACCAGGCTCATCAAGGCGGCGACGGTGACCGGTTTGGTCATCGACGCGATCCGAAACAACGTGTCACGCTGCATGGGCAGCTTGGCGTCGACGTCGCGGTAGCCGATCTCGTTGATCTGCAGCATTTTCCCGCGTTGCCACACCATGGTCACCGCGCCGGCGAGAAGGCCTGCGTCGCAGGCGTCGCGAATGGAGGCCTGGTTGCCGTCGAGATTCACCGCTGGTGTTGCTCCTCACGTTGGGGGTCGATAAACGGGCGGAGAACGCGGCGAGTCCGGTGATCATCGGGCCCCGCTTCGCCGTCGGCGTGGCTGCCCCGCGTGTAGTCGCCTTGCCAGGGGACTCGCTCGCCCGCGGCGGTGTTGGTGGCGGCCTGGGCCTGCCCCACCTCGCGACGGGAGTGCAGGAAGACCTCATGCTTGCGGCGCAGATCGTCGTCCGACTCGATGGGCCGCAGCTCGGGGGCGAACTCCTCCAGCTCGGTTCGGCGCTGCGGGACGATCATGCAGATCGGCTCGTCGACTTCGAATCGCACCGGCATCAACGGGCGGGTGAATTTCCAGTTCATACTGAAACTCGAGCTCGCCCAGTCGGTTTCGACCATGCCCTCTAGCGGGGAGATGGCGTCCTTCGGATGGTTGGCCGGCCCGCGGACCAACAGATCCCAGCCGGCCGGTGTGCGGAAAAGCAAGGGCAGATGCCAGGTCAGAATCCCGTAACCGAAATTGCTCGCGGGCAGAAACTGACCGGGGCCGCGTCTATCGGGCGCGATCATCAGATCGCCGATGCCATCGCCGCCCATCCACGTAGCGGTGAACGCGCTCGGGTTTCGCAGCTCCCAGCCGCTCTGGTTGGCGATGAGCAGTGGCAGACATCGATTCGCCCAACCGCCACGCGTCGCTGACATCCACGCCCGGTTCGTCGGCGCCGGGACGATCGGCGGCACGTTGGCACCGGTGATGAACCCGATCAACGGCCGGGCCGGCCTGCTGGACTCGTCGCTCATTCGATCCTCGATTTCGCAGCGGTGTTCTGCAGAACCATCGCCACAGACATTAACCAACACGCGCCTGTCATTTTCCCGTGAGCAGCGCGGAATGCTACGCTGCCCGGCAGTCGACATCCTTTAACGATCCGTCCAGAGAGGCGGAGAAGGAGGTCAAGATCTCGCATGGGTGCCGCGGGTGACGCCGCCACCGGCCGCGAATTGATGTCGGCGGCCGATGTGGCTCGTACCATTTCGCGCATTGCGCATCAGATCATCGAAAAGACCGCCCTGGACGGCGCCGACGCGCCGCGGGTGGTGTTGCTGGGAATCCCTACCCGCGGCGTCACTCTGGCCGATCGGCTCGCCGTGAACATCGCCGAGTTCTCCGGCGCCGAGGTCGCGCACGGTGCTTTGGACATCACGCTCTACCGCGACGATCTGATGACCAAGCCGCCGCGGCCGCTGGAGGCCACGTCGATACCGGTCGGCGGCATCGATGACGCGCTGGTGATCCTCGTCGACGACGTGCTGTACTCCGGTCGCTCGGTGCGCTCCGCGCTGGACGCGCTGCGCGACGTCGGCCGCCCCCGCGCGGTGCAGTTGGCCGTGTTGGTCGACCGCGGCCACCGCGAGCTGCCGCTGCGCGCGGACTATGTGGGCAAGAACGTCCCCACGTCGCGCAGCGAGAGCGTGCGCGTTCTGCTCGCCGAGCAGGACGGCCGTGACGCCGTGGTCATTGCCCGGGAGGACGCCTGATGAGCAGACATCTGCTGGCTGCCGGCGACCTGTCCCGCGACGACGCCACCGCGATCCTCGATGACGCCGACCGGTTCGCGCAGGCGCTGGTCGGTCGCGAGGTCCGCAAGCTGCCGACGCTGCGCGGTCGCACGGTGATCACGATGTTCTACGAGAACTCCACCCGCACCCGGGTGTCCTTCGAAGTCGCCGGCAAGTGGATGAGCGCCGACGTGATCAACGTCAGCGCCGCCGGATCGTCGGTGGGCAAAGGTGAGTCGCTGCGCGACACCGCGCTGACCCTGCGCGCGGCCGGCGCCGATGCGCTGATCATCCGGCACCCGGCTTCCGGTGCGGCACAACGGCTTGCGGACTGGACTTCTAGCGCCGACGGTGGCCCCTCGGTGATCAACGCCGGCGACGGCACCCACGAGCACCCGACGCAGGCGCTGCTGGACGCGCTGACCATCCGGCAGCGGCTCGGCGACATCGACGGCCGCCGCGTCGTCATCGTCGGCGACATCCTGCATAGCCGGGTCGCCCGCTCCAATGTCATGCTGCTGGCCACGCTCGGTGCCGAGGTGGTGTTGGTGGCGCCACCCACGCTGCTACCGGTCGGGGTCGCCGACTGGCCGGTGACGGTCTCGCACGACCTGGACGCCGAGCTGCCGGCCGCCGATGCGGTGCTGATGTTGCGCGTGCAGGCCGAGCGGATGAACGGCGGCTTCTTTCCGTCCTCACGAGAGTATTCGGTGCTGTACGGACTGTCCGATCGCCGGCAGGCGCTGCTTTCCGGTCATGCCGTCGTGCTGCACCCCGGCCCGATGCTGCGCGGCATGGAGATCTCCTCGTCTGTTGCGGATTCGACGCAATCGGCTGTGCTGCAACAGGTCTCGAACGGCGTCCACGTCCGGATGGCGGTGCTGTTCCATCTGCTGGTGGGCACCGAGGCCGGCGTGACGGGGCTCGCCGGCAAGGGGGTGGTGGCGTGAGCGTGTTGCTGCGCGGGGTGCGGCTGTACGGCGAGGGGGACCGGGTCGACGTGCTGGTCGACGACGGCCAGATCGCCGACATCGGGGCCGGGCTTTCGATCCCCGACGATGCCGACGTCATCGACGCCACCGGTCAGGTGCTGCTGCCCGGGTTCGTCGATCTGCACACCCACCTGCGCGAGCCCGGCCGCGAATACGCCGAGGACATCGAAACCGGCTCGGCCGCTGCGGCTCTCGGTGGGTACACCGCGGTGTTCGCGATGGCCAACACCAATCCGGTCGCCGACAGCCCGGTGGTCACCGATCACGTCTGGCATCGCGGGCAGCAGGTCGGACTCGTCGACGTACACCCGGTCGGCGCGGTCACCGTCGGGTTGGCCGGAACCCAGCTCACCGAGATGGGCATGATGGCCGCCGGCGTCGCGCAGGTGCGGATGTTCTCCGACGACGGCAAGTGCGTGCACGACCCGCTGATCATGCGCCGCGCCCTGGAATACGCCACCGGCCTGGGTGTCCTGATCGCCCAGCACGCCGAAGAGCCGCGGCTGACCGTCGGCGCCGTCGCACACGAGGGCCCCAACGCCGCCAAGCTCGGATTGTCCGGCTGGCCGAGGGCCGCCGAGGAGTCGATCGTCGCCCGCGATGCCTTGCTGGCCCGCGACGCCGGAGCACGGGTGCACATCTGCCACGCCTCCACCGCTGGCACCGTCGAGATTGTCAAATGGGCCAAGGATCAAGGTATTTCGATCACCGCCGAGGTCACACCGCATCATCTGCTGCTCGACGACAGCCGACTCGTCAGCTACGACGGGGTGAACCGGGTGAATCCGCCGCTGCGTGAGGCCAGCGACGCCGTCGCGTTGCGTCAGGCGCTGGCCGACGGCGTGATCGACTGCGTGGCAACCGATCACGCTCCGCATGCCGAACACGAGAAGTGCGTCGAGTTCGCCGCCGCGCTACCGGGCATGCTCGGTTTGCAGACCGCGCTGTCGGCGGTGGTGCAGACGATGGTCAACCCCGGACTGCTGACCTGGCGCGGCGTCGCGCGGGTGATGAGCGAGAACCCGGCCCGCATCGCGGGGCTGCCTGACCAGGGTCGACCCCTGGAGGTCGGCGAGCCGGCCAACCTAACTGTGGTGGATCCGGACGCCACCTGGACCGTCGACGGCGGCGAGTTGGCCAGTCGGTCGGCCAACACCCCGTACCAGGCCATGACGTTGCCCGCCGCGGTGACCGCAACGCTATTGCGGGGCAAGATCACTGCCCGCGACGGAAAGAGCCCGGCATGACTCGCGTCGGCGACGATTTAGAGCGCAGCGATGAGAAGGAGCGGCGCACATGACGTCGGGAACGTTGATCGCATCGTTGATCGTGGCCGGGGTGCTGGCGCTGGTGATCGCCCTCGTCATTCAGCTGATGATGCGCGGTTGGCGCAAACGCTCGCGCCAGCAGGCCGAAATGCTCGGCACGTTGCCCGTGCCTCCGGGCCAGGTCGGCCCGGCGGCCATCACCACCCCGGGTGTCTACGTCGGCTGCACCATGGCCCCGGCTTGGAGCCAGCGGATCACCGCCGGCGACCTGGGCTACCGCGGCAAAGCCGTGCTGACCCGCCACCCCGAGGGCATCCTGGTGGAACGCAGTCGTGCACAGCCGATTTGGATTCCGCAGGAGTCGATCTCCGGCATCCGCACCGAGCACGGCATCGGCGGAAAGGTCGGCGGCCGGGACGGCATTCTGGCGATCCGGTGGCGCCTGCCCTCCGGCGTCAAGATCGACACCGGGTTTCGGGCCGACAACCGTGACGAGTACGAGGGTTGGCTGCAGAGCTGGCCGGAAGGGGTCGCGTTGTGAAAGCGATGCTGGTTCTCGAAGACGGCCGGACATTCACCGGTACCGCCTTCGGCGCGATCGGCCAGACCCTGGGCGAGGCCGTGTTTTCCACCGGCATGTCCGGATATCAGGAGACGCTGACCGACCCCAGTTATCACCGCCAGATCGTGGTGGCCACCGCGCCGCAGATCGGCAACACGGGATGGAACGGCGAGGACGGCGAAAGCCGCGGCGACAAGATCTGGGTGGCCGGCTACGCGGTGCGTGATCCTTCGCCACGGGTCTCGAACTGGCGCGCCACCGGAACGCTGGAAGACGAACTGGTCCGGCAGAGCGTCGTCGGCATCGCCGGCATCGACACCCGCGCTGTGGTCCGGCACCTGCGCAGTCGCGGCTCGATGAAAGCCGGCGTGTTCTCCGGTGAGGCGCTGGCGGCGCCCGAGGAGTTGACCGAACGGGTGCGCGGCCAGCAATCGATGCTCGGTGCCGACCTGGCCGGCGAGGTCAGCACCGGCGAGGCCTACATCGTGGAACCCGAAGGACCGCAACGGTTCACGGTGGCCGCCATCGATCTGGGCATCAAGACCAACACCCCGCGAAACTTCGCCCGTCGCGGAGTACGCACCCGCGTGCTGCCGTCGTCGGTGAGTTTCGAGCAGATCTCCGAACTCAAACCGGACGGGGTGTTCCTGTCCAACGGCCCCGGCGACCCGGCGACCGCCGACCACATCGTCGAGGTGACCCGTGCGGTGCTCGGCGCCGGTATCCCGTTGTTCGGCATCTGCTTCGGCAACCAGATCCTGGGCCGGGCGCTGGGCCTGTCCACCTACAAGATGGTGTTCGGCCACCGCGGGATCAACATCCCGGTGATGGATCACGCCACCGGGCGGGTCGCCGTCACCGCGCAGAATCATGGCTTCGCGCTGGAAGGCGAGGCGGGCCAGCGGTTCGACACACCGTTCGGCCAGGCGGTGGTCAGCCATACCTGCGCCAACGACGGCGTCGTCGAAGGCGTGAAACTGGTTGACGGAAAGGCATTCTCGGTGCAATACCATCCGGAGGCCGCAGCCGGTCCGCACGACGCAGAGTACTTGTTCGACCAATTCGTCGACCTGATGACGGGGGACAACAGGTAATGCCACGTCGCACTGATCTCAAGCACGTCCTGGTGATCGGCTCCGGGCCGATCGTCATCGGACAGGCCTGCGAATTCGACTATTCCGGGACCCAGGCGTGCCGGGTGCTGCGCGCCGAGGGCTTGGAGGTCAGCCTGGTCAACTCCAATCCGGCGACCATCATGACCGACCCGGAATACGCCGACCACACCTATGTAGAGCCCATCACGGCCGCCTTCGTGGAGAAGGTCATCGTCCAGCAGGCCGAACGCGGCCACAAGATCGACGCCCTGCTGGCCACCCTGGGTGGCCAGACCGCGCTCAACACCGCGGTAGCGCTGTACGAGAACGGGGCGCTGGAACGGCACGGCGTCGAGTTGATCGGCGCCGACTTCAACGCCATCCAGCGCGGCGAGGACCGGCAGATGTTCAAGGACATCGTCGCCAAGGTGGGCGGCGAATCGGCACGCAGCCGAGTGTGTTTCACCATGGACGAGGTGCGCGAGACCGTCGGTGAGCTCGGATTGCCGGTGGTGGTCCGGCCGTCGTTCACGATGGGGGGCCTCGGCTCGGGCCTGGCTCACACCGCCGACGAGGTCGACCGGATGGCCGGCGCCGGGCTGGCCGCTTCGCCGAGCGCCAACGTGCTGATCGAGGAATCGATCTACGGCTGGAAGGAATTCGAGCTCGAGCTGATGCGCGACGGCAAGGACAACGTCGTAGTCGTGTGCTCGATCGAGAACGTCGACCCGATGGGCGTGCACACCGGCGACTCGGTGACCGTGGCCCCGGCGATGACGCTGACCGATCGGGAATACCAGCGGATGCGGGATCTCGGCATCGACATCCTGCGCGAGGTCGGCGTCGACACCGGCGGTTGCAATATCCAGTTCGCCGTCGATCCGCGCGACGGCCGGCTGATCGTCATCGAGATGAACCCGCGGGTGTCGCGGTCAAGTGCGTTGGCGTCCAAGGCCACCGGCTTCCCGATCGCCAAGATCGCCGCCAAACTGGCCGTCGGCTACACCCTCGACGAGATCCTCAACGACATCACCAAGGAGACCCCGGCCTGCTTCGAACCGACGCTGGACTATGTGGTGGTCAAGGCCCCGCGGTTCGCGTTCGAGAAATTCCCCGGCGCCGACCCCACGCTGACCACCACGATGAAGTCGGTCGGCGAGGCGATGTCGTTGGGCCGCAACTTCATCGAGGCGCTCGGCAAGGTGATGCGGTCGCTGGAGACCAAACGCGCCGGATTCTGGACGGGCCCGGACACCGAAGGAACCGTCGAGGACGCGCTGGAGCGGCTGCGGACACCGACCGAGGGCCGGCTCTACGACGTCGAACTGGCGTTGCGCCTGGGCGCGCCGATCGACCGGGTGGCCGAGGCCTCCGGCATCGACCCGTGGTTCGTCGCGCAGATCGCCGAACTGCTGGCGTTGCGTCGCGACGTCAGCGACGCCCCCGTGCTCGACGCGGACCTGCTGCGCCGAAGCAAGCACAGCGGATTGTCCGACCGGCAGATCGCCGCCCTGCGACCGGAATTGGCCGGTGAGGACGGCGTACGTTCGCTGCGGCGACGGCTCGGCATCCACCCGGTGTACAAGACCGTGGACACCTGCGCCGCGGAGTTCGAGGCCAAGACGCCCTATCACTACAGCAGCTACGAGCTCGACCCGGCCGCCGAGACCGAAGTGGGGCCGCAGACCGAGAAGCCCAAGGTGCTGATTCTCGGTTCGGGACCCAACCGGATCGGCCAGGGCATCGAATTCGACTACAGCTGTGTGCATGCCGCAACGACGTTGTCGCAGGCCGGTTTTGAGACCGTGATGGTCAACTGCAACCCGGAGACGGTGTCCACCGACTACGACACCGCCGACCGGCTGTACTTCGAGCCGCTGACGTTCGAAGACGTTCTGGAGGTGTTCCACGCCGAGCAACTCTCCGGTCAAGGCGGTCCGGGTGTGGTCGGGGTGATCGTGCAATTGGGCGGCCAGACGCCGCTCGGCCTCGCGCAGCGGCTTGCCGACGCGGGCGTGCCGATCGTCGGAACCCCACCGGAGGCCATCGATCTGGCCGAGGACCGTGGTGCGTTCGGCGACCTGCTGACGGCAGCGGGGCTGCCGGCCCCGCGGTACGGCATGGCGACGACGTTCGCGCAGGCGCGGCGCATCGCCGCCGACATCGGTTACCCGGTGCTGGTGCGGCCGTCCTACGTGTTGGGTGGTCGCGGCATGGAGATCGTCTACGACGACGAGACGCTGCAGGGGTACATCGCCCGCGCCACCGAACTCTCACCCGAGCATCCGGTTCTGGTCGACCGTTTCCTGGAAGACGCGATCGAGATCGACGTCGACGCGCTCTGCGACGGCGACGAGGTCTACATCGGCGGCATCATGGAGCACATCGAAGAGGCCGGCATCCACTCCGGCGATTCGGCGTGCGCGCTGCCGCCGGTGACGCTGGGCCGCAGTGACATCGAGAAGGTGCGCCGCGCGACCGAGTCGATCGCGCGCGGCATCGGCGTGGTCGGTCTGCTCAATGTGCAGTACGCGCTCAAGGACGACGTGCTCTACGTGCTGGAGGCCAACCCGCGGGCCAGCCGCACGGTGCCATTCGTCTCCAAGGCGACGGCTATACCGCTGGCCAAAGCGTGCGCGCGGATCATGCTGGGCGCCAAGGTCTCTCAGCTGCGCGAGGATGGCATGCTGGCGGCCACCGGAGATGGCGCCAGCGTGTCGCCCGACGCGCCGATCGCGGTGAAGGAAGCCGTGTTGCCGTTCCACCGTTTCCGTAAGGCGGACGGCTCGGGCGTCGACTCGCTGCTCGGCCCGGAGATGAAGTCGACCGGCGAGGTGATGGGGATCGACCGCGACTTCGGCAGCGCGTTTGCCAAGAGCCAGACCGCGGCCTATGGATCGCTGCCGGCCGAGGGAACCGTGTTCGTGTCGGTGGCCAACCGGGACAAGCGCTCGCTGGTGTTCCCGGTCAAGCGGTTGGCCGATCTCGGCTTTCGCGTGCTGGCGACTGAAGGTACCGCGGAGATGCTGCGCCGCAACGGAATTCCGTGCGACGAGGTACGCAAGCACTTCGAAGAGGCGCAGCCCGGCCGGCCGCCGAAGTCGGCCATCGACGCCATCCGCGCCGGCGAGGTCGACATGGTGATCAACACACCCTATGGAAACTCCGGGCCGCGCATCGACGGCTACGAAATCCGCGCTGCCGCAGTCGGAGTCAACATTCCCTGCGTGACGACGGTGCAGGGTGCCTCGGCGGCCGTGCAGGGCATCGAGGCGGGGATCCGCGGCGACATCGGTGTGCGCTCCCTGCAGGAACTGCACAGCACGCTGAACAACGGCGGCCACTAGCGATGCCCGGGTTCGGCGCCCGGTTGGCCGACGCGGTATCGCGCCGCGGGCCGCTGTGCCTGGGCATCGACCCGCATCCCGAAATACTGCGGGCCTGGGGCCTGCCGGTCAACCCGGACGGTCTGGCGGCTTTCTGCGAGAGCTGTGTGCGGGCCTACGCCGACTTCGCCGTCGTCAAGCCGCAGGTCGCGTTCTTCGAATCCTACGGCTCCGCAGGCTATGTCGTGCTGGAGCGGACCATCGCGGCACTGCGCGACGCCGGTGTGCTGGTGCTCGCCGACGCCAAACGCGGCGATATCGGCTCGACGATGGCGGCCTACGCGGTCGCGTGGGCGGGGGAGTCGCCGCTGGCCGCTGATGCCGTCACGGCGTCGCCGTACCTGGGTTTCGGCTCACTGCAGCCGCTGCTGGACACCGCGGCCGCGCACGACCGGGGAGTGTTCGTGTTGGCGGCGACGTCGAACCCGGAGGGCGCGAGTGTGCAGCGCGCCGAGACCTGCGGGCGTTCGGTGGCCCAGTCGATCGTCGACCAGGCTGCGGCCGTCAACCGCGCGTCAGGCCCCGGGCCCGGCTTCGTCGGCGTCGTGGTGGGGGCCACGTTGACCGAGGTGCCCGATGTCAGCGAGCTCGGCGGGCCGGTGCTGGTGCCCGGTGTCGGCGCCCAGGGCGGGCAACCCGACGCCCTGCTGGGCCTGGGCGGCGCAGTCGCGGGACAGCTGCTGCCCGCGGTGTCCCGCGAGGTGCTGCGGGCCGGTCCGGACGTGGCGTCGCTGCGCGCGGCCGGCGAACGGATGCGTGAAACCGTCGCATATCTGGCCGTCTGATCGGCGTCGAACACGTCCTGAGCAGCTACTACGCGCAGTAATACATCGGCGCGGCGCTGCCGGATCGGGTGTTTGCGTCGTGCGGGCCGGGTCGGGCCGACACGCGCGACACGCCGCGACACTCGCAAACGGCGCAGAATCGGCTTTTCAGGCGTTCGTGACGGGCCGCAGCGCCGTCTCCCGGGCCTTCCGCCCGCATCGACAACGGGCAAGAAACCGCTGGTAGCGGCCTTTTCAAGGCCGGCGGGCCGGCTGTGCCGCAGCGACCAGAGCGACGCCGTCAGCGGGGCCGCAACTCGTCGCCACCCGACCCCGCAAGCTGGGCCTTTATAGCTTCAACCAGGGGGGCGGGTTAGATTTCGTCAGGTGGCGTGGGTACGGTCGTCACCGCTGGCTGGAGTACCCGGCCGAGACAAACAAAGATCGATATCTGTCGATGATTGATACGGAGGAATCGTGGCCCTTCCCCAGTTGACCGACGAGCAGCGCGCGGCAGCGTTGGAGAAGGCTGCCGCCGCACGCCGAGCGCGAGCCGAGCTCAAAGACCGGCTGAAGCGTGGCGGCACCAATCTCAAGCAGGTGCTGAAGGATGCCGAGACCGATGAGGTCTTGGGCAAGATGAAGGTTTCCGCGTTGCTGGAAGCCCTGCCGAAGGTGGGCAAGGTCAAGGCGCAGGAAATCATGACCGAGCTCGAGATCGCGCCGACGCGTCGTCTGCGTGGTCTCGGCGATCGTCAGCGCAAGGCACTGTTGGAGAAGTTCGACTTCTCCTAGGCTCGGCCTTTTCCAGGAGAGTCGTTGAGCACCGACGGGGGACCGGACGGTGACCGCGACCGCAGTCTTGCGGCTGAGCCGACAGGTCAGGCCGCTGGACGCGTCGTCGTGCTGTCCGGTCCATCCGCGGTAGGAAAGTCGACGCTGGTCCGGTGTCTGCGTGAGCGGATACCCGACCTGCATTTCAGCGTTTCGGCGACAACCCGAGCCCCCCGGCCAGGCGAAACGGACGGGGTGGACTACTGCTTCGTCACGCCGGGCCGTTTCCAAGAGTTGATCGACGACGGAGCCCTGCTGGAGTGGGCCGAGATTCACGGCGGTCTGCACCGCTCAGGGACCGTCGCTCACCCGGTCCGTGAGGCCGTCCGGGCCGGGCATCCGGTCCTGATCGAGGTAGATCTGGCCGGCGCCCGCGCCGTCAAACAGGCGATGCCCGAAGCGATCACGGTGTTCCTGGCTCCGCCGAGCTGGGACGCCCTGAAGGCCCGCCTGATCGGGCGGGGGACCGAGACACCCGAGGTGATCGAACGCCGCCTCGCCACCGCCCGCATCGAATTGGCCGCTCAGGACGACTTCGACGAGGTGGTCGTGAACAGTCAATTGGATACTGCATGCGCGGAATTGGTATCATTGCTGGTCGGAACTGCGCCGGATACGGCGTGACCCCTTTCCAGACTCATTTCAGCGTTTGCCGCATACCGCTCTAGGCCGCCAGGAGAACATTTACGTGAGCAGCTCACACACCGACGCGTCGTTGACCGCCGTCCCCGACCAGTTCGACCCCTCGGCCGGCGGGATCGGCGCCTACGACACGCCGCTGGGCATCACCAACCCGCCCATCGACGAGTTGCTTGAGCGGGTGTCCAGCAAGTACGCCCTGGTCATCTACGCCGCCAAGCGTGCCCGGCAGATCAACGACTACTACAACCAACTCGGCGAGGGCATCCTCGAATACGTCGGCCCGCTGGTCGAGCCGGGCCTGCAGGAGAAGCCGCTGTCGATCGCGATGCGCGAGATCCACGGCGACCTGCTCGAGCACACTGAAGGCGAGTAGCGGGGCAGAGGCGGGCTTGGGATGAGCCTCTCGGGCGAACGGCGCACGGACCGCAAGCGGATCGTCGTCGGCGTTTCCGGGGGCATCGCCGCCTACAAGGCGGCCACGGTCGTCCGCCAGCTCACCGAGGCGGGCCATCAGGTCCGCGTCATCCCCACCGAATCCGCGTTGCGCTTCATCGGCGCCGCCACCTTCGAGGCGCTGTCCGGCGAGTCGGTGCAGACCGGGGTCTTCGAAGACGTGCCGCAGGTGCCGCACGTCGCGATCGGGCAGCACGCCGACCTGGTCGTCGTGGCGCCCGCTACCGCCGACCTGCTGGCCCGCGCCGCGATCGGCAGGGCCGACGACCTGCTGACCGCGACACTGCTCACCGCGCGATGTCCGGTGCTGTTCGCACCGGCGATGCACACCGAGATGTGGCAGCACCCGGCGACCGTCGACAACGTGGCCACCCTGCGCCGTCGCGGCGCCGTGGTGCTCGAACCGGCGTCGGGACGGCTGACCGGCGCGGACAGCGGCGCAGGCCGGCTGCCGGAGGCCGAGGAGATCACCACCTTCGCCCAGCTGTTGCTGGAGCGGCATGACGCGATGCCGTTCGACCTGCACGGCGTCAAGCTGCTGGTGACCGCGGGCGGCACCCGCGAGCCGATAGACCCCGTCCGCTTCATCGGCAACCGCAGCTCGGGCAAGCAGGGCTACGCGCTGGCGCGGGTCGCGGCTCAACGCGGCGCCGAGGTCACCCTGATCGCCGGTCACACCGCGGGGCTGATCGACCCGGCCGGCGTCGAGGTGGTGCACGTCAGCTCGGCCCAGCAGCTGCGGGACGCGGTGTCCAAGCACGCGCCCGACGTCCACGTGCTGGCGATGGCGGCCGCCGTGGCAGATTTCCGGCCCGCCCAGGTCGCAACCGCCAAGATCAAAAAGGGCGCCGACGAACCGGAGTCCATCGACCTGGTCCGCAACGACGACGTGCTGGCCGCGGCCGTGCAGGCCCGCGCCGCCGGTCAGCTGCCGAACATGCGGGCCATCGTCGGCTTCGCCGCCGAGACCGGCGACGCGAACGGCGACGTGCTCTTCCACGCCCGGGCCAAGCTGCGGCGCAAGGGATGTGACCTGCTGGTGGTCAACGCCGTCGGCGACGGCAAGGCGTTCGAAGTGGACAACAACGACGGCTGGTTGCTGGCCGCCGACGGCACCGAGTCGGCGCTTCAGCACGGGTCGAAGACGCTGATGGCCAGCCGGATCGTGGACGCGATCGTCACGTTCCTGCACGGGGGTGGCGGGGGCGCCGGCTAGCGCCCGGCTAGCATCCTTGGCATCGTCGACCGGCCGGTAACATATACCCGCTGACAGATATAATTTGTCTAACTAACGTTTTCAAACATGGACTTGGAAGGGTGAGGGCGTGAGCGAACAGGGTCGGTTGTTCACCAGTGAATCGGTGACCGAGGGGCATCCAGACAAGATCTGCGACGCGATCAGCGACTCGGTGCTCGACTCGCTGCTGGCCGTGGACCCACGCTCGCGTGTCGCCGTCGAGACGGCGGTGACGACCGGCCAGGTGCACGTCATCGGCGAGGTCACCACGACCGCCAAGGAAGCCTTCGCCGACATCACCAACACCGTGCGTGAGCGGATCCTCGAGATCGGCTACGACCATTCCGACAAGGGCTTCGACGGGACGACCTGCGGCGTCAACATCGGCATCGGTCGCCAGTCGCCCGACATCGCCATGGGTGTGGACACCGCACACGAGACCCGCGTCGAGGGTGCCGCAGACCCGCTGGACTCCCAGGGTGCCGGCGACCAGGGCCTGATGTTCGGCTACGCGATCAGCGACACCCCGGAACTGATGCCGCTGCCGATCGCCTTGGCGCACCGGCTGGCCCGGCGTCTCACCGAGGTCCGCAAGAATGGCACGCTGCCCTACCTGCGCCCGGACGGTAAGACGCAGGTCACCATCGAATACGAAGACAACGTCCCGACCCGTCTGGACACCGTCGTGGTCTCTACCCAGCACGCCGAGGGCATCGACCTGGTCAAGACGCTGGACCCGGACATCCGCAAGCACGTGCTGGCAACCGTCATCGACGAGCTGGGCCACGAGACGCTGGACTCCTCGTCGACGCGCGTGCTGGTCAACCCGACCGGAAACTTCGTCGTCGGCGGACCGATGGGTGACGCCGGCCTGACCGGCCGCAAGATCATCGTCGACACCTACGGCGGCTGGGCCCGCCACGGCGGCGGCGCCTTCTCCGGCAAGGATCCGTCCAAGGTGGACAGGTCGGCGGCGTACGCGATGCGCTGGGTGGCCAAGAACATCGTCGCCGCAGGCCTGGCCGAGCGGGTCGAGGTGCAGGTGGCCTACGCCATCGGCAAGGCCGCGCCGGTCGGCCTGTTCATCGAGACGTTCGGCACCGCGATCGTCGACCCGGTCAAGATCGAGAAGATCGTGCCCGAGGTGTTCGACCTGCGCCCGGGCGCGATCGTCCGCGACCTGGACCTGCTACGTCCGATCTACGCGCCGACCGCGGCCTACGGGCACTTCGGCCGCACCGACATCGACCTGCCGTGGGAGCGGCTCGACAAGGTCGAGGACCTTCAGCGCGCCATCTAGCTGCCTCCATGCAGAGGGGTTTGCGTCAAGTAGGCCGAGCTCGAGGTTGAGAAGGTGTTCGATGGCTCCGTGAGCATCGGATGGCATCGGCTGCGCCAGGCCTGGGGATGAACGATCTCCTGCACGAGGTGTTGAGCGCCCACGGGGGGCTGGAGCGCTGGCGGAGCGCCACGACGGTGCATGGGCGCGTGCGCACCGGTGGTTTGCTGATCCGGACCCGGGTTCCGGGAAATCGCATGGCGGACTACCGCATCACGGTGGACGTCCAGCAATCCCGGACCGTGTTGGACCCTTTCCCGCGTGACGGACGGCGCGGGGTCTTCGAAGACGGGACCGCGCGAATCGAAAACGATGGCGGGGAAGTGATCAGCTCGCGCGAGAACGCACGGGCGCCTTTCTTCGGCCCCTCGGGGCTGCGTCGCAACTTTCGCTGGGATGCGCTCGACGCTGCCTATTTCGCCGGCTACGCCATGTGGAACTACCTGACGGCGCCTTACCTCCTGACGAGGGACGACGTCGAGGTCAGCGAGGGCAAGCGCTGGCAAGAGAGCGGGCAGACATGGCGGCGCTTGCACGCGCACTTCTCACCGCGCACCCCGACCCACTCGCCGCGCCAGACTTTCTACTTCGATGAGGAGGGTCTACTGCGGCGGCACGACTATGTCGCTGAGGTCGTGGGCCGTTGGGCACGGGCGGCTCACTATTCCACCGACCATGTCCACGCGGACGGATTTGTGTTCCCTACTCGCCGATGGGTCCGTCCGATCGGTCCGGGAAATCGCCCGCTACCACTCCCGACTCTGGTGTCGCTGCAGTTGAGCGATTTGCGGGTCGAGTTCTAGCCGGTGAACTGGTAGTCGTCGAGATTGAAACGTCTACTGCGCCAATACACTTCGAAGGTGTTTGCGGGCCGCAGCGCCACGTCGCCGTTCTTGTCGAAGTAGTAGCTGTTGGCGCCCTGGCAGCTGTCCTGCCAGAACACCTGGCGGTGCCTGCGGCTCAACTGCTCGGCGAAGTAGCGGGCGTTGGCTTCCTCGCTGATCTCGATGCGGGTGGCGCCGCGCTGCTCGGCTCGCTTCATGCAGCGCACCATGTGGTGCGTCTGCGCTTCGATCAATGCGAAGTAGGACGACCCGACGTAGCCGTAGGGCCCCATCGTGGAGAAGAAGTTGGGAAAGCCGGGAATGGCGGTTCCCTCGTAGGCCTGTGCCCGGTTCTCCTCCCAGAACCGGGTCAGCGACCGGCCGCCGCTGCCGGTAACCGCAAAGGTCGGTGTGGTGTCGGGGTCGAAGACGTGAAAACCGGTGGCCAGCACCAGCACATCGATCTCGTGGTTGGTGCCGTCCGTCGTGGCCACCGACGACGGGGTGATCTTGTCAATCGGTTGGGTGACCAGGCGGACGTTGTCGCGGTTGTAGGTCGACAGGTAGCTGTTGTGAAAACCGGGCCGTTTGCAGCCGATCGCGTAACTCGGGGTGAGCTGTTGGCGCACCACTGGGTCGCGCACCTTCAGGCGCAGGTACGCGCGACCGAGTGACTCCATCCATCTGGCCAGCGGGTACACCGTGAAGTACTGGGCCGGCAGTGGGAAGGTCACCTCGACATAGGTCTGGGTGATCAGCCGCTGCAGGGTCTTGGCGCCCGGCAGGCGCAACGCCCAGTGCGCCGGCCTGGGTAGCGGCACGTCGAATTTCGGAAAGCACCAGATCGGTGTGCGCTGAAATACGGTGAGCTCGTTGACAATTGGAGCGATTTGCGGGACCAGCTGCACCGCCGAGGCGCCGGTGCCGATGACGGCGACGCGTTTACCGGCCAGGTCCAGGGTGTGATCCCAGCGGGCGGTGTGCACGGTGACACCGCCGAAGGAGTCGACGCCGTCGATGTCGGGCGGCTTGGGCACGGTGAGCACACCGCTGCCGTTGAACACGAATCGTGCGGTGACTTCGCCGCCCGGATCGAGCTGGACCCGCCACAGCGACCGCTCGTCGTCGAACTCGGCGGCGAGCACTTTGGTGTTGAACCGGATTTTCGGACGGATCCCGTACTTGTCGGTGCAATGTTCGGCGTAGGCCTTCAGCTCGCCGCCGCGCGCGTAGGTGCGCGACCAGTCCGGCCGCTGCTCAAACGAGAATTGATACGACGCCGACGGAATGTCAACGGCGATACCGGGATACGTGTTCCAGTACCACGTCCCGCCGACCTCGCTGCCGGCCTCGACGATGAGGTAGTCGCTGAAGCCTTCGTGGTCGAGCTTGATCGCGGCACCGATTCCCGAGAACCCCGCGCCGACGATCAGGCAGTGGTAGTCGGGATGGTCGCCGCCCGCCATTACTGCAGTGCCGCCTTCAGCGCCGCGAGACCACGATTGGTCGCCTCGGCGGCAGCCGGGATGATCATCGCGAAGCTGACATAGCCGTGCACGAGGGTCGGCTCGTTGCTCAGCTCGGCAGACACACCTGAGGAGTTGAGCAGCGAGGCGTAGAGGGCCGCATCGTCGCGCAGCGGATCGTGCTCGGCACTACCGATGAACGCCGGTGGCAGCCCGGCGAAGTTGCCGTAATTCGACGGCGCGAGCGCCGGCGGCAGCGCCTTGGGGTCGCTGATGTCGATCCCGGGGATGTACCAGCTCAGGAACGCGTCGATGACGTCGCGGTCCAGGATCGGCGCGTCGGCGTTTTCGGTGAACGACGGCAGCGACATGTCGGCGGTGATGGTCGGATACCAGAGCAGCTGGAACGCCAGCTCGAGTGCGTTCGTGTCGCGGGCCAGATGCGCCATCACTGCGGCGAGGTTGGCGCCGGCGGAGTCGCCGGCGACCGCGATGCGGTTCGGGTCGCCGCCCAACTCGGCGGCGTTTTCGCCGACCCACCGCAGCGCGGCCCAGCAGTCGTCCACACCCGCCGGGAACGGGTGCTCGGGGGCCAGCCGGTAATCGACGGAAACGACGATGGCATCGGCGCCGACGGCGTGCGCGCGGGCGACCGGGTCGTGGGTGTCCAGATCGCCGAGTGCGAAACCCCCGCCGTGATAGAAGACGACGACGGGCAGATCGCTGTGCTCGACGGCCGACGGCCAGTAGATGCGGACCGGGATGTCGGTCAGCTCGCCGTAGCCGATGGTTCGATTCTCGATGCGCAGATCCGGCAACATCTCCTCGGGCATCTTGAGCTGGCGCAGCTTGGCCCGAGCGGTCTCGACGCCATCAGCGGCCGTGAACGTCATCGGGAAGGTGTCGACCAGCGCTTTCAGCGTCGGGTCGATCTGCGGGCGGGCGGTGGTCGATTCCGTCATGGACCTACCGTACGTGCAGCGCCGCCCGCAGGGCGTCCAGTCCGCGGTCCATTGCGGCCGTCGCCGCGGGCACCACTCCGGCATAGCCGAGGTAGCCGTGCACCATGGTTTCGGCGTTGTGCACCTCGGCGGGAACCCCAGCGGCGGTCAGCAATTCCCCGTACCGGCTGCCGTCGTCGCGCAGTGGGTCGTGTCCGGCCACCGCGATGTAGGCCGCGGGCAGATCCGCGAGGTTCTCGGCTCGTCCGGGCGCCATCCCGGGTGGGGGATCGGACAGGTCGATCTCACCGGCGTACCAGCGGGTGAACGCCGCCACGGCGGCGCGGTCCAGGACGGGCGCGTCGGCATTCTCGGCGAACGAGGGCAGCGAGGAGTCCCATAGCGTGGCCGGATACCACAACAGCTGGAACGCAATTGACGGTCCAGCGTCGTCGCGGGCGCGCTGCGCGGTCACCGCCGCCAGGTTGCCACCCGCCGAGTCGCCGGCCACCGCGAGCCGGCTCGCGTCGGCCCCGATCTCGCCGCCGTGCTCGGCGACCCATTGCGTTGCGGCCCAAGCGTCCTCGACGGCAGCGGGATAGGGATGCTCCGGCGCCAAACGGTATTCGACCGACACCACGACCGCAGAGGCGCCGACGGCGTGCTGGCGGCACGTCCCGTCGTGGGTGTCCAGGTCGCCGACGACGAAGCCGCCGCCGTGAAAGAACACCACCACCGGTGGCGCGGGGTGATCGGTTGGCGGCCAGTAGATCCGGATGTTGATCGGCCCGGCGGGTCCGTCGATGGAACGGTCTTGCACCCGCAGCTCCGGATGAAAACTTCGCCGCGGCAGGTCCCGTAATTGCCGACGCGCCTCGGCGACACCGCCGTCGGCGGATAACCGGAACGGAACCGCGTCCAGTACCTTCAGCAGAATGGGATCGATCGCGGATCCAGAGTCGACGGCTGCCATGCAGACACCGTACGCACCCAGGGTGATGCTCGGCGCCTGGGCTGCCGCCGGGTGGGCGGGCGTCGCCTACGGGTTGTTCTTGACCATTGTGGCGCTGCGTTCGCCCCCGGGTGCCGAGCTCACCGGGGAGTTCACCGGTCAGCCGCTGTTCAAGGCGTCGATGGCGCTGCTGCTGGTGGTGGCGGCTGCCGCGCATCCGATGGTTCGCGAGCGGCGCTGGTTGATGCCGGCGTTGCTGTTCTCGGCCGTCGGTGACGGGCTGCTGGCGATTCCGTGGTGGCCGCCGTCGTTCGTCCTCGGGCTGGGCTCGTTCCTGTTGGCGCACTTGTGTTTTCTGGGTGCGCTGGTGCCGCTGGCCCGCGGCTCCGACCGTCCGCGCGGCCGGTTGGTTGCCGCCGCCGGGCTGTGCGTGGCATGTGCCGGGCTGGTGGTCTGGTTTTGGCCGCAACTGGTTCGTGACGGGCTGACCGTGCCGGTGACGGTGTACATGCTCGTGCTGGTCGCCATGGTCTGCGCGGCGCTGCTCGCCGGTTTGCCGACGGTCTGGACCGCGGCCGGCGCGCTGTTGTTCGCCGGGTCGGACGCGATGATCGGCATCGGGCGGTTCGTGTTGGGCAGCGAGGCGTTGGCGGTGCCGATCTGGTGGACCTACGCTGCAGCGCAGATCCTGATCACCGCGGGCTTCTTCTTCGGTCGGGTGTCGGCGAACCCTGCTACACCTGGCGAGTGACCACGCGGACCCGGCAGCCCGCCGCATTCGAGCCGATCGCGCGGGTGTTGCCGATGCTGTCGGTCCCGCACCTGGATCGCGACTTCGACTATCTGGTGCCCGCTGAGCAGTCCGACGACGCCCAGCCCGGTGTGCGGGTGCGACTGCGCTTTCACGGCAGGCTGGTCGACGGCTTCATCCTGGAGCGCCGTACCGACACCGATCACGTCGGCAAGCTGGCCTGGCTGGACCGGGTGGTGTCCGGCGAGGCGGTGCTCACCCCGGAGATCCGTCGTCTTGTCGACGCCGTCGCCGCACGCTATGCCGGCACCCGCGCCGACGTGCTGAGGCTGGCGGTGCCGCCCCGTCACGCCAAAGTCGAACGCGAAATGCCAACGCCGTCAACACTTTCCGATGTCGCTCCGATCGATCCGACGGGCTGGGAATCGTACGGGCGTGGCGGCCCTTTTCTAACGGCGCTCGCGGAATCCCGCGCCGCCCGCGCGGTCTGGCAGGCTTTGCCGGGCGAGCTGTGGGCGGATCGCTTCGCCGAGGCCGCCGCACAGACCGTGCGGGCCGGACGCGCGGCCTTGGCGATCGTTCCGGATCAGCGTGACGTCGACGCGTTGTGGCGATCCGCGACAACGCTGTTCGACGAATCCGCTGTTGTGGCGTTGTCGGCGGGCCTGGGTCCGTCGGCGCGATACCGGCGGTGGCTGGCCGCGCTGCGGGGCAGCGCACGGTTGGTGATCGGCACCCGCAGCGCGGTGTTCGCGCCAGTGAACGACCTCGGCCTGATCATGGTGTGGGACGACGGCGACGACACGCTCGCCGAGCCGCGGGCCCCGTATCCGCACGCGCGGGAGGTCGCGATGCTGCGGGCACACCAGGCGCGCTGCGCCGCGCTCATCGGCGGGTATGCCCGCACCGCCGAAGCCCACGCTCTGGTGCGCAGCGGATGGGCGCATGACGTGGTCGCCGCGCGCCCGGTGGTGCGCGCCCGCACGCCGCGGGTGGTGGCCCTCGACGACGGTGGGTATGCCGAGGAACGCGATCCGGCGGCGCGCACGGCGCGCCTGCCGTCGGTGGCGCTGCGGGCCGCCCGGGTGGCACTGCAGACCGAGGCGCCGGTGCTGGTGCAGGTGCCGCGGCGCGGCTATGTCCCTTCGTTGGCCTGCGGGCGTTGCCGAGCCATTGCCCGCTGCCGGCATTGCACCGGCCCGCTGTCTCTGGACGACCGCGACGGGTCGGCCCCGACCTGCCGGTGGTGCGGACGGGCCGACGCCGCGCTGCGATGCGGGCGCTGCGGGTCGGATGCTGTGCGCGCCGTCGTGGTGGGCGCCCGGCGCACCGCCGAGGAACTCGGCCGCGCGTTCCCGGGGACGGCGGTGATCACCTCAGCGGGCGAAGCCACGGTGGCCGAGATCGCCGACCGCCCGGCTCTCGTCGTCGCCACACCCGGCGCCGAACCCCGCGCGACGGCCGGATACGGGGCGGCGCTGCTGCTCGACACCTGGGCGCTGCTGGGCCGCCAAGACCTGCGCGCCGCCGAGGACACGCTGCGGCGGTGGATGGCCGTGTCAGCGCTGGTTCGCCCCCGCGATGAGCGCGGGGTGGTGATTGTGGTTGCCGAATCATCGGTCCCGACGGTCCAATCGTTGATCCGCTGGGATCCCGTCGGCCACGCCGATGCGGAACTGGCGGCCCGGACCGACGTCGCGCTGCCGCCAAGTGTGCACATGGCCGCCCTGGACGGTACGGCTGACGCGGTGGCGGGGCTGATCGAGGAACTCCGACTGCCGGACAGCGCCGAGCTGCTCGGCCCGGCGCCATTGCCGCCCGGTGCGCGTCGACCCCCGGGGCTGGCGGCCGACGTGCCGGTGACCCGGATGCTGGTGCGAGTGCGCCGCGAGCAGGGCCTGGAACTGGCGGGCGAGCTGCGGCGCGGAGTCGCCGTGGTCAGCGCCCGGCAAACCCACGAGCCGGTCCGGGTGCAGATCGACCCGCTGCACATCGGCTAGGCGCACCGTGTGTCGGAGAGCGGAATCCACGCATTTCGTGTAACGATGCGAGTACTGGCCGAGCGCCAATGACGCCAACCGGTCTTTCTTTCCCGCGTCGAGGGAGGTCAGATATGGCAACCACACTCACGGATACCACGCGCATCGGGCGCTGCTTGATGTTCGTGCGCGAGCATCTCGAGCAGGCCCGCGCCGCCGATGATCAGATCCGAGCCATGCAGTGGCATGCGGTCATGGATGAGTTCATCGACGCGTGGCCGCGGCCTTAGCTGGGGCATGATCGTCATGGTCATCGACCCTGTCCACTGCACCGAGATCGGGTGTGACTGTCCGGGCAACCGTTGGTGGACCGGTTGGATCGGACCCCGAGAAATCCACATCGTCCCGATCGACGATCTCGAGCCGCACCACGTCGAGGAGTGCGGTTGCGATGCGCGCATCACGCTGCATGTCGCGGGCGACGGGTTCGCGTCGTGGCGGGTGTCGCACAACAGCTTCGATCGCCGCGAGCTCACGGAGCAAGCTGGTTAATGCCGTCCTGCTTCTTGGGCGAGCTGCACGCGCGAGGTCAGGCCCAGCTTGGTGTAGACGTGGGTGAGGTGGGTTTGCACGGTGCGCGGTGAGATGAAAAGCCGGCTGGCGATGTCATTATTCGCGAGCCCCTCGCTGACTAACCGGACAACGTCGCGTTCGGCCGGCGTCAGCGAAGTCCAGCCGCTGCTGGGTCGTTTGCGTTTGCCGCGGCCACGTTGGGCGTAGGCGATCGCCTCTTCGGTGGACAGGGCGGCGCCCTCCGCCCATGCAGATTCAAAGTCACTGTCGCCCATAGTATTTCGCAGATCCGCAACTGAGTCTTTATAGCCGGCGTCCCAGACCTTGAAGCGAACCGCGCGTGTTCGGTCTCGAACGGCGCCGGCCGCACCTAACAGGCGGGCGGCCTCACGGTGGCTGCCGCCGTCCCCCAGTAACACGGCAACGCATTCCAGGAGGTCGGGAACAACGAGGTATGCGCAGAATTCGGACGCACAGGTCAGCGCGTCGTGAGCGTCGCGCTCAGCCTCATCCATGTCACCTTGCGCGAGCGCCACTCGCGCGCGGGCGGTCAACGCCCACACGGAGTACCACCCCACCGCTGTCGAGACGGCCCCCTCAGCCCTGCGACGCGCTTCGGGAAGATCCCCGTCAGCCAGCGCAGCCTGCGCATTCCACGCGCGAACCAACCCCGTCATTCCGGGTGGAATCGATGGTCCGTGCCGGCAGGCCGCATCGGTCGCAGTGCGCGCACCCGCAGGATCGCCGGCTGCCAGCGCCACCATGCCCAATGCGGTGTTTGCGAGGCTGGCATTAAGGCTGCCCAGCTCGTTTGCGCCGTCGAGTGCCTGGCTCGCCGCGGCTCTTGCCGCAGATATGTCGCCCTGGTACGCGAGCGCCATGCTTTGGCCGGCAGAGTTGTACTTCTGGAACGCCAGAAAATGACCCGCTGCTGCCACGTCGCGCGCCCTGCCGAAATGCGCAATGGCCCTAGTCGTATCGCCCTGCCCGAGTAGTGCGAGTCCGAGGTACCAGCTGCACCGGAGGTATCCGGCGCGGTAGCCGATCGCGTCGGCAAGCTGGCATCCCTCTTGCGCCGCTGCACGCTTCGACGTGAGGTCGCCTGCCACCATTGCCGCAAGGATCTCGACGCTGAGGATGTGGCTGAGCCGCAACCGGTCGCCGAGTTTGCGCGCCAGCTCGGTCGCCTCGGCGCGGTAGCTGCGGCCGGCCTCGGAATCGAAGCCGATCAAGCCGCAGGCGGCCAGCGCGCGAGCCAGCAGGGCGTCGTCATCGCATTCGCGCGCAATTGCCAGCGCTTCTTCAGCCTGACCCGGGAGACGCGCGTCCCACGCGATGTTGCTGACGAGCAGGACCCTGTCGGCCAGCGCCCGCGCCCGTACACGCGGAGCGATATAGCGGTCCTCGACGCGAACTTCGTCGAGAATTGAGTCGAGCCACGCAACCCCCTCGGCGGGTCGCGGTTGCCATAGCGGCGACAGTGATGACGCCAGAGCTAGCGCGAGCTCCGCGTCACCGCTGTCACGGCTCCATTCGAATGCCGCCCGCATGTTGTCGATCTCAGCTTCAGTCTGCTCGACACGCTGCCCGTAGTCGTTGCCTGCTGGGCCGTCGAGCAGCGCCGCCATCGATGTGTAGTGGTCGCGGTGACGTGTGCGCACCTCGTCGGCTTCCCCTGATTCGCTGAGCTTTTCAGCTGCGTAGTGTCGCACCGTTTCGAGCAGTCGGTAACGGGTGCGCCCCCGCCTCTCGTCGGCGACCACCAATGATTTGTCCACGAGCAGCGTCAGCAGGTCTATCACCTGGTATCGCGGCATGTCGCCGCCCAACACTGCCTGGGCGGCGTCGAGGTCGAATCCGCCGAGGAATGCGGCCACTTGGCGAAATACCATCTGCTCGGATTCGCTGAGCAGGGCGTGCGACCAGTCCACCGAGGCGCGTAGCGTCTGCTGGCGGCGGACCGCGGTGCGCGCCCCACCGGTCAATAGCCGGAATCGGTCATGCAGGCTGTCGAGGATCTCGGTCACCGACAATGCGCGCACTCTGGCTGCGGCAAGTTCAATCGCTAGCGGCAACCCGTCGAGGCGAGTGCAGATCTCACCTATCACCGCGCTGTTCTCGTCGGTGACGGCGAAGTCGGCGCGAGCCTGGCGGGCCCGATCGATGAACAATTCGATGGCTTCGTCCGGCAGCGACAGCGACGGCAGACGCCAACTTGCCTCGCCGGCAACACCAATCGGCTCACGGCTCGTCGCCAGAAGTGTCAAGCCCGCACAGGCTCTCAGCAGTGCGACCGCCAAGGCGGCGGTCGCGTCGAGCAGATGCTCGCAGTTGTCCAGGACGACCAGCAGGGGCCGATCGGCGATGAAACCGGCCAGCGTGTCGATCGTGGAGCGTCCGGGCTGGTCGGGAAGCCCGAACGCGCGGGCGGCGGTGATGGGCACCAAATCCCCGTCGGTGATCGGCGCGAGATCCACGTACCAAGCGCAGTCGTTAGACTCCTCGGCGAGCTTTAAGGCGAGCCGGGTCTTGCCGGCGCCGCCGGCACCGGTCAAGGTCACCAGCCGGTTCCCCCTTAGCAACTCCCGAACCTCGATCAGCTCTCCTTCGCGTCCGACGAAGCTCGTGATATGGGCCGGAAGATGTTGAGAAGCAACATTTTTCGAGGTTCGAAGCGGCGGAAATTCGTTGATGAGATGCCGGTGGCAGAGCTGCACGACTCTCTCGGGGTGGGGGACGCCGCGCAACTCGTGGGTGCCCAGGTCGGTCAACCAGGTGTCCGCGGGCAGCCGGTCGGCGATCAAGCCCTCGGTGGTGCCTGACAGCAGGGTTTGGCCGCCATGGCCGAGGTCGCGCAGTCGGGCGGTGCGGTTGATGGTGGGCCCGGCGTAGTTGCCTTCGTCGCGCAACTGGATCTCGCCGGTGTGTATCCCGATGCGTAGCCGGAGCGGGACGAGCGGAGCGCGCTGTATCTCCAATGCCGCCGCCACCGCGTCGGATGCGCGGGCGAACGCGGCGACGAAGCTGTCGCCTTCACCTTGTTCGACGGGCCGAACCCCCTCGTGGTTGGCGATGATGCATGAGACGGTCTGATTGAGCCGCGCTAACGCGGTGCCCATCTCGTCGGGCTCGGCTTCCCAGAGCCGCGTGGAGCCCTCGACGTCTGCCAGCAGCAGCGTCACGGTGCCTGTCGGCAGCAACTCATTCACACCCAGCTCACCCCAGTCCAGCGGGGGCGTGTCCGCGCGTGGATTGATCTTGGCCATATTAGACAGCATGTGGTCGTCGACAGCAGCGCAAACGCACCACAGTTCAGTTGTGGCGGGCAGCTTCCTGGACGAGCTGCACCCGCGACGTGAGACCCAGTTTGGCGTAGACGTGGGTCAGGTGGGTTTGCACAGTGCGGGGCGAGACGAAAAGCCTTGTTGCGATGTCTTTATTGCCGAGCCCGTCACTGACGAGGCGGACCACGTCGTGCTCGGTTGGTGTGAGCGATGCCCAGCCGCTGGTGGGTCGTCTGCGTTGGCCGCGGCCACGTTGCGCGTAGGCGATTGACTCTTCGGTGGACAGGGCGGCGCCCTCGGCCCATGCAGCGTCAAAGTCGTTGTCGCCCAGACATTCACGTAACGCATCCAGCGAGGCTTCGCAGTCGGTGTCCCAGACTTTGAAGCGAACTGAGCCCATGCGTTCCCGGAGTGCACTCGCCGCAGCGAAGAGCCTGACCGCTTCACGGTGACTGCCGGCCTGGCCGGCCAAGGTGGCGAGGCATTCCAGGATGTCGGGGATGAACACGTACGCCTCGACTACGGCGGCGCGCGCGAGCGCTTCGTGGGCGTCACGCTCGGCATGCTCCGGCTCACCTTGCGCGATCGCGACGCGCGCGCGGGTGGTCAGTGGGTCCCACGCGAATATGCTCGCTTTCGTCGACATAGCATCCTCGGCCCAGCGGCGGGCCGCGGCCAGATCGCCACGGGCAAGCGCAGTATCCGCAGCGAGGACTCGCTGCACTCCCGCCGCCTGTGGCACGACACTCAGCAGCGGCCACGCCGCCTCGGTCGCGTCCCGCGCTGCCGCGGTGTCGCCGTCGGCCAAGGCTGCCAAAGCCGACGCGTGGTAAGCGGCGCTTGCCTTGAGTCCGCCGACTTCGACTGTGGCCGCGACGGCCTCGTCGGCGGCGGACCGGGCTCCCGCGGTATCACCTTGGTAGGCCAGGGCGACACCCAGGCCCACGAGGCTATCCACCCTCCAGATCTCATCGTGAGCTGTTCTAGCCTCGTCGGCCACCGCCTCGAAATGCGCTACCGCACTGGCCAGCTCGCCCTGATTTATTTGTGCGACTCCGAGGTACCAGCGGCACCGGCGCGCGTCGAACCGGTTACCGATCGCGTCGGCGAGATCGCGTCCCTCCTCGGCCGCCGCACGGGCCGCGATCGGGTCACGCGCCACGAGCGCCGCCACAACTTGCGCGACGAGGATCTGGCTGAGCCTCCACCGGTCGCCCGTCTCCCGGGCCAGGCGGCTCGCCTCGACCAGGTAGGCCCCGGCCGTGTCGACGTCGAAGTAGGCGGCGGCATAGCCGGACGAGGTGAGCGCCCGGATCAGCAATGCGGTGTCGTCGACCTCTCGCGCAATCGCCACGGCTTGCTGGGCCTGGTCCAGGCTCTCGACCGAGGCCACCCAGACGCCGAGGGTGGCCCTATCGGCCAGTGCTCGCGCCCGCGCCGCGGGCGTCACCTCAGCGTGCTGCGCGTCGAGGTCGCCCAGGGCGGCGTCGAACCAGGTCAGCCCTTCCCGCAGGCGTCCGCGTGCTTGCCAGAGCGGTTGGAGTGACGAGGCGAGGGTCAATGCCAGTTCGACTTCGGAGTTCTCCAGGCTCCAGCCAAACGCGGCGCGCAGGTTGTCGATCTCGATGTCAGTCTGTTCGAGGCGGTGCTCGTAATCACGGCCGGCCGGGGCGTCGAGCCCAGCCGCCAGCGCCGTGTAGTGGTCGCGCTGTCGTGCGCGCACACTGTCGGCCTCGCCGGATTCGCCGAGCTTCTCCAACGCGTACTGGCGAACCGTCTCCAGTAATCGATAGCGGGTTCGGTCGCCACTGTCCTCGGCCACCACCAGCGACTTGTCGACCAGCAGAGTGAGCTGATCGAGCACCTGGTAGCGCTGTATGTCGCCGCCACCGCAAATGTTCTGCGCTGCGACGAGATCGAAGCCCCCCATGAACACCGCGAGTCGACGGAATAGCACCCGCTCGGGTTCGGTCAGCAGCGCGTGTGACCAGTCGACCGAAGCGCGCAGGGTTTGTTGGCGGCGCACCGCTGTGCGCGCGCCGCCGGTCAACAGTCGGAAGCGGTCGTGCAGGCTGCCGAGGATTTCGGTCAAGGTCAACGCCCGCACTCGTGCCGCGGCGAGCTCGATAGCCAGCGGCACCCCATCCAGGCGTGCGCAGATCTCGGCGACAAGCGAGGCATTGTCGTCGGTGAGGGTGAACTCGGGGCGGGCCTGGCGAGCCCGGTCGGCGAACAGTTCGATCGCCTCGTCGGGCAGCGCCAGTGACGGCACCCGCCAACCCACCTCGCCGGCCACCCCGATCGCTTCGCGGCTGGTGGCCAATAGCTTCAAGCCGGCGGCGACGCCGAGCAGTGCCACGATCAGGTCGGCGCATGCGTCGAGTAGGTGCTCGCAGTTGTCTAGCACCATCAGCAGCTGCCGGTCGGCGACAAACCGGGTCAGCGTGTCGATCGTGGAGCGGCCAGGTTGATCGGGTAGCCCGAGTGCACGGGCGACCGTAATCGGCACCAGATCCGGATCGGTGATTGGTGCGAGGTCCACGTACCAAACCCCGTCGTCGAACTCGCCGGAAAGCTGGCCCGCAAGCTCGATCGTCAGTCGGGTCTTACCTGCCCCACCCGCACCGGTCACCGTCACCAGCCGGTTTTCGACCAGCAGCTCCCGCAATTCGGTCAGCTCGGATTCGCGTCCGACGAAACTTGTCAGTTGCGTCGGAAGCGCCTGCGAGACAACGGCTGTCGACACCCGCAGCGATGGAAAGTCGTTGACCAGATCGGGATGGCACAGCTGTGAAACCCGTTCCGGGCGTGGCAGATCACGCAGCGGATGACTGCCCAGGTCGATCAGCCAGGCATCGTCGGGGAGTCGGTCCACGACGAGCGCTTCGGCGACACCCGACAGCAGTGTCTGCCCGCCGTGTCCCAAGTCGCGCAACCGCGCGGTCCGGTTGATCGTGGGCCCGGCGTAGTTGCCCTCGTCGCGCAACTGGATTTCGCCGGCATGCACCCCGACCCGCAGCCGGATCGGGGCCAGGGGAGCGCGCTGCAACTCCAGCGCCGCCGCCACCGCGTCGGACGCGCGGGCGAAGGCCGCCACGAAGCTGTCTCCCTCGCCCTGTTCGACGGGTCGCACCCCGTCGTGGGCCGCGATGACGTCGTTCACCGTCTGGTTCAGACGTGCGACGGCCGCGGTCATCTCGTCGGGCTGGGTCTCCCAGAGCCGCGTGGAGCCCTCGACGTCGGCCAGTAGCAACGTCACGGTGCCCGTCGGCAACAGCCCGCTCACGCCCAGCTCGCTCCAGTCCACCAGCGGCGCACGATCGATCTCGCTCATGCTAGCCAGCATGCGTGCGCTGCGACCGCAAAACATCAGCGCAAACGCGTAGATCGCAGGCGCAGCTACGACCCCTGCGGCGGACATGTACGCGCAGCGACCGATGTTCCCAACCGACCGGCCGCGCAGATTTAAGTAGTGCACTACTCACGCCCGAAGGGTTGATCCCTGTCACATTTGGTTTCCCAGAAAGGTGAACTGACATGTTTGACGCCGTTGACTCGACCGAACACGCCACACTCCGCCTCGCGCCGAAAAATCCACTGCCCTACCTGGACCAGCTCAGGGCTGTGAAGTCGCTCATCGACGGGCTCCAGGAGCTCCTCGACGCCGGCGGCCCCATCACCCGGGTGGTGCTCGCGCCGAAATGGCTCGCCCCGACGATGGTGTTGATTGCCTCGCCGCAGGGCGCGCGCGACGTGCTCGGCCGCGCCGACGAGATCGCCGACCGAGGGGGGTCGCCGATGGCGATCCAGTTGCACCGGCTGATGGGCGGCAATCTGCTGGTCCTGCCGCACGAACAGTGGCTGCCGCGGCGCCGCACGTTGCAGCCGATGTTCACCAAGCTGCGGGTCCGGCGCTACGCCGGCCACATGGCCGCGGCGGCCGAGACGCTGGTCGACCGTTGGCCCGACGGCGGGACAGTGGACTTGGACACCGAATGCCGCGCGCTCACCCTGCGGGCGCTCGGCCGCTCCGTGCTCGGCATGGACCTCGACGCCCGGGCCGACGACGTCGGGCCGGCACTGCGCACCGCACTGTCCTGGGTCGCCGACCGTGCGAGCCGGCCGGTGAATCTGCCGCAATGGGTGCCGACCCCGGGTCAACGGCGGGCCCGCCAGGCCAACGCGACCTTGCATCGGCTGGCCGCCGAGATCCTCGCCGCGGTCCGCGCGGACCCTGACCGAGACGCACCACTGGTGCGCGCGCTGATGACGGCCACCGATCCAAACACTGGCCAACCACTTTCGGACGACGACATCTGTCACGAGTTGGTGCTCTTCATCCTCGCCGGCCACGACACCACCTCCACGACGCTCACTTACTCGCTGTGGGCGCTCGGCCGTCATCCCGCAATTCAAGACCGAGTGTTCGAGGAGGTCAGTGCACTCGGTGACCGTCCGCTGACACCCGACGACGTGCCCCGGCTCGGCCACACCGTGCGGGTGCTGCACGAGGCCCTGCGGCTATGCCCACCCGGCGCCGGTACACCTCGGCTGCTCAAGAAGGATCTGGTCGTCGACGGCTATCGGCTGGAAGCCGGGACCGTGGCGGTGGTCAGCTTCTTTGCCCTGCACCGAGACCCGGACCTGTGGGACGACCCGCTGACATTTGACCCGGATCGGTTCCTGCCGGAGCGTTCGCAAGGCCGCAGTCGTTGGCAGTACTTGCCGTTCGGCGGTGGACCTCGTTCGTGCATCGGTGACCACTTCGCCGTGCTGGAAGCCGCCCTTGCACTGGCCTCCATCGTCCGCGCGGTCCGGATCGAATCTCTCAAAGGTGACTTTCCGCTGGCCGTACCGTTCACCGTCGTCGCCGCCGAGCCGATTGACGCCCGCGTGCATGCCCGGACCCGCTCGGGGTCAGCCGTGACGGGCCGCTCCCTGAACAAGCTGCACTCGCGAGCTCAAGCTGAGCTCAGCGCGG
The DNA here is from genome assembly GCF_010727945.1 of Mycobacterium cookii. NCBI lineage: Bacteria > Bacillati > Actinomycetota > Actinomycetes > Mycobacteriales > Mycobacteriaceae > Mycobacterium > Mycobacterium cookii. Next base: position 467,315 of record NZ_AP022569.1, read on the forward strand.
GGAGCGATGCAAAGCAGCGTGGCGACGTCGTTATTTGGTAGGCCTCCTCGACGCCGCACGCTGATTCCGGGTTAATTCGGCGAAGCCGGGCTACGATTCGCCGACAGGCCGTCCCGCCTGAAACCTGATCGACAGGAGATTTTTCATGCATCGGACGGCAACGAGCACCATCGCGGTCCTGGCTTCGGCAATTGCGCTGGCCGGATGCGGCTCGGCCTCCCACAGCACCAAAGCCACCAGCACAACGTCCAGCACGACAGCACCCGTCACGACGCAAACGACACAGGCCAGCCAGGCCAAGGTGGCGCCGCGCACCGTTGTGCCGGGCCCAAACCCGGACATCGCGAGCTACATCAAGCAGAACGGCATCACCGAAACTCCGGTTCACCGGGGCGATCCCGGCGCGCCGACCATCGACCTGCCGATCCCCGACGGCTGGGCCGACGCCGGACCCGACACCCCCGCCACGGCGTACTGGGCGATCATCGATACCGGCCCGGAAGCCGCAAAATACACACCCAGCATTGTGGCCACCGTGACCAAACTCGTCGGCAACGTCGACCAGCAAAAGCTTCTCGACCTCGCTTCGGGCGAACTCAAGAACCTGCCGGGCTTCAAGCCCATGGGAGACGGCTCCGCGAGCACCCTCGCCAATTTCCCCGCCTACCAATTCGGTGGCACCTATGCGCAAGGCGATCAGACGAAGGCGGTCGCGCAGAAGACCGTCGTCATCCCGGCCGACGGCGCGGTTTATCTCCTGCGGCTCAACGCCGACTGTCTCGAAGACCAGGTCGGCCAGGCACTGCCCGCAACCATCGCCATCGACGAAAAGGCGAAGATCACCGTCTAGAGCCTTCTCGGCCGAACCGCTGGCCATGTCACTGCGATACGACGAAGCTGTCGCCATGACAGATCGCTCGTCGCCGACCATTGGCCGGCGCCAACTCATCGGGATCTCGATATCGGCGGCCGGTGCGATGGCCGTGTCGGCGTGCGCAAGCTCGCCCCCCAAAGCACCGCCAGCGGACGAAGTCCCGGTTACTCCACCCGAGGACCTGATGCGTGAGCACGGCGTGCTCAAGCGTGTCTTGCTGATCTACCGAGAAGGCATCCGGCGACTGCAGTCCGACGACCAGAATCCCGCTCAGGCGCTCAACGCGGGCGCGGGCATCATCCGGAACTTCATCGAGGACTACCACGAACACCTCGAGGAGCAGTACGTCTTTCCGGCGCTGGAACAAGCCAACAAGCTCCGCGACATCACCTCCGTGTTGCGAACTCAGCACCAGCGTGGCCGTGCCGTGACGGATCGTGTCCTCGCTGCCACCGGCGCGACGGCCGCGCTAGATCAGCCTGCGCGGCAAGCGTTGACGCGCGACATGTCCGATTTCGTCCGGATGTACGAGCCGCACGAGGCGTGGGAGGACACCGTTGTCTTTCCCGCTCTGCGCGACGTGCTGCCCGCCCAGAAGTTCCGCGAGCTGGCGGAGACCTTCGAAGACGAGGAACATCGACGATTCGGACCGGCGGGCTTCGAGGGAGTGGTCGGTAAGGTCGCCGACATCGAGAAGAGCCTCGGTATTTACGATTTGAGCCAGTTCACCCCGAGCTAGGGCTTGTCCGACTTGGTGAGTTCGTTCGCCCACACGGACTGGGCCCCGGAGTCACCGATGCGAACCACCTGGACGACGGCGGCCACGCCGACGAGGATCGTGACGACCGCGACCACCACCGTGACGGCCGACCCGGGTGCGGCGGCCCGGACCTCACGCCGGTGCAGTAGCGCGAGTACGACGGCGACGACGAGCAGCGCTATCGAGAAGTAGATCATCACGCTGCCGCGGTCGGCGTGGGTGTTCAAGATGTCGCGGTGGTGGTGTTCGCGGTCGTACAGCCACCCGCCGGCGTTCGCGGTGATCGGCGTCAGCACGGTCGTGATCGCGGCGAACGCCAACACCAGCCAGACCAGGTTCCGCCTGGCCGCCGGCCACAGCGCGCACAGAATTTCCAGCAACGCCGTCAGCGGCGCCAACACCACCATCGCGTGCACAAGCAGCACGTGGGCCGGGAGCCCCGAGATCGTGGTCAACGTCATCGCGCACTCCTCAACGGTCACCGGGCTTTGCTGACTTCCTACACTGTGCCGGTGCGTCTTGTCTTCGCCGGGACACCGGAGCCCGCGCTGCCCGCGCTGCAGCAGCTGATCGACTCGCCGCGCCATGACGTGATCGCGGTGCTCACCCGGCCGGACGCCGCGTCGGGACGGAACGGCAAGCCCCAGCCGTCGCCGGTGGCCCGATTGGCCCTCGAGCATGGCATCCCGGTGCTGCGCCCGGCGCGGCCCAACAGCGACGAATTCGTCGCCGAGCTGGCCGAACTTCAGCCCGACTGCTGCCCGGTGGTCGCGTTCGGCGCGCTCCTGCGTGACGCGCTGCTGGCGGTGCCGGTGCACGGCTGGGTGAATCTGCACTTCTCGCTCTTGCCCGCCTGGCGTGGGGCGGCGCCGGTGCAGGCGGCGATCGCCGCGGGGGACACCGTTACCGGTGCGACGACGTTCCAGATCGAATCCGGCTTGGACTCCGGACCGGTCTACGGGGTCGTGACCGAGGCGATCCGCCCGATCGACACCGCCGGCGATCTGCTTGAGCGGCTGTCGATTTCCGGGGCGGCGCTGTTGTCGACGACGTTGGACGGCATCGCCGACGGGGCGCTGACACCGGTCCCGCAGCCCACCGACGGGGTCAGTGTCGCGCCGAAGATCACCGTCGAGCAGGCGCGGGTGCGCTGGGACCTGCCGGCTGAGGTCGTCGAGCGACGCGTCCGCGCCGTCACGCCCAGTCCCGGCGCGTGGACCCTGATCGGTGATCTGCGGGTAAAACTCGGACCTGTATACCTCGACACCGCTGGTCAGAGTTTGCCAACACCGTTGTCGCCCGGTGATATTCACGTCGACCGCCGCAGCGTGCGAATCGGTACGGCCTCGGAGCCTGTCCGGTTGGGCCAGGTCCAGGCGCCGGGGAAGAAGGCCATGAACGCCGTCGACTGGGCCAGGGGAGCTCGCCTCGACCCGGCGGCGCGAGCGTCATGACACCACCCAAGGGCAGGCCCAGGCGTAAGCAGTTGGATCCGGCCCGTCGGGCCGCATTCGACGTCTTGCGGGCGGTGCGCGAACGCGACGCCTACCCGAATCTGCTGCTGCCAGTTCTTCTGCGCGAGAGGCACATTCATGGTCGCGACGCCGCATTCGCCACCGAATTGACCTACGGCAGCAGTCGAATCCGCGGCCTGCTGGACGCAGTCATCGGCTCGGCGGCCAACCGGTCACCGGAGACCATCGATCCGGTACTGCTCGACCTTTTGCGACTCGGGGCGTATCAACTGTTGCGCACCCGCGTTGACGCGCACGCTGCCGTCTCGACCACCGTGGAGCAGGCGGCCATCGAATTCGACTCGGCGCGTGCCGGTTTCGTCAACGGCGTACTGCGCACCATCAGTACCCGCGACGTGCAGTCCTGGGTTGATGAGCTGGCGCCTGCGCGGTCCGCCGATCCGATCGGCCACGCCGCGTTCGTGCATGCCCACCCGCGCTGGATCGCGCAGGCCTTCGCCGACACGTTGGGCGCCGCGGCCGGCGAACTCGACGCTGCGCTGGCCGGTGACGACGAGCGGCCTCAGGTACACCTGGCTGCCCGGCCGGGCGTGCTGACCGCCGAGGAACTCGCCGCCGCGGTCGGCGGCGCGGTGGGCCGGTATTCGCCGTATGCGGTGTATCTGCCCTCCGGCGATCCAGCACAGCTGCCCGCGGTGCGCGACGGTCAGGCCCTGGTGCAAGACGAGGGCAGCCAACTCGTCGCGCGCGCGCTCACGCTGGCGCCGATCGCCGAGGACTCCGGGCGATGGCTGGACCTGTGCGCCGGCCCGGGCGGCAAGACCGCACTGCTAGCCGCGCTGGGCGTGGAGTCGGGAGCCCGGGTCACCGCTGTGGAGCCATTCGAGCATCGCGCCGACCTGGTTGCCGAGAACACCGCCGGTCTTCCGGTCGAGATCGTGCGGGCCGACGGTCGACAGAGCGGTCTGGAGCCCGGATTCGACCGGGTTCTGGTCGACGCGCCGTGCACCGGCCTGGGTGCGCTGCGCCGCAGGCCCGATTCGCGCTGGCGGCGTCAACCCGCCGACATCCCGGCGTTGACCAGGCTGCAGCGCGAGCTGTTGGCGGCCGCGATCGCACTGACCCGGCCCGGCGGTGTGACTCTGTACGCCACCTGTTCGCCGCACCTGGCTGAGACGGTCGGCGTAGTCGCCGACGCGCTGCGCCGTCATCCGGTGTCCGCGTTGGATACTCGGCCGTTGTTCGATCCCGTCCCGAATCTGGGCGACGGCCCTTACGTGCAGCTCTGGCCGCACCGGCACGGCACCGACGCCATGTTCGCCGCGGCGCTGCTCAAAACGGACGGGTGAATCGCCGCGAATTGTCCTGCGCTTGATCTGATGGTCGGGCTCCTCCTCAGGCCCTGCGGGTCTGCATCGTCGCCCGACTAGGCTGGCCCGCATGTCAGGCAACTCCGATCGGCCGATGATCGCGCCGTCGATACTGGCCGCTGATTTCGCCCGGCTGGCCGATGAGTCCGCCGCGGTCGAGGGCGCTGACTGGCTGCACGTCGACGTCATGGACGCGCATTTTGTGCCGAACCTGACCATCGGGCTGCCGGTGGTGGAAAGCCTGCTCGCCGCCACCGACATTCCGATGGATTGCCATCTGATGATCGAAGACCCCGACCGCTGGGCGCCGCCGTATGCCGAAGCGGGGGCGTACAACGTGACGTTTCACGCCGAGGCAACCGACAACCCGGTGAGCGTGGCCCGCGACATCCGTGCCGCCGGCGCGAAAGCGGGCTTGAGCATCAAGCCCGGCACTGCGCTGGAGCCCTACCTGGACATCTTGAAGGACTTCGACACGTTCCTGGTCATGTCGGTCGAACCCGGCTTCGGCGGCCAGAAATTCATCCCCGAGGTCCTGAGCAAGGTGCGCGCGGTGCGCAAACTGGTCGACTCCGGCGAGCTGACGATCCTGGTCGAGATCGACGGCGGCATCAACGCCGACACCATCGAGCAGGCCGCCGAGGCCGGTGTCGACTGCTTCGTCGCGGGCTCAGCGGTCTACGGAGCCGATGACCCGGCGGCCGCCGTCGAGGCGCTACGACGACGGGCGGGCGCGGTGTCTCCGCACCTACACCGATGAACACCCCGGCGGCCATCGGCTACGACGCCGCCATGCAACTGGCCGTCGAACAGGCCGAACTGGTCAAGGGGAAGACCTATCCGAACCCGCCGGTCGGCGCCGTCATCCTGGACCGCGACGGCCGGGTCGTCGGCGTCGGCGGCACACAGCGGGCGGGCAGCGCACACGCCGAGGTCGTCGCGTTGCGCCGGGCCGGACGGCTGGCCGAGGGTGGCACGGCGGTGGTCACCTTGGAACCCTGCAATCACCACGGCAAGACCCCGCCATGCGTGGACGCGCTACTGAAATCCGGTGTCGCGACAGTGGTTTACGCTGTCGCCGACCCGAACCCGCCTGCGGCGGGCGGTGCTGGGCGACTGGTTGCGGCCGGTGTGCGCGTCGTCAACGATGTGCAGACCGACCTGGTCGTGACGGGGCCGCTGCGCGAATGGCTGCACAAGCAGCGCACCGGATTGCCGCACGTGACATGGAAATACGCCGCCAGCATCGACGGGCGCAGCGCCGCCGCGGACGGTTCCAGCCAATGGATCACCAGTGAGGCCGCGCGAGCCGACGTGCACCGGCGGCGGGCGACCGCCGACGCGATCGTGGTGGGAACGGGCACGGTGCTGGCCGACGACCCGGCCTTGACCGCTCGCCTGCCCGACGGCAGCCTCGCGGACCGCCAGCCGCTGCGCGTGGTGGTTGGCAGGCGCGAAATCCCCTCTGAAGCAAAGGTTCTCAACGACGACTCGCGGACCATGGTGATGCGGACCCGCGAGCCGGCCGAGGTGCTTCAGGCGCTGTCGGATCGCACCGACGTCCTGCTCGAGGGCGGCCCGACCCTGGCCGGAGCGTTCCTGCGGGCGGGGGCGATCGACCGCATCCTCGCCTACATCGCGCCGATCCTGCTGGGCGGACCCGTCGTCGCCGTCGACGACGTCGGGGTGACCAGCATCAGCCGGGCGCTGCGCTGGCGCTACGACGGCATGGAGCGCGTCGGTCCGGACGTGGTGCTGAGTCTGGTACCCCGTGAACCGGCGTCCGGCTCGGTCAGGAACGACCGCCCAGGCCAGGGATGAGCATCGGCACGCGGCGACGGTAGTCGCGGTACCGATCCCCGAAGAACCGGGTGAGGTCGCGCTCTTCGAACTGAATCGCCATCAGGATGTATCCGGTCATCACGGCCGCAAAGATCAAGTGCCCCAACGTCATCGTCGGCGTGGCCCAGAATGCGATCAGGAATCCGGTGTAGATCGGATGCCTGACCACGCGGTAGAGGAACGGCGTCGCGAACTCGTGCTTGGCTGCGCGCCGGCCTTTCAGCCGGGCGAACGCCTGGCGCAGGCCGAAAAGATCGAAATGGTCGATCAAAAATGTGCTGACCAGCACCATGAGCCAGCCGATCCCGCCGACGGCGGTCAACAACGCTCGCCATGGCTGGGCGCTCACGTGCCATATGCCGGCGGTGATCGGGCGCCACAGGAGCATGAGAACGATCAGGCAGATGTTCGCGGCGAGAACGTACGTGGATCGCTCTGCGCTGGGCGGAATCACCCGGGTCCAGCGTCGTTTGAACGCCGGCCGTGCCATGACGCTGTGCTGCACGCCGAACAGCGCGAGCAACACGACATCGATGACCACCGCACCGACCGTGAGGGCGCCACTGCCGCCCCCACGATCGATGCTCTTCCCGACGGCCGCGTCGGCGACGAATCCCACCAGGTAGAGAAAGACGAGCAGGAAGAGACCGTACGTCGCGATGCCGTACGCCGCGATCACAATCCCGCCGGCGGCGTTGCCCGCGAGTCGCGATGAACCGTCATCGCCGTGAGTCACGACGCTATTGTCCTCCGATCGTCAACCGGACACCCCGGTTTCGGCGTCAGCCGGAGAGGATCTGGAAGATTACTGGTCGCAGCTGTACCCGGAGCTTGCCCGTAAGCCGTGGACACCTCTACAGGCCGCACGCCCATTCGATCCGGCCGATCAGCCCACTTGCGGTGGCCAGCCCACCAACAACTACGTGTTGTTCTACTGCGTGCCGGACGACTACGTTGGCTTCGACGCGGTCAAGGCGATGCCCCAGATCTATATGCGGGGCGGCGATTTCGCGGTCGCGACCCTGATTGCGACCCAGTACGGGCTGGCGGCGCTGATTCGTGACGGCCAGGACGCCGACGCGAAGATCACCTCGCTGCGCGCCGACTGCCTGGCCGGCGGCTGGGTCGCAAGCGTCCTTCTGCAGAATCGCCCGGAGTCGCCGCGCTCCTCGTCTTCCGCGGCTCCGCTGACGTGGCGCGCCAAGCGCAGGGATCGACTCGCGTCGATGCCTACCGCGACGGCGTGATGAACGGCGCGAAAGCCTGCGTCACGCGCTAGAACACCTGGCGCCGACTCAGCGAATCGGCACGCAGACGGTTGACATGATCTTGTCGGCCAGCGTCTGTCGCTTCGCATCCCACAGCGGGAACAGGTACCCGATGTAGCAGATCGCGCCATCCACCAGGTGGGCGAACTGACGCACGATCGACATCACGAAGCCGATCGGTTGGCCGGTCGCTTCGGAGATGACCTTGAACTTGAAGGCCGACTTGCCGATGGTCGAGCCGGTGGTGCCCTGTCGGTAGCCCCAGTTCCAGATCGAATACACCAGCACCAGAAGCGATGCCAGGAACGTCGTCGCGATTCCCACGCCGGAGAACGACGAGGTGCAGGAGCCGCCGTAGCCTTCGGTATCTGCCACGCAGGCATTGGTTCCGGTGGCGACGGCGATGCCGACCCCGATGCCACCGATGACCATCCCGGGGATGCCGTCCACGATCGTCGCACCGACGCGCGCGATCCACGACGTGTATGGCTGCGCGGCCTGCGTCCAGGCAGGCTGATCAAGGTAGGCGGGACCGCCCGGCACCGGAGGCGGCGGCGGATATCCACCGCCCGGCGGCGGGTAGGGACCGTCGGGTTGTTGGGGCGGTAGTTGCGTCATGGCGTCGTCCTCGGGATCACGCCGGACCCGATGCGGTTCGGCGGGGTCAGTGTGGCCGTACTTTAAATCGTCTCCGGCCGCACGGAGGGCGATATGAGCAAATTCCAAATGAATACTGCGGCATGGTCGTGCAGTTGCAGCCGCGTCGTTAGCGGGGACGCTGAAGCGGCTAATAACCGACCGCAGAGATGTACTCTAGGAATCCGAGCAATTCTGCCATTATGGACAGCGTTAACGCCGCAGCCGAAAACGGCCAGCTCAACCGCCGACGGACAATCCGGACTATTGCCAGGACGGCACCGATGACGATGAATGCGGCCGCGACCGCCAGTGCGACCGCGATCGACACCGAAGCCTGGTGGATGTGGCATGTCTCGGCGGGGCAGAAGTCGGTGAATGCTAGTACGAAAAATCCCCCACTAGCAGCGACGATCCAGCAAACCAGGCTGACGGTGAGCAGCACTGCGCTCAATACGAAGTCCCACTTGGCACGAGGCGGGTGTGCGCCGCCAAAGGTGGCCGCTGACCCGGCGAAATAAGGATAGCCGGCTGACATGCCATCACAATACCGAACGTGAATTAGTGTGGCGGGTTATCACATTATAAATGTGACTGTTCCAATGTTATTCCAAACTCAACACAGCTTCGCTCGCACGGTTTGTTGCACGGCACGGGAACGGTTCTGCAAGTCCCCGACGATGGTTGTCGAAGCGCGAGTCCTGCGCCGATGCTGCTGGCACAGCAGCAAACTATCTCTACGAGGGAATCCCGCCTAACCGGCCCCGGCGGGACTGACGACCGCAATGGGCAGTCGGACGCATTCGGCGGCCGGTCCGTTGAAGCCGGCGTAGAACATCGTCGCGTTGATGAACCAGCGCATCGACGAATTGACGGCGCTGGCGGTCGGTGCCGCGTCCGTGGGCAGCGCCGTCTGGAAGGGCAAGCGGACCGCCGCGCCGTTACGCAACGCCAGTCGTTTGAACAGTGGCACGGTCCGCCCGTCGGCGAGTTCACCCGAACCCGGTGTGCGGGTCAGCGGATGGGAATCGCGCATCCACTGCCACTTCACCCGTAAGTCGCCGTCGGGCAGGTCCCGAGTGGGCGTGACGATGACGTCGCCCGTGATCGTCTCGCCGGCGTGAAATACCAGCCGGGGCAACGCGATGTCGATGTCGCACGCCCCGCTGCCGGAGACCTGCTCCAGCGGTCCGATATCGGCCGTGGCATCGTCCACGCCGGTGATCACGGCGAATTCCGCCTGTTCGTCGACGTCGTGCCCGCGGCGCTGTACGAGCAGACGGCACGACCAACTCGCGATCTGTGACGACGACGGCGGTGCCCACGACGGGATGCGGAACGTGGCTGTGCCGTCCGTGAATTCTGATGTCGCAGTGGGTAACTCGACTTCGTCGACCCGCACCCAATCCTTGGTGTCTCGATCGGTGCCGTAGGTGGTGCCGATTTCCTGGGTCAACCACATCGCATCGGTCGCGGCCGTCGCTGCCGCGTCTGCGCGCCCGGCCCACCGGTAACGATAAGAGTTGTAGTAGCCCAACTCGATTCGCGCCGATGTCACATCGCCGATCGGCTTCACTGCGCTCGCTCGAACGTCGATCGACTGACGCGGGTGAACCACGGACGGCGAGACGGTGACCACCGCTCGCGTCGGACGCAGGAAGCGCCGCACTATTTGAGTTGGCTCGCAGCGTAGTCCTCCGGCCGGTTCTTTTTCATCCATGCCCGAACCGGCCAAAAAACCACCCACAGAACTGAATACATCGCGTAGTACCCCAGCGCGGAGACCAGCACCCCGAATATCCATGCCGGGTAGATCAGGATCAGGCAGAACTGCAAAAACTGCTTGATCACCACTGGGTAACCCTCGGCCTGTGACAACACGAACGGCAGGCTCATTGAACGCAGGAGCCTACGGCCCGTGGAGGTCTCGGCTTCTGCCTTCGCCTGTGCCGCGCTGACATCCCGGCCCCGCTCTTCGCGGGTGAGTCCGCGCTGCGGCGGTGGCGGTTCGCTGACACTCATCAGGGCGGTCTCCTCACGGCTTCGAGTTGGCTCAAGAGCAACGCGGAACGGTAACCAGAGCGTATTGGAACCTGATTGGATCGCGAAGCATCGGCTAGATGCCGGAGTTCGCCGGCGCCGTCTTTGGCTACCGCTTGGGCTCGTGCCAGCAATTGACGGTCGTGGTCTCGGGCTGACCGCCTAGACCTGAGGCCCGACCGGTTGCTCCTCGCGAACGAGCGGCTCGTCGGCGTGCACGCGCCGACTGCTGATCAGCAGACCCAGCAGCGCACCGACGATGCAGACCACCACGGTGACCTTGAAGATCTCGCCGTACATTCCGGCGAACGCTTGGCGGTACATGGTGGCCTGATGCAGAACCCGCTCGGTGAGGGTGGCGTTGGCCGGCAGCTCGGAGGCCAGTTTCGCGACGAGTTGCGGCAGCCGGTAGAAGCCCCACGCGCTGAGCGAGGCCACCCCGATCAGCATGCCGGTCATCCGCGCGACCACCACCGCCGCTGAGGCGATGCCGTGCTGCGCCGACGGCACCACCCGCAAGCTGGCCGATGTCAGCGGGGCGATCACCAGACCCAGACCGATGCCGGCGATCGCCAGATCGGTGTCCAAGGCGGGCAGCGACACCAGGCCGAAGACGTTGTGGTGCTCGTCCAAGAGGCCAACCGACCACTTCGAGATCAGCCAGTAGCCGCCGGCGGCGATCAACAGCCCGGCAAACGCGACTACGCGGTCGCCGACTCTTGTCGCGATCCAGCCGCCCACCAGCGCGCCGACCGGCAGCGCTGCCAGGAACCACAGCAGCATCATGGCGGCGTGGTCCTGGTCTTTACCGAGCACGCCCTGAGCGAAGAGCTCGACGTCGACCAGCGTCACCATCAACGCCGCGCCGGCGCAGAGTGATGCACCCAGCGCCGACAGGAACGGCCGGAAGTGCACGCCGGTGGGTTCGATCAGCTTGGTACGCGAGAACCGTTCCCAGACAAAGAAAATCACCGCGGCGACGACAGCGGCGACGATCAGCGGCGGACCGTAGCTCGGCAGGGCGTGCTTCCCGTCGGGGTTGGCGTTGTACAGGCCGATGACCGCCAGGCCCAGCGTGATCGCCAGGAGCAGTCCGCCGATCACGTCGATTTTCTCCGGCTCGTCGTCGCGGTCTCGCGACGGCAGGCTGAAGTGGATCATCAGCATCGCGGCCAGCGCCAGCGGCACGTTGATCCAGAACACGTCCTGCCAGCGACTGGTCAACCAGACGATGAAGATTCCGTAAAGCGGCCCGAGCACGCTGCCCAGTTCTTGCGCGGCACCGATGCCGCCGAGGACGCCGGCGCGATTGCGCTGGGCCCACAGGTCGGCACCCAGCGCGAGCGTCACCGGTAGCAGTGCGCCGCTGGCCACCCCCTGAATGGTGCGACCGACGACCAGCACATCAAGGTCGGTGGACAGCGCGGTGATCACCGAGCCGATCAGGAAGGTCGCCAGGCTGACTTGCAGCAGCAGCTTGCGGCCGAATCGGTCAGAAGCCCGGCCAAGCAACGGCATGGCGGCGATGTAGCCCAGCAGATACCAGGTGATGATCGGGGTGATGCGCTGCAGGTGATTGACCGGGATGCCGATCGTGCTGATGATGTCGCGCATGATCGTGACCACGACATAGGTGTCGAGGGCACCGAGCAGTACTGCGAGGCTGCCGGCGCTGATCGCGATCCCGCGCCCGGCGTGCGGCGTTGCCATCAGGCCACCGGGGGCTTGGTGACCTGGACCGGCGCGTTCCAGTTGGACAGCGTCATCTGCACCGAGTTGCCCGGGCTCTGCTCGAGCTGAATCTGCACCAGTTGGTGATCACCGTTCTCCTCGATCCACACGGTGGTGGCCGCCGGCTGGGTGGCCTTCAGCTGGGGCGCGAGGCCATTCACGGCGTCCGCCGCGGCCGTCCCGGTGATCTTGACGGTGCTTTGCCCGTTGATCGTTTCGCGCGACTGGGACTTCGGGTTGCTGATGTTGGTCAAGATGTTGGCCAGACCGGTGTTCGGGTTGAGGATCTCGGACGGGTCGTAGATGGCGGACGCCGGACCGAAGTTCTCCCACTGGCCGGGACTGAGTGTGGCGTACAGGGTTCCGTTGTAGACCACGAACTGGGCGTCGATTTCTGAGCCGCCGAAAGTGATGTTGGCGTTGCCCTGAGCGGCCGTGTCCGGCGCGGTGGTCAGATCGCCGGTCAGGGTTTTGACGGGCAGATGCTTGATCTTGCCGTTCACCGAGAGCACCAGATGCACGCTCTTGACGTTTCTTGTGGTCAGGTTGGACTTGCTAAGCAGAGGCGCCGCATCCGGCAGCGGAGCGCCGGACTGCTTCGAGGACGACGAGCAGCCACTGACTAGGGCAGCGGCGGTCGCCAGCGCGGCGAGAGCGGCAAGAATCTGGGCGAGTCGGCGGGGCGTCTGCATAGTGTGCATCGTAGAGGGTCCGGTTGACCCGACTGTGAAGCGCAAGGTGACGGGGACATCGCGCTGGGCAGAACGACTCATTAGCCTGAGGCTGTGTTCACCGGAATCGTCGAAGAACTGGGTGAGGTCGTCGGCAAGGACGAACTGGGCGATTCAGCTCGCTTCACCATTCAGGGTCCCGTGGTCACCGCTGACGCGGGGCACGGCGATTCGATCGCCGTCAACGGCGTGTGCCTGACGGTCGTCGAGCTGTTGCCGGGAGGCCAGTTCACCGCGGACGTGATGGGCGAGACGCTGAGTCGGTCCAGCCTGGGACGGCTCGCTGCGGGCAGTCCAGTCAACCTCGAGCGGGCCGCAGCGGTGAACAGTCGCCTGGGCGGGCACATCGTGCAAGGCCACGTCGACGGAACAGGGCAGATTTTGACCCGCTCTGCCGCGGAAAACTGGGAAGTGGTGCGGATCGGCATGCCCGCCGAACTGGCTCGCTACGTCGTCGAAAAAGGCTCTATTACTGTCGACGGCATTTCGCTGACGGTCTCCGGCCTCGGCGACGACTGGTTCGAGGTGTCGCTCATCCCGACCACGCTGGAACTCACGACGTTGGGCGGAGCCGCGCCGGGGACGCCGGTAAACCTCGAGGTGGACGTCATCGCCAAGTACGTCGAGCGTCTCCTCTCACATTCACCGAGAACTGCGCGCTAGTCCGGACAATTTCCGATCGCCAGCCCACGCTGCCCGGCCCACCCTCGGAGCCACGCGGCGGGCCGACATCAAGCCAAGCGTGGTACGACCCCCGGCGCGCAAACCTACGCGTTACGGCTGACGATTTTCCACTGCTCACGCCGCACTATCGAACGGTAGTCAGTGGCCGATTGGGGGCCATTCAAGCCATTCGATAGGAGAAGAAATCATGACAAGCCCTACCGGCGTAGTGATGGCCGTCAGCGCCGCGTTCGCGGCCGCGCTGATCGGACTGGCGAACGGACCTGAAGCCAGAGCCGACACGACTCCTGAGCCTTTCCAGGACCTTTTCGGCGATACCGGAATCAACACCTGGACCCCCGCGGCCGACACGAATCTGGTCGCATTAAGCCCGACCCTGGCCGCCGACTTCGCCATGAGCGTCGACCACTACCAAGCAGGCTTCTCTTCGATTCCCGATGACCCATTCACCCTCGTGACCGACGAATTCGACCCTGCCGCGTTCACCGTCGGCCCAACTGGCGGTCTTCTCCCGGACAACGCCATCGGCGATTTCGCCGTGGACCTGGATTACACCTTGTATGCCACCGGCCTCGGGGAGAAGGTCGACTTATTCCTCGATGCGCTCTTCAACCTCCCCGGATACTTCTGAATCATCGAATGATCGGGGACTGCAAAAGTTTTGCGTACGTCGTGCGGTTGATGCGGCGCTAAGACGTCCCGGCAGGAGGCGCCTGCGGAGGCGGACTGACCGGTGGCTGCTGATGGTGACGGCTGTTCTGCCCGTCGATATCTTGGATGGGCGGTTGAGGTGGTGGTGCCGGCGCGGCGTGCGACTGCGGCGCCGGAGCGACGAGGACCGCGGTCAGCGCAAGGGCAGCCAGCATGCCACTGCGTCGCCGCATGCGCGGGATGGCTTTGGCCGCTTTGCCCATGCGGCGAGCTTAGTTGCGGACATGACACTTAGTGCGATTCTTAACGGAACCTGAACCCGCATGCGCAACGCCCGCTCCGCCGATCGGCGAAGCGGGCGTCTCGCGAGGTGGTTTTTACAGCGGAATCCAGACTCCGAAGAAGTCGAAGCCCCACTGGTTGAATCCCGGGTTCCAGATCGGGTTTTCGTTGTAGCCGTAGTAGTTGATCGGCCCGTAGTTCCACGGTCCACCGGGCGGCGGAAGTGGACGGTCCCAAGCAGGTCGCGGTGGTTCGCCGGGACCCCACGGTGCGGGTCCGTCGCCCCACGGGGCGCCCCGGAAATAGCCGCGGTGGTCGTCGCCGTGCCATGGCCCGCCGGGCCCGCCGGGTCCGCCGGGTCCGTGGTCACCCGGCCCAGCGGGTCCACCAGGACCGCCTGGTCCGCCCGGTCCACCCGGACCGCCGGGTCCGTGCCCGCCCGGCCCGCCCGGTCCACCTGGCCCGCCGGGTCCGCGCCCGCCGGGTCCGCCGCCCCCGCCCGGCTCGTGAGGTGCGGGCGCCGCATGACTGGCCGCCGGCGGAGCGCCGTGGCCCCCGTCACCACCCGGTGGCGGTCCCGGGGCGGCGCTCGCAGCTCCGGCGCCGACCCCCAACGCCGCCGCACCGAAGGCGCCGGCGATGACGGCTCCGGCCATCAGTTGCTTCAGTCTCATAGTCCTTCACCTGTCTAGTTGGGTATTCAGTGGACAATCGCCCCCGACCTAAGAAAAACGGTAGATAGGCTAGCTATGAATCGGCTGTTAGCTGCCTCAGCGAATCTCCTGCAGGTTTGGTCGCGGTGGCTCGACCCCGGAGGCGTCCGGTCAATGACTAGTGGCAATAACTTCGGCGACGTGGTGGTTCATACTGGAACCAACACCTGAGGGCTTCGGGTGGGTTTTTCTGACGAGGTGGCAGCGATGACGAGGTTGGACTCGGTCGAGCGCGCGATCGCCGACATCGCGGCCGGCAAGGCCGTCGTCGTCGTCGACGACGAAGACCGGGAAAACGAGGGAGATCTCATTTTCGCGGCCGAGAAGGCCACCCCCGAGCTGGTGGCGTTCATGGTGCGATACACGTCGGGATACCTCTGCGTCCCGCTGGACGGGGACATCTGCGACAAGCTCGGCCTGCTGCCGATGTACGCGGTCAATCAGGACAAGCACGGCACCGCTTACACTGTCACCGTCGATGCGAAAAATGGTGTGGGAACTGGAATTTCGGCATCCGATCGTGCCACGACGATGCGGTTGCTCGCCGACCCGGGCAGTGTCGCAGAGGATTTCACCCGGCCTGGGCACGTAGTTCCGTTGCGCGCCAAGGACGGTGGCGTGCTACGGCGCCCCGGCCACACCGAGGCAGCCGTCGACCTTGCCCGGATGGCCGGGCTGTCGCCGGCTGGCGCGATCTGCGAAGTCGTCAGTCAAAAAGACGAAGGCGCGATGGCGCAAACCGACGAATTGCGGGTCTTCGCTGACGAACACGATCTGGCTCTCATCGCGATCGCCGACCTGATCGAATACCGCCGCAAGCACGAGAAGCACATCGAGCGGATCGCCGAAGCCCGGATCCCGACCCGCCATGGCGAATTCCGTGCAGTCGGATACAGCAGCATCTACGAGGACGTCGAGCACGTGGCGTTGGTCCGCGGCGAGATTGCCGGACCTACCTACGACGGCGACGACGTACTGGTGCGGGTGCACTCCGAATGTCTGACCGGCGACGTGTTCGGTTCGCGGCGCTGTGACTGCGGCCCACAATTGGACGCCGCGATGGCGATGGTCGCGCGCGAGGGCCGGGGTGTCGTGCTCTACATGCGCGGCCACGAAGGCCGCGGCATCGGTTTGATGCACAAGTTGCAGGCCTATCAACTGCAGGACGCCGGCGACGACACCGTCGACGCCAACCTCAAACTCGGATTGCCTGCTGACGCAAGGGATTACGGCACCGGCGCGCAGATCCTGGTCGACCTCGGGGTCCGCTCGATGCGACTGCTGACCAACAACCCCGCCAAACGTGTCGGTCTGGACGGATACGGGCTGCACATCATCGAGCGAGTGCCGTTGCCGGTGCGGGCGAATGCGGAGAACATCCGGTACCTGATGACCAAGCGTGACCGGATGGGGCATGACTTGGTCGGCTTGGATGACTACCACGAATCCATCCATCTGCCAGGCGAATTCGGAGGGGCTTTGTGACCCGGGGGCCGCGTTTATGAGTGGTGCCGGAGTTCCCGACATCGCACCCATGGACGCCTCGACCCTTTCGCTGGCGATCGTGGCGAGCACCTGGCACGCGAAGATCTGCGACGCCCTGCTGGCCGGCGCCCGCAGGATCGCCGACGAGTGGGGCGTGGGCAGCCCGACGATCGTCCGGGTACGCGGCGCGATCGAGATCCCGGTGGTGGCACAGGCCGTGGCCCGCAGCCACGATGCCGTCGTGGCGCTCGGCGTGGTAATCCGTGGCGAGACACCGCATTTCGACTATGTTTGCGACGCCGTGACGCAAGGGCTGACCCGCGTCTCGCTGGACGAGTCGACACCGGTCGCCAACGGGGTGCTGACCACCAACACCGAGCAGCAGGCGCTCGACCGCGCCGGGCTGCCCGGATCGGGCGAGGACAACGGCGCACAGGCGACGGCGGCGGCACTGAGCACCGCGCTGACCCTGCGAGAGTTGCGCGCAACGTCGTGACCGCGCAACCCGACGGCGAATGGGATGCTCAGATTCGGCCCCACCTGACGCCCTACTTCGCCTATACCGCTGCGTTCGTTCTCGTCGCCGCGCATGTCGCGATCGGCCTGCTGCTCAAGATCAAATCCAGCGGCGTCGTCTTCCAGACCGCCGACCAGGTGGCGATGGCGGGGCTCGGCGTCGTTCTCGCCGGACTCGTATTGCTGTTCGCCAGGCCCCGGTTGCGGGTGGGCCCCGCCGGGCTGTCGGTGCGCAACGTGCTCGGTGACCGCCTGGTGCCATGGGCCGATGTGGTCGATGTGTCGTTCCCAGCCGGAGCGCGTTGGGCGCGAATCGATCTGCCCGACGACGAGTACATCCCGCTGATGGCGATCCAGGCCGTGGACAAGGAGCGTGCCGTGGACGCCATGGACACGGTGCGGAATCTGCTGAGTCGCTACCGGCCGGATCTGGCGACGCACTGACTCGCACGCGGTTATCCACGGCTCCGATCTGGATGCGAATCCGTGTCAGTCAGGCGCTGTAGGGTAGAACACATGTTCGAATGGTGGTCCGCGTTGCGGCGCACTCCCGAGTCCGATGCGCTGCTTGATCGGGTCAGCGAGGCGGGTCGGTCCGAGGCTCAGGCTGCTGCGCGGCGGTTGGTCGCTGTCGGCGAGTTGTTCGTATTGCGTTGCCGCGATTCAGGAGAACAAGCCGACTGCGCGATGGACATCTGGGACGCGGTCGCCGCGCAAATCGCCGCCGCACTGCAATGCAGCATAGGGATGGGCTCGAGCTATCTGCGCTACGCGATGGCGTTGCGGGACCGATTACCTGAAGTGGGTAAGGCATTTCAGGCTGGCGATATCGACTATCGCGCCTTTCAGACCATCGTGTTCAGAACCGAGTTGATCACCGACGTCGACGCCCTGGCGCGGGTCGATGCGCGGCTGGCGGCCCGGCTGTCACGGTGTCCGTCGTTGACCCGCGGCCGACTGGCCGCGGTGGTCGACCAGGTGGTGGCAGCAGCCGACCGGGACGCCGTGCGACGGGCGCGTGACAGCGTCAGGGACCGCTTCGTCGACATCGTCGACAGCACTGACACACAGATGGCTTTCGTCACGGGAAACGTGCTCGCCACTGCTGGGCAGGCCCTGGATCGTCGGCTTAATGAGCTGGCGGCCACGGTATGCGACGCTGATCCGCGTACTCGCGAGCAGCGTCGTGCCGACGCACTGGGTGCGCTGGCCGCAGGCTCCGATCGGCTGGTGTGCGGGTGCGGATCTTCCGACTGCGCGGCCACGGCGCGTATGTGTAGTCGCAACGTGGTGATCCATGTGGTGGCCGACCAGGCGACAGTTGACGGCAGCGGAGCCGCGCCCGGGGTGGCGCTCGGTGCCGAAGGCTTGATCCCCGCGCAGATGATTGCCGATTTGGCCAAGTACGCGCGGCTGCGGCCTCTGACCCCACCGGCGGATGCTCCTGAGCCGCGGTACATCCCGTCGACCAAGCTCGCCGACTTCGTGCGATGCCGCGACCTGACCTGCCGCGCGCCAGGTTGTGATCATCCTGCCGTGGACTGCGACTTGGACCACACCGTCGCATACCGCGCTGGGGGCTGGACGCACGCATCGAACCTGAAGGCGCTGTGCCGAAAACACCACTTGCTGAAAACCTTCGGCGGCTGGCGGGACAGGCAGCTGCCCGACGGCACGGTGATCTGGCTGCTTCCTGACGGCCGCACGTATGTGACCATGCCCGGCAGCGCGCTGCTGTTTCCGAATCTCTGCGCGCCCACCGGCGACCTGCCGCCGACGCCGACGCGCGTCGCCCAGTGCGGCCAGCGTGAAATGCTGATGCCGACTCGGAAGCGCACCCGCAGGCAAGCCCGCGCTCAACGTGTCGAAGCGGAGCGCCGGCTCAATCGCCGCGCCCGTGAGGCCATCGAGGTCCCGCGCGCCCTCAACACGGATCCGCCGCCTTTCTAACGGCGACTAGCCTTAGACACCGTGGCTGATCCAGCGACGTACCGCCCAGCTCCCGGGTCCATCCCGGTCGAGCCTGGCGTCTACCGCTTCCGTGATCAGCACGGACGAGTGATCTATGTCGGCAAGGCCAAGAGTCTGCGCAGTCGGCTGACGTCCTACTTCGCCGACGTCTCGAGCCTGCATCCGCGGACTCGCCAGATGGTGACCACCGCCGCCAAAGTCGAGTGGACGGTGGTCAACACCGAGGTCGAAGCGCTGCAGCTGGAATACAACTGGATCAAGGAGTTCGATCCGCGATTCAACGTCCGCTACCGCGACGACAAGTCCTATCCGGTGCTGGCGGTCACCCTCAACGAGGAATTCCCGCGGCTGATGGTGTACCGCGGTCCGCGCCGCAAAGGCGTCCGCTATTTCGGGCCATACTCGCACGCGTGGGCCATCCGGGAGACGTTGGATCTGCTCACCCGGGTGTTCCCGGCGCGCACCTGTTCGGCTGGAGTGTTCAAGCGGCACAAGCAGATCGACCGGCCATGCCTGCTCGGTTATATCGACAAATGCTCGGCGCCGTGCGTCGGGCGGGTCAGCGCCGAGCAGCACCGCCAGATCGTGATGGACTTCTGCGACTTCCTGTCCGGCAAGACCGACCGGTTTGCTCGCGGTCTCGAACAGCAGATGCACGCCGCAGCGGCCGACCTCGATTTCGAGCGCGCCGCCCGATTGCGCGACGACCTGGGGGCGCTCAAACGGGCGCTGGAAAAGCAGGCCGTCGTCCTCGGCGACGGGACCGACGCCGACGTGGTCGCGTTCGCCGACGACGACCTGGAGGCCGCCGTCCAGGTCTTCCATGTCCGAGGCGGTCGGGTTCGCGGGCAGCGCGGCTGGATCGTCGAAAAGCCGGGCGATCCCGGCGATTCCGGTGAGGCGCAGTTGGTCGAGCAATTCGTGACGCAGTTCTACGGCGATCAGGCCGAACTCGACGGCGCCGCCGACGAATCCGCCAACCCGGTACCCCGCGAAGTCCTGGTGCCCTGCCTGCCGCCCAACGCCGAGGAGTTGACGACGTGGCTGTCCGGGCTGCGAGGCTCACGGGTGGCGCTGCGGGTGCCGCGTCGCGGCGACAAGAGGGCGCTTGCCGAAACCGTGCAGCGCAACGCCAAAGAGGCTCTGCAACAGCACAAGTTGAAGCGGGCCGGTGACTTCACCGCCAGATCCGCTGCGCTGCAAAATATTCAGGAAGCGCTGGGCCTGGCCGACGCGCCGTTGCGAATCGAATGTGTGGACATCAGCCACGTGCAGGGAACCGACGTGGTGGGTTCACTGGTGGTCTTCGAAGACGGGCTGCCCCGCAAATCCGACTACCGGCACTTCGCGATCCGGGAGGCCGCCGGCGACGGCCGGTCCGACGACGTCGCGTCGATCGCCGAGGTGACCCGTCGGCGCTTCGTGCGACACGTGCAAGACCAGGAAGACCCGAAAATCTTGTCGCCGGACGGAAAATCACGGCGCTTCGCCTATCCGCCCAATCTGTACGTCGTCGACGGCGGCGCTCCGCAGGTGAACGCCGCGAGTGCGGTCCTGGAAGAACTGGGCGTCACCGATGTCGCCGTGATCGGCCTGGCCAAGCGGTTGGAGGAGGTGTGGGTGCCGTCGGAGCCCGATCCGATCATCTTGCCGCGTAACAGCGAGGGTCTGTACCTGCTTCAGCGGGTCCGCGACGAAGCCCACCGCTTCGCAATCAACTATCACCGCAGCAAGCGGTCCAAGCGGATGACCGCGTCGGCGCTGGATGCGGTTCCGGGACTCGGCGAGCATCGCCGCAAGGCCCTGGTTACCCATTTCGGATCACTGGCGCGCCTCAGAGAAGCTACGGTCGAAGAGATCACGTCCGTGCCGGGTATCGGCGTTTCGACAGCAACCGCGGTGCTCGACGCGCTGCGCGGCGGCGGCGCCGGATCGGACGAGCAGGCGCAGGACCAGGTCGCGGAGCGAGCATCGGGATGACAGGCGAGGGAGTGGACGGAGCCGAAAATCACGGTGGTGCAAACGGATCCGGTATCGACGTGGTGCTGGTCACCGGCTTGTCGGGTGCCGGGCGCGGCACCGCTGCCAAGGTCCTCGAAGACTTGGGCTGGTATGTCGCCGACAACCTGCCACCTCAGCTGATCACCAGGATGGTCGACCTGGGTCTCGACGCGGGATCTCGGATCACGCAGCTGGCTGTGGTGATGGACGTGCGGTCTCGCGGGTTCACCGGCGACTTGGATTGGGTGCGCAACGAGCTCGCCACCCGCCACATCAGCCCCCGGGTGTTGTTCATGGAGGCCTCCAACGACATGCTGGTGCGCCGTTACGAGCAGAACCGGCGCAGCCACCCGCTGCAGGGGGAGCAGACACTGGCCGAAGGCATCGTCGCGGAGCGGGAGATGCTCGCTCCGGTCCGCGCGACCGCCGACCTCATCATCGACACCTCGACGCTGTCGGTGCGCGAGTTGCGGGAAAGCATCGAGCGGGCTTTCGGTGGCGAGACCGTCGCGCAGACCAGCGTCACGGTGGAATCCTTCGGCTTCAAATACGGCCTGCCGATGGACGCCGACTCAGTGATGGATGTGCGGTTCTTGCCCAACCCGCACTGGATCGACGATCTGCGACCGCACACCGGGCAGCATCCGGCAGTGCGTGATTACGTCCTTGGGCAGACGGGCGCGGTGGAGTTCTTGGAGACTTACCATCGATTGCTATCCCTGACTATCGACGGCTACCGCAGGGAAGGGAAGCGCTATATGACCGTGGCGATCGGCTGCACCGGCGGTAAGCACCGCAGTGTCGCGATCGCCGAGGCGTTAGCGGGGCTGCTCGGGTCCGACGAGCAGTTGTCGGCGCGGGTCTTGCACCGGGATCTGGGTCGCGAATGAGCCTCCGGATTGTCGCCCTCGGCGGCGGGCATGGTTTGTACGCGACGTTGTCGGCTGCCCGGCGACTCACCCCGCACGTCACCGCCGTCGTCACCGTCGCCGACGACGGCGGCTCGTCGGGGCGGCTGCGCAGCGAGCTTGACGTCGTGCCGCCCGGTGATCTGCGAATGGCGTTGGCGGCCTTGGCTTCTGATAGCCCGCAAGGCCGGTTGTGGGCGACGATCATGCAACATCGCTTCGGGGGAAACGGTGCGCTGACGGGTCACCCGATCGGCAACCTGCTGCTCGCGGGCCTGAGCGAAGTGCTGGCCGACCCGGTCGCCGCTCTCGACGAAGTCGCCCGGATCCTCGGGGTCCGTGGCAGGGTGCTGCCGATGTGCCCGATCCCGCTGCAGATCGAGGCCGACGTGTCCGGATTGGAAGCCGACCCGCGGATGTTCCGGGTGATCCGCGGACAGGTGGCGGTTGCCACCACGCCGGGAAAAGTGCGCAGGGTGCGGTTGCTGCCCGGCAATCCACCGGCCACCCGGCAGGCCGTCGACGCGATCCTGTCCGCCGACCTGGTGGTGCTGGGCCCTGGCTCGTGGTTCACCAGCGTGATCCCGCACGTGCTGGTGCCCGGCCTGGCCGCGGCGCTGCAGGCGACCACCGCCCGCCGCGCGCTGGTGCTCAACCTGGTGGCCGAGCCAGGGGAGACGGCGGGTTTTTCGGTGGAGCGCCATCTGCATGTGCTCGCCCAGCATGCGCCGGACTTCACCGTGCACGACGTGATCATCGATGCCGATCGGGTGCCGAGCGAGCGTGAGCGCGAGCAGCTGCGGCGGACGGCAACTCTGCTTCGTGCCCAGGTTCAGTTCGCAGACGTGGTCCGGCCTGGTACACCTTTACATGACCCGGGCAAGCTGGCCGCGGCGTTGGATGGGGTGAGCGTGCGCGACACGGGACAGCCGCCGCCTTCGGCGACGACCACTGATTCGGTCGAAGAGGGTCGCAACGGACCAAGGGGTGACGACGCGTGGCGATGACGGCCGAAGTCAAAGACGAGTTGAGTCGCCTGGTGGTTAGTTCGGTGAGCGCCAGGCGCGCCGAGGTCACCTCGCTGCTGCGGTTCGCCGGCGGGCTGCACATCGTGGCCGGCCGAGTGGTCGTCGAAGCCGAGGTGGATCTGGGCAGCATCGCGCGACGGCTGCGCAAGGACATCTTCGATCTGTACGGCTACAACGCGATCGTGCATGTGTTGTCCGCCAGCGGAATCCGTAAGACGACGCGGTACGTGCTGCGGGTTGCCAACGACGGCGAAGCGCTGGCCCGGCAGACCGGTCTGCTCGATCTGCGCGGACGCCCGGTGCGAGGCCTGCCCGCCCAAGTGGTCGGCGGCAGCGTCGGCGACGCCGAGGCGGCGTGGCGCGGCGCGTTCTTGGCGCACGGTTCATTGACCGAGCCCGGAAGGTCGTCTGCGCTGGAAGTCAGCTGCCCAGGTCCCGAGGCGGCGCTGGCGTTGGTGGGCGCAGCGCGCCGGCTCGGCATCAGTGCCAAAGCCCGCGAGGTGCGCGGAGCCGACCGGGTCGTGGTGCGCGACGGCGAGGCCATCGGCGCGCTGTTGACCCGGATGGGTGCTCAGGACACCCGGCTGGTCTGGGAGGAGCGGCGGATGCGCCGCGAGGTCCGGGCGACGGCGAACCGGCTGGCGAACTTCGACGACGCCAACCTGCGGCGCTCGGCCCGCGCCGCGGTCGCGGCCGCGGCCCGCGTCGAGCGGGCGCTGGAGATTCTCGGCGATGGTGTACCCGACCACTTGGCGGCGGCGGGCAAGCTGCGTGTCGAACACCGGCAGGCCTCGTTGGAGGAGTTGGGTCGGCTGGCCGATCCGCCGATGACGAAAGACGCTGTGGCCGGCCGTATTCGGCGCCTGTTGTCGATGGCCGACCGCAAGGCCAAGGTTGACGGCATTCCCGACACCGAGTCGGCGGTGACCCCCGACCTGCTGGAAGACGCCTGACCCAGCATGCTGTTCAGCGTGATGCCGCTACATTGTTCTCGCCAACGGTGGCACAGCTGAAACGAGGCCGTCATGGGATTCATCACCCCGGACCTTCCGGACGTCGACCCCGAGACTTGGCACGACTTGCCGGCGTCCGAGAGGCTGCAGGTGGTCACCCGGCACTGGGTGGAGCACGGTTTCGGCACCCCGTCGGCGATCTATCTGCTCTACGTCGTCAAAATGGCCGCCTATGTCGCCGGTGCTGCCGCTGTCGTCTCGCTGACCCCGGGACTCGGCGGGTTGGGGCATATCGCCGCGTGGTGGACGCAGCCGATCGTGTACCAGAAAGTCGTCATCTTCACCCTGCTGTTCGAGGTGCTGGGCCTTGGCTGCGGATCGGGACCGCTGACCGCGCGATTCTGGCCACCGATCGGTGGCTTCCTATATTGGTTGCGGCCCAAGACTATTCGCCTTCCACCGTGGCCGCGCGAGGTGCCGTTCACCAGTGGCGACACCCGCACCGTCCTTGACGTTGCGCTCTACGCCGTCGTCCTGGGCTCCGCTGTCTGGGCGCTGTTGGCACCGGGTCACGGCGGATCCGTCACGGCCACAGGCGATGTCGGTTTGATCGATCCGATCCGGGTGGTGCCGACGATCGTTGCGCTGGCGCTGCTGGGTCTGCGCGACAAGACGATCTTCTTGGCGGCGCGCGGTGAGCACTACTGGCTGAAGCTCGTGGTGTTCTTCTTCCCGTTCGCCGACCAGATCGCAGCGTTCAAGATCGTCATGCTCGGACTGTGGTGGGGGGCGGCCACTTCCAAGCTGAACCACCACTTCCCCTACGTTGTCGCGGCGATGACGAGCAACAACGCCTTGTTACGCGGCAGGGCATTCAACTGGTTGAAGCGCAGGCTCTATCGCGATCCGGTCAACGACATCCGCCCGTCGTGGATCCCGAAGCTGATGGCCCATGTCGGCGGCACCACAGCGGAATTCATCGTTCCGGCGGTGTTGGTATTTGCCGCAGGCAATCACCCGTGGCGGTGGGCCCTGATCGGCTTCATGGTGGTCTTCCACCTCAACATCATCTCCAATCTGCCGATGGGTGTTCCGTTGGAGTGGAACGTATTTTTCATCTTCTCGCTCTTCTACCTGTTCGGGCACTACGGCAACATGACGATCTACGACCTCAATTCGCCGCTGCTGCTGGCGATGCTGTTGGCGGCGCTACTCGTGATTCCGATCGTCGGAAACATGTTCCCGCAACAGATTTCGTTCTTACCCGCGTTGCGGTACTACGCCGGCAACTGGGCGTCGAGCGTTTGGTGTTTCCGTGCGGGCATCGAGGACAAGATCGAGGCCGACGTGGTGAAAAGCTCCGCGCTGACCGCCAAACAAGTGGCCAGGCTCTACGATCCGGCGACCGCTGAAATCATCAGCGACAAGGCTCGGGCATTCCGGTCCATGCACGTACACGGTCGCGCACTCAACGGTCTGGTCGCCCGCGCGCTGGACAACGAGGCGGACTACGCGCTGCGTGAGGGCGAAACTGTCGCCGGTCCGCTCATCGGCTGGAATTTCGGCGAAGGACACCTGCACAACGAGCAACTGCTTGAAGCCGTGCAGCGGCGCTGCCAGTTCGACGAGGGCGACCTGCGGGTGATCATCCTCGAGGGCCAACCGATCCAGACCCAGAAGCAGTGGTACCGCATCGTCGACGCGAAAACCGGGCTGATCGAAGAAGGCTTCATCACCATCAAAGACATGCTGGCCCGCCAGCCATGGCCCGACCCCGGCGACGAGCTGCCCGTCCACCCGATTACCGGGCGATAAGCGTGAGCTGAACCACCGAATTCGCCCCGCATACCTGCAGCTACTAGGCTGGCAGCGAGCATTTCGTCGGCAACGAAGGAGAGACACGTGACGGTCCGGGTAGGCATCAACGGCTTCGGCCGAATCGGACGCAACTTCTACCGGGCCCTGCTGGCGCAGCAAGCGGCGGGCACCGACACCGACATCGAGGTGGTCGCCGCCAACGACCTGACCGACAACGCGAGCCTGGCGCACCTGCTGAAGTTCGACTCGATCCTGGGCCGACTGCCTTACGACGTCAGCCTCGAGGGCGAAGACACCATCGTCGTCGGCGACCGCAAGATCAAGGCGCTGGAGGTCAAGGAGGGGCCGGCGGCACTGCCCTGGGGCGACCTCGGCGTCGACGTCGTCGTCGAGTCCACCGGGATCTTCACCAACGCGGCAAAGGCCAAGGGCCACTTGGACGCCGGCGCCAAGAAGGTGATCATCTCCGCGCCCGCCACCGACGAGGACATCACCATCGTGCTGGGCGTCAACGACGACAAGTACGACGGCAGCCAGAACATCATCTCCAACGCGTCGTGCACCACGAACTGTCTCGGGCCGGTCGCCAAGGTCTTGAACGACGAGTTCGGCATCGTCAAGGGCCTGATGACGACCATCCACGCCTACACCCAAGACCAGAACCTGCAGGACGGTCCGCACAAGGACCTGCGCCGGGCCCGGGCCGCGGCGCTCAACATCGTGCCGACCTCGACCGGCGCGGCCAAGGCGATCGGTCTGGTGCTTCCCGAGCTCAAGGGCAAGCTGGACGGTTACGCGCTGCGGGTCCCGATCCCAACCGGCTCGGTCACCGACCTGACCGCCGAGCTGACCAAGTCGGCTACCGCGGCCGAGATCAACGCCGCGATGAAGGCCGCCGCCGACGGCCCGATGAAGGGCATCCTCAAGTACTACGACGCCCCGATCGTCTCCAGCGACATCGTCACCGACCCGCACAGCTCGATCTTCGACTCCGGGCTGACCAAGGTGATCGACAACCAGGCCAAGATCGTGTCCTGGTACGACAACGAGTGGGGTTACTCCAACCGCCTCGTCGATCTGGTCGCGCTGGTCGGTAAGTCGCTGTAGCCGTGGCTATCGCGAATCTGTCCGACCTTCTCGCACAGGGAGTTTCGGGTCGCGGTGTGCTGGTCCGGTCCGACCTGAACGTGCCGCTGAGCGACGACGGGTCGATCACCGATCCCGGGCGGATCATCGCGTCGGTGCCGACGATCAAGGCGCTCGCCGACGCCGGCGCCAAGGTCGTGGTGACGGCTCATCTGGGACGGCCCAAAGGCGAACCGGACCTGAAACTCTCGCTGGCACCGGTGGCCGCGGCACTCGGCGAGCAGTTGGGCAAGGACGTGCAATTGGCCGACGATGTCGTCGGCCGCGATGCGCGGGCGCGTGCCGAGCGCTTGACCGACGGAGATGTGCTGCTGCTGGAGAACATTCGTTTCGACCCGCGGGAGACCAGCAAGGACGAAGGCGAGCGTTTGTCGCTGGCCCGCGAACTCGTCGAATTAGTCGGCGCCACCGGTGCTTTCGTGTCTGACGGCTTCGGTGTGGTGCATCGCAAACAGGCGTCTGTCTACGACGTTGCGACGCTGCTGCCGCACTACGCAGGCACCCTGGTCGCCGAAGAGGTCGGCGTGCTGGAGCGGCTGACCAGCTCAACCAAGCGGCCGTATGCGGTGGTGCTCGGCGGCTCGAAGGTGTCGGACAAGCTCGGCGTGATCGAGCAGTTGGCCACCAAGGCCGACAGCATCGTCATCGGCGGCGGGATGTGCTTCACATTCCTTGCAGCGAACGGTCTTTCGGTGGGCACCTCGCTGCTGCAGACCGAGATGATCGACACCTGCCGACAGCTGCTCGACACCTACGCCGACGTCATCCGGCTGCCGGTCGACATCGTGGTGGCCGAGAAGTTCGCCGCCGACTCGACCCCGGAAGTCGTTGCCGCTGATGCGATTCCGGACGGCAAGATGGGACTCGACATCGGGCCGGGGTCGGTCAAGCGATTCACCAGCCTGCTGTCGAACGCGGAGACGATCTTCTGGAACGGCCCGATGGGGGTCTTCGAGTTCCCGGCCTACGCCGCGGGCACCAAAGGTGTCGCCGAGGTGATCGCCGCCGCCACGGCCAAGGGTGCGTTCAGTGTGGTCGGTGGCGGGGATTCCGCCGCCGCGGTGCGCGCGCTGGGTCTGCCCGAGGATGGCTTCTCGCACATTTCCACCGGCGGCGGGGCATCGCTGGAATACCTTGAGGGCAAATCGCTGCCCGGCCTGGAAGTGCTGAGCAGCACCTGAGCGAAGGACACCGATGAGTCGCAAGCCGCTGATCGCCGGCAACTGGAAGATGAACCTCAACCACTTCGAGGCGATCGCCCTGGTGCAGAAGATCGCTTTTTCGCTGCCGGACAAGTACTTCGACAAGGTTGACGTCGCTGTCATTCCGCCGTTCACCGACCTGCGCAGCGTGCAGACCCTGGTCGACGGCGACAAATTGCGGCTGACCTACGGTGCCCAGGACGTATCGCAACACGACTCCGGCGCCTACACCGGCGAGATCAGTGGGGCATTCCTGGCCAAGCTGGGTTGCCACTACGCGGTGGTGGGCCACTCGGAGCGGCGCACCTACCACGACGAGGACGACGCACTGGTGGCCGCCAAAGCCGCCGCCGCGCTCAAGCATGGGCTGACGCCGATCGTGTGTATCGGTGAGCACCTGGAAGTGCGCGAGGCCGGCGAGCATGTCAGCCACTGCCAGACTCAGCTGCGCGGATCGCTGGCCGGGCTTTCCGCAGAGCAGATCGACAAGGTGGTCATCGCCTACGAGCCGGTGTGGGCGATCGGCACCGGACGGGTGGCCAGCGCCTCCGACGCTCAGGAGGTGTGTAAGGCGGTGCGTGGCGAGCTCGCGACGCTGGCGTCGCCGCAGATCGCCGAGACCGTCCGAGTGCTTTACGGCGGCTCGGTGAATGCGAAGAACATCGGCGACATCGTCGCGCAGGAAGACGTCGACGGCGCCCTGGTCGGCGGCGCGTCGCTGGATGGCGAGCAGTTCGCGACGCTGTCGGCCATCGCGGCCGGGGGACCGCTGCCCTAGAGCCCACGCCGTCGTTTCGGGCTCACGTGTGATTCCGCCTGGGTAATCTCAGGGTTCTCATGCGCTCATGAGCGTGGGCACGCCTAGGTACGGGGGTCACGTGGTTAGCAACCGCCGCCATCCTTCCCGCCTTCGGCGATCGGATTCACTTACGGGTTTCGCTTGCGCAGCCGGCGCGGCCGCGGTGGTCGCGATGGGCACCGCCCATGCCGACACCCCCGACGACGTTATCGGCCAAGCGATCACCGACTTGAACCAGGGAGCTGCCCTCTTGGACGCCGCGCCCACCGCTGATCTCAGCGCGAGACAAGCCGACATTCTGACTGAGCAGGCGACTCTCTCGACTCAGCTGGGCTCGGCCCTCAACTTGTTGCAGTCGGGGCAGGACGGTCTGTCTGCAAATGATCAGTCATTTCTGGCCGGCGCCGATGAACAGCTGGTCGCTGCCGCCCAAAACATGATTTCGGCTGATCAAGCGTTCATTGCAGCGGACCAGGCGGGCGACCTCGGCGGCAGCAGCTTGGGCTCGACAGACCTGGCATTTCTCAGCGCCGATCTGGGATTTCTGTCCGCTGCCTTCGACGCGACCGGTGCCAGCTTTCTGGCAATCCTCGATCCCAACATCGGCCTAGACGGTGTAATAGCGCTCGATCCCTCGATGTTCGCCGACCTCCTATCCTCGGCCGGGCTGTGAAACCGACACCCCGTGACAGCGTTGCGCTATATTCAGGAACCCGCGTTTAGCTTAGGGAAACCTGAAGGAAACACAGCTTCGTTAAGTTGCGCTGGTTAGACACGGTCGGCACGCCTTCGGGAGGCATCGGGATGGTTGGTCGCGAGAGCGCCAAGAACTCACGCAGCGCGACTGCGCGTCGGTGTGGGGTGGTCGTGGGTGGCGCTGTCAGCGCTTTTGTCGCCGCAGCGGCGATGGCTACCGGCTCGGCGGCGCCCGCCAAGGCCGACTTCGAGGCCCTTATCGACCCGATCATCCAGCCGCTGTTGACGTCGTTCACCGATTCCCTGGCGGCCCTCGACCCTGCGGCAGCCCTGGATATCACCAGCTGGACTGACAGCCTGCTCAGCAGCCTCGGCTCGATCGACTTGGCGCTGCCGTCGGTCGCGGAGCCCGCTGCAGCAGCTGCTTCGTCTTCAGCTGACGCCGCGGCGTCGACGGGTGGCACGATCCCGCTGACCGTCTTGGAAAACACCGAGCCAGCGGTGAACGCCTCCATTGACGGCGGAAGCACCGTGCCGCTTCTGGTCGACACTGGATCCAGCGGCCTCGTCGTTCCGTGGCAAGACCTGGGTACAAATAACTTTCAGGCGTTGGACCATCTCTTCCAACTCGGCGCGCCCACCGGAATCAGTCAGAGCGGCTACAGCGGCGGGGTGGACTACTTCTACCTGACGTACAACAGCGTTCCGGTCGACTACGCAGGGGGCTTGACCACGACCGGTCCTGTCGACGTCGAGGTCTACTCGTGGGACCCGAACAACTTGTTGAGCCTTTTCACCAATAACGCCTTCCAGAACTTCCTCACCGGCAACGCGGTCCAGGGCATCCTCGGCATCGGAGAGAACACCGCAGGTCCGACTACCAGCCCGTTTGAGAGCTTTAACGGAGTGCTGGTCGACATTCCTAATCATGAACTCGTTGTCGGTGCCGATCCGCTGACGGGTGGCACCACAGTGAGCGGTGACCCGATCTCCACCCTGTACGAGACGGTGTCGAACAGCGGCACAGTGGCCGGCGGTTCAGCGGTTTCCAACGACGTCGACTCCGGCGGTGTCTACGGGACCATTCCGTCGAGTCTGGCGGGCAAGCTGGAGCCGGGGAGTGTGATTTCGGTCTACAACAGCAACGGCGGCACGCTGCTGTACCAATACACCCTCGGTAATGACTCGACTACCTACCCAACATCGGTGTCGGGAAATTCGATTGACAGCGGCGTCGCGCCATTCCTGCAAGAGCCGATTTACCTCGACTACATCAACCACACGCAGACCTTCTATCCGTCGTCCTAGCGCCTGTTAATCCGGCCGGAAGGCAGCCGGTAAGCTGTCGGCCATGGAATTGGCCCTGCAGATCACCCTCGTGGTCACCAGCGTCCTGGTGGTCCTTCTGGTGCTGTTGCACCGCGCCAAGGGTGGTGGCCTGTCGACGCTGTTCGGTGGTGGCGTGCAGTCCAGCCTGTCGGGGTCGACGGTGGTGGAAAAGAACCTCGACCGGTTGACGTTGTTCGTCGT
The DNA here is from genome assembly GCF_010727945.1 of Mycobacterium cookii. NCBI lineage: Bacteria > Bacillati > Actinomycetota > Actinomycetes > Mycobacteriales > Mycobacteriaceae > Mycobacterium > Mycobacterium cookii. Next base: position 498,425 of record NZ_AP022569.1, read on the forward strand.
CGGCATCTGGCTGGTGGCCATCGTCGGCATGGCGCTGCGCATCAAATACAACGCCTGATCCCACGAAAGGCGAAGACGGCCAACCACCCTGATACTGGTAGGTATGGCTGAAGCACCCGACTCGCTGGAGCCCTTCGGCGCGGTACGACGCACCCGGGTGGGGCGCGAAGCCACCGAGCCGATGCGTGAAGACATCCGGTTACTCGGTGCCATCCTGGGCGACACCGTTCGCGAGCAGAACGGCGACGAGGTCTTCGATCTGGTGGAGCGGGCCAGGATCGCGTCGTTCAAGGTGCGTCGTTCGGAGATCGAGCGGGCCGAGGTCGCCGACATGTTCGCCGGTATCGACATCCACCAGGCGATCCCGATCATCCGGGCGTTCAGCCACTTCGCGCTGTTGGCCAATGTCGCAGAAGACATCCACCGCGAACGACGACGCGCAATCCACGTTGCAGCAGGCGATCCTCCACAGGACAGCAGCCTCGACGCCACCTACCTGAAGCTGGACTCAGCCGACCTGGATTCGGCGACGGTTGCCGACGCGCTGACCGGCGCGCTGGTCTCACCGGTCATCACCGCGCACCCGACCGAGACCCGTCGTCGCACCGTGTTCGACACCCAGCACCGCATCACCCAACTGATGCGGCTGCACGCACGCGGGCATGTGCACACCGACGACGGCAGCGACATCGAAACCGAGCTACGCCGCCAGGTGCTCACGCTGTGGCAGACCGCGCTGGTTCGGCTGGCCCGGCTGCAGATCACCGACGAAATTGCGGTCGGTCTGCGTTATTACGCGGCAGCGTTTTTCGAGGTGGTGCCGAAAGTCAACGCCGCGGTCCGCGACGCGCTGCGCAGCCGCTGGCCGGACGCCGACCTGCTTCCCGAACCGATCCTGCGGCCCGGCTCCTGGATCGGTGGCGACCGTGACGGCAACCCCAACGTCACCGCCGACGTGGTGCGGATGGCAACCGGCGGCGCCGCGTACACCGCGCTGAATCACTACACCGCCGAGTTGAGCGCGCTCGAACAGGAGCTGTCGATGTCGTCGCGCCTGGTCGCCGTCACCGACGAACTGACCGCGCTGGCCGACGGTTGCGATGAGCCTGCCCGCGGCGACGAGCCCTACCGCCGTGCGCTACGAGTCATCCACGCCCGGCTTACCGCCACGGCCGGGGAGATCCTCGACGACGAGCCGGACAACCTGCTCGACCTGGGCTTGCCGCCGTATGCGACACCGGGGGACATGCTCGCCGATCTCGATACCGTCGACGCTTCGCTGCGCGCCAACGGCAGTCGACTGCTGGCCAACGACCGGTTGGCAAATTTGCGGGAAGCCGTGCGCGTCTTCGGTTTCCACCTGTCCGGACTCGACATGCGGCAGAACTCCGACGTGCACGAGGAAGTGGTCGCCGAGTTACTCGCCTGGGCCGGCGTGCATCCTGACTACTGCTCGCTGAGCGAAGACGAACGGGTCAACATCCTGGCCGAGGAGCTCAGTACCCGACGGCCGCTGATCGGCGACCGCGAGCAACTTTCGGATCTGGCTCGCAAAGAACTCGCGATCGTCTCCGCCGCCGCGCGTGCGGTCGATGTTTATGGTCCGCCCGCGGTGCCCAACTACATCATTTCGATGTGTCGTTCGGTCTCTGATCTGCTCGAAGCGGGCATCCTGCTGAAAGAATGCGGTTTGATCGACGCCTCTGCCGACCGGCCGCACTGCCCGGTCGGCATCGTGCCGCTGTTCGAGACGATCGACGACTTGCACCGCGGTGCATCGATTCTCGAAGCGGCACTTGACCTCCCGGTGTACCGGAGCATCGTGCGCGCCCGGGGCGACAGCCAAGAGGTCATGCTCGGCTACTCCGACTCCAACAAGGACGGCGGCTATCTGACCGCCAACTGGGCGCTCTATCGGGCCGAGCTCGACCTCGTCGAGTCGGCACGAAAAACCGGAATCCGGTTGCGGCTCTTCCACGGTCGCGGCGGCACGGTGGGCCGCGGCGGCGGGCCGAGCTATCAGGCCATCCTCGCTCAACCGCCGGGCGCGGTGAACGGTTCGCTGCGGCTGACCGAACAGGGCGAGGTGATCGCCGCCAAATACGCCGAGCCGATCATCGCTCAGCGGAACTTGGAGACCCTGCTGGCGGCAACCCTGGAGTCGACCCTGCTCGACGTCGAAGGGCTCGGCGACGCGGCCGGCCCTGCCTACGAGATTCTCGACGAGCTGGCCGACCGGGCACAACGCGCCTACTCCGAATTGGTCCATGAGACAGACGGTTTCGTGGAGTACTTCCTGCAGTCGACGCCGGTCAGCGAGATCGGGTCGTTGAACGTCGGCAGTCGGCCGACATCCCGTAAGCCGACGTCGTCGATCTCTGACTTGCGCGCGATTCCCTGGGTGATGGCCTGGAGTCAGTCGCGGGTGATGCTGCCGGGTTGGTACGGAACCGGTTCGGCCGTCGAGAGCTGGATCGCCGAGGACGACGGGCGCGTCGAACTCCTGCGTGACTTGTATCAGAAGTGGCCGTTCTTCCAGACCGTGCTGTCGAACATGGCGCAAGTGCTCGCCAAGACGGACTTGGGCCTGGCCGCCCACTACGCAGAGCTGGTCGACGACGAATCGCTGCGGCGCAGGGTGTTCGACAAGATCACCGCCGAACACCAGCGCAGCATCAACGCGCACAAGCTGATCACCGGCCAGGACAACCTGCTCGCCGACAACCCGGCGCTGGCACGTTCGGTATTCAACCGGTTCCCGTACCTGGAACCGCTGAACCACCTGCAGGTGGAGTTGCTGCGCCGCTACCGCTCCGGCGACGACGACGAACTGGTGCAACGCGGAATCCTGTTGACCATGAACGGACTTGCCAGCGCGCTGCGCAACAGCGGCTAGGTCAGCGGCTGCCGGTAACTGAGCATGCACGGTCCATCCGCGCGTGCCACGCCACCGATCTGAGCGGGGACCGGCCGCGGGTGTGTCGCCCAGCCCGGTGTCAACCGATAGCGGCTGCACAGATGCGTCATGGCCGCCGTCATGGCCGACAGCGAAAACGGCTGAGCCGGACACGAATGCCGTCCGTGGCCGAACGCCGTAACCAGCATCGGCGAGGGCAGCGACTTCTCGTCAGCCAACCGGTGTCGTGTCCACCGGTCGGGATCCCAGTGCGCGAGTCCTGTTGCAGCGGAGGCGTTCAGCAGCGGCAGGAGGGTCGCGATCGTCCACCCGGGTGGCACCTGGTAGCTGACGTCGCCGGTGTCGAGTTCGACCGGTGACAATACAGCGCGCGACATGATCGATCGCTGAGCCAGGCGAATCGACTCCAGCGCGCATCGCTGCGCCAATTCTGCGTCCCCCGCAGCGACGCGATCGGCGTATGTGGGGTGCTCAACCAAGTCGACCACCGCCCACCCCAGCGCGGCGGCGAGGTTGGACATCGAGGCGATGTGGATCAGCGCAACATCGAATGCGATGCCACGAATTCGTTTCTCGCCCAGCTCATCCCGCCATGCGTCGACAATCCGGTCGAACAGGCTCTGCCCGTCTGTGCGCCTGCACACCGCGTCGGCGACGATCCCGACCACCACGTCGAGAGCAGCGCGCTCGGCTCGCTTACCCGACGCGGCGACCGCGGCCATCGCGTCGGGATGCACGAAAGCGTCAGAACCGTCCAGGATGTCGAAGGCCCGAACCAGTTGCTCGAATGCTTCGCCGTGTGCCGAACCCGGCCCCGCCCACGAGGCGAGGCCCATCCGGTGACCCAGTCGGCGGGTCAGATCGAACACATCGACCGTTCCTGTCGACCCCAACTCGGCGGTGGTCTCGTCGAGTGCCCGATTCAGGTTGGCCAGATAGCCGCTGACATCGTCGCGGCGGAACAGGGTGCCCGGCAGGATGCGGCGCCCGTCGAAAATCTCGTCGGGGAGCTTGCGCCGCAGCATCAGGTAATCCGCGACACCTTTGCTGGCTTTGTCCTCCGGCAGGCCGTAGAACGACTCGACGCCGGCCGGCGAGAAGGTGAACAGATAGCGATCCGGCCCGCTGTGCACGGCGAACGTGTCGCCGTGACGGGCACGCGCCGCGGCGATCGCGGCGACAGCGTCGGTGACCGACACGTCCCACGGCAGACCGGTGCCCTCCGCGAAGGGGGGATCGGGGACCGGCTGGTTCGGCACGGCCTAACGGCTAACGCGTGGCCCGATTGCGTAAGGCGTTGAACGCGTTGCGAACTGCGTGCTCCGTCACCGACAGCGGGGACATCACGGTCTCGCCCACGCCCACCATGTAGTCGATGCGCTCGACGATGGCCTCGACCGGCGCGACCAGCGTGACCAGCCGGCCCATCAGGTCATCGATCCTGCTCAGGGTGGCCTCGAAGTGATCCAGGCCGTTATCGAGGCGATCCACCGCGCTGTTCAGGTTGGACAGCGAATCATTGAGGTCCGTCAAGGTACCGCCCAGACCGCCCAATACGTCTTCCAGCTGCTCAACGGTGACGTCGGCATTCATTGCCGCTTGGGCGAGCGTCTTGATTCGCTGTCGCGGAGCGCGGCTACCGTCGCTTCTATCTGCCATGCCGCCCATTATGGCGGTCGAGGGAACCCCGGCAGTCGAAAACCCGTCTGATCGGTATGCCCGAGCGAGATTGTGATGACTGCTGCGCTGCGGCGACGGGGCGCGCCGCACCGGTCGACATCATCCGGCAATTGCAGGACTATGCGCGCGGCTACGCCGATCGGCAGGCCGAACAGCGCCGCTAGTCGGTCGGCAACTTGGACGCGGCGTGGCTGTCCAGGAACCAGATTGTGCGCTCGCGGCCGATTGCGCCCGCCGCTGGTATCGACACCGGATCGGCACCCCCGATCGCGGCGGCGATCGCCTCGGCTTTCTCTTCACCCGACGCCAGCAGCCAGACCTCGCGGGAGCGCTGAATGGCAGGCAGCGTCAAGCTGATTCGCAGCGGTGGTGGCTTGGGCGAGTCTTCGACAGCGACCACTTGCCGGTGTGCCTCGCGAACCGCGGGGGTGTCTGGGAACAACGAGTTGATGTGGCCTTCGGGGCCCACTCCGAGAAGATGAACGTCGAAGTTCGGTGCGGGATCGCCCGGCTCGGCATTGGCGGCCAGCAGTTGTTCGTAGGCCAGCGCGGCGGCGGCGATGTCAGTGCCGAATTCCCCGTCGGCGGCCGGCATGGCGTGCACGTTGCGCGCCGGGATGGCGATGTGGTCCAAGAGTGCTTCCCGGGCCTGCCGGTCGTTGCGGTCGTCGTCGTCTTCGGCGACGTAGCGGTCGTCGCCCCAGAAAAGATGCACGTTCGGCCAGTCGATCCGCTCGGACCGCGTGGCGAGAAAACGCAGCAGCTTGTTGCCGTTGCCGCCGCCGGTCAACACGATTTGCGCGCGCCCACGTGCGGCGACGGCAGCCTCGACGACGCTGATCAGTCGCCAGCCCGCTGCGTCAACCAAATCATCGCCGTCGCTGAATGTTTCGACAGTAATGCTGCTCATACGTACTCCACCCGGTCGATACCCTCCAATGCCGAGAAGTAGATAGCGTCGGCGTCCAGTCGCCGCAGATCCTCGGCTAGACACTCGCGAGTCTCGCGCCGCGGCAGCGGAACGAGCGCTTCAGGCTTCGCGGTTCGACTGAGCGTCGCGGTCACACCGTCCTGCGGCCGGCTCAGGGTCACCGTTTCGCTGTTGCGTACCAATTCGACTTTGAGCTCGCCGACCGCGCGACGCACGGGCCCGTCGACGCGACTTGCCAGCCAACCCGCGAGCACGTCCAGCGCGGGTTCGGTCCGCAATCCCGACACCAATGCCGACGTGATCGGCTCATGCGGGGGTTGGTCGATCGCGGAGGTGAGCAGCGCCCGCCAGTAGGTAATCCGGCTCCACGCCAGGTCGGTGTCGCCCGGGGTGTAGCCGGGCAGTCGGCCTTTGATCGCCGACAATGGGTCGGCCCCGTTGGTCGCGTCGGTGATACGCCGGATTGCCAACTGGCCCAACGGATCCTGAGCGGGGACGGCCGGCGCTTCGCACGGCCACCACACCACCACCGGTATGTCGGGCAGCAGGAACGGAGTGACGACGCTGCCGTGGTGCCCGGCGAGCGGCCCGGACAAACTCAGCACCACTACCTCGCCTGCCCCGCTGTCACCGCCGACCCGAAGTTGCGCGTCCAGCCGCGCCTCGGCGGCGTCGGCGTCCCCGGTCGTCACCACGATCACCCGGCTGGGGTGCTCGTGGCTGGCCGCGTTGGCGGCTTCGATGGAGTCCTCGAGCAGAGTCTCGTTGTCGGTCGCGATGACCAATGTCAACACCCGGCCCAGGTTGACGGCGCCGGATTCCTGTCGCAGCGTGTCGAGCCTTTTGTTGACCTCAGTGGTGGTGGTCGCAGGCAAATCGAGGATCATGGCCGCCGCCATTCGCGTCCGGTCCGGCGCAGCATCTCGAACGCCGACGCCGGGCCCCAGGTGCCTGCTTCGTAGGGGTCGGGCTTGCCATGCTCAGCCCAATAGTCGAGCGCGGGATCGAGTACCTCCCAGGCCAATTCGACCTCCTCGTTCACCGGGAACAGCGATGGCTCACCGAGCAGCACGTCGAGGATCAGCCGTTCGTATGCCTCGGGTGATTCCTCGGCGAAGGCGGCGCCGTAGGAGAAGTCCATGTTGACATCGCGGACTTCCATGCTGCCCGGCACCTTGGACCCGAACCGCAACGTCACACCCTCGTCTGGTTGCACCCGAATGACCAGTGCGTTTGCGCCCAACTCATCGGTCATCGTCGCATCGAACGGCAGATGCGGAGCCCGTTTGAACACCAAGGCGATCTCGGTCACCCTGCGGCCCAACCGTTTTCCGGTGCGCAGATAGAACGGCACACCGGCCCAGCGGCGGGTGTCGACCTCCAGCGTGATCGCGGCGAACGTCTCCGTGGTCGAGTCCTTGGAAAAGCCCTCCTCGTCGAGCAGCCCGACCACATGCTCGCCGCCCTGCCAGCCGGCGGCGTACTGGCCGCGAGAGGTCGTCTCGTCCAACGGCTCGGCAAGCTTGACCGCCGAGAGCACCTTGATCTTCTCCGTCTGCAGCTGCGAGGGATGAAAGCTGACCGGCTCTTCCATCGCGGTGAGTGCGAGCAGCTGCATGAGGTGGTTTTGGATCACGTCACGCGCCGCGCCGATTCCGTCGTAATAGCCGCCGCGCCCACCCAAGCCGATGTCTTCGGCCATGGTGATCTGCACATGATCGACGTAGTTAGAGTTCCAGATCGGGTCGAACAACTGATTGGCGAACCGCATCGCCAGGATGTTCTGCACCGTCTCCTTGCCGAGGTAGTGGTCGATGCGGAACACCGATTCCTCGGGAAAGACGCTGTTGACGACCTTGTTCAGCTCGCGGGCACTGTCCAGGTCGTGGCCGAACGGCTTTTCGATGACCACGCGCCGCCAGCTGCCGTCCTGCGGCTTCGCCAGCCCGGCGTTGTACAACTGCTCGCACACCGCGGGGAAGCTTTTCGGCGGGATCGCCAGGTAGAAACCGTGATTGCCGCCGGTGCCGCGATCGGCGTCGAGCTTCTCCAGCGTCTCGGCCAGCCGGGCGAACGCCTGGTCGTCGTCGAACGCGCCCTGCACGAATCGGCAGCCCTCGGCCAACCGGTCCCAGATGACCTGCCGAAAAGGCGTGCGGGAGTGGTCTTTTACGAGTTGGTAGACCTCGTTGCTGAAGGCCTCGTCGTCCCAGTCCCGGCGGCCGAACCCGACCAGGGAGAACGTCGGGGGCAGCAGACCGCGGTTGGCCAAGTCGTAGATCGCCGGCACGACTTTCTTGCGTGCCAGGTCGCCAGTGACACCAAAGATGACGACGGCGCACGGGCCGGCGATGCGGGGCAGACGTTTATCGCGCTTGTCCCGCAGGGGGTTCTGCCACTGCCCGGAGGTGAGCCGGGTTGCGGCTGGACTCATTTGGTGGCGCTGTCCAGCTGTGCCTGAGTCGCGTCGAGAAGCTCCTTCCACGACGCTTCGAATTTGTCCACGCCTTCGTCTTCCAGTACGAGGAACACGTCGGTCAGATCGATCCCGATCGCCTCGAGCTTGTCGAACACCTCCTGGGCAAGGGCGGCCGTGCCGGTGATCGTGTCTCCGGTGACCTCACCGTGGTCGGCGACCGCGTCAATCGTCTTCTCCGGCATGGTGTTCACGGTGTTGGGCGCGACGAGTTCGGTGACGTAGAGCGTGTCGGAGTAGTCGGGGTTCTTGACGCCGGTCGACGCCCACAGCGGCCGTTGCACCCGCGCCCCGGCCGCCTCCAGCGGGGCGAACCGGTCGCCGCCGATGAACACTTCCTGGTAGGCGGCGTAAGCCAGCCGCGCGTTGGCCACTCCGGCTTTACCGAGCAAGGCCTTCGCGTCATCCGAGCCGATCTTCTCCAGCCGCTTGTCGATCTCGGTGTCCACCCGGGACACGAAGAACGAAGCCACCGAATGGATCTTGGACAGATCGTGACCGGCTTCGCGCGCCTTCTCCAGCCCCGCCAGGTAGGCGTCCATCACCTCGCGGTGACGCTCCACCGAGAAGATCAGCGTGACATTGACCGAAATCCCTTCCGCCAGAACGGCAGTGATCGCAGGCAACCCGGCTTTGGTCGCGGGGATCTTGATCAGCAGGTTGGGTCGGTCGACGATCTTCCAGAGCTCGATGGCCTGCTGGACGGTCTTGTCGGTCTCGTGCGCCAACCGCGGGTCGACCTCGATGGAGACCCGGCCGTCGACGCCGCTGGATGCCTCCCACTGCGGCGCCAGCACGTCACAGGCGTTACGGACGTCGTCCGTCGTGACCGTGCGGATCGTCGCGTCGACGTCGGCGCCGCGCTCGGCCAGTTCGGCGACCTGCGCGTCGTACGCGTCGCCGTGCGACAGCGCGGCCTGAAAGATCGACGGGTTGGTGGTGACGCCGACGATGCTCTTGGTGTCGATCAGCTCCTGCAGGTTGCCGGACTGCAAGCGCTGTCGGGACAGGTCGTCCAGCCAGACAGAAACGCCTGCGGCGGACAGGGCGGCGAGGTGGGGATTCTGAGTCATCGAATTACCCTTTGCTTAGTTGTCTATTGTGCGTTCAGCGGCGTCGACGACGGCCTCCGCGGTGAAGCCGAATTCACGGAATAGCGTCTTGTAGTCGGCGGATTCCCCGTAATGCTCCAGCGAAACAATCTCGCCGGTGTCGCCGACCAGCTTGTGCCAGCTCTGGGCGACGCCGGCCTCGACGGCCACCCGTGCAGACACCGACGGCGGCAGCACGCTGTCGCGGTACTCCTCAGGCTGCGACTCGAACCATTCGACGCACGGCATCGACACCACCCGCGCGACGATGTCCTTGTCCGCCAACAACTTCTGCGCTTCGACGGCGAGCTGCACCTCGGAGCCGGTGGCGATCAGGACGACATCGGGTTCGCTTCCGCCGTCGTCACCCAGTACGTATCCACCCTTGGCGACGCCGTCGTAGTTGGTGCCTTCGAGGATCGGCACACCCTGACGGGTCAGGATCAATCCGACCGGACCGCTGCCGTTGCCGCGGGCCAGAACCGTCTTCCAGGCGTAGGCGGTCTCGTTGGCGTCGGCCGGGCGCACCACGGACAGGCGTGGAATGGCCCGCAACGCCGCCAAGTGTTCGATCGGCTGGTGGGTCGGACCGTCTTCGCCCAGCCCGATCGAGTCGTGCGTCCACACATAGATGGTGTCGATGTCCATCAGCGCGGCCAGTCGCACCGCTGGGCGCATGTAGTCGGAGAACTGCAGGAACGTGCCGCCGTAGGCGCGGGTCGGGCCGTGCAGCACGATGCCGGACAGGATCGCGCCCATAGCGTGTTCGCGAATTCCGAAGTGCAGCGTGCGGCCATACCAGTCCGCGGTGTAATCCTTCGTCGAGATCGACGGCGGTCCAAAGGATTTCACGTTGTCCATGGTGGTGTTGTTGCTGCCTGCCAAGTCGGCCGACCCACCCCAGAGCTCGGGCAGCTTGGGGCCGACCGCGTTCAGCACCTTGCCGGACGCGGCGCGGGTGGCGAGGTCTTTGTCGCCGACCTTCCATGTCGGGATGTCGGAGTCCCAGCCGTCGGGCAGCTCTTCGGCCGTCAACCGGTCGAGCAGTTTCTTGCGCTCGGGTTCGCGCTCGGCCCAGTCCTCGAAGTCGGCGTTCCACTTGGCGTGGGCTTCCTTGCCGCGCTGCACAAGCTCGCGGGTGTGGTTGATCACCTCGTCGCTGACCGCGAACTTCTTGTCCGGGTCGAAGCCGAGGATCTTTTTGACCGCCGCTACTTCTTCATCGCCCAGGGCGGCGCCATGCGCCTTGCCGGTGTTCATCAACTTCGGTGCCGGGTAGCCGATGATGGTCCGCAGCGAGATGAACGACGGGCGGTCGGTGACAGCTTTGGCGTTGGCGATCGCTTCTTCGATGGCGACGACGTTCTCACCGCCCTCGATGCGCTGCACGTGCCAGCCATACGCCTCGTAACGGGCTGCGGTGTCCTCACACAACGCAATGTTGGTGTCGTCCTCGATCGAGATCTCGTTGTGGTCGTAGAACACGATGAGATTGCCCAGTTGCTGCACCGCGGCCAACGATGACGCCTCGGAGGTCACCCCTTCTTCCATGTCGCCGTCGGAGGCGACCACGTAGATGAAGTGGTCGAACGGGCTGTTACCCGCGGCGGCGTCCGGATCGAACAGACCGCGCTCGTAGCGGGCCGCCATCGCGAAGCCGACGGCCGACGCGAGGCCCTGACCCAGCGGTCCGGTAGTGATCTCGACGCCGTCGGTGTGCCGGAACTCCGGGTGCCCGGGGGTTTTGGATCCCCAGGTGCGCAGTGCCTCGATGTCGGACAGCTCCAAACCGAACCCGCCCAGGTACAGCTGCAGATACAGCGTCAGGCTGCTGTGCCCACAGGACAGCACGAACCGGTCGCGGCCGAGCCAGTGAACGTCGCTGGGGTCGTGTCGCATTGCGCGCTGGAAAAGGGTGTAGGCCAGTGGAGCGAGGCTCATCGCCGTCCCCGGATGGCCGTTTCCGACTTTCTGGACCGCGTCGGCGGCCAGCACTCGGACGGTGTCGACCGCGGCCGAGTCGAGGTCGGTCCAGTCGTCCGGAAGGTGCGGTTGGGTCAGTGTCGAAATGTCTTCAAGTGTCGTCACGTATTGAAGTCCTCGCATCGGCAGTTTGATCCGATGTCCACCCTAATGCCGGAACGTTGCAGACGCGTCAACCTATATTTCGCCCCCCGACAATTCAGGCGCCGGCAACTGTGCGTTGTGGCGCGACTGCTGCCGATTGGCTGCGAATAGCCCCTGCGGTGCATGCTGGGCAAGTCGTCCCGTCTACCATCGTCCGTAGTAGAAGCTGCGCGCTGCTGCGACCCGAGGAGTTATTGCGTGAGCGTTCGCGGCCACGTCGCGCCGAGCCGAGTCCGAGAGACCGTGCTCGCCTATCTGGCGCTGACCAAGCCGCGGGTCATCGAGCTACTGCTGGTCACCGCAATCCCGGCGATGCTGCTCGCCCACCGCGGCAGCGTGAACCCACTGCTGATCTTCAACACCCTGGCCGGCGGGATGCTGGCCGCCGGCGGCGCCAACACTTTGAATTGTGTCGCCGACGCCGACATTGACAAGAAGATGAAGCGGACCGCGCGACGTCCGTTGGCCCGCGAATCCGTGCCGACGCGCAACGCCCTGGTCTTCGGGCTGACGCTGAGCGTCGCTTCGTTTGCCTGGCTGTGGTGGACGACCAACTTGCTGTCGGGGGTGCTGGCGGTCGCCACGATCGCGTTCTACGTCTTCGTCTACACCCTGCTGCTCAAGCGCCGCACCTCGCAGAACGTGGTGTGGGGCGGGGCCGCCGGCTGCATGCCGGTGATGATCGCCTGGTCGGCCGTCACGGGGACAATCGGCTGGCCGGCGTTGGTGATGTTCGCGATCATCTTCTTCTGGACGCCACCGCACACCTGGGCCTTGGCGATGCGCTATAAGGAGGACTACCAGGCAGCCGGGATCCCGATGCTTCCCGCCGTCGCGACGGAGCGTCAGGTCACCACGCAGATCCTGATCTACACCTGGCTGACGGTGGCCGCGACGCTGGCGCTGTCCCTGGCGACCGGGTGGCTTTACACCGCCGTCGCCGTGGTCGCCGGAGTGTGGTTCCTGACGATGGCGCATCAGTTGTACGCCGGCGTGCGTCGCGGTGAGCCGGTCAAGCCACTGCGGTTGTTCTTGCAGTCGAACAATTATCTCGCGGTGGTGTTTTGCGCGTTGGCGCTCGATTCGGCGATGGCGCTGCCCACCCTGTTTCGGGTTTAGTTGCCAGCCGCAGGTCCTGGACCTGCGAATACCCCTTACCCCGACGGGGTCTTGTAGCTACGACACTGCGTAGTTTTCAATGCCGTCGTGACCTCACCGATCTGGATGACATTGCCGCCCGAAGTGCATTCGACTCTGCTCAGCAGTGGCCCCGTTACGTGGAGTGGTGACAGGTGACTCGCCAATACCCCTTACCCGTACCAAGTCTTGTACGACGACACAGCGTCGTATTCAATTCCGTCGTGATTCCGCTGGTCGCCGCCGCACGCCGGGCCGTCGCTGAGACGGGCCCGCGATGACGGCGCCGGTGTGGATGGCATCGCCGCCCGAGGTGCATTCGGCGCTGCTGGGCAGCGGTCCCGGGCCCGGATCGCTGCTCGCCGCCGCGACGGCGTGGACCACGCTGAGTACTGAATACGCGCAGGTGGCAGCCGATCTCGGCGAGGTGCTGAGTGCGGTGCAGGCCGGAGCATGGCAGGGTCCGAGCGCCGAACGCTATGTCGCCGCTCACGTGCCGTATATGGCGTGGCTGATGCAGGCGAGCGCCAAGAGTGCGGCCGAAGCGACGCAGCACGAGACTGCGGCCGCTGCCTATACGACGGCGGTGGCCACCATGCCGACCCTGCCGGAACTGGCCGCCAACCACGTCATCCACGGCGTGTTGGTGGCGACGAATTTCTTCGGACTCAATACGATTCCGATCGCTCTCAACGAAGCCGACTATGTCCGGATGTGGATCCAGGCGGCCACCACCATGACGACCTACCAGGCGGTGTCGACGACCGCGTTGGCCGCGGCCCCACCCACGGAAACAGCCCCGCAAATCGTCAATGCGAACAGCGCTCAGGCCGCCGACAGCAATTCCGGTGACGGTTCGATCCTGCCGCCCATCGACAACGACGGCGGTGACCCATACAAGCTGAGTTGGTACATCAACCGGATCACCGAGATCACCCAGACCCTGCAGCGGGATATCGGTCTGATCCAACAGAATCCGGTCCAGGGGCTGACCCAATTGGTGTCGGATGTAGGAGCACTGGCGTCGGACGAGTTCGGCCACGCGATCGAGTTCGTGCAGGCCTTCCCCGAGGTCCTGGCGATTCCGTTGATCGTGCCGGTCGCGGCGGTGGGCGGCCTGGGTGGTCTGGGCGGCCTGGCCGCGATCCAACTCGAAGCCGCCAACATCCCCGTCGATGCGCCTGCACCCGCGCCGCAGAACGTGCTACCCGCGGCGGCCGGCAGCCCGGTTGCAGTGGGGGCCCCGGGTGCGGCACCCACGTCGGCACCGGCGTCCGCGCCCGGGTCCTCGGTCGCGTCGGTGGCCAGTTCCGTGCCGTCATCGCCGGCTCCGCCGCCGGCCGGGCCCGGGTTCGTTCCCCCGTACGCGGTCGGGCCACCCGGTATCGGGGTGGGGTCCGGGCTGGCAACCAGCGCGAGCGCGGGTGAGAAGAAGAAAGCTGCGGAGCCGTTCGCCGCCACGGCGCGCGACCGGCAGCGGTCGCGACGACGGCGCCGAGCCGGCATGCGTGGTTACGCGCACGAGTTCATGGACATGAACGTCCATGTCGATCCGGAGTGGAGTGGCCCAGCCGCGACGGCCTCGGATCGCGGCGCCGGGCCGTTGGGATTCGCCGGCACGGTGCACAAAAGCACAAGGGCTGCAACGGGTTTGGCGACACTTGAGGACGACGACTTCGGCGGTGGCCCCACGATGCCGATGCTGCCGAGCACCTGGGACGTCGACGACGAACGTAGCTGATCCGACAACCCCCGCCCGGCGTTGACCCCGCCGGTCCGCTTGCCCGTAGCAGGCGCAGGTGGTAGGGACGGCTGATGCAGCACCGCGAACTGTCACTGGGCTGGCTGCTGGCGCCGCTGACGGTCGACACCTTTCTCGAGGATGTCTGGGGGACGACGCATTACCACGTAAAACGGGACAGCCCTGGATATTTCGACAGCCTGCTGGACGGTTCGGCAAGCATTGACGAGCTGGTGGGGCTGCTTCGGCCTGATTTGTCGCTGTTCGGCATGGTCCGCGGCGACGACAAGAAGCAGCCCTACCTCTACCGCCGGCCCGACGGCACTTTCGATGCCGAGCGAGTCGGTAAAGACTTCGCCGACGGCTACACGATCGTGCTGGAGAGTGTGCAGCGCTACGTCCGCGCCCTCGCCGCCCTGCTGCATTCCCTCGAGGTCGAGCTGAACTACCCGGCTCAGGTGAACGCCTACATCACCCGACCCGAATCCCGCGGCTTCGTCTGCCATTACGACGATCACGACGTCTTGATCCTGCAGATCCGGGGATCCAAACTCTGGCACGTCTACGACGGTGCCGACGTCGCGCCGCACCGGATGAGTCGGCACGACCCGGTTGACCCGTCCGCGCTTCCGCCGCCCACCGACGTGCACCTCGGCACCGGCGATCTTTTGTACCTACCGCGCGGACGGGTGCATGCAGCCGAAGCGACCACTGAGGTATCGGTTCACCTGACGCTCGGTCTGCAGGCACCCACGCTGCTGATGCTGGTCACCCGGGCGCTGAATGCGCTGAGCTACTCCGACGACCGCGTCCATACCCAACTACCGCCGCGATACCTCAACGCCCCCGAGGTGCGGGCCGGCCTGAGCACCCTCGTGCGTGGCGTCGCCGAAGCCCTCGAAGAACCGGGTACCGTCGCCGCCGGTATCGACTCACTGGACGACGATCTCGTCCGACGTGGCCTGAGTCCACCTGTCGGACAGGCACTTTCGAACGCCGTCGGGATCGACGGGCGCAGTCGCGTAACGAAGTACCAACCGCTGTATTCGCGGGTGACCGACGTGCCCGACGGCGTCACCCTGCACTTCGCGCAGTTGACGGTGAAGGCCGCAGCCGATCACGCGGATGCGCTGCGGTTCGTGTCCGACAGCACTGCGCCGTTCAGGGTCTGCGACCTGCCGGGCCTGTCCGCGGCGCAGCAGGCGGAGTTGGCGCGGTCTCTGATCGTCAGCGGTTTCCTGGTCCGACTGCCCGACTGATGGAACTCGCCGACCTCGCACGCTGGACGCCGATCGGATTCGACTTCTCCGGCTCGGCGCCGGCGGTCGATTGGGCCGACCTGTCCGGAGAGCGCTTCGTCGAACCGTTCTTCGACCAAACGGTCGCCCAGTGGGCGTCCGGTCCACGCTCCACACCGCTGGTCAGGACCGGGTTGGAGGTTCTCGCCGCGCTGGACGCCGAGCCGTCGCTCGAGCCCGCGGGCATGATCTTTCACCTCTCACGCTGTGGATCCACGCTCGTCTCCCGGCTCTTGGGCACACTGCCGGGCGTCGTCGTCATCGCCGAACCCTCGCCGCTGAACACACTTCTCACACTCGACCCCGAGCTGGTCGACCAGGCGGCGTTGATTCAGGCGGTGCGGCAACTGGTTCGGGCACTCGGCCGTCGGCGACCCGGCGCCGAACAGCACCTGGTGCTCAAATGCACGAGCTGGAATATCCGGCAGCGCGCGATCCTGGCCGCCGCGTTTCCGGACACCCCGTGGACCTGGGTGCAACGCGATCCGGCGCGCGTGCTGACCTCACTGCTCGCCGACCCGCCCGGTTGGCTGCGGCTACAGGACTGGCCGCAGGCGGCCAAGCAACGGTTCGGCATCGACCCCGCGGCGGTGCCCGCGATGACATCCGCCGAGTTCGGCGCCCACGCCCTCGGCGCGATGCTGGAGGCCGCGGCCGAGGCCGACCCTTCGGGGCGGCTGTGCATCGACCACGCGGCACTGCCCGACGCGGTATGGCAACGGGTGGTACCGCACTTCGGGCTCGACGCCGACCAGGCGGCGATAGCTCGGATGGCCGACGAATCCCGCTTCTACTCCAAAGATTCCACGCCACGCGTCTTCGCCGGCGACACCGCGCAACAGCGACCGGTGACCGACGAGATCCGCGATGCCGTGCAGCGCTTCGCCGAGCCTGGTTACCGATTGCTCGCGTCGCTCACCTAGCGCTTCAGAAAATCCGGTCGCGCCGAGTATCCAACCGGGCCGCAGTATGGTGTAATCGTTAATGAAAATCATATTCATCTAAGTCTGGGAGTGCTGTCATGGCGTTGCGCGTCGTCCCCGAAGGTCTTGCGGCTGCCAGTGCGAGCATCGAGGCGCTGACGGCACGCATGGCCGGAGCGCACGCCGCGGCACTGCCACTGATCACTGCGGTGCTGCCACCGGCCGCCGATCCGGTGTCGGTGCAGAGCGCGGCGGCGTTCAGCGCGCGCGGCGGCGAGCACGCGGTCGCGGCCGCCGAGGGAACCGAAGAACTCGGTCGCGCCGGCGTCGGGGTCGGCGAGTCGGGTGTCGGCTACGTCAGCGGTGACGTGGCGGCCGCGGCGGCGTATGGCGTCCTGGGTTCCTGACGATGACAGCACCCGTCTGGATGGCCGCACCGCCGGAGGTGCACTCGACGCTGCTGAGCAGTGGTCCCGGGCCCGGGTCGCTGCTGGCCGCAGCGGGCGCGTGGAATTCGTTGAGCGCCGAATACACCGAGATTGCCGAGGAAGTCAGCACGGTCCTGGCTGAAGTGCAGACCGGTGCGTGGCAGGGGCCGAGTGCCGAGCAATTCCTGTCCGCGTTCGTGCCGTACCTGGCGTGGTTGACGCAAGCCGGCGCGGACAGTGCGATGGCGGCGGCCCAGCACGAGACCGCCGCCTCGGCGTACACCGCCGCGCTGGCGGCGATGCCGACCTTGCCGGAGCTGGCCACCAACCACATGGTTCACGGCGTCTTGCTGGCGACGAATTTCTTTGGCATCAACATGATTCCGATCGCGGTCAACGAAGCCGACTATGCCCGGATGTGGGTTCAGGCCGCCGCCACGATGAGCACCTATCAGGCAGTCGCCGACACGGCGGTCGCTGCGACGCCGGCGACCGATGCGGCGCCGCCGATCCTGAAATCGAACAGCAGCGCGCAGGCCTCCGGAAGTGGCGATCCCTACAGCGGACCCAACGGCGACAATCCACTGGGCATCCCGCAGTGGCTGCAGAATTTCTTGCAGCAGTTCGGTATCGGCAACAGCCAGCTTGCGCACGACCCGGCGATCGACACGCCGTTCGACAACTTGATCGCTCAATGGCTGCAAAATTTCGGCTACACCTGGGACCCCGCGCAGGGCACGCTCAACGGGGCAACCTATGACACCTACGTCAATCCGGGGCAGACCATCTACTGGGTTGCCCGCGCCCTCGAGCTCACCGAGGACTTCCAGAATTTCGGGCAGCTTCTCGTCACGAACCCGGTGCAAGCCTTCCAGTGGCTCATCAGCTGGGAGCTGTTCGACTTTCCGATTCACATCGAACAAGTCGCGATCTTCCTCTCGCAGAATCCGGCGATCTTCGCACTGGCCGCCCCGGCGATCGCGCCTCTTGGTGCCGGTGCTGCCGGACTGGCCGGGTTGGGGGCGCTGACGCAGTCACCGATCGTGCTACCCGTCGAATCCCTGCCCGCACCAGCGCTTTTCCCGGTCGCGGCGTCGGCTCCGGCGGTTCTCGCATCGGCGGTGTCGCCCACTGTTCCAGCCCCGGCGCCCACGCCCGCGAGTGCTGCGAGCGCTCCCGCCGCTCCCGCGCCGCCGGCATCGCCACCGCCGCCTGCCGCCGGGCCGGGTTTCACGCCTCCCTATGTCGTGGGTGGTCCGACGATCGGATCGTGGATGAGCACCCAGGCCAAAACCCAAGAGCCGACGTCGCGTGGCGCGTCCAAAGCGCCGGAGGCCGCCGCGGCGTTCGTCGCTGCCGCGGCGAAGGATCGGACCCGTAAGCGGCGCGCCCGGCGGGCCGAAGTGCACGACCACGCTGACGAATTCGCCGACATGAACGTCGACGTTGACCCGGATTGGGGTTCACCGACCCCGTCGGAGCGTGGTGCGGGACCGCTGGGATTCGCCGGCACGGTGTCCAAAGGCAGTGAGCGGGCCTCCGGATTGGCTACGCTCTCCGAAGACGGATTCGGCAGTGGACCGAGCATGCCGATGCTGCCCACCACGTGGACACCGGACAGCGTTAATCGATGAGTGAGGGAGTCCAGGGATGAGCATGTTGGATGCGCATATTCCGCAGTTGGTGGCGTCGCAGTCGGCGTTTGGTGCCAAGGCGGGGTTGATGCGGTCGACGATCGGTCAGGCTGAGCAGGAGGCGATGGCGTCGCAGGCGTATTTCGCTGGTGATGGTGCGGCGGCGTTTCAGGCTGCGCATGCGCGGTTTGTGGCGGCGGCGGCGAAGGTGAATGCGTTGTTGGATATCGCGCAGGCCAATCTTGGTGATGCTGCGGGCACCTATGTGGCCGCCGACAGTGCTGCGGCGAGCAGCTACCCGGGCTTCTGAGCCGGCGAACGAAAGGTTTTGTGATGTCGCAGATCATGTACAACTACCCGGCGATGATGGCGCATTCGGCGGATATGGCCGGTTATGCGGGGACGCTGCAGAGCTTGGGTGCCGATATCTCCAGCGAGCAGGCCGCGTTGCAGGCCGGTTGGCAGGGTGACACGGGGATGAGTTATCAGGCGTGGCAGGCGCAGTGGAATCAGGCGATGGAGCAGCTGGTGCTGTCGTATCGTGCGATGGCCGGCACGCACGAGAACAACACCACCTCGATGCTGGCCCGCGACCAGGCCGAAGGCGCCAAGTGGGGCGGCTAACCGAGCGCACGTGATTACCCGCTAGAGGACCTGTCAGTTCGGCGGAACCGCTCTCATCTGGGAGCTTCGAAGTGTTAGCTTAGCCAATGCTAACCGCGCGGATCGTCATCGGACCAGGGAGTGACCGCCGACGCGTAGGTGATCGCGCCATCCCGACGCTTGCGCCTCGAGCCAGGGTGGTTGAGCCCCAATCCGGTTACCTAGCAGACGACGTTGAGGCACCGGCCTTTTCCCCCGTCGACGGCTCCGGACGATGACCACACCGATTTGGATGGCGTCTCCGCCCGAAGTGCATTCGGCGCTGCTCAGTAGCGGTCCCGGCCCGGGCTCGCTAATGGTTGCCGCCGAGGCGTGGAAATCGCTGAGTGCCGAATACGCTTCGGCAGCTGAGGAACTCACCGCCGTGTTGACGTCGGTACAGGCTGGCGCATGGGAGGGGCCGAGCGCTGAGTCGTATGTGGCCGCACATGTGCCCTATCTGGCCTGGTTGATGCAGGCCAGCGTCGACAGTACGGCAGCGGCTGCCCGCCAGGAGGCCGCGGCCGCGGCGTACACCGCTGCGCTGGCGGCCATGCCGACGCTGGCCGAACTGGCCGCCAACCATGCGATTCACGGAGTGTTGCTCGCCACCAACTTCTTTGGCATCAACGCGATTCCGATCGCGCTCAACGAAGCCGACTATGTACGGATGTGGGTCCAGGCGGCCACCACGATGACGAGTTACCAGGGTGTCTCCGCTGCGGCGGTGGCCTCGTCGCCGCAAACCCAGCCGGCGCCAACGGTGGTCAACCCGGCGGCCTCCGGGTACGGCAACACCGTGACCAATGCCATTACCGCGATCGAGCAGTTGCTGCACGACGCGTCCACGCTGAACCTGTCCGATCTGCAGTCTGCATTGCTGAACGCAGAGCAGAACTTCAACGTCACGGCGTTCCTGCAGAATCCGATCGGATACAGCCAGCAAATCTTCGAATCCTTCGTGAACCAATTCCCTGTGCTATCCGATCTGTATTACGGCTTCGGCGGCGACCACATATTCGAATTGCTCACCGATCCGGTGGGATTCGTTCAGCACATCATCAGCAATTTCCTGGCCAATCCGCTTGGGGTGCTGGAGAATCCGTTCACGCTGCTCCTCAGCGCCGACGACTATCCGACCATCTTCTATCCACTGATCTCGCCGGCCATCGCCCCCGCCTTCGCGCTGGCCTCGGTCGGCTCCGCCGGCGGCCTTGCGGGGCTTGCCGCAATTCCGCCGACCGCAATGCCCGTCATTTCCCCAATGCTTGCACCGGCGGCCCTTGCCGTGCCGGCCGTCGGGGTGACCCCGACCGTCGTCGTATCGGCCATAGCCCCCGCCGCGGCGCCGGCATCGGCTCCCGCCCCTGCAAGCCCACCGGCCCCGGCGGCCACGGCCACGGTGGCCGGCCCTGCGCCGGCGGCGCCCCCGCCAGGCGCACCTTTTGTGCCTCCGTACGCGGTGGGTCCGCCCGGCATCGGGTTCGACTCGGGAATGAGTGCCGCCGCGGCGTCCCGTGCCAAGCGCAAAGCGCCCGAGCCGGACAGCTCTGCTGCAGTAGCTGCTGCGGCCGTGCGTGATCAGCGACAGGCGCGGCGGCGTCGGCGCGCGATTTTCCGCGATCATGGCGACGAGTTCGCCGACATGAACGTGGAAGTGAATCCGGACTGGGACGCGCCGCCCGGTGACCAGCCGCTGGCGTCGAGCAACGGCGCGGGTCCCTTGGGATTTGCCGGTACGGCGCGCAAGGAAGCCAGCGGGCGTGCCACGGGGCTGGCCACGCTGGCCAGTGATGAGTTCGGCGGTGGCCCGACGATCCCGATGCTGCCGGGCAGCTGGGAGTCCGACACCCGGCAGCAGTGAGGCCTACGGCGTGAGCACGATCGAGCCAATGGTCTGACGACCCTGCAGGTCGCGATGCGCCTGCGCGGCGTCGGCCAATCGGTAGCGGTGGCTCACCTCCACGCTGAGCGAGCCGTCGGCGATCGCGTCAAACAATTCGGTTGAGCGCCAGGCGAATTCCTCACCCGTGCGGGTGAAGTGCACCAGTCCGGGGCGGGTCAGGAACACCGAACCGGCCGCGTTGAGCCGCTGCGGGTCGACGGGCGGAACCGGCCCACTGGACGCGCCGAACAACGCCAGCGTTCCCCGCACGGCAAGGCTGGCCAGGCTGGCATCGAAGGTGCTCGCCCCGACTCCGTCGTACACCGCCGCCACGCCGGCCCCGTCGGTCAGATCGCGGATGCGGCTGCCGAATTCGGCCGGATCATCGCCGGGGTAGTCCAGCACCTCGGCGGCGCCGGCCTGCCGCGACCGCTCAGCCTTCTCCGGTGTCGAGACCGTCGTGATCACCCGCGCGCCCTTATGCGCCAACCACTGCGTCAGGATCAGGCCGACGCCACCGGCACCGGCATGCACCAGCACCGTGTCGCCGGACTGCACGGCGTACACCGAGTTGATCAGGTAATGCGCCGTCAAACCCTTCAGCAGTGCCGAGGCGGCCACGTCCAAGCCGATCTCCGACGGCACGGGTGCAGCGAATTGCGCAGGCGCCGTGCTGAATTCCGCGTACGATCCGGAGGTTGCGACGGCGGTCACGACTCGGTCGCCGACCCTGCGTTCCGTCACGCCGTCACCGACGGCGTCCACCGTTCCGGCTACCTCGTTGCCGAGCACGAACGGCAGATCGCGGGGGTAGGACCCGGAGCGGAAATAAGTGTCGATGTAGTTGACGCCGATCGCGTCGGCTTTGATCAGGACCTCACCGGGCCCGGGGGAGGGCTGCGGCTTCTCGACGTAGCTCAGGACTTCCGGCCCACCGATTTCGGCGACTTCGATTGCGTGCATGGTGACTATCATCCGCAAGCATGGAGTCCGCATGAAGTTGGCCCGGCCCGACGTTTTCCATCCACGGATCGTGCTGGCTGGTGCACCGGACGGCGACGATGCGGATCTGGTGGCCGCGTTGCGCAAGCGCGGCCTGCACGCCCGGTGGCTGTCCTGGGACGACCCGCGCACGCTCGACGCCGACCTGGTGATACTGCGGGACAGCAGCGATCAGGCCGAGTTTTTGCCGTGGACGAAGCGAGTGGCCAACCTGCTCAACGCGCCCGAGGTCGTCGCCTGGAATACCGGTCGGCGACATCTGCGCGACCTCGGCCGCGCGGGAGTGCCCGTGTTGCGGGGTCGTCGCCCCTCAGCCTCCGCGGTTCGTACCGCCCTGGTTTTCATCGGTGGCACACAATCCCATGCATTCGTCGATACTTCGCCGATCGATGCCGATTTCGAACTGTGGGACCTCGGGCAGGCCGCCCTGCAGGCGGCCGCCGACCACTTGGATATCCGTGTCGATGAACTGCTCTACGCCCGCGCGGATGTCATCGAAGAATCCGGTGATGCCGAGCTCGCCGAGCTGAATCTGGTTGCCCCGCAGTTGGGTTGGCGAACGCTTGAGCCCGCCGCGCGCGAAGATGCGCAGCGTCGCTTCACGCTGTGCGTGGAGTCAGCTCTGGAGCGGTTGGGGCTCGGACCGCTCTCGCATCGACGTCCATAGCGCCGCGGTGGCCGCGGTGCAGATCGCGGCCCCGGCGACATGCACGGCAACCAGAGCCGCGGGGATTCCGGTGAAGAACTGCACGGTCCCGACCACGGCCTGCCCGAACACCGCGATCAGCACAACGCCGAGCCGCACCAGCACCGGCCGTGGCGCCCGCACCGCCAGCAGCCCGAAGCCGAGCCCGACCAGCAGCGCAAGATAGGCCACCAGCAGCGACGAGTGAGCGTGGACCAACGTGGTGATCTCGATCCGCAGCCGCGGCACCGTCCGGTTCGGGCTGGTGTCGCCGGCGTGCGGGCCCGCCGCGGTGACCAGCGTGCCGGCCACCAAGACGGCGGCCAGTGTCAGCGCACTGAGCAGGGTGAGTGCGCGCAGCGGCGCGACCACCCGGTGGCGAATCACTCCGTTGTCGGGCTCGCCGACCTTGACGTACAGCAGCACCGCAAGCCACACCATCGTCATCGAAGTCAGCAAGTGGATGGCCACCGTCCACCACAGCAATCCGGTGCGGACGGTGATACCGCCGATCACCGCCTGCAGCACCGTCGACGCCGGCATCAACCAGGCATAGACCAGCACTTCGGTGCGGCGGCGAGCCCTCGTGACCACCAAGACCGCGAGCGCCGCGGTGAGGACCACCGCGAAGGTGATCAGCCGGTTGCCGAACTCGACGGCCTGATGGATACGGGGAACCTCGGACACCGCGACCGGGGTGAAGCTGCCCGGAAAGCACTGCGGCCAGGTCGGGCAACCCAGCCCGGAGGCGGTGACGCGGACGATCGCACCGGTGACGGCGATACCGCCCTGGGTCAGCACGACCGCCGCGGCGACGAGGCGCTGCGTGCGCAGACTGGGGTCGGGCAGCAGGTCCACGATCCGCATGAGTAACCGCCCGACAGGCATCGCTCGATCGTAGGTCAATGACAACTACGGTACGTAGTAGGGCCGCGTCAGGTGAACCGGAACCACCGCAGCGCGCCCAACCCGGCCAGCGTGCCCCACGAAGCGAGCACGAGGACGCCGAACCAGTCC
This sequence comes from Mycobacterium cookii, assembly GCF_010727945.1. NCBI lineage: Bacteria > Bacillati > Actinomycetota > Actinomycetes > Mycobacteriales > Mycobacteriaceae > Mycobacterium > Mycobacterium cookii. Next base: position 522,039 of record NZ_AP022569.1, read on the forward strand.
ACCGAGAGGGTCATCGCCTGAGACAGCGTCTCGGTGAGCGCGCCGGCCGGAGTGAGTCGAGCCGCCCACTTGACGGCGGATCCGATCATGTCGGTCTCGATGGTGAGCGCACCGAGCCCGGCGAATACGAACCACAACAGGTTGGCCACGGCCAGCACGATCTCGGCGCGCAGGGTCCCGCCGAGCAGCAGGCCCAGCGCAGCGAACACCGCGGTACCCAGCGCGATGACCACCGCGCCCAACGCCAGGCCCGCCACGGGCGGACGCCAGCCGAGTGCAAAACCTATGCCGCCCAAGATAATTGACTGCAAGAACACCACGGTCACGACGGCCGCCGACTTACCGGCGATGATGCCCCACACCGGCAGTGCCGTGGCGCCCAATCGTTTGAGCGCGCCGTAGCGGCGGTCGAAGGCGACTGCGATGGCCTGGCCGGTGAACGCCGTCGAGATCACCGCCAGCGCCATGATCACCGGGACGAACGTGGCGGCGCGGTTGGCGCCGAACGATCCGAACGGCAACAGCGTCAGGCCGACCAGCAGCGTGATCGGGATGAACATGGTCAGCAGTAGTTGTTCGCCGTTGCGCAGCAGCAGTTTCAGCTCGAGCGCGAACTGGGCGGCCAGCATTTTCGGCACCGCCGCCGGACCCGGATTGGGGGTGAAAGTGCCTGCAGGGAAATGGGTCTGGTTCATGACCGTAGTTCTCGTCCCGTCAACTCCAGGAACACGTCTTCCAGGCTGCGCTGCTCCACGCGCAGGTCGGTGGCCAGCACATCGATCTGGGCCGCCCACGCCGTCACCGTCGCCAGCACCTGCGGGTCGACGGCGCCTTCGACCAGGTACTCACCCGGCGCCGACTCGGACGCCCGGTAGTCCTCCGGCAGCGCCGACACCAGCAGCGTGAGGTCGAGGCGCGGCGGCGCGCTGAACCGCAACTGGTCCTTGGCGCCGCTGCGGGTCAACTCCGCCGGGGTTCCGGCCGCCACCATGACGCCGTGATCGATGATGACCAGCCGGTCGGCGAGTTCTTCGGCTTCCTTGAGCTGGTGGGTGGTCAGCACCACTGTCACACCGTCACGGCGCAGCGCATCGATCAACTCCCACACCAGAATTCGGGCCTGTGCATCCATACCCGCGGTGGGCTCGTCGAGGAACACCAGTTCGGGGCGGCCGACCAGCGCGCAGGCCAGCGCGAGACGTTGCTGCTGGCCGCCGGAGAGCCGCCGGTACGTGGTGCGGGCGGCCTCGGTCAGGCCCAGCGTGCTCAGCAGCCATTGCGGGTCAAGGGGATTGGCGGCGTAGGAAGCGACCAGGTTGAGCATCTCGCCGGCCCGGGCGGCGGGATACCCGCCGCCGCCCTGCAGCATCACGCCGATGCGCGCCCGCAGTCGGGCGTTGTCGGCGATCGGGTCCAGCCCGAGCACCTCGATGCTGCCTGCGTCGGGGCGGACGAACCCCTCGCACATCTCGACCGTCGTCGTCTTGCCCGCCCCGTTAGGGCCGAGCAGCGCGAACACCTCGGCGGTGTGCACCTCGAGGTCGAGTTGGGATACGGCGGTGGTCGAGCCGTACTGCTTGCACACCCCGTGCAACCGCACGGGGACGTCCGAGGCTGGGCTCACGAATATTCAGCGTAAGCGCCGGGCAGCGCCGCGGGCTGCGGGGTCTGGCCGGTGGGCAGCGGATCCTGCTCCGCCCCGTCGGATTTCGGCTCCTCTTCGTCCAGCGGCCGCCACGGCAACCGGTGGTACGTCGCCGCGATGAGCAGCAGCACGATGACCGTGCTGGCGACCGTCGCGTCCACGATCTGAAACAGCGCGAACCGGTCCCCGTTGGCCGTCGGGCCGAAGATGCCCACCACCAGCGTGACCACGATCACCGCTACCCGGAATCCCGGACGCGTCGCCCAGGCCGCCAGCGGAATGATCGCCCACAACAGGTACCACGGCTGCACCACCGGAAACAGCAGCACTGTGCCGCCCAGTGCGACGCCGAGCCCGCCGACCGGATGCAGCCGGCCACGCAGCACGGCCATCAACAGCCAGGCGACCATCACCGCGATGATCAGCACGCCGATGCCACGGGTCAGCGACAGCACGGCGGTGGTGTGATCGCCCAGACCGAGCAGGATGCCGACCTGCCCGGTGCCCAAAGCGAGCAGCGTCGGCGGCGACATCCAACTCCGCACCACGTTGGCGGTGCCCAGGGTGAAGATCCAGCCGAAGCCCAGGCGGCTGGCCGAGCCGACGGCGGCCATCACCGCCAGCGACAGCCCCGCCATCAAGGTGCCCGCCAGCAGGAACGACCGCACCGTTGCGCCGTAGCGCTGCGCCAGCGCCATCGTGACGAACCCCAGCGCCAATAACGAAGGCAGCTTGATCTGCGAGGAGAGCACGATCAGCACCGAACCGGCCAGCAGCATCCCCAACGGCGCCCAGTCCGCCCACTGCCCTCGTGCCCGCGGCCACGGGCGTGGCCACAGCGGGCGTGCGGAGTCGACACCGCGCAGCGCGAACTCGGTGCCGGCCAGCATCAGCCCGAGCATCGGCGCCTCGTTGTGGATGCCGGCGACCAGATGCATGATCAGCAGCGGATTGGCCGCCCCCAGCCACAGCGCGCTGACTTCGGCCACACCGCAGCGGCGGGCCAACCGCGGCGTCGCCCACACGATCAGGCCCACCCCGAGTAGCACGACCAGCCGGTGGAAGAGCACCGCGGCGACGATGTTCTCGCCGGTCAGCGCCGAAATTCCGCGGCCGACCCACAAGAACAGCGGTCCGTAGGGCGCCGGGGTCTCCCGCCAGAGGCTGGGCACCGACAGGGTGAAGACGTGGCCGAGGCCCAGGCCGGTCGCCGGGCCCACCCGATACGGATCCAGTCCCAGCCGGCAGATCTGGCTCTGCGCCAGGTAGGAGTAGACGTCCTTGCTGTACATCGGCGGCGCCACCAGCAGCGGCAGCACCCACAGCAACAGCGTGCGGTCCAGGTCACCGCGGGACATCCGCCGCTTACCCAGTGCGAACCGGCCCAGCATCAGCCAGGCGAGGGCCATCATCACCGCGCCGGTCGTCGTCATCGTCAGCGACACCGTCTGGATCCGCGACGGCAGGTTCAGCAGCCGGACCCCGAACGTCGGGTCCTGGACCACGGGCCGGGCCCCGGCACCCAACGCCCCGATGCCCATCAGCACCGTGCCGGTGGCCCCGAACACCCGGGTGCGGCCGAGTGCGATCTTCTCCGCTTTGTTGAGCGGCTGACCCACCGTCTGCTCGTCGCCGTGCAAGCTGGCGATCGAGGAACTCAGCGTGTGCTGGCGGGCTGCCATCACAGCAGCGTAGCGGCGATCGCAAGCGCGGCGGAGCCGGGCGCAGCGGGTCGCCGCCATATGACCAGAGCGGCGATCGCAAGCGCGGCGGAGCCGGGCGCAGCGGGTCGCCGCCATATGACCAGAGCGGCGATCACAAGCGCGGCGGAGCCGGGCGCAGGGGGTCGCCGCCATGCGACCGGCCGCCGCTGGGGCAGGGCCGAACGGGTCAGGTGTGACCAGCGCAACCCCGGCGGAGGGTAACCTTCCTAGACCCGGCCGCGGAATTGCGTCACACTGGTGTTGTGAAATTCCCGCCCCCCGTCACAGGTGCCGAAGCCGCAGCAGCAGCGACGCACGACGGACAGACCCGCAGCGCCGTCATACGGCTGCTGCTGGAGTCCGGGTCAATCACCGCCGGGCAGATCGGCGAACGGCTGGGTCTGTCAGCCGCCGGGGTGCGCCGTCACCTCGAAGCGCTGATCGACATGGGCGAGGCGGAATCGGTGCCCGGCGCGCCGTGGCAGCAGGCGGGGCGGGGACGGCCGGCCAAGCGTTACCGGCTGACCTCGACGGGTCGCGCGAAGCTGGACCACAGCTACGACGACCTGGCATCGGCGGCGATGCGTCAACTGCGCGAGATCGGCGGCGAAGAGGCGGTCCGCAGCTTCGCCCGCCAGCGCATCGACGCGATCCTGTCCGGTGTCGAGGCGGCCGACTCCGACACCGACGAGGAGATCGAGGCCACCGCCGAGCGCATCGCCGGCGCGCTGTCCAAAGCCGGATATGTCGCAACCACCACCGAGGTCGGCGGTCCGATCCACGGTGTGCAAATCTGTCAGCACCATTGCCCGGTGTCCCACGTCGCCGAGGAATTCCCCGAGCTGTGCGAAGCCGAGCAGCAAGCCATGGCCGAGGTGCTCGGGACCCACGTGCAGCGGCTGGCGACCATCGTCAACGGCGACTGCGCCTGCACCACCCACGTGCCGCTCGCCGCCGCTGAAGCCCAACCGTCTGAACTTCGGCGCACAGCCCGCGCCGAAGCCACCACGAGCATCAAAGGAGCGTCGCTATGACCCTCACCCCGGAGGCCACCAAGACGGACGTGCCTGCCGCGCCGCTGACCCAGGAGCAGGCGATCGCCTCGCTGGGCCGCTACGGCTACGGCTGGTCGGACTCCGACGTGGCCGGTGCCAGCGCGCAGCGCGGGCTGTCGGAGGCTGTGGTCCGTGACATCTCGGCGAAGAAGAGCGAGCCGGAGTGGATGCTGGAGCACCGACTCAAGGCGCTGCGCATCTTCGAGCGCAAGCCGATGCCGAATTGGGGTTCCAACCTCGAGGGCATCCACTTCGACAACATCAAGTACTTTGTGCGCTCCAGCGAGAAGCAGGCCGCCACCTGGGATGACCTTCCTGCGGACATCAAGAACACCTACGACAAGCTGGGCATCCCGGAGGCCGAGAAGCAGCGGCTGGTGTCCGGCGTCGCCGCACAGTACGAATCGGAGGTCGTCTACCACTCGATCCGCGAGGACCTCGAGGCCCTGGGCGTCATCTTCCTGGACACCGACACCGCGCTGCGCGAGCACCCGGACGTCTTTAAGCAGTATTTCGGCACGGTGATCCCCGCCGGCGACAACAAGTTCTCGGCGCTGAACTCCGCGGTCTGGAGCGGAGGATCGTTCATCTACGTCCCGCCGGGCGTGCACGTCGACATCCCGCTGCAGGCCTACTTCCGGATCAACACCGAGAACATGGGCCAGTTCGAGCGGACGCTGATCATCGTCGACGAGGGTGCCTATGTGCATTACGTCGAAGGCTGTACCGCGCCGATCTACAAGTCGGATTCGCTGCACTCCGCGGTGGTCGAGATCATCGTCAAGCCCGGCGGACGCTGCCGCTACACCACCATCCAGAACTGGTCGAACAACGTCTACAACCTGGTCACCAAGCGGGCCCGGGCCGAAGCCGGCGCCACCATGGAGTGGGTCGACGGCAACATCGGGTCCAAGGTCACCATGAAGTACCCGGCGGTTTGGATGACCGGCGAGCACGCCAAGGGCGAGGTGCTGTCGGTGGCATTCGCCGGCGAAGGCCAGCATCAGGACACCGGCGCCAAGATGCTGCACCTGGCGCCCAACACGTCGAGCAACATCGTGTCCAAGTCGGTGGCGCGTGGTGGCGGTCGCACCTCCTACCGCGGCCTGGTCCAGATCAACAAGGGCTCACACGGTTCACGCTCCAGCGTGAAATGCGATGCGCTGCTGGTGGATACGATCAGTCGCAGCGACACCTACCCCTATGTCGACATCCGCGAGGACGACGTGACGATGGGCCACGAGGCCACCGTGTCCAAGGTCAGCGCCGATCAGCTCTTCTACCTGATGAGCCGCGGCATGACCGAGGACGAGGCAATGGCGATGGTGGTGCGCGGCTTCGTCGAGCCGATCGCCAAGGAGTTGCCGATGGAGTACGCCCTGGAGCTCAACCGGCTGATCGAACTGCAGATGGAAGGTGCGGTCGGCTAGTGACCAATCTGACTGAAGCGGTTGAGGGTTCGGCCCTCGCCGCTGCCAACAAGGGCGAGCTGTTCGCCTCGTTCGACGTCAACGCGTTCGAGGTTCCCGGCGGCCGCGACGAACTGTGGCGTTTCACGCCGCTCAAGCGGCTGCATGGGCTGCACGACGGCTCGGCGCCGGCGACCGGCAGCGCCAAGCTGGCCGTCGGCGAACGGTCCGGGGTGCGGGTCGAGACGGTCCGGCGCGGCGACGAGCGGCTCGGGCAGGGCGGTGTGCCGGCTGACCGCGTTGCCGCACAGGCCTTTTCGTCGTTCAATGCGGCGACCATCGTCACCGTCGGCCGCGACACTCAGGTCGCCGAGCCGGTGGAGATCACCGTCGAAGGGCCGGGCCAAGGCGGCGTTGCCTACGGGCACCTGCAGGTGCGGGTCGACGAACTCGCCGAAGCGGTCGTCGTCATCGACCATCGCGGCAGTGGAACGTATGCCGACAACGTCGAATTCGTCGTCGGGGACGCGGCCCGGCTCACAGTGGTGTGGATCGCCGACTGGGCCGACGATGCCGTCCACGTCAGCGCGCAGCACGCCCGGCTGGGTAAGGATGCGGTGCTGAGGCACGTTGCGATCACCCTCGGCGGCGACGTCGTGCGGATGTCGGCTCAGGTGCGGTTCGACGCACCCGGCGGCGACGCCGAGTTGCTCGGGCTGTACTTCGCCGATGACGGTCAACACCTTGAGTCGCGGTTGCTGGTCGACCACGCCCGGCCCGACTGCAGGTCCAACGTGCTGTACAAGGGTGCGCTGCAAGGGGATCCGGGATCGAAACGGCCGGACGCCCACACGGTCTGGGTCGGCGACGTGTTGATCCGGGCCGAGGCCACCGGCACCGATACCTTCGAGGTCAACCGCAACCTGGTGCTCACCGACGGCGCCCGGGCAGACTCGGTGCCCAACCTGGAGATCGAGACCGGCGAGATCGTCGGCGCCGGACACGCCAGTGCCACCGGACGATTCGACGACGAGCAGCTGTTCTATCTGCGTTCCCGCGGCATCCCTGAAGAGCAGGCCCGCCGATTGGTGGTGCGCGGATTCTTCAACGAGATCATCGCCAAGATCGCGGTCCCGGAGATTCGCGAGCGCCTGACCACAGCCATCGAACACGAACTGGCCATCACGGAATCGAGAATTACCACCTCATGACAACCCTGGAAATCAAAGACCTGCACGTCTCTGTCGAGAGCGCAACGGACGGTGGCGATATCGCCATCCTCAACGGCGTCGACCTGACGGTGCGCTCCGGTGAGACGCATGCGGTGATGGGGCCCAACGGATCCGGCAAGTCCACGCTGTCCTATGCCATCGCCGGACACCCAAAGTACCGCGTCACGTCGGGATCGATCACCCTCGATGGGCAGAACGTGTTGGACATGAGCGTCGACGAGCGCGCCCGCGGCGGCCTGTTCCTGGCCATGCAGTATCCCGTCGAGGTGCCCGGTGTGTCGATGTCGAACTTCCTGCGCTCGGCGGCGACCGCGGTCCGAGGCGAGGCGCCCAAGCTGCGGCACTGGGTCAAAGAAGTCAAGGCAGCGATGCAAGACCTCGACATCGATCCGTCCTTCGGTGAGCGCAGCGTCAACGAGGGCTTTTCCGGCGGCGAGAAGAAGCGCCACGAGATCCTGCAGCTGGGGTTACTCAAGCCCAAGATCGCGATCCTCGACGAGACCGACTCCGGTCTGGACGTCGACGCGCTGCGGGTGGTCAGCGAAGGTGTCAACCGCTACGCCGAAGCTGAGCACGGTGGCATTCTGCTGATCACGCACTACACCCGCATCCTGCGCTACATCCAGCCGCAGTTCGTGCACGTCTTCGTCGGCGGCCGGATCATCGAATCCGGTGGCCCGGAGTTGGCCGACGAACTCGAAGAGAACGGTTACGAGCGCTTCACGCAGTCGGCTGCCGCGGGGGCATAACGATGACGGCCTCCGTGACTCCACTGGATCTCGCGGCGATCCGTGCCGATTTCCCGATCCTGAAGCGCGTCATGCGCGGCGGAAACCAATTGGCGTACCTGGATTCCGGTGCCACCTCGCAGCGCCCGCTGCAGGTGCTCGAGGCCGAACGGGAATTTCTGCTGACGTCCAACGGCGGGGTGCACCGCGGGGCGCATCAGCTGATGGAGGAGGCTACCGACGCCTACGAGGACGGTCGCGCTGCCATCGCCGAGTTCGTCGGTGCGAATGTGGACGAGCTGGTCTTCACCAAGAACGCCACCGAATCGCTCAACCTGCTGTCGTATGTGTTCGGGGACAACCGTTTCGAACGGGCCGTCGGGCCCGGTGACGTCATTGTCACCACCGAGCTCGAGCATCACGCCAACCTCGTCCCGTGGCAGGAGCTGGCCCGTCGCACCGGTGCCACGCTGCGCTGGTATGGCGTGACCGACGACGGCCGCATCGATCTGGATTCGCTGCGGCTGGACGGCAACGTCAAAGTCGTGACATTCAGCCATCATTCGAATGTGACCGGCGCGGTGGCTCCGGTCGCCGAGCTCGTCGAGCGGGCCAAGGCCGTCGGCGCGCTGACGGTGCTGGACGCCTGCCAGTCGGTGCCGCACCAGCCGGTCGACCTCCACGCCCTCGACGTCGACTTCGCGGCGTTCTCCGGACATAAGATGTTGGGCCCCAACGGGATCGGCGTGCTCTACGGCCGGGCCGGGCTGCTCAACGCGATGCCACCATTCCTCACCGGCGGGTCGATGATCGAGACCGTGACGATGGAAGCCGCCACCTACGCCGCCCCGCCGCAGCGTTTCGAGGCCGGCACCCCGATGACGTCTCAGGTCGTTGGGTTGGCCGCGGCTGCCCGCTATCTCAGCGCCGTGGGCATGGATGCCGTCGACGCCCACGAGCGTGAGTTGGTGGCCGCCGCCATCGACGGTCTGTCCGGCATCGACGCGGTGCGGATCATCGGGCCGAGCAACATGGAGAATCGCGGCTCGCCAGTGTCTTTCGTCGTCGACGGTGTACACGCCCACGACGTCGGCCAGGTGCTCGACGACGACGGTGTTGCGGTCCGGGTCGGCCATCACTGCGCGCTGCCGCTGCACCGCCGGTTCGGTGTCGCCGCCACCGCGCGTGCATCGTTCGCGGTCTACAACACCGTCGACGAGGTCGACCGGTTGGTGGCCGGCGTTCGTCACGCCATCGATTTCTTCGGCGGAGAGTGAACCGCCGTGCGCCTTGAGCAGATGTATCAGGATGTGATCCTCGATCACTACAAGCATCCGCAGCACCGCGGGTTGCGTGAGCCGTTCGGCGCCGAGGTCTATCACAAGAACCCGGTCTGCGGTGACGAGATCACGCTGCGGGTGGCGTTGTCGGCCGACGGGGAGACGGTGGACGACGTCTCTTACGACGGCCAAGGCTGTTCGATCAGCCAGGCGGCCACTTCGGTGCTCACCGAGCAGGTGATCGGGCAAAGCGTCGGGCAGGCGTTGAAGACGGTCACCGCGTTCACCGAGATGGTGTCGTCCCGCGGGAACATCACCGGCGACGAGGACGTCATCGGCGACGGCATCGCATTCGCCGGCGTCGCCAAATATCCGGCCCGGGTGAAATGCGCTTTGTTGGGCTGGATGGCGTTCAAGGATGCGCTGGCCCAGGCCAGTCACGACGTGGAGGAGGTCACCGGATGAGTGAGATCGCAGCACCGGACAACGAGCTGCTGGGCGACATCGAGGAGGCCATGCGCGATGTCGTCGACCCCGAATTGGGTATCAACGTCGTCGACCTGGGATTGGTCTACGGAGTCAACCTCGAAGAAGCGGAGGAGGGCACCGTCGCGCTGATCGACATGACGCTGACGTCGCCGGCCTGCCCGCTGACCGACGTCATCGAAGACCAGTCGCGCAACGCGCTGATCGGCGCCGGCCTGGTCGACGAGTTGCGCATCAACTGGGTGTGGAACCCGCCGTGGGGTCCGGACAAGATCACCGACGACGGCCGCGACCAACTCCGCGCGCTGGGCTTCACCGTCTGAGCGACGTTTCTAAAAGTCGCGCGAGCCCGGCCTGTCCCTCAGAATTTATCTGACCGACAGAAAGGATCTGCCTTATGACGAAGAAATTGGTGTTCGTCGCGGCTTGCGCGGCCACCATGGTGCTGGGCACCGGCATCGCCCATGGCGACCCCGCGCCGGGACCTGATCCGAACGGGCCGAAGTGCGACATCTGGAATGGCGGCGACGACGGAACGAAGTGGGAGCGGGTTCCGTGCGGCTGGGCCTACGGGGAAGAGAAGGGCTGGTACCAACTTCCTCAGGGGTAGCGACGTCACACGGGGGGCGGTCTGCGTGCCCCCCGTGTCGTCGTCCGCCCGGCTGACAATCTGAACATTCGTCTCTGCAAGGTGTGAAGACGACCTGCCTTGGTTACCCTTGGGTTCGTGACGGATGCCGGGAAAGGCCAAGGGGCCAATCAGCAGACGAATGGCGCGGCACCGCACGTCATCGTGATGTTCGGCGCCACAGGCGATTTGGCTCGCCGCAAATTGCTGCCCGGCCTTCTGCACCTGAGTTGTTCGCAGCTCGCTCCGGAACTCCGGATCATCGGAACCTCCCTCGACGAACTCGACAGCGAGACATTTCGCAAGCAGGCGCAGAAAGCCTGCAGCGAGTTCGCGCATCACGAAGTGTCAGAGGAATTGGCGGAGCAGTTCATCGCCAACCTGACCTTCGTCTCACAGCAGGATGGTCCGGAGGCGCTGGCACGGGCGGTAGCCGAGCAGCGCGAAGTTCTCGGCGGCCAGGCTCCGTTGCTGCACTACCTGAGCGTGCCGCCGTCGGCGGTGATGCCGGTGATGGACATGCTGCAGAAAGCTGACCTGGTGGAGAACAGCCGGGTCATCATGGAAAAGCCGTTCGGTGTCGATCTGGCTAGCGCCCGCAAGCTGAATGAGGCCATCCACGAGCGTTTCGAAGAAGAGCAGATCTTCCGCATCGATCACTTCCTGGGCAAAGAAGCGGCGCAGAACATCCTCGCGTTTCGATTCGCCAACGGGCTGTTCGAGCCGATTTGGAACCGGAACTTCATCGACCACATCCAGATCGACGTGCCGGAGCGGCTGACGGTCGAGACCCGCGCCAAGTTCTACGAATCCGTCGGGGCGTTCAAAGACATGGTGGTCACCCACCTGTTCCAGATTCTGGCGTTCGTCGCGATGGAGCCGCCCACCGAGCTTGCGTCGGCGGCGATCAGCGACGAGAAGAACAAAGTGTTCCGCTCGATGCGTCCCCTTGATCCGAATCATGTGGTGCGCGGGCAATACCGGGGCTATCGCGACGAGCCCGGGGTGTCCGAAGAGTCGGATGCTGAAACCTTCATCGCCCTGCGATGCGAGATCGACAACTGGCGGTGGGCGGGCGTCCCGTTCTTCCTGCGCACCGGCAAGGGCCTCGCCGAAGGCCAGCGCATCATTTCGATCGCGTTCCACGAGCCGCCGCGAAGCATGTTCCCGCCCGGATCCGGTGTGGGATCGAAGGGTCCGGACCACCTGACCTTCGACCTCGCCGACGTATCGAAGATGTCGCTGTCGTTCTACGGCAAGCGGCCAGGGCCGGGTATGAAGCTGGACAAGCTCAGTTTGCAGTTCACCATGGAAGAGACCGGCCACGCCGGCGACGTGCTCGAGGCCTACGAGCGTCTGATTCTCGACGCCATGCGTGGAGATCGAACACTGTACAACACTGCCGAGGGCATCGAACGGCTCTGGGAGGTGTCAGCGCCGTTGCTCGAGGATCCGCCGCCGGCGCGCACCTACGATCTGGATTCGTGGGGACCCAACGCCGTCCACCCACTTATCGCGCCACGCGCATGGCGGCTGCCCTTCGAACGAGGCTGGCGCGGCAAGAAATAACAGCCGGCTAGTGCCGGTGGTGCTCGCCGCCCGACTCCGGGCACTGGCCGTTGTCGGCCTGCTGGACGGTGATCGCCGTCGCCTGCAGCGCGCCGCCGCCGTCCTTGGTGCCGAGTGCGGTCAGGCATTTACCCTGCGCGATCGCCTGTGCGTCGGCGGCGGTCTTCTTGGTGTATTTGGTGGTGTCCGTGACGGTTACGCTGAACTGCGACGAATTCCCGCTCGAGTCAACGCTATTCACGGTGATGGTGTTGCCGGCGACGGACGCCACCTGACCACGTGTCTGGCGATGCTGGCCCGGCGGCGGGGTCGTGGCCGCGCCGCCCTGCTGCTTGGGCGCGGGGCATTTGCCGTCGACGGCGGTGCTGATCCGTACCGCTCCGGCGGTGATCGCGCTGCCGCCGGGGGAGTCGCTGTGGTGGTCAGGGCGCACGCTGACGCAGCTGCCGGTGGTGACATCGGTCAGCTGCGCTGGGGTGAGCTCTGCGACCTTGGTTGACGGTGTGAAGTCGACCGTGGCGGCCCCCGACTTCTGGCTGACCTGAATCGTGGAGCCCGACACCGAGTCGATCATCCCCTTCACCCAGTCCTTGCCCTCGGGCTTCGCCGACGGCGAGGACGTTGCGGCGGAGCTGGTGGGGCTCGCCGCGCGCGGCTTGGCGTCGTTCGAGCTGCCGCACGCGGCCAGCGACAGCGCGGCGGCGCCGGCGACTGCGAAGATTGCGATGCGGGACAGTTGGGCTGTCGGGATCGTGGCGGGCATCGACGTCCTTTCGATCGCCGGCCTGCGGGCGGCAGACCGGCTCGGGCAACGGCTTTCACGATCGATGCCGGCGCTGAGCGCAGGCTGGAGGCCGATTAAGAGGGCGCTATGTATGCGGCGCCGGACCCTGCTGCCGGGCCTCAGTGGTGGTGGATATGCGGCAGGTGCGGGATATGGAAGAAGTGGTGGTGCGGGCTCCCCATCGGCGGGCATGGTTCGAGGTCGATGGTCGCGGCCTGCAGCACACCGGCGTTCTTTATTCCCTGCGCCGCCATGCACTTGCCGTTCTGGATGGCCTGCGTGTTGGTGACCGCGTGTTTGTTGTAGGTGGTCGCCTCGGTGACGTCCGCGGTGGCGGGCGTGGTCTTGCCGGTGGGATCGACGGCGTTAACCGCGATGACGTTGCCCGAGACTGAGCTGACGGTTCCGTTGACGCCCGGATTCGGCGCGGGCGCACATTTGCCGCCTTCGGACGGGCTGATCGTCACGAGTTGCGCGGTGACCGGCCCACCGGGGGGACCGTTCGGCGCGGCGAGCTGGACATCGACGCAGCTGCCCGGGGTGACGTCGGTCAGGGCAGCCGGGCCGAGCTCGGTCACCATGGTCGTCGGGGTGAAGTCCACCGCGGCCGCCGTCCGGTCCCGCTGCGTCAGCTGGATGGTGTTGCCGGATACCGACCTGACCAGCCCCTCGACCTCGTCATGACCCATGGGTGGAGCCGGCGGCGGCTTGGGTGCCACGCTCGTCGGGCTCACCGGCGCCGGCGGTTTTGCGGTGTTGTCGTTACTCGAGCTGCTGCACGCGGCCAGCGATACCGCAGCGGCGGCGGTGACCGCAAGTACCGCGAGCCGAGCACATCGAGGATTCTCGGAATTGAACATTGCCTCAAGGGGTACCCACTACCGGCTCGGTTTGCACCGTGAGAAAATTCACCGCCCCGAAAGATTAGTGCCATGTTCTGGTTGTGTCGGACCTGCGGTGTCGAGCACAGCACTCCCTCGGATGTCTGCGCCATCTGCGCCGACGAGCGTCAGTGGGTGCCGACCGACGGTCAGGCATGGGCGACGCTGGAGCAACTGGTCGGCGAGGGTATGCGATCGGTCGTCTCGGTCATTGAGGAGGGCCTCGTCGCGATCGGCAGCTCGCCGCCGCTCGGCATCGGTCAGTTGGGCAAGCTGATCTGCACCGATGAAGGCAACGTGTTGTGGGATCCGTCCGGTTTCGTCGACGACGACGCGGTGTCCGCGGTCGCCGACCGCGGACCGGTCCTGGCGGTCGTCGCCAGCCACCCGCATATGTTCGGTGCCCAAGTCGAGTGGAGCCACCGGCTCGGTGGCGTCCCGGTTTACGTCAACGCCAAGGACGCCGACTGGGTGATGCGGCCCGACCCGGTGATTCGGCAGTGGACCGACACATTGCGGCTGGCTTCGTCGTTGTCGGTGGTCCGGGTCGGCGGGCATTTCCCGGGCAGCGCGGTCGCCTGCTGGGCCGACGGCGCCGAGGGGCGCGGCGTGCTGCTGGCCGGTGACACCATCTTTCCCAACCCGGACCGCCGTACGGTCGGATTCTTGCGCAGCTATCCCAACCGCCTGCCGCTGTCGGCTGCGGTGGTGCTGCGAATGGCCGGCACGCTGGCGGCGCTGCGCTTCGACCGGATCTACGGCCTGTACACCAACGCCATCGACACCGATGGCCGCGTGGCGGTCCAGCAGTCGGCGGAACGACACGCGGCCTGGGTCCGCGGCGACTACGACCACTTGACCTGAGCGGGGAACACAGCGGCTGCGCACCGCGTTGAACAGCCCGTGACTACCCAAGACCTCACCGCCGCGCAGTTCAACGAAACGGTCAACGACAACGACATCGTGCTCGTCGACTTCTGGGCGTCCTGGTGCGGACCGTGCCGGCAGTTCGCGCCCACGTTCGCCGCGTCCGCGGAAAAGCACCCCGACGTCGTGCACGCCAAGGTGGACACCGAAGCCGAGCAGGAACTCGCCGCGGCCGCCCAGATCCGGTCCATCCCCACGCTGATGGCCTTCAAGAAGGGCAAGCTGGTGTTCAACCAGGCCGGCGCGCTGCCCCCGGCGGCGCTGGAGGATCTGGTTCAGCAGATCAAGAGCTTCGACGTCGACGCGGCGATCGCTGCGCAGGAGACCGACCAGGCCTGAGCCGACTTGAACGGGTTACCGTTCAACGGTGAGCCTGGTCCTCGTCGAACACCCACGCCCGCAGGTCGCGTTGATCACCCTCAACCGGCCGGAGCGGATGAACTCGATGGCGTTCGACGTCATGGTGCCCCTCAAGGAGGCGCTGGAGACCGTCACCTACGACAACTCGGTGCGTGTCGTGGTATTGACCGGGGCCGGCAGGGGCTTCTCCTCGGGCGCCGACCACAAGTCGGCCGGTGCCGTTCCCCACGTCCAGGGTCTGACCCGGCCCACCTACGCGCTGCGCTCCATGCAGATTCTCGACGACGTGATCCTGGCGCTGCGACGCATGCACCAACCGGTGATCGCCGCGGTCAACGGCGCCGCCATCGGTGGCGGGCTGTGCCTGGCGCTGGCCGCCGACATCCGCATCGCCGCCAGCGGGGCGTATTTCCGGGCCGCGGGCATCAACAACGGGCTGACCGCCAGCGAGCTGGGCCTGAGCTACCTGCTGCCGCGAGCCATCGGATCGTCGCGGGCGTTCGAGATCATGCTGACCGGACGCGACATCGACGCCGAGGAAGCCGAGCGGATCGGGCTGATCTCCCGTCACGTCCCGGAAGACGAGCTGCTGGAGACCTGCTTCGCGATGGCCGAGCGGATCGCGGCGTTCTCGCGGCCCGGCGTCGAATTGACCAAACGCACACTGTGGAGTGGACTGGACGCCGCTAGCCTGGAAGGGCACATGCAGGCCGAGGGTCTAGGGCAGCTCTTCGTCCGCCTGCTCACCACCAACTTCGAAGAGGCTGTCGCCGCGCGCGCCGAAAAGCGCCCGCCGGCGTTCACCGACGACAAGTAACCACAGACATCAAGGAGCGACCGTGATCACGGCTACGGACCTCGAGGTCCGCGCTGGCGCGCGCACGTTGCTCTTCGCCGAAGGCCCGGCGCTGCGCATCCAGCCCGGCGACCGCATCGGTCTGGTCGGGCGTAACGGCGCAGGCAAGACCACCACCATGCGCATCCTGGCCGGCGAGGGGGAGCCCTATGCCGGATCGATCACGCGCACCGGCGAGGTCGGCTATCTGCCGCAGGATCCCAAAGAGGGTGACCTCGATGTCCTGGCCCGCGATCGGGTGTTGTCCGCACGCGGCCTGGACACCCTGCTCACCGACCTGGAAAAGCAGCAGGCGCTGATGGCCGAAGTCGCCGACGACGACGCCCGCGATCGGGCGATCCGTCGCTACGGTCAACTCGAGGAACGCTTCTCCGCCCTCGGCGGTTACGGCGCCGAAAGCGAAGCGGGCCGGATCTGCGCGAGCCTCGGACTGCCGGACAGGGTGCTGACCCAGCAGCTGCGGACGCTCTCGGGTGGACAACGCCGTCGCGTGGAGTTGGCGCGAATCCTGTTCGCCGCCAGCGACACTGGCGCGGGCTCGGCCACCACTCTGCTGCTCGACGAGCCGACCAACCACCTCGACGCCGACTCGGTCGGCTGGCTGCGGGATTTCCTGCGCAACCACACCGGCGGCCTGGTGGTGATCAGTCACAACGTGGAGTTGCTGGCCGAGGTGGTGAACCGGGTCTGGTTCCTCGACGCCGTGCGCGGTGAACCCGATGTGTACAACATGGGCTGGCAGAAATACCTCGACGCCCGCGCCACCGACGAACAACGTCGCCGCCGCGAACGCGCCAACGCGGAGAAGAAGGCCACCGCGCTGCGCGCCCAGGCCGCCAAGCTCGGCGCCAAAGCGACCAAAGCCGTTGCGGCACAGAACATGTTGCGCCGTGCCGACCGGATGATGGCGGCCCTCGACGAAGAGCGGGTGGCCGACAAGGTGGCCCGGATCAAATTCCCCAACCCGTCGTCGTGCGGACGGACACCGCTGACCGCGTCCGGGCTGACGAAGACCTACGGCTCGCTGGAGATCTTCACCGGGGTGGATCTGGCGATCGACCGGGGCTCTCGGGTGGTGGTGCTCGGACTCAACGGCGCCGGCAAGACAACGCTGCTGCGGTTGCTGGCCGGTGTCGAGCAGCCCGACGCCGGGTCGATACAGCCCGGGCACGGTTTGAAAATCGGCTATTTCGCGCAGGAGCACGACACCCTCGACGACGGCGCGACGGTGTGGGAGAACATCCGGCACGCCGCACCCGATTCCGGCGAGCAAGACCTCCGCGGCCTGCTCGGCGCGTTTATGTTCAGCGGTAGCCAGCTGGACCAACCGGCCGGAACGCTGTCCGGCGGTGAGAAGACCCGTCTCGCCCTCGCCGGTCTGGTGGCGTCGACGGCCAACGTGTTGCTACTCGACGAGCCGACCAACAACCTCGACCCGGCGTCACGCGAGCAGGTGCTGGACGCACTGCGCAGCTATGCCGGCGCGGTGGTGCTGGTCACCCACGATCCGGGCGCTGCCGAGGCGCTCGATCCGCAACGCGTCGTGCTGTTGCCCGACGGCACCGAGGACCACTGGTCCGAGGAATACCGGGATCTCATCGAGCTGGCCTGACCGCGCCGACGCGCGGTCTTGCCGCTGTCGCAGGCGATTTCGTCAAAGCGGCCCCGCCGGCCGACCCGGCTTTCTACTCTGTGTGGTTTGGGGATCCCGTTCACATGGGGAGGGGCACATGAGGAAATCGAAAAAACCACGCGATCAAGTGCTGAGCGAATTGCGGCACGCCTACGAGGGCGGAGCCAGCATCCGCACTCTGGTCGCGTCGACCGGCAGGTCTTACGGATCGATTCACAGCATGCTGCGCGAGTCCGGCACGACGATGCGCAGCCGCGGCGGGCCCAACCATCGCACCCGGCCGCGCTGACCCGCGGCCACTCAGCGCTGCCGTACCGAACCCTCGACCAGATCGAGCACCGCGGTCAGCAGCTGAGTGTCTTCACCGGACGCCACCTTGGCCACCAGCCCGTCGAGGACCAAGTCCAGGTAGCACTGCAATACGTCACTGGGAATGTCGTCGCGCACCCGCCCGGCCTGCTTCTGCCTGCGCAACCGATCGATCGTCGCTGCGGTGAGCTCTTCTGACCGCTTCGTCCACTCCTTGTTGAACGCCGGATCGTGGCGCAACTTGCGAGCGATCTCCAATCGTGTAGCCAGCCAGTCGAACTGGTCGGGGGCCGCCAGCATGTCGCGCATCACCTGGACCAGACCTTCGCGCGAGGCGACGTCGGCCATCCGCTCGGCATCCTCGTGCGCCAACTCGAAGAACAGCGTGTCCTTGTCGCGGAAGTGGTGGAAGATCGCACCGCGGGACAGGCCGATCGCCTGCTCGAGGCGGCGCACCGTGGCCCCGTCGTAGCCGAACTCGGCGAAGCAACCGCGGGCGCCGTCAAGAATCTGACGGCGCCGGGCCTCCAGATGGTGCTGGCTGACCTTGGGCACGGCCGCTTCGTCTCGAGATCTAGTTCGACTTGAGCATGTTGCGCAGCACGTACTGCAAGATGCCGCCGTTGCGGTAGTAGTCGGCCTCGCCGGGGGTGTCGATGCGCACCACCGCGTCGAATTCGACTACCTTGCCGCCCTCTTTGGCTGCCTTCACATGAACCGTCTTCGGCGTCTTGCCGTTGTTGAGTTCCTCGATGCCGGTGATGTCGAACACCTCAGTGCCGTCCAGACCCAGGTCTCCGGCTGACTTGCCCTCCGGGAACTGCAGCGGGATCACACCCATGCCGATCAGGTTGGACCGGTGGATGCGCTCGAACGACTCGGCGATCACCGCGCGAACACCCAGCAGGCGGGTGCCTTTGGCGGCCCAGTCGCGAGACGAGCCGGAGCCGTACTCCTTGCCGCCCAGGACGACCAGCGGAATGTCTTGTGCCGCATAGTTTTGCGCCGCGTCGTAGATGAAGGCCTGCGGGGCACCGTCCTGGGTGAAGTCGCGGGTGTAGCCACCCGAGACGTCATCGAGCAGCTGGTTACGCAACCGGATGTTGGCGAACGTGCCGCGGATCATCACCTCGTGGTTGCCGCGTCGCGAACCGAAGGAGTTGTAGTCCTTGCGCTCCACACCGTGCTCGTCAAGGTATTGCGCTGCAGGCGTTCCCGGCTTGATGCTGCTGGCGGGGGAGATGTGGTCGGTGGTCACCGAATCGCCCAGCAGCGCGAGCACCCGGGCACCCGTGATGTCGCCGACGGGCTCCGGATCTGCGGGCATGCCCTCGAAGTACGGAGGTTTGCGCACGTACGTCGAATCAGAACCCCACTCAAAGGTGTTGCCGCTCGGAGTCGGCAGGTTGCGCCACCGCTCGTCGCCCTTGAACACGTCGGCGTAGTTGTCGACGAACATCTTCTGGTTGATCGACGAGGCGATGGTGTCCGAGACGTCCTTCTGCGACGGCCAGATGTCTTTGAGGAAGACGTCATTGCCGTCGTTGTCCGTCCCGAGCGGGTCGGAGTCGAAGTCGAAGTCCAGCGATCCGGCCAGCGCATAGGCGACCACCAGCGGCGGCGAGGCCAGGTAGTTCATCTTGACGTCCGGGCTGATCCGGCCTTCGAAGTTCCGGTTGCCCGACAACACCGCGGTCACGGTGAGGTCGTTGTCGTTGATCGCCTTCGAGATCTCCTCGGGCAGCGGGCCGGAGTTACCGATGCACGTGGTGCAGCCGTAGCCGACCAGGAAGAAGCCCAGCTTCTCCAAATACGGCCACAGTCCGGCCTTGTCGTAGTAGGCGGTGACGACCTGTGAGCCCGGTGCCATCGACGTCTTCACCCAGGGCTTCGACGTCAGGCCTTTCTCCACGGCGTTGCGGGCCAGCAGCGCCGCGCCGAGCATCACCTCGGGGTTGGAGGTGTTGGTGCACGACGTGATCGCGGCGATCACCACCGCGCCGTGGTCGAGCACGAACTCACCGCGCTCGTCGGACTTGACGCGCACCGGTTTGGTCACCCGGCCGTTGGCGTTCTTGGCGGCCGAGTGCACCGGGGTGTCGGGCTGGTCATCGGCGTGACCGTTGGTCGGTTGACCCGGGTCGCTGGCCGGGAAGGTCTCGTCGATCGTCTCGTCGAGCTTGGAGTAGTCCTTCTTGTCGGAGCCGTTGCCGACGTAGTCGGGGATCTGCTTACGGAAGGTGGACTTGGCTTCCGACAACACGATTCGGTCCTGTGGCCGCTTGGGGCCGGCGATCGAGGGCACCACCTCGGACAGGTCGAGTTCGAGGTATTCAGAGAACGCCGGCTCGTGCTTGGGGTCATGCCACAGGCCTTGCTCCTTGGCGTAGGCCTCTACCAGGGCAACCTGCTCCGGCTTGCGGCCGGTGAACTTGAGGTAGTCGATGGTCTCCTGGTCGATCGGGAAAATCGCTGCGGTAGAACCGAATTCGGGGCTCATGTTGCCGAGGGTGGCGCGGTTGGCCAACGGCACCTCGGCCACGCCCTCGCCGTAGAACTCGACGAACTTGCCGACGACGCCGTGCTTGCGCAGCTTCTCGGTGACGGTGAGCACGACGTCGGTCGCGGTGACGCCCGGCTTGATCTCGCCGGTCAGCTTGAAGCCGACGACTCGGGGGATGAGCATCGACACCGGCTGACCGAGCATCGCGGCTTCGGCCTCGATGCCGCCGACACCCCAGCCCAGTACGCCGAGGCCGTTGACCATCGTGGTGTGCGAGTCAGTCCCGACGCAGGTGTCGGGGTAGGCCAGCCCATTGCGCGCCATTACGACGCTGGCCAGGTATTCGATGTTGACCTGGTGCACGATGCCGGTGCCCGGCGGCACGACTTTGAAGTCGTCGAATGCGCCCTGGCCCCAGCGCAAGAACTGGTAGCGCTCGCCGTTGCGCTGGTATTCGATCTCGACGTTGCGCTCGAATGCGTCGGCGGTGCCGAACAAGTCGATGATCACCGAGTGGTCGATCACCAGGTCGGCGGGCGCCAACGGGTTGACCTTGTCAGGGTTGCCGCCGAGGTCGGCGACGGCCTCGCGCATGGTGGCGAGGTCGACGATGCAGGGCACGCCGGTGAAGTCCTGCATGACGACGCGTGCGGGCGTGTATTGAATCTCGATGCTGGGCTCGGCTTTGGGGTCCCACTGGGCGATGGCCTCGATGTGGTCCTTGGTGATGTTGCTGCCGTCTTCGTTGCGCAACAGGTTTTCGGCGAGCACTTTCAGGCTGTACGGGAGCTTCTCCGTACCCGAGACCGCGTCCAGCCGGTAGATCTCGTAACTGTCGCCGCCGACCTTCAAGGTGTCGCGGGCTCCGAATGAATTCACCGAATCTTTGCTGCTCACATCAACTCCCGAGATCGTATTCGTCTGTGCCGTGCTTGCGATCGCCGCTGGTTCTACTCGTCGACGGGCCGTGTCGGCGTGCGCCGCCGAGTCTAACAGTACGCTTGTCCTGCAATTCGGCGGCTCCGGAAAACGTCATTTCATCTCCGCCGATTAAAGTCGTCAACCGTGACTACACCGCACCCGCCGCTGTACATACCCGGCGAGATCTGCGGCACGGTCGGCGCCGACCCGGCGAGCAACCCCGATCAGTGTCTGGCGCTCGTCCAGCAGCAGGTCGCTGCCGGCAACATCAGCGCGCCGCCGGCGGTCACGCCGGAGCTGCTGCAGCTGATCGACCGAGCTCATCACGACGGCATCGACCTCAAGATCGTCGTGCTGGACCACAACCCGCCGAACGACACCCCGCTGCGCGACATCGCGACGGTGGTCGGCGCCCAGCACCCGGACGCGACGGTGCTGGTGCTCAGCCCGAACTACGTCGGCAGCTACAGCACCCACTTCCCGCGCGCCACGCTGGAGATCGGCGAGGACAACGCCAAGACCGGCAACACTGTCACCTCGGCACAGAACTTTCTGCACCAACTCGAAACACCGCAGTTTCCGTGGACCGCATTCACCATTGTGCTGTTGCTCGGGGTATTCGCAGCAGTGGCCGGAACGCGTTTCCTGCAATTGCGCGCCCGCCGTGCAGCAACGCCACGGGACATAGCGGACGAGCCCGCTGAAAGCGCTGAACAGGGTGCCTAACTCGGCATATTGATCTTGCGTCGCATAGCGCCGACGCTGCCCCGGTTATGCGGGCAAATTCGCGATGTCACCGTTCGGTCACAGTTGTCGGACGAACTGATGCTCAATTTGTGACATAAGTTTCTATTGGTCCGGATGTGACTTACGGTGCAAGAGATGTTTTTGGTCTAGTCGTGCTCTCAGTGATAGCTGGGGCTGAAACCCTCCGTTCGCGTTGAGCCAAGGAGATCCGAGTCGAATGAGACGCAACCCCCGCGGCTCGTCTTTCCGGTTGGCGACCGAGTTCACCCGCCGGATGACTCCCGCGATGCTCAGCATCGTCGTGCTGCTGAGCCTCCCGGGCCTGGCCGACGCCGATTCGGGCGCGGGGCCCGACGCGATGGCCAAGCTGATCGCCGATGTGGCGCAAGCCAATCAGCAGTTGCAGGACCTCAACGCCCAAATCGAGTCGCAGCAGGAAAGCGTCAACAAGGCTGTCGTCGACGTCGAGACCGCGCGCGACAACGCAGCAACCGCACAACATGACGTCGATGCCAGCCAGCGGTCGGTCAAAGACGCCGACGTCGCAATCGCGGCGGCCCAGAAACGATTCGACCGATTCGCGGTCGCCAGTTACGTCAGCGGTCCGTCGAACGGCTACCTCACGGCGAGCAGCCCGGACGACATGATCGCGACCGCTGCCGCCGGCCAGGCGCTGGCGGCCAGCTCGCGGCAGGTGATGGACAACCTGCTGCGGGCCCGTACCGATCAATTGAACAAGGACTCGGCGGCGCGGTTGGCGAAGCAGAAAGCCGACAAAGCTGTTGTCGACGCCCAGTCCAGCCAGAACGCAGCGGTGGCGGCCCTAACCGACGCCCACCGCCGGTTCGGCGCACAGCAGCAAGAGGTCAATCGCCTGGCCGATGAGCGGAATGCGGCCCAGGCCAGACTCGACGCCGCCCGCAATTGGTCGGCACCCGCGGGCGGACCGGGTGCCGACCAGCGGGCGGCGTCGTCCCCCGGCGACAGGTGGGATCCGGCGGCGCCGGGCTCGCGCACCGCGCCGAGGGGCAACAACAGGCAGTGGGACGGGTGGGACCCGACGTTGCCGATGGTGCCCAGCGCGAACGTGCCAGGTGACCCCGTCGCGATTCTCAACAAGGTCCTCGGGACGATGTCGACGTCGTCAGAAGTCACGTCCAACATGGGCCGCAGCTTCCTGCAACAGCTTGGCTTGGCGCCCACGCCGACCGGCTTCACCAACGGCAAGATCCCCCGGGTGTACGGCCGGCAGGCCTCCGAATACGTGATCCGCCGCGGTATGTCGCAGATCGGCGTGCCGTATTCATGGGGTGGCGGGACCGCCGCCGGGCCGGGCAAGGGCATCGACTCCGGAGCCGGCACCACCGGCTTCGATTGCTCGGGCCTGGTGTTGTATTCGTTCGCCGGCGTCGGCATCAAGCTCCCGCACTATTCGGGTGCGCAGTACAACCTGGGCCGCAAGATCCCGTCGTCGCAGATGCGCCGCGGCGATGTCATCTTCTACGGTCCCGGCGGTAGTCAGCACGTGACGATCTATCTGGGCCAGGGCCAGATGCTCGAGGCGCCCGATGTCGGCCTGAAGGTTCGCGTCGCGCCGGTCCGCACCAGCGGTATGACGCCGTACGTGGTCCGCTACATCGAATACTGACGCGTGAAAGGTGTTATGCACCATCGGTTTACAGATGGCAGAGGCATGCGCCGGACCAGGGTGGTCTGGCCGGTGCTTGCCGTCCTCAGCCTGCTGATCGCGCTGGCTGTTCCCGCGGAAGCCGAGGATGGCGCCTGGGACCCGACGTTGCCGCCGGTGATCAGCGCCGGCCATCCGGGGGACCCGCTCGCCGTGGCCAACCAGTCGCTGCAGGCCACCGCGAACGCCACCCAGACGACACTCGACCTCGGCCGGCAGTTCCTCGGCGGACTCGGGATCAACCTGGGCAGCAGTGACCCGGGTGGCACCAGTCCAAGCAAGATCCCCAGGGCGAACGGGCGCCAGGCGATCGAATACGTCATCCGTCGCGGCGCCTCGCAGATGGGAGTGCCGTACTCCTGGGGTGGCGGGACGCTCGACGGCCCCAGCAAAGGGATCGACTCCGGTGCCAACACCGTCGGCTTCGACTGCTCGGGCCTGGTCCGGTACAGCTTCGCCGGGGTCGGCGTGCTGATCCCGAGGTTCTCCGGTGACCAGTGGAAGTCCGGTCGGCACATTCCGCCCTCGCAGGCCAGGCGCGGCGACCTCATCTTCTACGGCCCAGGCGGTGGCCAGCACGTCACCATTTACCTGGGTAACGGCCAGATGCTGGAGGCCTCCGGCAGCGCCGGCAAGGTGACGGTCAGTGCGGTGCGGAAGTCGGGTATGACGCCGACGCTGACCCGCATCATCGAGTACTGACAGAGCTGTGCGGTGCGGCGTGCATCGTCGCCGGGCGGGGTCTGATGGCCCGGCTCCT
Source organism: Mycobacterium cookii (assembly GCF_010727945.1). Lineage (NCBI taxonomy): Bacteria > Bacillati > Actinomycetota > Actinomycetes > Mycobacteriales > Mycobacteriaceae > Mycobacterium > Mycobacterium cookii. Next base: position 546,142 of record NZ_AP022569.1, read on the forward strand.
CCGCACGCCGCAGCGCGGCGTGCATCGTCGCCGGGCGGGTCTGATGGCCCGGCTCCTCCGCACGCCGCAGCGCGGCGTGCATCGTCGCCGGGCGGGCCACGTCGACGGATTGCAGGTCGCCTGGAATAGTTGAACAAAGGGCACGCCGCTGCCCCGCGATTTTTCGCAGTGCGAGCATTCGTGTCTGATCGACTTTTGGAGGGTTTAAGCCGTGGAGGGTGAGCAATGACATCAGCAGGCGGGCCGCCCCCGGGCGGCGGTAGTTACTCGGGTCCCCCTACGGCTCCCGCGCACGCCGCGCCGTCCGGTGGTAACGGGCTGGCCGCCGAGGTGCACACCCTGGAACGAGCCATCTTCGAGGTCAAGCGCATCATCGTGGGCCAGGACCAGCTCGTCGAGCGGATGCTTGTCGGGCTGTTGTCCAAGGGCCACGTGTTGCTCGAAGGTGTGCCCGGTGTCGCCAAGACGCTGGCCGTCGAGACCTTCGCGAAGGTGGTCGGCGGGACGTTCGCGCGCATTCAGTTCACCCCCGACCTGGTGCCCACCGACATCATCGGTACCCGCATCTACCGGCAGGGCAAGGAGGAGTTCGACACCGAACTCGGTCCGGTGGTGGTCAACTTCCTGCTCGCCGACGAGATCAACCGTGCGCCGGCGAAGGTGCAGTCCGCGCTGCTCGAGGTCATGCAGGAACGCCAGGTGTCGATCGGCGGTAAGAGATTCCCGCTGCCCAATCCGTTCCTGGTGATGGCCACCCAGAACCCGATCGAGCACGAAGGTGTCTACCCGCTGCCAGAAGCGCAGCGGGACCGCTTCCTGTTCAAGATCAACGTCGGCTACCCGTCGCCGGAAGAAGAGCGCGAGATCATCTACCGGATGGGCGTCAAGCCCCCGGAGCCCAAGCAGATCCTGGACACCGGCGACCTGCTGCGGCTGCAGGAGATCGCGGCGAACAACTTCGTGCACCACGCGCTGGTCGACTACGTGGTGCGGGTCGTCACCGCCACCCGTCATCCCGAGCAACTCGGCATGAACGACGTCAAGAGCTGGATCTCGTTCGGCGCCTCGCCGCGCGCTTCGCTGGGCATCATCGCCGCCTCGCGCTCGCTGGCGCTGGTGCGCGGCCGCGACTACGTCATCCCGCAGGACGTCGTCGAGGTCATCCCCGATGTGCTTCGGCACCGGTTGGTGCTCACCTATGACGCGCTGGCCGACGAGATCTCCTCGGAGATCGTGATCAACCGGATCCTGCAGACCGTGGGCATGCCGCAGGTGAATGCCGTTCCGCAACAGGGTCATTCGGTGCCTCCGGCGATGCAGGCCGCGGGTGCGGCTAGCGGTCGGTGACCGAACCCAACTCCGCCGCGGACCCGTCTGCGGCCAACCGTCCGCCGTCGATGCAGCGCGGGCAGATCGACGATCCCAAACTGTCGGCGGCGCTGCGGACCCTCGAGTTGACGGTCAAACGCAAGCTGGACGGTGTGCTGCACGGCGACCACCTCGGCCTCATCCCGGGCCCGGGCTCGGAGCCGGGGGAGTCGCGCGAGTATCAGCCCGGCGACGACGTGCGCCGGATGGACTGGGCGGTGACCGCGCGGACCACCCATCCGCACGTGCGGCAGATGATCGCCGACCGCGAGTTGGAGACCTGGCTGGTGGTCGACATGTCGGCCAGTCTGGACTTCGGTACCGCGGTCTGTGAGAAGCGTGACCTGGCGGTGGCCGCGGCGGCCGCCATCATCTTTCTCAACAGCGGTGGAGGAAACCGCCTCGGCGCGGTGATTGCCAACGGCGACAAGATAACTCGGGTTCCGGCGCGGTCCGGACGTCAGCACGAGCAGACGCTGCTGCGGACCATCGCGACGATGCCCAAGGCGCCGGTCGGGGTGCGCGGGGACCTGGCGGTGGCCATCGACGCCCTGCGGCGCCCGGAACGCCGCCGGGGAATGGCGGTGATCATCAGCGACTTCCTCGGCCCGATCAACTGGATGCGTCCGCTGCGTGCGATCGGCGCCCGCCACGAGGTGCTCGGCGTCGAGGTGCTCGACCCGCGTGATGTCGAGCTGCCCGATGTCGGCGACGTAATCCTGCAGGACGCCGAATCCGGTCGCACCCGCGAGTTCACCATCGACGAACAATTGCGCGACGACTTCGCAAAGGCGGCCGCGGCGCACCGGGCCGACGTGGCCCGCACGTTGCGTACCTGCGGAGCCCCGCTGCTGTCGCTGCGCACCGACCGCGACTGGATCGCCGACATCGTCCGTTTCGTCGAATCCCGCCGACGCGGGGCACTGGCGGGGCGCCAGTGACTCTCGCTCTCCACCAGGCGGGCCTAAATATCAAGACGGGTCTGCTATGACACTGCCGTTGCTCGGGCCGATGACGCTCTCGGGTTTCGCCCATGCATGGTTCTTCTTGTTCGTGCTGCTCATTTTGGGGCTGGTGGCGCTCTACGTCATCGTCCAGGTGACGCGGCAGCGCCGGATGCTGCGCTTTGCCAACATGGAGCTGCTGGAAAGCGTTGCGCCCAAACAGCCCAGCCGATGGCGGCATCTGTCGGCCATCCTGTTGGTCGCGGCGCTGCTGCTGTTCACCATCGCGATGGCCGGGCCGACCCACGACGTGCGGATCCCGCGCAACCGGGCGGTCGTGATGCTGGTCATCGACGTCTCGCAGTCCATGCGCGCCACCGACGTCGAGCCCAACCGGATGGCCGCCGCCGAGGTGGCCGCCAAGGAATTCGCCGGCGAACTGACCCCCGGGATCAACCTCGGGTTGATCGCCTATGCGGGCACGGCGACCGTTCTGGTGCAACCGACGACCAATCGGGACGCGACCAAAGCCGCACTGGACAAACTTCAGTTCGCCGACCGGACGGCGACCGGCGAAGGCATTTTCACTGCGCTGCAGGCGATCGCGACCGTGGGCGCCGTGATCGGCGGCGGCGACACTCCGCCGCCGGCGCGCATCGTGCTGTTCTCCGACGGTAAAGAGACGATGCCGACCAACCCGGACAACCCCAAGGGCGCGTTTACCGCGGCGCGCACCGCCAAAGATCAGGGTGTGCCAATCTCGACGATCTCTTTCGGCACCCCGTACGGGTTCGTCGAGATCAACGGCCAGCGTCAACCGGTTCCGGTCGACGACAGCACGATGAAAAAGGTCGCCGAGCTTTCCGGTGGCAACCACTTCGACGCGTCGAACCTGCAGGAGCTCAAGCAGGTCTACGCCTCGCTGCAGCAGCAGATCGGCTACGAGACCATCAAGGGTGACGCCAGCGTTGGCTGGCTGCGGCTGGGCTCGCTGGTGCTGGCGTTGGCCGCGTTGGCGGCCCTGCTGATCAACCGGCGGTTGCCGACCTAACCGTCGGGCAAGCACGGCCGGGCGATTTCGGCGCGGCCGCGGTGAGGCGATAGGTTGTCCGGGTGACTGACGTTGCTACTGAGAACGCGGCCAACCCCGTCAAGCCGGCATTCGTCTCCAGGTCGGTGCTGGTGACCGGAGGTAATCGGGGAATCGGTCTGGCGATCGCACAGCGATTGGCCGCCGACGGCCACAAGGTGGCAGTCACGCACCGCGGGTCCGGGGCGCCCGAAGGGCTGTTCGGCGTCGAGTGTGACGTCACCGACAACGACGCTGTCGACCGTGCCTTCAAGGAGGTCGAGGAGCACCAGGGCCCGGTCGAGGTGCTGGTCTCCAACGCCGGTATCTCCAAGGACGCGTTCCTGATCCGGATGACCGAGGAACGGTTCGAAGAGGTCATCAACGCCAACCTCACCGGGGCGTTCAGGGTGACCCAACGCGCCGCACGCAGCATGCAGAAGAAGCGGTTCGGCCGGATCATCTACATCGGCTCGGTCTCCGGCAGCTGGGGCATCGGCAACCAGTCCAACTATGCGGCCGCCAAGGCGGGCCTGATCGGTATGGCGCGCTCGATCTCCCGCGAGCTGTCCAAGGCCGGGGTGACGGCGAATGTGGTGGCGCCCGGCTACATCGACACCGAGATGACCCGCTCGCTGGATGAGCGGATCCAGGCGGGCGCGCTGGACTTCATCCCGGCCAAGCGGGTCGGTACGGCCGCGGAGGTCGCCGGGGTGGTCAGCTTCCTGGCGTCGGAGGACGCCAGCTACATCGCCGGTGCGGTCATCCCGGTCGATGGCGGCATGGGCATGGGCCACTGACGATTACACGATCGAAGGACGGAAATGGCAGGACTGCTCGAAGGTAAACGGATCCTGGTCAGCGGGATCATCACCGACGCGTCGATCGCGTTTCACATCGCCAAGGTCGCACAGGAACAGGGCGCACAGCTGGTGCTGACCGGCTTCGACCGGTTGCGGCTGATCCAGCGCATCGCCGACCGGCTGCCGGAGAAGGCGCCGCTGGTGGAACTCGACGTGCAGAACGAAGAGCATCTGGCCACGCTGGCCGACCGGGTGACGGCAGAGATCGGCGAGGGCAACAAGCTCGACGGCGTCGTGCACTCGATCGGGTTCATGCCGCAGACCGGGATGGGTATCAACCCCTTCTTCGACGCGCCGTATGAGGATGTCTCCAAAGGCATTCACATCTCGGCGTATTCGTACGCGTCGCTCGCCAAGGCGCTGTTGCCGATCATCAATCCGGGCGGCTCCATCGTCGGGATGGATTTCGACCCCACCCGGGCAATGCCGGCGTACAACTGGATGACGGTGGCCAAGAGCGCGCTGGAATCGGTCAACCGGTTCGTCGCACGCGAGGCTGGCAAGCACGGTGTGCGCTCGAACCTGGTTGCCGCAGGTCCTATCCGGACACTGGCCATGAGCGCCATCGTCGGTGGTGCGCTCGGCGACGAGGCGGGCGCGCAGATGCAGTTGCTCGAAGAGGGCTGGGACCAGCGGGCACCCATCGGGTGGAACATGAAAGACCCGACGCCGGTTGCCAAGACGGTGTGCGCCCTGCTCTCGGAGTGGTTGCCGGCGACCACCGGAACCATCGTCTACGCCGACGGCGGCGCCAGCACGCAACTTCTTTAGGTGCCAATGGATTACAGCGCTTTTGACGCGGTGCTGCTACTTTCTTTCGGAGGCCCGGAAGGGCCGGAGCAGGTACGGCCGTTTCTGGAAAACGTCACCCGCGGTCGCAACATCCCGCCGGAGCGCCTCGACGACGTAGCCGAGCATTACCTGCACTTCGGCGGGGTGTCGCCGATCAACCGGATCAACCGGGCGCTGATCGACCAGATACGAGTCGAACTCGGCACGCGCGGTGTGGATCTCCCGGTGTATTTCGGCAACCGCAACTGGCAGCCTTTCGTCGAGGACACCGTTGCGACTATGCGGGACAACGGCATTCGACGTGCAGCGGTTTTCGCCACGTCGGCGTGGAGTGGATATTCCAGTTGCACCCAGTACGTCGAGGACATCGCCCGCGCGCGCGAAGCGGCCGGCCCGGATGCCCCAGAGTTGGTGAAACTGCGGCCTTACTTCGATCATCCGCTCTTCGTGGAGATCTTTGCCGACACCGTGACCGCGGCGGCCGCTGAGCTGCCCGGCGACGCGCGGCTCATCTTCACCGCGCATTCAGTTCCCGTTGCCGCCGACCAACGCTGCGGCCCGCGGCTGTACAGCCGTCAGGTCGCCTACGCCGCCAGCCTGGTCGCCGCGGCGGCCGGATATGACGATTACGACCTGGCCTGGCAGTCGCGGTCGGGACCGCCGCAGGTGCCGTGGCTGGAACCCGATGTCGGCGATCATGTTTCGACGTTGACCGCGGCCGGAACCAAGGCCGTCATCGTCTGCCCGATCGGTTTCGTCGCCGACCACATCGAGGTGGTCTGGGACCTCGACGAGGAGTTGCGGAGTCAGACCGACGCGGCAGGTGTGGCGTTGGCGCGGGCGTCGACCCCGAATGCAGACCCGCGGTTCGCCCGGCTCGCAGTGGATTTGATCGACGAGCTTCGCGACGATGCCGCGCCCGCGCGGGTGACGGGGCCGGATCGAGTGCCCGGCTGCGCGGCCAGCATCAACGGCGAGCCGTGCCGCCCGCCGCACTGCGTCGCCCAGGGCACTGGCGACTGACGACCGGTCAGGCGTGCCACGCCGCCTGCAGAATCGCGCTGAGCGCAGCCATTCTCGCCGATCGCACCACCGCGGCCAGTGGCCGCAACGCATCGGTGGCGATCTGGGCCTCGGACAGCGACTGGGTGCCAATCCGGGTCAGCCCGGCGCTGACCGTGATGATCGCGTCCACGTGCGCGGCGTTCTCCAGCACACGCAGGGCGCGCGACGGTGCAGGCGCGGGAACCTGATGCAGCCGTGTCGATTCCAGCAACTGCTCCACCATCCCGCGCGGATCGTCGACCTCGACGCCCGCTGATCCCAGCCCGATGGTGGTGAGGGCGTCGGCAGCGGACCGAACCGCCAGGCGCAGCGCGTATTCGGCTTCGCCGAGCTCGGTTTGGTCGAAAGCAGGGCCGCCCGGCAGCGAGTAGACCGTCCACGACAGCGCGCACAATTCCGGCATCCCGAGTTCGTCGTCGGAATCGTCGTAGCCGAATTCGGGCACTAACCCGACCGACACGCCCGGGTCGTCGGGATGGGTGACGATGACCGCCTCACCGGCGGCCAGTGCATCGCGCTCGAACTGTGTTCCGGGCGTCAATCCGCGGACATCGCCGGGAACCGGCAGCACCACCTTGATCGACGGCGTGCCCGTCCTCGCCCGTCCCGCCGCGGTCCGCAGCGTTTGCAGCAGCGACACAGCACCCGCGTCATCCACATCCGGCCACGGCAGCCCGGTGTGACCCGCCGCGACAGAATCATACGCGGTCACGGAATGCGTTGGTGCCCAACATGACAACGCGTCAAGGACGTCGTCAGGCGCGGCCTGGCCGGCAAGCCAGGCATTGGCCCAAACCGAGAGCGTCGCACTGGGGCACCACATGGTCTGGCAGTCTAGTTGTTCGCCGTGACGGTGGCCGATCTCGCGTTATCCTGACGGCATGTCTGCGGCCGTGATCTGGCTGATCATCGCGTTAGGGCTGGCCGGTGCGGAGGCGCTGACCGGCGACATGTTCCTGCTGATGCTCGGTGGCGGTGCGCTGGCTGCGGCCGGATCGAGCTGGTTGGACCTGCCGATCTGGGCCGACGGGGTGGTGTTCCTGATCGTTTCCGTGCTGCTGCTGGTCGTGGTCCGGCCGGCGCTGCGGCGACGGCTGACCCCCGCGAAGAGCCTCCCGACGGGCGTCAAGGCGCTGGAGGGGAAAAACGCGCTGGTACTCGATCGCGTGGCTCGCGACGAGGGTCAGGTGAAAGTCGACGGCCAGGTGTGGACCGCGAGGCCGTTGAACGACGGTGACGAGTTCGAACCCGGCGAACTGGTCACGGTCATGCATATCGATGGGGCCACCGCGGTGGTCTGGAAGAACCCCTAACCCTCTGAAGCAACAGGAGTGAGATTGTCATGCAAGGTGCAACTGCCGGGCTTTTGCTATTCGCCGTATTGGTGGTCTTCGCCGTCATCGTGGTGGCCAAATCGGTCGCGCTGATCCCGCAGGCCGAAGCTGCGGTGATCGAACGGCTGGGTCGCTACAGCCGTACCGTCAGCGGACAGCTGACCCTGCTGGTGCCGTTCATCGACCGCATCCGCGCCCGGATCGACCTGCGCGAGCGGGTGGTGTCATTCCCGCCGCAGCCGGTGATCACCGAAGACAACCTGACGCTCAACATCGACACCGTTGTCTACTTTCAGGTCACCACCCCGCAGGCCGCCGTCTACGAGATCAGCAACTACATCGTCGGGGTCGAGCAGCTGACCACCACCACACTGCGCAACGTGGTCGGCGGCATGACGCTGGAGCAGACGCTGACCTCGCGTGACCAGATCAACCGTCAGCTTCGCGGTGTCCTGGACGAGGCCACCGGCCGGTGGGGGCTGCGGGTCGCGCGGGTGGAGCTGCGCAGCATCGACCCGCCACCGTCGATCCAGGCGTCGATGGAAAAGCAGATGAAGGCCGACCGGGAGAAGCGGGCGACGATCCTGACCGCCGAGGGAATGCGGCAGGCCGCGATCACGCAGGCCGAAGGCGAGAAGCAGTCGCAGATCCTCGCCGCCGAAGGCGCCAAGCAGGCCGCGATCCTGGCCGCCGAAGCCGACCGGCAGTCCCGGATGCTGCGCGCGCAAGGCGAGCGGGCCGCCGCCTACCTGCAGGCGCAGGGGCAGGCCAAGGCGATCGAGAAGACGTTCGCGGCGATCAAGGCCGGCCGCCCCACCCCGGAGATGCTGGCCTACCAGTACCTGCAAACCCTGCCGAAGATGGCGCAGGGCGACGCCAATAAGGTGTGGGTCGTGCCCAGCGATTTCGGCACGGCACTGCAGGGGTTCTACAAGTCACTCGGGGCACCCGGCGACGACGGTGTGTTCCGCTTCGCGCCGTCGCCGGTCGACGACACCCCGGTCAGGCCCGAGGATGACTCGGACGTCAAGGACTGGTTCTCCACCGAGACCGACCCGGCGCTCCTGCAGGCGGTCGCCAAAGCGGAGGCGGATGCGCGCAAGCCGGTGGACAGCTTGCCGCCCCAGCATGAGCTGCGGCAATGACGTGAGCACGCTGCGCTCACCGAAAACCTATGCGGCGCTGGCCGCATTCCAGGCCGCCGACGCCGTGGCATGCGCAATCCCGATTCCGCCGATCGCCAAAACCCTTGACACTCTTGGTGTTCCGCAAGATATCCGATGGATACTGCCGGCGTCGAAAGCAGCCTCGGTGATCGGATTGCTCTCGGCGAGCAGGATCCCGGCGCTGGCTCGGCTGACCACGGCCATGCTGACGGTGTACTTCGTGCTCGCCGTCGGTGCGCATATCCGCGTGCGTGACCGCGTCGTGAACGCCATTCCGGCGGCCTCGTTCCTGGCCACGTATGCCGCGCTGACCTGGAAGGGGCCGGACCAGGGCTGACGTTGCGCAAGCGGCGTTGATCACTGTCGCGTTCAATTCGGCAGGTAGTGGGTACCTAACCACGCGATGAACACTGCACGCCGGTTGACCGGTTTGAGTCGACGGCGTCGGCGCAGATGGACCCGCGACCAGATTCAGGTCACCGACCCGGAAATGACCAGGCAGTCCATCAAGGGCGCATCCATCGGCAACTTCATGGAGTGGTACGACTTCGGCGTCTACGGCTACATCGCCACCACGATCGCCCAGGTGTTCTACCCCGGGGACAGTGTCAGCGCGGTCCACTTGATCGCCACCTTCAGCACGCTGGCCGCGGCGTTTGTGGTGCGTCCGCTGGGCGGGTTGATCTTCGGCCCGCTCGGTGACCGCGTCGGGCGCAAACGGGTGCTGGTGATCACGATCGTGCTGATGACGATCGGCACCACCGGGACAGGGCTGCTGCCGGGCTACAGCGCCATCGGTGTCTGGGCGCCGATCCTGCTGGTCGTGGCACGGGTCTTCCAGGGTCTGTCCACGGGCGGTGAATACGTCGGCGCGATGACCTATGTCGTTGAGCAGGCTCCTGACCGCAAGCGCGGGATGATTGTCGGCTTTCTGCCGCTGGGCAACCTCGGCGGATTCATCGCCGCGGGCTTGCTGGTCACCGCGCTGCAGACGTGGCTGCCCAATCACGACTGGCTCGGCTGGGGGTGGCGGGTGCCGCTGCTGTTGAGCGCGCCGCTGGGCGTCGTCGCGGTGTACATGCGGATGCGCCTCGAGGAGTCGCCCGCCTACCGGGAAGCGCAGCAGAACGCCGAAGCCGCCGGCGAGGAGCCACCGAGCTACCGCCGCATGATCGCCGAGCAGTGGAAACCCATGCTGATCTGCGCGGCTCTGGTCTACACGTCGAATGCCGCCGACTACATGCTCACCGGCTATCTGCCGACGTATCTCAAGATCGTCGTGCACGTCGGCCACTCGGCCGGGCTGGCGATGATCACCGGGACGCTGACCGTCCTTGCCATCCTGCTGGTGTTCGTCGCGGCGTTGTCCGACCGCATCGGCGTCAAACCGATCATGTGGACCGGGTGTGGGCTGCTGGTGGTGGCGTCGATCCCGGCTTTCCTGCTCATCCGCCACGGCGGCGGCTACGCGCTGATCTTCGCCGGCGTGCTGCTGATCGGGCTAATGGAGCTGTGTTTCGACAGCACATCGCCCGCGACGATGCCGGCGCTGTTTCCCACCAACGTCCGCTACGGGGCGCTGGCGATCGCCTACAACATCTCGATCTCCGCGCTCGGTGGTACCAGCCCGTTGATCGCCCAGGCGCTGGTGTCCGGCACCGGCAACGCCATGGCGCCGGCCTACATGCTGATCGTCGCGGGGCTGGTGGGCGCCGTCACGCTGCTGTTCACGCCCGAAGTCGCAGGCAAGCGACTACCGGGTTCACCACCAACCGTCGAAACCGAACAAGAGGCCCGTGAGCTGGTAGAAGGCGTCGACTGAGCCCCTAGTGCGGAGTGCCGGGCGGGCACGGCGGCGGATAGACCGGCACCCCGCCACCGCCTCGGGCACTGCCCGGCCCGACGCGCCCGTAGGGCCAGCACTTCATCGCCTTGTGCGGCGCAGGCGTTGCATCCGAACCCGGAGGGGCCGGCGGCGGATCCAGTGGTGCGGCGTTGACGGGTCCCACCCCGATCGACAGTGCGGCGGCCAACGCTGCCGCAGCGGTCACGAAATGTCTTGTGCCCATGTGTATCTCCCCGATCGTTACTACGCGGGCTACCAGCTAACTGGGCGGGTCAGGGCGGAAAACCACCGCAACGGGAAACAGCTACTGTCTGGCCTTCGCAGACTAATTCACTAACTGAAGTGTACGGATAAGCGAGGGTGGCTGCCAGAGCCCGAGGTCACGCTCCCGAAGCGCTTGACACCGCATGCGTGTCGTCGTCGATGTCCGACTTCGAGTGATGCCGTCGATGTTGACGAATCTCGAACGCCAGCAACGCAACTCCGATCAAGCCGGTACACAGCGAGATCAGCACCAGCAGGGGGCTGACGTGACCGGTGAGCGCGTCACCCAGGATCACCACGGCTGCTGTCCCGGGAAGCAGACCCGCGATCGTGGCCAGCGTGTAGGGCAGCACCCGCACCGCCGACGCCCCCACGGCGTAGTTCAGCGGGGCGAACGGCACGGCCGGGATCAGTCGCAGCGACATCACCGCAACCCAGCCGCGGTCACGCAGTCGGCTGTCGAGCGCATCGACGGCCTGATGGCGGACCAACCTGCTAAGTTGCCAGCCCGCCGCCCGGACCAGCAGCAGTGCGAGCACCGCGCTGGTGGTGCTGGCGACCACCGCCAGCGTCACACCGAGCAGCGGCCCGAACAACAGCCCGGCGGCGAGGGTGAACGCGGTCCGCGGAAACGGCAACACCGTCACCACGATGTGAGCGCCCAGGAATGCCAGCGGTAACCACGGGCCCATCGACATCGACCAGTCACGCAATTGCACCGCCGAGGGCAGTCGGACCAGTAGTGCAACCGCGACCAGGCCGGCCACCACCGCGCCCGTCGACACCAATCGCAGCGTGGACACCTGCCGCAGTGTGGCGACAATCGCGGAGCCCAACGGTCGCAACGTGTCGGCGATCGAGCGTGTCACGCGATTCAGCGTACGGCCCTGGGTCAGCGGACGATCAACGACAGCAGCCTCCTGCCCAATGGCAGTGCCACGGAATCGTTTTCAGTGCACACCGTCACCTTGCGACCCGACCGTCGGCGTAGCTCGCGTTGCAGCTTGTCATGCAGGGTCGCTGCGGCCGACGGGCAGCCGTGACACGCGCCGGTCAATCGGACATTCACGGCGTCACCGTTCACCGACACCAGTTCGATCGACCCGCCGTGGGATTCGGCCAGCGCGCCGATCGGGCCGGCGAGTAACTCGGCGGCCAGCGCGGCCAGCCGACCGGTGTCGTCGAGCGCGGTGTCCGTGAGCCAGCCGGCCGGTTCCCGCAGCGCGTCGCAGAGCGCGTCGTGGATGTCGTCGCCGAGCTCGCGCCAACTGCTGTCGGTGCGCAACGAGATCAGCAGATCGTTTGCCCGGACCTCGATTTCGGTGATCACCCCGTCGCGCAGCAGCGCGCCGAGCCGGCCGGGCGCCGCCCGCACCGTGCCGCGGGCGGGCAACCGGTCGGCTGCCACCACCCAGCGCAGCTGCTGCGGGTTCGCGGTGGCGGTGGCGTGGATCGGGATCATGCGCCCAGACCCGACGCGACCGACCGAGCGGCGAACGCCATCACCCAGGCCAGGACGAACATGTAGCTGAACGCGAAGGCGGGCCAGCGCCAGGTGTTGATTTCGCGGCGCATCACCGCGATCGTCGACATGCACTGCAACGCGAACATGAAATACACCATCAACGCGATCACCGTGGGGGCGGTGAACACCCGATGCCCGTGCTCGTCGGTCATGGTGGCCAGCGCCTTGCCGGGATGTTCGGGATCGGTGGCCGCCGACACCTGGCCCAGCGTCGAGACGAAGACCTCGCGCGCCGACAGCGAGCCGACCAGCGCGATGTCGGTGCGCCAGTCGAAGCCCAGCGGCGCGAAGACCGGCTCGACTGCATGGCCGAGGTCGGCCGCGTAGCTGTGGTTCATCACATACGCCGTCGCATCGGTCGTCGACATCCCCTGCGTCTGCGACTCCCGCACCGGCAGGCTGAGCAACGCCCACAACACCAGCGACGTGCCCAGGATGATGGTTCCGGCTTTGCGCAGAAACATGCTGGCCGCGTTCCACATGGCGGCCAGCATCGCCTTCGGCGACGGCAGCCGGTAGGGCGGAAGTTCCATGGTGAACGGCAACAGGTCGCCCCGCAGGATGGTGGACTTCACGATCAGCGCGGCGATCAGCGCGGACGTGCCGCCACCGAGGTAGAGCAGGAACATCGTGACGCCCTGCGCGCTGAACCCCCACCAGTGCGTCTGCGGCACGATCAGCAGCCCGACCAGCAACGTATACACCGGCAGCCGGGCCGAGCAGGTCATCAGCGGCGCCGTGACGATGGTGGCGATCCGGTCGCGCGACGACGGCAGCGTGCGGGTCGCCATGATGCCCGGGATCGCGCAGGCGTAGGACGACAGCATCGCGACGAACGCGCGGCCCTCCAGCCCGGTCTTGGCCATCACCCGGTCCATCAGGAACGCCGCCCGCGACATGTAGCCGACGTTCTCCAGGAACGCCAGCAGGCAGAACAGCAACACGATCTGCGGAATGAACTGCAGCACGGTGCCGACGCCGCCGATGATGCCCTGGCTGAGTAGCCCGCGGAGGACGGGATTGCCGATGTGCTCGGCGACCTGGACTCCCAGCCAGGTCAGTCCGCGGCTGATGCCGTCCCGCAGCGGTGCAGCGGCGGTGAACAGCACCTGAAAGAAGTAGAACATCACCGCGAAGAAGATGACGGTGCCCCACAGCGGATGCAGCAAAACCCGGTCGATACGGCGGGTGCGCCGATCTGGTTGCGGCGCAACGTAATCGGCAGCGTCGAGCACCGACTGGCCCCAGGCGTCGATCGCGCTTTGGCCTGGTGGCGGAAGGATGGGCGGACGTTGCCACCGGTCGAACGACGCCAGCCGCGCGCGCAGGTCGTCGATCCCCGACCCGCGATGTGCAACCACCGCGACCACCGGAATGCCCAGCGCCGTCGACAACGCATCGACGTCGATCCGCCCGCCCCGCACGGTCAGTTCGTCGCCCATGGTCAGCGCCAGCAGACACGGCAGATCGAGGCGCAGCATCTGGCCGATCAGCAGAATCGAGCGACGCAGCGTGGTGACGTCGGCGACCAGCACCACGGCGTCAGGCCGATCGATGTCCGGATACTTGCCGGCCAGCAGATCGGTCACCACCTGCTCGTCCGGGCTGATCGGGTCGAGGCTGTAGGTGCCCGGCAGGTCCTCCACCGCGATCGGGACACCGTCCACGGTTGTGGTGCCGACGCTGCGCCCGACGGTGACCCCCGGGTAATTGCCGGTCTTGGCGCGCAGGCCGGTCAGATGGTTGAAGACGCTGGTCTTGCCGGCATTGGGGCTACCGACCAACGCCACCCGCCGGATGCCGGCGAGGGCAACCGGAGTGGCGCCGACGTCGTGGCAGGCGGTCATCGGGGTGCTTCCAGGGCGACTTCGATCAGTTCGGCCTCACGGCGCCGCAGGCATAGTTCGGTGTCTTGCACCCGGTACACGGTCGGGTCGCCGAGCGGTGCGCGCCGGATCACGTCGACGCGGGCCTGGGCTCGAAAACCCAACTGCCCCAGGCGATTGGCCACTGCAGGGTTGGCCTGCGGGACAGTGCCGACCACGGTGGCGTGCCGTCCGGGCGCCAACTGGGCAAGCACGATCACCGAGTCGGATTGATCGCGTGTGCTCTGTGGCGGAGTACGCATGATCGCCTAACGTTAGCTGTCCTACCTTAGTAAGGTACTCCTAACTTTTCCGGCGCCATCGTGGCTCGTCAAGGTCGCTGGCAGCAGGGTGTGCGGTGACGGCGACGAGCATCATTTAGCCTGGATGTCTGGTGGCAGACCAGCGTCGGACTGTCACAGCTGGACCTGCCACATACTGGGATGGGGAGTCGCCGGTGTCAGTCGATGTGTCCGCCGAACCTGCCGATCTTGCGCAGGGTCGCGCCCGCTGGCGCACGGCGGTGGCCGGGGTGCTGGCCAAGAGCACACGGCGCGGCGCCGACGAATTGGGTCCCGAACCCGAGGAGATGCTGGAAACCCCGACCTACGAGGGCTTCGCGATCCGGGCGCTCTACACCGCACTCGACGAGTTGCCCGAGCCACCGCTGCCCGGTGAATGGCCGTATCTGCGTGGTGGCGACGCGCTGCGCGACGTCAAGTCCGGATGGAAGGTCGCCGAGGCGATCCCGGCCGGCAAGGTAGCCGGAGTCGCGGCCGAGGAGGTCAACGCCGCGGTTCTGGCCGGGCTCGCCGAAGGAGTCAGCGCGCTGCTGATCCGGGTGGGGGAGTCGGGCGTGGCGCCGGCGCAGTTGGCGAAGGTGCTCGAGGGCGTCTATCTGAGCATGGCCCCGGTCGTCATCGACGCCGGCGCCGATTACCGCGCGGCGTTCGACGTCCTGCGCGAGTTGGTGGCCGAGGTCGAACCCGACCAGCGGGCACTCTTGTCGATCGACCTGGGCGCTGACCCGCTGACCGCGGCCCTCAGCGACCGTCCCACCCCGTCCGTCGACGAGGTCGTCGCCGTCGCCAAGCAGGTGGCCGGCGAGCGCGGTGTGCGGGCTATCACCGTAGACGGCCCCGCCTTCCACAATCTGGGCGCCAATGCGACGTGGGAGCTGGCAGGCAGCATCGGTGCCGCGGTGTCCTACCTGCGGGTGCTCACTGAATCCGGCCTGCCGGCCGGCGACGCCTTGCGCCAGATCAGCTTCCGGTTGGCCGCCGACGACGACCAGTTCCTGACCATCGCCAAGATGCGTGCGCTGCGCCAACTCTGGGCGCGGGTCGCGGAGGTGGTCGGCGAGCCCGACGGCGGTGCGGCTGTCCTGCACGCCGAGACCTCACTGCCGATGATGACCCAGCGCGATCCGTGGGTGAACATGCTGCGCACCACGCTGGCCGCGTTCGGCGCAGGCGTAGGCGGTGCCGACACCGTGCTGGTGTACCCGTTCGATGTGGCGATACCCGGTGGATTCCCGGGCATGGCAACCAGTTTCGCGCGCCGGATGGCACGTAACGTGCAGCTTCTGCTGCTCGAGGAATCACACGTAGGCCGTGTCCTGGATCCTGCGGGCGGGGCCTGGTTCGTCGAAGACCTCACCGGGCGACTGGCGCAGCAGGCGTGGGAGCGATTCCAGGCCATCGAACAACGCGGCGGGTTTATCGAAGCCCGGGACTACATCGCCGAACAGATCGGCGAGATCGCCGCCCTGCGAAGCGACGACGTCGCGCATCGCCGGACCGCCATCACCGGTGTCAGCGAATATCCCAATCTAGGCGAACCGGCCCTGCCGCAAAACGATTCACTGCACTCGCCACTGGCGGCGGGCAAATTGCTGCGCTATGCAGCGGAGTTCGAACAGTTGAGGGACCGGTCCGACAGCTACCTCGAGCGCACCGGCGCACGGCCGCAGGTGCTGCTGTTGCCGTTGGGGCCGCTGGCCGAACACAACATTCGCACCACCTTCGCGGCAAACCTGTTGGCATCGGGCGGCATTGAAGCGGTCAACCCGGGAACTGTCGACGCGGGCGCAGTCCAGAAGGCGGTCGCCGATGCGGGATCACCGACGGTCGCGGTGATCTGCGGCACCGACAACCGCTACGGCAGCGAGGCGGCCGCGGTCGTCGAGGCGGCACGTCGCGCGGGTGTCAGCCAGGTCTGCCTGGCAGGTCCGCAGAAGGCAGTGGCGGATGCCGAACACCAGCCCGACGAGTTCCTTACTGCGAAGATCAATGCGGTGCAGGCACTGTCGAGCCTGCTGAGCCGGTTGGGGGCATAGACGATGACGACCACGACGCCCGTTGTCGGCAACTTCTCCGATGTCCCGCTGCACAGCGACCGCGACGTGCCGACGCCGACGGAGGGCGCAGTCGAGGAGCACGTGGCGGCGGCGGCTGCCGCGCACTGGTATTCGCCCGACCAGTTGGTTTGGCACACACCGGAAGACATCGACGTCAAACCGGTGTACATCGCCGCCGACCGCGCCGCCGTCGAGGCCGAAGGCTACCCGCTGAACACCTTCCCGGGCGAGCCGCCTTTCGTGCGTGGCCCCTACCCGACGATGTACGTCAATCAGCCCTGGACGATCCGCCAATACGCGGGGTTCTCCACCGCCGCGGAGTCCAATGCGTTCTACCGCCGCAACCTGGCCGCCGGGCAGAAGGGCCTGTCGGTGGCGTTCGACCTCGCCACCCACCGCGGCTACGACTCAGACCATCCGCGCGTCCAGGGTGACGTCGGAATGGCCGGCGTGGCAATTGATTCCATCTTGGACATGCGGCAGCTGTTCGACGGCATCGATTTGTCGACAGTGTCGGTCTCGATGACGATGAACGGCGCCGTGCTGCCGATCCTCGCGCTCTACGTCGTGGCGGCCGAGGAGCAGGGGGTGCCGCCGGAGAAGCTGGCCGGGACCATCCAGAACGACATCCTCAAAGAGTTCATGGTGCGCAACACCTACATCTATCCGCCCAAGCCGTCGATGCGCATCATCTCCGATATCTTCGCCTACACCAGCGCGAAAATGCCGAAGTTCAACTCGATCTCGATCTCGGGCTACCACATCCAAGAGGCCGGGGCGACAGCGGATCTGGAGCTGGCCTACACGCTCGCCGACGGTGTCGACTACATCAAGGCCGGTCTGGCCGCCGAGTTGGACATCGACAAGTTCGCACCACGGTTGTCGTTCTTCTGGGGCATCGGCATGAACTTCTTCATGGAAGTGGCCAAGCTGCGAGCTGGTCGGCTGCTGTGGAGTGAGCTGGTCGCGCAGTTCGACCCGAAGAGCGCCAAATCGCTGTCACTGCGCACACATTCGCAGACCTCGGGCTGGTCGCTGACCGCCCAGGACGCCTTCAACAATGTCGCGCGCACCTGCATCGAGGCGATGGCCGCAACCCAGGGTCACACCCAGTCGCTGCACACCAACGCCCTCGACGAGGCGCTGGCGCTGCCCACCGACTTCTCGGCTCGCATCGCCCGCAACACGCAGTTGCTGCTCCAGCAGGAGTCGGGCACCACCAGGCCGATCGACCCCTGGGCGGGCTCGTATTACGTGGAATGGCTGACCTATCAGCTCGCGCAGCGGGCGCGTGCCCACATCGCCGAGGTCGCCGAGCACGGTGGCATGGCGCAGGCGATCAGCGACGGAATTCCGAAGCTGCGCATCGAAGAAGCCGCCGCGCGCACGCAGGCCCGTATCGACTCGGGCATCCAACCGGTGATCGGGATCAACAAGTATCAGGTCGAAGAAGATCAAGAGGTCGAGGTCCTCAAGGTCGAGAACAGCCGGGTGCGCGCCGAACAGCTGGCCAAACTCAAGCAGCTGCGGGCGGATCGGGATCAGGCCGTGTGCGACGCCGCTTTGGCCGAGCTCTCCCGGGCGGCCGCGGCCGAGGGCAGAGCGGGCGACGACGGGCTGGGCAACAACCTGCTGGCGCTGGCCATCGACGCGGCACGGGCCAAAGCCACCGTCGGTGAAATCTCCGATGCGCTGGAGAAGGTGTACGGCCGCCACCAGGCGGAGATCCGTACCATCGCGGGGGTCTACCGCGACGAAGCTGGAAAGGCCGAGAACTTGGCTGAAGCCACCGATCTCGTCGAGAAGTTCGCCGAGGCCGAGGGCCGGCGTCCGCGGATCCTGGTCGCCAAGATGGGCCAGGACGGCCACGACCGCGGACAGAAGGTGATCGCAACGGCGTTCGCCGACATCGGATTCGACGTCGACGTCGGCTCGCTGTTCTCCACCCCGGACGAGGTGGCCCGTCAGGCCGCCGACAACGACGTGCACGTCGTCGGGGTCTCGTCACTGGCGGCAGGCCACCTGACGCTGGTGCCGGCACTGCGGGATGCGCTGGCCGAGGTGGGTCGGCCCGACATCATGATCGTCGTCGGCGGGGTCATCCCGCCGGGTGACTTCGACGAGCTGTACGCCGCCGGGGCGACCGCGATCTTCCCGCCCGGCACGGTGATCGCCGACGCCGCCATCGATCTGCTGAAGAAACTGGCCGAACGCCTCGGGCACACCCTCTAGCCAGATGGCAACCGAAAACGGCGACGGCACAGACGAACTCGCCGCAGCGGTGCGTGGTGGTGACCGCGCTGCGCTGCCCCGGGCGATCACGCTGGTCGAGTCCACCCGCGCCGACCACCGCGACCGGGCGCAGCAGTTGCTGTTGGCGCTGATGCCGGCCGCGGGCAGCGCTCTGCACGTCGGCATCACCGGGGTGCCCGGCGTCGGCAAGTCCACGGCCATCGAGGCGCTCGGCATGTACTTGATCGAGCGTGGCCATCGGGTCGCGGTGCTCGCCGTCGATCCGTCTTCCACCCGCACCGGCGGATCGATTCTCGGCGACAAGACCCGGATGCCGCGGCTGGCAGTGCATCCGGACGCCTACGTCCGCCCGTCGCCGACATCGGGCACGCTCGGTGGCGTGGCCAAAGCCACCCGCGAAACCATCGTGCTGTTGGAGGCCGCCGGTTTCGACGTGATCCTGGTCGAGACGGTCGGCGTCGGACAGTCCGAGGTCGCGGTGGCCAACATGGTCGACACCTTCGTCCTCCTGACGTTGGCGCGCACCGGCGATCAGCTGCAGGGCATCAAGAAAGGCGTGCTGGAGCTGGCCGACATCGTCGTCGTGAACAAGGCCGACGGCGACCACCTGCAGGAGGCGCGTAAGGCCGCCCGCGAGCTGTCCGGGGCGATCCGCCTCATTCATCCGCGCGAAACCCTCTGGCGTCCACCGGTTCTGACCATGAGCGCGTTGGAAGGCTCCGGCCTGAGTGAGCTCTGGGAGACCATCGAACGGCATCGCGATGTATTGACCGAGTCGGGAGACTTCGAGGCACGCCGGCGAGCCCAGCAAGTCGACTGGACCTGGCAGATGGTCCGGGACACGGTGCTGGACCGGGTGCTGTCCAACCCGGCGGTGCGCAAAGGTCGCGCTGACGTCGAGCGGCAGGTTCTTACTGGGGAATTAACCCCCGCTCTGGCGGCTCAGCAAATACTGAGGCTCGCCTCAATAACGGATGGGTAAATTTGCAGTCCTTTCCAATCTATGAAGGTAGATTCGATTCCATGACCCTCGAAGTTGCGGGCAATCGCCGGTCGGTGCTGCCGCGCGGTGTTCACGGCGCAGCCGATCCACACTTTGCTTGCGCAATACGCAGTTTCGCCAGCATGTTCCCGGGCCGCCGGTTTGGCGGCGGGGCGTTGGCCATCTACCTTCACGGCGAACCTGTGGTGGACGTCTGGACCGGGTGGGCGGATCGGCGTGGCCGGGTGCCCTGGTCGGCGGACACCGGCTCAATGGTGTTCTCCGCGACAAAGGGCGTGGCGTCCACCGTGATCCATCGTCTGGCGGACCGCGGTCTGATCGACTACGAGGCTCCGGTCTCCGAGTACTGGCGCGAGTTCGGCGCGAACGGGAAATCCAAGATCACCGTGCACCAGGTGATGCGGCATCAAGCCGGTCTCTCGGCGTTGCGCGGTGCCAGCAAGGAAGACTTGCTGAACCACGAACTGATGGAGGAGAGGCTCGCGGCGGCACGCCCGGGCTATTCGTTCGGCCGGTCCGCGTATCACGCCCTGACCTATGGTTGGCTGCTCTCCGGGCTGGCGCGGGCCGTCACCGGTCAGGGCATGCGCGAGTTGATCCGCCGGGAGGTCGCAGAACCCCTGGGTACCGACGGCCTGCACCTGGGCCGACCGCCCGCCAGCTCACCGACGCGGGCTGCGCAGATCATCATGCCGCAGAGCGCTTTTCAGAATCCGGTGTTCAACGCGGTCGCACCGAGGATCGCCGCGCTGCGAATGTCCGCAGGATTTGCGTCGATGTACTTTCCGGGTGTCAAAGCTGTTGCGCAAGGCGATATTCCGTTGCTCGATGCCGAGATTCCGGCGGCCAACGGTGTGGCCACGGCGCGCGGGCTGGCCCGGATGTACGGCGCCATCGCCAACGGCGGGCAGATCGACGGCAGGCAGTTCCTGTCCCGCGAGATCGTAGCGGGGCTCAGCGGCCGGCGAAGCCTGCGTCCGGACGGGAACTTGGTAATCCCGCTGGCGTTTCACCTCGGCTATCACCGGTTGCCACTCGACGCGATACCGGGTTTCGGTCACGTCGGCCTGGGCGGCTCGCTCGGGTGGGCCGACCCGGACAGCGGTCTGGCGTTCGGGTTCGTGCACAACCGCTTGCTGTCGCCCTTCGTCGTCCTCGACCACGCCGGGTTCGTCGCGACGAGCGCCTTATCGCGGCTGGGTGCGGCAGAAGCTCGTAAACACGGGTTCGAGCGGGTGCCCGACTTCGGCTCACCGTTCTGCGAGCCGGGAGCCGTTGCCGGTTAACGGGTTTGAGTGAGTCAGTGTGACGCCGAGCGATGAAGGTCGGGTGCCCCGGCTACCGGTTGCCGAGGCCAAAGCCGCCGCTGACGAAGCGGGTGTGCCGGACTACATGGCCGAGCTGGCCATCTTCCAGGTGCTGTTGAATCACCCCAAACTGGCGTCCGGTCTCAACGACCTGCTCGCGCGAATGCTGTGGCAGGGCAAGTTGGACACCCGCCTACGCGAACTGGCGATCATGCGGATCGCGTGGTTGACCGCGTGCGAGTACGAATGGTCCCAGCATTGGCGTGTCGCGCAGGGGCTTCGAGTGAGCGCCGACGATCTGGCCGGTGTTCGGGATTGGCAGTCCTATCCAGCCTTCGGGTCGGCGGAACGGGCCGTGCTTGCCGCGACTGATGATGTGGTGCGGAACGGCTCGGTGAGCGCGGAGAGCTGGGCGGCTTGCAAGCAGGAATTCGGCGACGACCACGCTACGCTCGTCGAGTTGGTCACCGCGATCAGCGCGTGGCGGATGGTCTCATCGATCCTGCTGAGTCTTGAAGTTCCGCTGGAGGATGACGTGGTGAGCTGGCCGCCGGACGGTCAACCGCCGACTCGAGAGACGACTCAACGTGTCGGATTGACACGATAATGACCAACTCATAGCGTTCGGGCAATGCGAACACGGGTTGCCGAGATGCTCGGCGTCGAGTTCCCGATCTGCGCATTCAGTCACTGCCGGGATGTGGTGGCGGCGGTGACCAATGCCGGCGGGTTGGGCGTCCTGGGCGCCGTCGCGCACACCCCGCAGCGGCTGGAGACCGAGCTGACATGGATCGAGGAGCAGACCGGCGGCAAACCGTACGGTGTCGATCTGTTGTTGCCCCCCAAATACGTTGGCGCCGACAGCGGCGGCATCGACGGCAAACAAGCCCGCGAGCTGCTCCCCGAGAAGCATCGGCGGTTCGTCGACGACCTGCTCACCCGTTACGGCATCCCGGTGTCCAGCGACGAGGAGCAGCAACCGGTTGCCGACCTCAACATCTCGCCCAAGGGCTACGAGCCGTTGCTCGATGTCGTGTTCTCCCATCGCATCCGGCTGATCGCCAGTGCACTGGGCTCGCCACCGGCCGAACTGGTCACCCGCGCCCACGCCGGCGACGTCCTGGTGGCCGCGCTGGCCGGAACCACACATCACGCACGGCAGCACGCGGCGGCCGGTGTGGACCTGATCGTCGCGCAAGGCACCGAAGCCGGCGGGCACACCGGCCAGGTCGCGACCATGGTCCTGGTTCCCGAGGTCGTCGACGCGATGGCCCCGGTACCGGTGTTGGCCGCGGGTGGAATTGCCCGCGGCCGCCAGATCGCGGCGGCGCTGGCGCTGGGTGCCGAAGGCGTGTGGTGCGGATCGGTCTGGCTGACCACGGAGGAGGCCGAGACGCTGCCGGTGGTGAAGGACAAATTCCTGGCCGCCGGTTCGTCGGACACCGTGCGGTCACGATCGTTGACCGGAAAGCCGGCGCGGATGCTGCGGACCGCCTGGACCGACGAGTGGGAGCGACCCGACAGTCCGGACCCGCTGGGCATGCCGCTGCAGAGCGCGCTGATCGGTGACCCGCAGCGGCGGATCAATCGCGCGGCCGCCCACGCCGACGCCAATGCCCGCGACCTGGCCACCTACTTCGTCGGCCAGGTGGTGGGATCGATGAACAAGGTGCAGCCGACCGCTTCGGTGGTGCTGGAGATGGTCTCCGAGTTCATCGACACGATCGGCCGTCTCGACGATTTAGTCGAACGGTGACCCACGATCCGCGCCCGCCCGGCCGGCCTGTCGTCAGCGACCAGCAGCAGCCGGGGCGGCGCGACGACATCATGTCTGCGGCCAAGAAAGTGTTTGCGCGCAACGGTTTTCACGGTACGACAATTGCCGACGTGGCGAGTGAAGCGGGGCTGCCCTTCGGGTCGGTCTACCAGTATTTCGACTCGAAGGACGCCCTGTTCCGAGCGTTGATCGCCGGCGAAGGGTACGCGCTGCGAACCCGCATCGCGATCGCCCTGGGCGAAAGCGGGCAGCAGTTCGGTTACTCGGAGGCACCGTTTCGGGCCACGCTGCGCGCGACGTTCGAATTCTTCGACTCCGACAGGGCGAGCACGAAATTGCTCTTCCGAGACGCTTTCACCCAAGACCCGAGCTTCAACACGCAGCTCGGCGGTATCTACGAGCGGTGGATCGATGACATCGAGAGCCTCATCGTGGCGGCGCAGCAGCGCGGAGACGTGGTGGCCGTCCCGCCCAGGTTGGTGGCCTACACCGTGTCGGCCCTCATCGGAGACATCGCGCATCGGCGGCTGACCACCGACGACGGCATCACGGCGGCAGAAGCCGCCGACTTCGTCGTCGCGTTGGTGATGAAGGGATTGCGCCCCGACAAGACCGCGCCGCCCGGGTAACGGACCCATAACGGCTGGTCAGGGTTGCGTAAATTTCTCAGCGCGGCGAATTGACCTGGGCCGGATGTTCATGCATCATCGTCAGGGTAAGCACCTCGTTAGGTGAGGCGTCTACACGGATACAGGCCACTGACCCCGAACGTCGAGAGACGCCCAGGGTCAGGACAGCTCCTCCCGGCTTAAGGGTTGAGCCCAAGTGGCTTCCGGCCTTGCATTTTTTGTCCAGGGCCGGATACGGCGTGTAGTGCCGAAACTCTGACGAGTGGGGTGCGGTTTCCCGACATGGTTCGGGTTCTGTATTCCTGCTTGCGTGCCAGTCGTGCGGTGAACCGCACATGTCGCGACCGCGAGGAGGTGAGGGACATGAGTTCCAGTGATAGTCCGGTTCGATATCCGGATTCCGTTTCGTCCCGATCCGGCCTGCGGCGCGTCGCTGTCAGCTGAGTCTCATCAGCGCGTCTCCTGCCGGGCGGACATCGAATCCCGTTGTGCCCGTTTGGTTTTCTGCTTTAGGAGGCGATCATGACCGCTATTCTGCACGACGTATCACTAGCGGCGACGCCCGCACCCCGGCTCCGAGTGGTGGCCGACCCCATGCCGTCGGCCCTGCCGGCGCCCAAGGCCTCGAAGCGGCATGACGTCCACATGGCCGGCGCCGACCCGTTGGTCGCAGGAGCCGCTCGGCTGCTGTGTGTTCCGCTGCGCCAGCTCTACGCCGCGCTGTGGCGCGCAGGCGTTCTCGAAGTTGGCGCCTGAAGGCGATCGAGCTCCCGGCGCTCCGGCGCCGGGGGCGTTTCGTCAGCTCTGCGATGAGATGAGCGCCGACAGTCCCTTCTGATACGCCGCGAGGCTGTGCCGCCAGCCGACCTGGATCTGCCCGCCGCTGTCCACGTTGATCTGCGCGCCCACGTGCTGGTAAGGCGTGGGCGGTAGGTAGGGCACCAGGTCGAGGAAATTCACCACCCGAAAACAGCTTTCGATCGCGGCGTTGAAGCTCGCAACAAAGTCGCTCAGCCCGACCCGGGGTCCGGCGAACGAAACCAATCGTGGCTCGATCGTGTTCGGCGGCATGTTCCGTGCGACATCCGGAGCCGCGAGTACGGCCAGCGCGGCCCCCAGGCTGTGGCCGGTGATCAGGATCTGATCGCAGCCGGCCGTGGCAGCGGCCAAGTTCGCCGCGATGTTGGCCCGAACCAGCTGATAGACGTCCTGGAATCCGGAGTGCACCTGCCCGAATCCGCTGATCGGGCCGTAGGCGTCGGGGATCGCGTCGATGTTCGCAACCCACTCTTCGAGGTCGGCGGTACCGCGAAAGGACACGAACGCGATGCGATCGGTCGGGTTGTGGCCGATGAGCCCGAAGATGTTGGTGTCGGCGGTCATCGCCCTCACCGCGGGATGTGGGTTGGCCATCGCCGCGAGGACCACTTCGTTCGCTTTGATCAGCGCGGTCTGGCTGTAGCCGGGCGGCAGGGTGGCAGGGGTGCCGTCCATCACGGTGTACGCGGCCTGCGCCAGCGGGAGCACCACGTCGCGAGCAAACGTCGGGTCGAATGCCACAGTCGCAGTCTAGAAAAGCTGCGCCGACTTGGCATACGATCCGGCCAGACCCGGAGCGAAGGGAGCGCATGATGGCGACCGATCTGACGCTCTACCTCGACGACGAGCCCGGCGAATTGGCTCTCGTCGGCGATGCGCTCGGTAAGGCCGGGGTCAATATCGCGGGTCTGTGCGCTGTGACCAGTGGGGGAGGTCAGGCGGAAGTGCACATCCTGGTCCACGACGCCACTTCCGCGTTCGAGGCGTTACAAAGTGCCGGAATCAAAGTCGCCGAGGAGCAAGAGGTCATCGTGCTCGACGTCAAGGACCAGCCGGGCGCGCTCGGCGAAATCGTCCACAAGCTCGGGGCCGCCAAGATCAATCTGGAAACCGCCTACCTGGCCACCAACACCCGTTTGGTGCTCCGCGCCGACGACCTCGCCGAAGCCAAGGCGGCCCTGGCCTGAGATACTTTTGACGGCTTGACGATAGTCGAGTCAGTGGTACGCCGACGTCTAGACCCGAACCCGGCTGCCGCGCAGTCGAACTCAGGAGACCTCACGCCGATGCCCGGACCGCACGCCCTGGACCGCGCGCTCGAACTCGAGGTCGTGGACGCTGATGTCGTACGGGGCCGGACGCGACCCGAGTGGGCCAACATGGTCGGGCCATTCGGCGGCATCACCGCGGCCGTCCTGCTGCGGGCGATCGAGTCGCACCCGGACCGCCTCGGTGAACCGGTCGCGCTGACAGTCAATTTCGCCGCACCCATCGTCGACGGGGAGTTCGAGATCTCACGTCGCGCACCGCGCACCAACCGCACCAACCAACATTGGATCGCCGAACTCAGCCAGGATGGCGACGTCAAGACGACCGCCACGGCGGTCTTCGGGATCCGCCGCGACACCTGGTCGGACACCCAGGCGACCTCGCCGGAAGCGCCTCCTCCCGAGCAGGTCGCGCGCAGCGATCACGAGAACCTGCCCACCTGGGTTCGGCTGTACGACATGCGTTTTGCCGAAGGCTCGTTCTCCGGTGGCCATGTCGACGTCGGGCCTTCGTCGACGACCACACTCTGGGTGCGTGACGCCGCCGGGCGTCCGGTCGACTTCCCGGCGATTGCCGCGGTGTCCGACATATTCTTTCCGCGAGTGTTCCTGCGTCGCGGCATGGTGCCGTCCGGCACCATTTCGCTGACCACGTATTTTCACGTCGGTCAGCCACACCTCGATGCACTCGGGGCCGACTACATCCTGGGTACCGCCCACGCCAACCGCTTCGATCGCGGCTTTTTCGACCAGAGCGCGCAGTTGTGGAGCCGGGACGGTGCGCTGGTGGCGACGACCTATCAGATCGTCTACTTCAAGGGCTAGCTATGGCAGGGGCGGAGCGGAACTGGGTGGTGGGCACTACTCCGGCGACCAGTACAATCGGTCAATCGGCGTCGATCCGGCCATCACCGGGGAGCCTTCGGAAGAACAGCCGGCACCCGGCCCAGTAGAACCGAACGGGTGGGCCCGTCACAGCCTGCAACGAGCGGCCACAGACGTGGCAAGCGGGGTGGTACCGCGGCGCTTGCGCACCAGCGCACCGTCGTCCCCGTGCCCTGACAGCGGCACATGGAGACGACGAGCAGTGACCGAGAACACCTATCCGAAGCCGGCCGGCGGCGCCCCCGACCTGCCGGCGCTGGAACTCGAGGTCCTCGACTACTGGGCTGCCGACGACACCTTTCGGGCCAGCGTCGCGGGTCGTGCTGAGGCCCCGGAATACGTCTTCTACGACGGGCCACCCTTCGCCAACGGCCTGCCGCACTACGGCCACCTGCTCACCGGCTACGTCAAGGACATCGTGCCGCGGTATCGCACCATGCGCGGCTACAAGGTCGAGCGCCGATTCGGTTGGGACACCCACGGCCTGCCCGCCGAACTGGAAGTCGAACGGCAACTCGGCATCACCGACAAATCCCAGATCGACGCGATGGGCATCGCCGCGTTCAACGACGCCTGCCGCGAATCGGTCTTGCGCTACACCGACGAGTGGCGGGCCTATGTGACCCGCCAGGCACGGTGGGTCGACTTCGACAACGACTACAAGACGCTCGATCTGCCCTACATGGAGTCGGTCATCTGGGCGTTCAAACAGTTGTGGGACAAGGGATTGGCCTACGAGGGCTACCGTGTGCTGCCGTACTGCTGGCGTGACGAAACCCCGCTGTCCAACCACGAGCTGCGGATGGACGACGACGTCTACCAGAGTCGGCAGGATCCGGCCCTCACCGTCGGATTCGCCGTCACCGAAGGCGATTTGGCGGGTGCGCACCTGTTGGTGTGGACCACAACGCCGTGGACGCTGCCGTCGAACCAGGCCGTCGCCGTCAACCCCGACGTCAACTATGTCCAGGTGCGGGCCGGCGAGCATCGCGTCGTGCTGGCCGAGCCTCGGCTGGCCGCCTACGCGCGGGAGTTCAACGACGAACCCGAGGTACTGGGCACCTACCGCGGCAGCGACCTGGTCGGTATCCGCTATCGGCCACCGTTCCCATACTTCATGGACTCGCTCAACGCTTTTCAGGTCCTCGCCGCTGACTTCGTCACGACCGACGACGGCACCGGGATCGTGCATCTGGCACCGGCCTACGGCGAGGACGACAAGGCGACCGCCGACGAGGTGGGCATCGTCCCGGTGACGCCCGTCGACGCGAGGGGCCGCTTCGACGCCACCGTGCCGGACTACCAGGGTCAGCAAGTCTTCGACGCCAACCCGCAGATCATCCGGGACCTGAAGAACCGCACCGGCCCGGCGGCGGCCAACGGTGCGGTGCTGATCCGCCAGGAGACCTACGACCACCCCTACCCGCACTGCTGGCGGTGCCGCAATCCGCTGATCTACCGGGCGGTGTCGTCGTGGTTCATCAAAGTCAGCGATTTCCGGGATCGCATGGTCGAGCTCAACCAGCAGATCACCTGGTACCCCGAACACGTCAAAGACGGTCAGTTCGGCAAGTGGCTGCAGGGTGCGCGGGACTGGTCGATCTCGCGAAACCGCTACTGGGGCACCCCGATTCCGGTGTGGGTGTCCGACGATCCCGCCTACCCGCGGATCGACGTCTACGGCAGCCTGGATGAGTTGGAGCGCGACTTCGGAACGCGGCCGGACAATCTGCACCGTCCCTACATCGACGAGCTCACCCGGCCCAACCCCGACGACCCGACCGGACAATCGACGATGCGGCGCATCCCGGATGTGTTCGACGTGTGGTTCGACTCGGGCTCGATGCCCTACGCCCAGGTGCATTACCCGTTCGAGAACCGCGACTGGTTCGACACCCATTACCCCGGCGACTTCATCGTGGAGTACATCGGCCAGACCCGCGGCTGGTTCTACACGCTGCACGTGCTGGCCACCGCACTGTTCGACCGGCCGGCGTTCAAAACCTGTGTGGCACATGGCATCGTGCTGGGCAGCGACGGTCAGAAGATGAGCAAGTCGCTGCGAAACTATCCCGACGTCAGCGAGGTATTCGACCGCGACGGCTCCGACGCGATGCGTTGGTTCCTGATGGCCTCGCCCATCCTGCGCGGCGGCAACCTGATCGTCACCGAGCAGGGGATCCGGGATGGCGTGCGGCAGGTGCTGCTGCCGTTCTGGAACGCCTACAGCTTTCTGGCCCTCTATGCGCCCAAAGTCGGCACGTGGCGCGCCGATTCGCGCCACGTCCTGGATCGCTACATCCTGGCCAAGCTGGCGGTGCTGCGTGACGACCTGACCGCGCAGTTGGACGCCTGCGACATCTCCGGGGCGTGCGAGCAGCTACGGCAGTTCACCGAAGCCTTGACGAATTGGTATGTGCGACGGTCCCGTTCGCGCTTCTGGGAGGAAGAGGCGGACGCGATCGACACGCTGCACACCGTGCTCGAGGTGACCGCGAGGCTTGCCGCGCCGCTGCTTCCGATCACCACCGAGATCATCTGGCGCGGAATCACCGCCGAGCGCTCGGTGCACCTGTCCGACTGGCCGGCGGCCGGTCTGCTGCCCGCCGACGCCGAACTGGTCGCCGCGATGGACCAGGTTCGCGAGGTGTGTTCGGTGGCGTCGTCGCTGCGCAAGGCGAAGAAGCTGCGGGTACGGCTGCCACTACCGAAGCTGACTGTGGCGGTGGACAATCCGGGCGCACTGGAGCCGTTCACCGATCTCATCGCCGACGAGCTGAACGTCAAAGCCGTCGAACTCACCGACGACATCGACCGCTACGGCCGCTTCGAGTTGACCGTCAACGCCCGAGTCGCCGGCCCGCGGCTCGGCAAAGACGTGCAGGCCGCGATCAAGGCGGTCAAATCCGGGGCGGGCGTCGTCAATCCGGACGGGACGTTGACCGCGGGCCCGGCGGTGCTGCAACCCGAGGAGTACAGCTCACGGCTGGTCGCTGCCGACCCCGAATACACCGCGCCGTTGCCCGACGGGGCCGGGCTGGTGGTGCTGGACGCCACGGTGACACCCGAACTCGAGGCCGAAGGCTGGGCCAAGGACCGCATCCGCGAATTGCAAGAGCTGCGCAAGACGGCCGGGCTCGAGGTTTCCGACCGGATCAGCGTGGTGATGTTGGTGCCCGCCGCGCGGGCCGACTGGGCGGCCACCCATCGTGAGCTGATCGCCGGCGAAATCCTGGCCACCAGTTTCGTGTTCGGCGAGCCGGAGCAGGGCGCCGCCGAGATCGGCGACGGCGTACGGGTCGCGATCGTCAAGGCCTGACGGTTGCTTCGTTCAGCGGACCGACTGCAGGGCCCGGCGTGCGTGCGGCCAGAACGGCAGGCCGGCAACGATCGTGCCCCCGACCGCGATGAGGCCGACGGCGGCGTCGACGCTCTTGCGGCCGTCGTTCGCCCAGTAGACGTCCTTCAGATCGAGCAGCAAGGCAAGCTCATCGACGATCATCGCGTTAGCCGAGCCGAAGGCGATCGCGGCCGCGGGGTGCCGTCGTTGCCGTTCTGTGCCGCGCAACCCCATCGCGCCCACGCCCGCCAGCAGAGCGATACCCAGGTTGTAATGATGAAAGTGCCTGCCGCCCACACTCATACCGCCGCCCGACGGTCCGTGCCCGGCTCGAATCCAGTGCGTGAGCGCGCGTAGACCGGCGAATGTGACGGTGAACGCCGCCCAGGCCAGCACGGTGGCCTGCTCACCCGGTTCGAGCCGCGCACGCCATTCGTCGCGCACCCGCGCCCACCATTGCTGTGCGCGTCGACCCTGATGCTCCGGCGACGCCGGAGTCCTCATCGCCATGGCCTGCAGACGTTAGCGCAATAGCATCGTGTGGTGGATTCGCGTTGGGTGCTGCACCTCGACATGGACGCGTTCTTCGCGTCGGTCGAGCAGCTCACCCGGCCCACATTGCGTGGACGCCCGGTGCTGGTCGGTGGGCTGGGCGGGCGCGGCGTCGTTGCCGGCGCGAGCTATGAGTCACGGGTGTTCGGCGCGCGGTCAGCCATGCCGATGCACCAGGCCCGCCGGTTGATCGGGGTGACAGCGGTGGTCTTGCCGCCGCGCGGCGTGGTCTACGGGGTCGCCAGCCGCCGCGTGTTCGACACCGTGCGGGCCATGGTTCCCGTCGTCGAACAGCTGTCGTTCGACGAAGCATTCGGCGAGCCACCGGAACTGGTTGGTGCGTCGGCAACCGACGTCGAGCAGTTCTGCGCCGAGCTGCGCCGGCGGGTGCTCGACGAGACCGGCCTGGTCGCGTCGGTCGGCGCCGGTTCCGGCAAGCAGATCGCGAAGATCGGTTCCGGCTTGGCCAAACCCGATGGCATTCAGGTGATTCGGCGTGACGACGAGAAGCGGCTGCTCGACGGGCTCGCGGTGCGCAAGCTGTGGGGAATCGGGCCGGTCGCCGAGGAGAAGCTGCACCGGCTGGGCATCGACACGATCGGGCAGCTGGCCGCGCTGAGCGAAGCCGAAGTGGCCAACATCCTGGGCGCCACCATCGGGCCGGCTCTGCACCGGTTGGCCCGCGGGATCGATGACCGCCCGGTGGCCGAACGCGCGGAGGCCAAGCAGATCAGCGCCGAGTCCACCTTCGCCGCCGACCTGACCACGCTCGAGGAGCTCCGCGAGGCGATCGCGCCGATCGCCGAGCATGCTCATCAGCGGTTGTGCCGCGACGGCCGCGGCGCCCGGACCGTCACGGTCAAGCTGAAGAAGTCGGACATGAGCACGCTCACCCGCTCGGCGACGTTGCCCTATGCGACCACCGACGCTGCCGCGCTGGCGGCGCTGGCCCGCCGGCTGCTGCTCGACCCGCATCAGATCGGACCGATTCGTCTTCTCGGCGTTGGCTTTTCGGGCCTGAGCGGCGTGCGTCAGGAATCGCTGTTCCCCGACCTGGAGCTGGCGATGTCGGATGCGGATCTGGGCACGGACACGGCGCACCCGGGCCCGGACGCCGCGGTGCCGCGGGCGCTGGACGCGGAGGACTGGCGAGTTGGCGACGACGTCATTCACCGCGATCTCGGGCACGGCTGGGTGCAGGGCGCCGGGCACGGCGTGCTCACCGTTCGGTTCGAAACCCGGGGGTCGGGCCCCGGCCCGGCGCGGACGTTTCCGTCCGGCACCGACGACATCACCAGAGCCAACCCGGTCGACAGCCTCGACTGGCCCGAGTACGTCGCCGGCATCGCCGAGACGACCTCAGAACAGGCGGGCGACGACGTCGCGCAGCGGTAGGCCCGCGGCCTGCGCCGCCATCAGCAGCACCCTGGCCTGACTGGGCGGCAGCCCGGACACCATTACCGCGCCCGCGTCGACCAGGTCGCGGCCCGGGCCGTATCCGGGGCTGACCCGGCCACCCACGACGCGGGTCGACACCGCCACGTCGACACCTGCCCGACAGTGCCGCCGCACGCCGTCGATCATCGCGGCGCCGGCATTTCCCGAGCCCAGCGCTGCCAACACGATGCCGTGGGCGCCCGCGGCCACGCATGCGTCCATGGCGACCGCGTCGCCGCCCGGGTATGCCGCGACGATGTCCACCCGTGGGGCCCCGGCCGCCGACAGCTCGCCCAGATAGGGCCGGGCCTTGTCCTGCGCGAACGTCACCGCGGTGTCCACGCTGCCCAGCAGTCGACTCTCGAAAGCGTGGCCGGTCGCCACCTTGTGCAGCCCCCACGGCTGCAGGATCCGGCCCGCGAACGACACCAACACGCCGAGGTTACGGGCGGCGGGGTCCGACGCCACCGTCACCGCGTCGCGCAGATTCGCCGGGCCGTCGGCGTCGGGGTCGTCGGCGCTGCGCATCGCGCCGGTCATGACCAGGGGAATATCACCGGCATAGGTGAGGTCCAGCCACAGCGCGGTCTCCTCGAGGGTGTCGGTGCCGTGCAGCACGACCACACCTTGCGCGCCACCGTCGGCGGCGGCGCGGGCCGCGGTGCCGATCACATCCCAGTCCGCCGGCGTCAACTCCGAGCTGTCCTTGGCCATCACATCGACGACGTCGACGTCCAGACCCGCAGCCAACTGGGCGCCACCTCGGGTCGGTCGCGCCACCCCGTCGGCTTGTGCGCTGCTTGCGATCGTCCCGCCAGTGGCGATGACGGTGACGCGGCTCATGAGGGAAATCATCGCGCATCGGCGGGCGCTGCCGCTGCTTGCTGCACCTCTAGTGGATGATGGACGGGTGACGGACCAACCCACGGGACCGGCCGAGCCGGTGACCGAGGCCGATACGGCCGAGGACGCGCAGGCTCCTGCGCCGAGGCGGCGGCAGCCGCTGTTGCTGTCCGTGGCCGCGGTGGTGCTGGCGCTGGACATCGTCACCAAGGTGCTCGCGGTCAGGCTGCTGACGCCGGGGCAGCCGGTGCCGATCATCGGTGACACCATCACGTGGACGCTGGTCCGCAACTCCGGGGCCGCGTTCTCGATGGCGACCGGCTACACCTGGATGCTGACGGTGATCGCCAGCGCGGTCGTCGTCGGGATTTTCTGGATGGGACGGCGGCTGGTCTCGCCGTGGTGGGCCGTCGGCCTCGGCATGATCCTCGGCGGCGCGATGGGAAACCTGGTCGACCGGTTCTTCCGCTCGCCCGGCCCACTGCGCGGACACGTCGTGGACTTCTTGTCGATCGGATGGTGGCCGGTGTTCAACGTCGCCGACCCGTCGGTGGTTGGCGGAGCGATCCTGCTGGTCACGCTCTCAGCGCTCGGCTACGACTTCGACACCGTCGGCCGGCGCCGCCCTGGCGACGATGGGTCCGGCGACGACGCCGAGCGAAGCGATGCCGCCGATGACGAAGCGGAGGAGCGGCGCCGGTGGAGCGCCGGCGAAGCGACCGACGCCGCCGACGCCTCAGACGGCGACACGGCCGACCGAAGCCTGTGACCGATCGCTCGATGCCGGTGCCGGAGGGCCTCGCCGGAATGCGGGTCGACGCCGGCTTGGCGCGGCTGCTGGGGCTGTCCCGCACGGCCGCCGCGGCGCTGGCCGAGGACGGCGGGGTCGAACTGGACGGAGTGCAAGCCGGCAAGTCCGATCGACTGACCCCGGGGGCCTGGCTGCAGGTGAGGTTGCCCGAGCCGCCGGCACCGGTGGAAAACACGCCCGTCGACATCGAGGGCATGACGATTCTGTACTCCGACGACGACATCGTCGCGGTCGACAAGCCGGCCGGGGTCGCGGCGCACGCGTCGGTGGGCTGGACCGGGCCGACGGTGCTCGGCGGGCTGGCCGCCGCGGGCTACCGGATCACCACGTCCGGGGTGCACGAGCGGCAGGGGATCGTCCACCGCCTGGATGTGGGCACGTCCGGGGTGATGGTGGTCGCGATCTCCGAACGCGCCTACACCCTGCTCAAGCGAGCCTTCAAGCAACGGACGGTCGACAAGCGTTATCACGCTCTGGTGCAAGGACATCCGGACCCCTCCAGCGGCACCATCGACGCCCCGATCGGCCGCCACCGGGGCCACGACTGGAAGTTCGCCGTCACCTCCGACGGCCGGCACAGCCGCACCCACTACGACACGATCGAGGCATTCGTCGCCGCCAGCCTGCTCGACGTACATCTGGAAACCGGACGCACCCACCAGATTCGGGTACACTTTGCCGCCCTGCATCATCCGTGCTGCGGCGACCTCACCTATGGCGCCAATCCCAAGCTCGCGAAAAAGCTTGGGCTGGAACGCCAATGGCTGCATGCCCGCTCGCTGTCCTTCACCCACCCCGGCGACGGGCGGCAGATGGAGATCGTCAGCCCCTACCCGCAGGATCTGCAGCACGCACTCGACGTGCTGCGGGCCGAAGGCTGAGCTCAGCTGCGAACCCGGCGCGGAAAGCTCTTGGCCTCGTCGACCCATTCGCGCTCGATACGACCGATCTCCAGGGACAGCATCGCCACCGTCGCGTTGTCGCAATGGACTTCATGCGCCGTGCGGAATTCGGCGGCCGCTCCGGCGGCGGGCAAGTGCGGCCGCAGACCCTCGAACCATTCGTCGCCGACGACATTGGGCGCATCGGCGTCGCGGGGACCGTCGGCCCATCGGCGATAGCTATCGCGGGCGTTGGCCAGACCCGCTCGCCAGCGTTGTACCGAATCGTGTCGCTGCGAGTGCAGTTGGGAGATCATCTGGTGCTTCTGCTCGGAGCTTGCCGCCAGCCGCGGCAACCAGGTGTCGCCCACCAACCTCACCACTCCCAAGATGCCCGCGGTCGACGCACCCGCGACCACACCCATCAGGCCCATGCCCGCCATGCTCATACGCAGATCGTCGCATTCCTGCGCATCACCGGCTACGGCTTGCGGGCTTCGACCAGCAAGCGGGTCGCGTGCGCGACGAAGGGACCGTCGGATTCGATGCGCTCGTGTAGTCGGCGAAGCGGCTCGCGGTAACGGTCGACGCTGAAGTCCGGCACCGTCCAGACCACCTTGCGCAGGAAGTAGATCACCGCACCGACGTCGAAGAACTCTGCCCGCTGCCGCTCCAGGCGCATGTCAACGACCTGCAGGCCGGCCGCCTGGGCTCCCGCGCGCTGAGCATCCGGATGCAGCTCGGCCCATTTCTGCGGCTGCGGTCCGATGAAGTATTCGACCAGCTCGGCCATCGTCGCCGGCCCGATCTGCTGCGCGAAATAGCTGCCGCCAGGCCGCAGCACCCGGGCAATCTCGTTCCACCGCACGGTGATTGGATGCCGACTGGTCACCAGGTCGAACGCCTCGTCGGCGAACGGCAGCCGTGGTTCGTCACGAGCCGCCACCACCACGACGCCGCGCGGGTGCAGCAGCTTGGTGGCCAACGCCGCATTCGGCGGCCAGGTTTCCAGCGCGACCATCGTCGGCGGGAAGATCCGCGCACCGGCCAGCACCTCGCCGCCGCCGGTGTCGAGGTCCAGCGCCGCCGACGCCGTCGCCAACCGTGCGCTCATCTGCCGCTGGTAGCCCCAGGACGGGCGTTCCTCGCTGGCCCGGCCGTCGAGCCAGGAGAAGTCCCAGCCGTCGATCGGCACAGCAGAGGCTTCGGAAACCAGATCGTCGAATGCCCGGGTCATGAGGACATTGGTATCAGGGTGCGAGCCGGATATGTCCTGGGGGCGAGGGCTGATCCGGCGTCGGGCTGGCCGGGGCGTTTCCGCCGCCTGCCCCGCCGCCTGCCCCGCCGCCGGGCGCAGCGGGTGCGGGTGCGTTTCCGCCGCCTGCCCCACCTCCGGGCGCGGCCGGCGCGGGAGGTGCGGCCTCTGGCGGGGGTTCTTGCGGCGCCTCGGCCGGCGGCGGTGGCTCCTCAGGTGGCGGCGGTGCCTTTTGCGGCACCGGCGGCGCGTGCCGCGGTGGCGGCGGGGGTTGTTGGGGCGCCGGCTGGATCTCCTGCGGCACCGGCGGTGGTGGTTGCGCGGGAATCGGGACCGGCTTGGTCGGAGCGATGTCTCCAGCCGGAAGGGGACCGACGAGCGAAGTCAGCACGATGCGCCGGGACGTCACCGGCGGTTCGCCGGCACGGTACGCCGCGATGCCCGCGATCTTGCCTTTGTCGTACGGGCAGTAGGCCTCCACCGACGCGTTGATGAACAGGTCGATGGTCCGGGTGATCCGGTCTTGCGGTTGCAGGCGGGTGAGTGGGTTCTCGTTGAAGCCGTTGTTCCTGATCAACTCGACAAGATCGCCGACCGGCATGCCGTCATCGAGTTTCGAGCATGCCTTCTTGGCCGATGTGACGAGGCTGTTCTCGTTGTCGACCGGGGGTATGTCCTTCTGGCCGAGCAGGTCGAAGAATCTCTGGTCCTGGCTTGGGTCCGCGGTCGCGGTGACGCCGGTCAGCGCTGATCCGACGCTGAGTGCGACGGCGGCCACCGCGGCGGGGAGGTGACGAATGATTCCGGAAACCATTGCCGGGTGTCCGTTCTGCTGAAGCCATCGAACCTGTGGCTTCCAATTTAGGCCGCGGGTGGCAATTGCGCAGATCCCCGGTTCCGCTGTGGGGTTCGCCGAGCGTGGTCGACGCGAGAACCCAGGCCGCTAATTCGCAGCCGACACACGCTCGGCGAAGTTATTGGGTCAGACGACCGCCTTGATGTCGTCCGATGCGATGTCACCGGCCAGCGGCGCGACGGCGCGAAGTATCTCGGTGATCGTGTCCGGGTGCAGCCCGGCCGCACACAGCGAGTCGGCCAGGTGCGCGGCGACCATCGCGAAGTGATGCATGGTGATCCCGCGGCCTTCATGGGCCTGCCGCATCGACAGCCCGCTGTAGCTCACCGAGCCGCCGAGAAGGGAGCTGAGAAACTCGACCTGCTTGGCTTTCACCCGCTTCATGTCGGCGCCGGCGTAGAAGCCGGCCAGCAGATCATCGTCGAGCACCCGGCAGTAGAAGTCCTCGACGACAACCTCGAGGGCGTCGCGACCGCCGATCGTGTCGTACAGCGTGGCGGTGCCGGGCTTGCGAAAACGGGCGAGTATTCCCATGCGTACAGCGCACCACCTGCCGGTTGCCCGGTAGTTAGAAGGCCGTCACCGGGCGATTACCTGGCGTAACAACCGGATTGCGACAGAATCACCTGCACCGGGTGGTGGTGTAGCAGACTCGGGAGGAATCCAAGGCAATCACCAACGGGAGCGAAGCCATGAATCTGGGGGATCTGACCGGCCTCGTCGAGAAGCCGTTCGCCGCCGTGTCCAACCTCGTCAACACCCCGAACTCGGCCGGTCGCTATCGACCGTTCTACCTGCGCAACCTGCTCGACGCCGTGCAGGGCCGCACCCTGCGCGAGTCCGTCGACGACACCATCACCTTGATCACCGGCGGATCGTCGGGCATCGGTGAAGCGGCGGCGAAGAAGATTGCGGCGGCCGGCGGCGAGGTGGTCCTGGTCGCGCGGACGCAGGAGAACCTGGACAAGGTGGCCGACGACATCCGCAGCGACGGCGGCATCGCGCACGTCTACCCCTGCGATCTGTCCGACATGGACGCCATCGCGGCGATGGCCGACAAGGTGCTGGCAGACCTCGGTGGCGTCGACGTGCTGATCAACAATGCCGGGCGGTCGATTCGACGTTCGCTCGCGCTGTCCTACGACCGCATCCACGACTACCAGCGGACCATGCAGCTGAACTATCTGGGCGCCGTGCAGCTGATACTCAAATTCATTCCGGGCATGCGGGAACGAGGATTCGGGCAGATCATCAACGTGTCCTCGGTCGGTGTGCAGACCCGGGCGCCACGTTTCGGCGCCTACATCGCCAGCAAGGCCGCATTGGACAGCCTCTGCGACGCACTGCAGGCCGAGGTCGTCGACGACGACGTCAAATTCACCACCGTGCACATGGCGCTGGTCCGGACCCCGATGATCAGCCCCACCAAGATGTATGACAAGTTCCCGGCGCTCACACCGGACCAGGCAGCCGGCGTGATCACCGACGCGATCGTGCAGCGGCCGCGACGGGCCAGTTCGCCCTTCGGACAGTTCGCGGCCCTGGCCGATGCCGTCAACCCCGCAGTCATGGACCGCGTGCGCAACCGGGCCTTCAGCATGTTCGACGACTCGTCGGCCGCCAAGGGAGACGAATCCGACAGCGGCGCAACGAATTTCGACAACCGAAGCGAGACGTTCGTGCGGGCCACCCGCGGGATCCACTGGTGAGGCGATCATGAGTCTTCCGAAACCGAACAACCAGGCAGCCGTCGTCATCACCGGCGCCTCCTCCGGCATCGGCACCGAACTGGCCCGCGGCCTGGCCCGGCGCGGCTACCCGCTGGTGCTCGTCGCACGCCGCAAAGAACGCATGGACGAGCTTGCCGACGAACTGCGTGGGCAGTACTCGGTCGGCGTCGACGTGCAGCCGCTCGACCTGTCGGACTCCGCGGCACGCGAAAAGTTGGCGCACCGGCTGCGCACCGAACCGGTCGCCGGTCTGTGCAACAGCGCCGGCTTCGGCACCAGCGGCATCTTCCAGGAACTGCCGATCGAGCGGGAGTCCGAGGAGGTCGTCCTCAACTCGCTGACGCTGATGGAACTGACGCATGCCGCGTTGCCCGGAATGGTCGAACGGGGCGCCGGCGCGGTGCTCAACATCGCATCGATCGCGGGTTTCCAGCCGATGCCGTACATGGCGGTCTATTCGGCCACCAAGGCCTTCGTGCAGACGTTCTCCGAGGCTGTGCACGAGGAACTGAGCGGCACCGGTGTGTCGGTCACCGTGCTGTGCCCGGGCCCGGTGCCCACCGAGTGGGGTGAGATCGCCAACGCCGAGCGATTCAGCATCCCCATCGCGCAGGTGTCGCCGCACGATGTCGCCGAGGCCGCCATCGCCGGAATGGTCGACGGGAAGCGCAGCGTGGTACCCGGGATCGTGCCCAAGGCCGTCAGCATCGGCGGCCGATACATGCCGCGCACCCTGCTGCTGCCCGGCCTGCGTCTGGGTAACAGGCTCCGCGGCGGCCCGAGCCACTGATGGCAGCCGTGGACGTCAAAGCCGACGTGCCGATGAGCCCGCAGGACATGTGGGATCGCGTGTCCGATCTGTCCGAACTCGGCGACTGGCTGTCGATGCACGAGGGATGGCGCAGCGAGCTTCCCGACGAGCTGAGCGAAGGCATCGAGGTCGTGGGCGTCGCGCGGGCCAAGGGGTTTCGCAATCGGGTGACGTGGACGGTGACCACCTGGCAGCCGCCGCAGCGGGTCGCGCTGTCGGGATCCGGCAAGGGTGGCGCGAAATACACGGTGACGCTCACCGTGTCGCCCACCAAGCGGGGGTCAAACCTCGGCCTGCGCCTTGAGCTGGGCGGACGAGCGCTGTTCGGTCCGGTGGGCGCGGCGGCGGCTCGTGCGGTCAAAGGCGACGCCGAGAAGTCGCTGAAGAAGTTCGTCGAGCTGTATGGCTAGCGGCTCGCCGCCGTCAACATTCCACGGAGCAGGCATGTTCCCGGTAGCCTGGCCGGATGTTGCGGGGGGCTGAAGAAGCCACTGCGACCGGTTCCCGGGGCGTCTTCGGCTGGATCGGTGTGGTGGTCGTGCGGTGGCCGTGGGCGGTCATCGGGGCTTGGATTGCGCTCGCCGTCGTGTTGTCGATGATCTTTCCCTCGCTGACCGAGATGGCCGAGCGGCGGCCGGTGGCCATCCTGCCGCCCGAAGCCCCGGTGCTGCAGACGACGCGGCAGATCTCCGAGGCGTTTCACCAGTCCGGCTCCGAGAACGAAAACGTCTTGCTGGTGGTCCTGACCGACGAAAACGGACTCGACCCGTCCGACCTGAGCACATACCGCACCTTGGCGGACAACCTGCGTCCCGACACCCGCGACATCGTGATGCTGCAGGACTTCGTCGCGACGCCGGCCCTACGCGACGCGATGACCAGCAAGGATCACAAAGCCTGGTATCTGCCCATGGTGCTCTCCGGTTGGGTGGGCACGCCCGAACTGCATGCGGCATACGGTCGGGTCGCCGACATCGTCAAGAAATCCGTCGCCGGGAGCACGCTGACGGCGCACCTGACCGGTCCCGCGGCCACCGGCGACGACATGATGTTCATCGGTATCAAGGACATGCACGCGATCGAGGGCGCCGTCGTGCTGATGGTCCTGATCATCTTGTTCGTCATCTATCGAAACCTGGTCACGATGATGTTGCCGCTGGTCACGATCGGTGTCTCGGTCGGGGTAGCGCAGTCGGTGGTGGCGGGCGTCGCCGAACTGGGCTTGGGCGTTTCCAGCCAGACGATCACGTTGATGACGACGATGATGGCGGGCGCCGGAGTCGACTACGCCGTGTTCCTGATCAGCCGCTACCACGACTCGTTGCGGCAGGGCATGCCTTCTGACCAGGCCGTCGTCCGAGCGTTGACCTCCATCGGCAAAGTGATCGCCGGGTCGGCGGCCACGGTGTCGATCACCTTCATGGGCATGGTCTTCACCCACTTGGGCTCGTTCCGGAATGTCGGTCCGTGTCTGGCGATTTCCATTGCACTGGCGTTTCTGGCCGCGGTGACGTTCCTTCCGGCGCTGATGGTGCTGGTCGGAAGGCGTAATTGGATCAAGCCACGTCGCGACGTGGCCACCCGTTTCTGGCGGCGACTGGGAATACACATCGTGCGCCGGCCCATAAGTCATCTGGTCGGCAGCCTCGTCGTGCTGGCCATTCTGGCCGGCTGCGCGTTCCTTGCCCACTTCAATTACGACGACAGCAAGACGCTGCCGCAATCGGTGGAGAGCGCGGTCGGCTATCGCACGCTGGGTCGCCATTTCCCTTTGAACGCAACGATTCCCGAATATCTCGTCGTCCAGTCGGAACAAGACTTGCGCAAGCCGGCGAATCTGTCTGCGCTGAATCAGCTGGAACAGCGAGTTCGCCAGATGCCCGCTGTCGCAGCCATTCACGGCGCCCCGGTACCCAAACCGAAATCGTCTGACAAGTCCGACAGCGAAGTGAATGACTCGTGGACCGATTCGGCACTTGACGGAGGAAAAAAGGACAAATCGAACGACGACGGTGCCGGGTCCTTCCCCAACGTCACGAACCTGCTTTACTCGGTCGGCGCGACGGGCAACGCTGCCGCCGACCTCGGCCTGCCCGCCATCCCGGGCATGGCGCAGGTCGACGTCGGTGATGACACCACCAATTTCGTCAACACGGTGCGTGGCATCGGCTTCGCCATGTCGGTGGACATCGCGGAAATCGCCAACACGGTCAACGGCGCACCGGTGACGGTGCTGGACGTCGTCGCCGTCACCGACCGTGACGGCGGAGCTTTGAAGAAGCTTTCCGATTTCGCCGGGCAGCTGGAGTCGCTGCCCGACGCCGACAACATCGAGTCGGCGGCGCGCAATGTGCGCCAGATTCTCGACAACGTCATCACCGACCTTCGCACGCTGGGCAACGACGGCGCCCACGAGAACGAACGCCCTACGCCCCCGCCGCCCGACCCGCATAACTACGCCGACGCGATCAAACAGATGATCGACCAGGTCAAGGATTTGATGAAGCAAACCGCGCACACCGGCGGGGGATTGACGAGCGCGTTGACGTCGTTCATCTCGCCCGACGGACACACCGCGAGATACCTGGTGCAGACCAATCTCTACCCCTTCGGCACCGGCGCGATGGATCAGATTCGTCAGATCACCGACACCGCGCGCGGGACTCACCCGGAGCCCGCATTGACGGGGGCGTCGATCTCGGTATCCGGTATCACCGCGATGCTCCGGGACACCCGCGCGTACTACTTCGAGGACATCAGCCTCATCGTCGTGATGACGATTCTGATCGTGTTCGTCATTCTGGTCATGATCCTGCGGGCCATCGTCGCGCCGCTGTATCTCATTGCGTCCGTGGTGATCTCGTACCTATCGGCGTTCGGCATCGGCGTCGTCGTCTTCCAGTTCCTGCTGCACGAGGAGTTGACCTGGAGCATCCCAGGTCTGACGTTCATCGTCTTGGTCGCCATGGGCGCCGATTACAACCTGTTGCTCATTTCCAGGCTTCGAGAAGAGTCTCCGCACGGCATACGTTCGGGCGTGATCCGCACGGTGCGGTCGACCGGCGGCGTGATCACCGCGGCGGGCGTCATCTTCGCCGCCTCGATGTTCGGCATGCTGCTGGCCAGCATCAGCACCCTGGTGCAAGCGGGCTTCATCATCGGGGTCGGGCTGCTGTTGGACACCTTCTTGGTGCGGACCATCACCGTGCCGGCGATCGCCGTGCTGTGCGGGAAGGCCAACTGGTGGCCGTCGCGACCGCTGCCGCCCCCGCCGCCGCAGCGCCCGGAGCCGATTCCGGTGCCCGAGTCCGAGACACACTCCGCGACACGCCGGGAACACGTCGGTGTGCAGCCATAGACTGGCGTCCCTATGAGTCAGTCCTTCGTGCACCTGCACAACCACACCGAATACTCGATGTTGGACGGTGCGGCGAAGGTCGCCCCAATGCTCGCCGAAGCACAGCGGCTGGAGATGCCCGCGATCGGGATGACCGACCACGGCAACATGTTCGGGGCCAGCGAGTTCTACAACGGGGCCACCGCGGCGGGGATCAAGCCGATCATCGGTATCGAGGCGTACATCGCGCCCGGTTCACGCTTCGAGACCCGCCGCGTTCTGTGGGGTGACCCGGGGCAGAAGAGCGACGACGTGTCCGGCAGCGGCTCCTACACGCACATGACGATGGTCGCCGAGAACGCCACCGGGTTGCGCAACCTGTTCAAACTGTCGTCGCTGGCGTCCTTCGAAGGCCAGCTGGGCAAGTGGCCGCGGATGGACGCGGAGCTGATCGCCGAGCACGCCGCCGGCATCATCGCCACCACCGGCTGCCCGTCCGGGGAGGTGCAGACCCGGCTGCGGCTCGGACATCACCGTGAGGCCCTGGAAGCCGCCGCCAAGTGGCGGGAGATCTTCGGGCCCGAGAATTTCTTCCTGGAGTTGATGGACCACGGGCTGTCCATCGAGCGCCGGGTGCGCGACGGCCTGCTGGAAATCGGTCGCACACTGAACATTCCGCCGCTGGCCACCAACGACTGCCACTACGTCACCCGCGATGCCGCGCACAACCACGAGGCGCTGTTGTGCGTGCAGACCGGCAAGACTCTCTCGGACCCCAACCGGTTCAAGTTCGACGGCGACGGCTATTTCCTCAAGTCGGCCGCCGAGATGCGGGCGATCTGGGACGGTGACGTCCCGGGCGCCTGCGACTCCACCCTGCTGATCGCCGAGCGGGTCACCTCGTACGCCGACGTGTGGGCACCGTGCGACCGGATGCCGGTCTTCCCGGTGCCCGACGGACACGACCCGTCGTCCTGGCTGCGCCACGAAGTCGACGCGGGCCTGCGACGCCGGTTCGGTGACGCGCAGCCTGACGGCTACGCACAGCGGGCCGCCTACGAGATCGAAGTCATCTGCGACAAGGGTTTTCCGTCGTACTTTCTGATCGTCGCGGACCTGATCAACTACGCGCGCTCGGTCGACATCCGGGTCGGCCCGGGCCGCGGCTCGGCCGCCGGCTCGCTGGTGGCCTACGCGCTGGGCATCACCGACATCGATCCGATCCAACACGGGTTGCTGTTCGAGCGGTTCCTCAACCCCGAGCGCGCGTCGATGCCCGATATCGATATCGACTTCGACGACCGCCGGCGCGGCGAGATGGTGCGCTACGCCGCCGACAAATGGGGACACGACCGCGTCGCCCAGGTCATCACCTTCGGCACCATCAAAACCAAAGCGGCGCTGAAGGATTCTGCCCGTATCCACTACGGGCAGCCCGGCTTCGCGATCGCCGACCGCATCACCAAGGCATTGCCGCCGCCGATCATGGCCAAAGACATTCCGCTGTCGGGTATCACCGATCCCAACCACGAGCGCTTCAAGGAAGCCGCCGAGGTCCGCAGCCTGATCGACACCGACCCCGATGTGCGGACCATCTACCAGACCGCCCGCGGCCTGGAAGGTCTGATCCGCAACGCCGGAGTGCACGCCTGCGCGGTGATCATGAGCAGCGAGCCGCTGACCGAGGTGATCCCGCTGTGGAAGCGCCCGCAGGACGGCGCGATCATCACCGGCTGGGACTACCCGTCGTGTGAGTCGATCGGGCTGCTGAAGATGGACTTCCTCGGCCTGCGCAACCTGACGATCATCGGCGACGCGATCGGCAACATCAAGGCCAACCGGGGGATCGACCTCGACCTGGAGTCGCTCGCACTCGACGATCCCGCCACGTTCGAATTGCTAGGCCGTGGCGAGACTTTGGGAGTTTTCCAGCTGGACGGCGGGCCGATGCGCGACCTGCTGCGACGCATGCAGCCGACCGGATTCGAAGACATCGTCGCCGTCCTCGCGCTGTACCGGCCCGGCCCGATGGGCATGAACGCGCACAACGACTACGCTGACCGCAAGAACAACCGGCAGGCGATCAAACCGATCCACCCCGAACTCGAGGAGCCCCTGCGCGAGATCCTCGCCGAGACCTACGGCCTGATCGTGTATCAGGAGCAGATCATGCGTATCGCGCAGAAGGTGGCCGGCTACTCGCTGGCCCGAGCCGATATCTTGCGCAAGGCGATGGGCAAGAAGAAGCGTGAGGTGCTCGAGAAGGAGTTCGAGGGCTTCTCAGAAGGCATGCAGGCCAACGGATTCTCGGCCAAAGCCATCAAAGCGCTGTGGGACACCATCCTTCCGTTCGCCGACTACGCGTTCAACAAATCGCATGCGGCCGGCTACGGGTTGGTCTCGTATTGGACGGCCTACCTCAAGGCCAACTACCCGGCCGAATACATGGCCGGGCTGCTCACCTCGGTCGGTGACGACAAGGACAAGGCCGCGGTCTACCTGGCCGACTGCCGCA
Source organism: Mycobacterium cookii (assembly GCF_010727945.1). Lineage (NCBI taxonomy): Bacteria > Bacillati > Actinomycetota > Actinomycetes > Mycobacteriales > Mycobacteriaceae > Mycobacterium > Mycobacterium cookii. The sequence continues at coordinate 590,911 of NZ_AP022569.1, forward strand.
AGCTCGGGATCACGGTGCTGCCGCCGGACGTCAACGAGTCGGGGCTGAACTTCGCCTCGGTCGGCGCCGACATCCGCTACGGCCTGGGCGCGGTGCGCAATGTCGGCTCGAATGTTGTTGCCTCGCTGATCAACACCCGCACGGCGAAAGGCAAGTTCACCGATTTCTCCGATTACCTCAACAAGGTCGACATCGCGGCGTGCAACAAGAAAGTCACTGAATCGCTGATCAAGGCAGGAGCTTTCGACTCGCTCAAGCATCCTCGCAAGGGTCTGTTCCTGGTGCACACCGACGCCGTCGAGTCGGTGCTGGGCACCAAGAAGGCCGAGGCGATGGGTCAGTTCGACCTCTTCGGTGGTGACCCGAACGACGGGGGAGTCGGTGCCGACTCGGTGTTCACCATCCGGGTTCCCGACGACGAGTGGGACGACAAGCACAAACTCGCGTTGGAGCGCGAGATGCTGGGCTTGTATGTGTCCGGTCATCCGCTCAACGGGATCGCGCACCTGCTGACCAGCCAGGTCGACACCGCCATACCCGCGATCCTCGACGGCGATGTCGCCAACGAGACCATGGTCAAGGTGGGCGGCATCCTGGCGTCGGTCAACCGGCGGGTCAACAAAAACGGAATGCCTTGGGCGTCGGCGCAATTGGAAGACCTCACCGGCGGTATCGAAGTGATGTTCTTCCCGCACACCTATTCCGCTGTCGGTGGCGAGATCGTCGACGACGCGGTGGTACTGGTCACGGCCAAGGTGGCGATCCGCGACGACCGGATCGCTTTGATCGCCAACGACCTTGTGGTGCCCGACTTCTCCAACGCGCAACTGAACCGGCCGCTGGCGGTGAGCCTGCCGACCCGGCAATGCACGATCGACAAGGTCAGCGCTCTCAAGCAGGTGCTGGCGCGTCACCCCGGCACGTCGCAGGTTCACCTGCGGCTGATCAGCGGGGAGCGGACCACCACCCTCGAGCTTGACGCGTCGCTGCGGGTGACGCCGTCCCCGGCACTGATGGGCGACCTGAAGGCGCTGCTCGGCCCCGGCTGTCTGGGCGGCTAGCTCGGCTTCTCAGAAGCGGTACCGCAGGATCCGCGCCGTGCGGGCACCGGATTTGGTCATGCCCATCAACCGGGTCGATACGCGGGCCGCCACGGGATACAGGTCGATCTCCGGGGCGTGCGACAGGCTGGTCTCCTCGACCAGCCGCAGACGCGGGCTCCAGCTCTCCGGGACGTGCGGGTCGGAGAAACCGCGGTATGCCCACTGCGTTCCGACGGCACTGAAGACGATCTTCATCGCGGCGATGTTGAGCCGGCCGACCCGACCGTAGTCGTTCATCGCAATCTCACCGGAGCTGAAGTACTCCGGAATACGGCGGAACAGCGTGACGACCACCGACTCGGGCAAGAACGCCAGCAGGCCGTCGGCGATCAGCACGGTGGGCCGGTCCGACGGGATCTGATCGGTCCAACTGTCGTCGGTCAGCGATGCTGCCACCGAGTGGGCTTGCTCACCCTCAGGCACCAGTTCGTCTCGGAGCGCAATGACATTCGGCAGATCGACGCTGTACCAGTCCACCGTTGGCGGCGGCGCGACCCGCATCATCGCCGTTCCCAGTCCCGCACCCAGGTCGACCACGACAGCGTCGGGATGCTCGGCGACGAAACGGCGTACCCGGTCGTCGAGCATCTTGGCTCGCAGCGCGGTCTGGCGAACCGCGCTCGACGGCACACCCATGGCGTCGAAGTCGTAGGCGATCTTGGAGACGATGTCGTCGGCCAGCGTGTCGCCGAGTATCGGCGTGGGCCAACGGCTGTCGAGTGCGCGGGCGTATTGGGTGACGAACGCGGTCAGCTCGACGGGCGTCAACCGGCTGATCGCGTTTCCCATACCGGCAACGTAGCGCAGGACTAGCCTCGGTGAGCGTGAGCGATTCGAAGATGAGCATGCCGACCACCATGTGCGAGGCATTTCAGCGGTCCGCGGCCGTGAAACCGGATGCCGTCGCGCTTCGCACGCCGGGCGACACCCAGACGATGACCTGGCGGGAATTCGCCGCGGGAGTACGACGTGTCGCGGCCGGGCTGGCCGGTATCGGGGTTCGCCACGGCGACACGGTGTCGCTGATGATGGCCAACCGGATCGAGTTCTACCCGTTGGAGGTCGGCGCACAGCACCTCGGCGCCACGTCGTTCTCGGTGTACAACACGCTGCCCGCCGAGCAATTGACCTACGTGTTCGGCAACGCCGGAACCAAGGTGGTGATCTGCGAGGAGCAGTACGTCGACCGGATCCGGGCCAGCGGTGCGCCTATCGAACACATCGTCTGCATCGACGGTGCGCCGGACGGCACCATGTCGCTCGATGAGCTGTACGCGGCCGCTGCCGAGGATTTCGATTTCGACGCCACCTGGCGCGCGGTGCGACCAGACGACGTGATCACCCTCATCTACACCTCTGGGACGACGGGAAATCCCAAAGGCGTCGAGATGACACATACCAATCTGCTGTTCGAAGCCGCCGCCTTGGGCGCCGTTCTCGACGTCCGCCCGGATGACCGCACCACGTCGTATCTGCCGTCGGCCCACATCGCCGACCGCATGATGGCGCTGTACAACCAGCAGCTGTACGGCACCCAGGTCACCGTGGTGTCCGATGTTCGCGAGATTGCGGCGGCCCTGCCCGACGCGCGGCCGACGGTCTGGGCGGCTGTGCCTCGGGTGTGGGAAAAGCTCAAAGCGGCAATCGAATTCGCGGTCGCCCACGAACAAGACGACGTGAAACGTCAGGCGCTGCAATGGGCAATGTCGGTCGCGGGGAAACGCGCCGCGGCTATGCTGGCCGATCGACCGCTGCCCGACGACGTTGCCGCCGAATGGGCGCAGGCCGACGAGTTGGTGCTGTCCAAGCTCCGGGAACGGCTCGGACTCGACCAGCTCAGGTGGGCCGTGTCGGGCGCGGCGCCGATCCCGCGGGAGACGCTGGCCTTCTTCGCCGCAATCGGCATCCCGATCGCCGAAGTCTGGGGCATGTCGGAGCTGAGTTGTGTTGCCAGCGTAAGCCATCCGCGCGAAGCGCGACTGGGAACCGTCGGCAAGCTGCTGCCCGGCCTGGAATCCATGATCGCCGACGACGGCGAATACCTGGTGCGGGGCCCGCTGGTGATGAAGGGCTACCGCAAGGAGCCGGCCAAGACCGCCGAGGCGATCGACGCCGACGGCTGGCTGCACACCGGCGACATCTTGGACGAAGACGCCGACGGCTTTCTGCGGATCATCGACCGCAAGAAGGAATTGATCATCAACGCGGCCGGCAAGAACATGTCGCCGGCCAACATCGAGAACACCGTCAAAGCGGCCTGCCCGATGGTAGGCGCGATGGTGGCGATCGGCGACGGGCGCCCGTTCAACACCGCGCTGCTGGTCTTCGACGCCGATTCGGTGGGCCCGTACGCAGAACGGCACGGACTGGCCGACGCGTCGCCGGAGGCGTTGGCCGCCCACCCCGAGGTGCTCGCGCAGATCTCCGCGGGGGTGGCTGAGGGCAACTCGAAGTTGTCGCGGGTCGAACAGATCAAACGGTTTCGCGTGCTGCCCAACCTGTGGGAGCCCGGTGGCGACGAGATCACGCTGACGATGAAACTCAAGCGCAAGCCGATCATGGCCAAATACGCCGCGGAGATCGAGGAGTTGTACGACAGCGAACCGGGTCCCGAGATCCATCAGCCGAAGGGCGCGTCAGCGACGCAACCGGCGTGACCTCAGCTGGCCTTCCGGCGCGTGCGATGGGCGCTGACGGCCGTCGCCAACCCGCTGTGCCGCACACCGTCGCCCGCGACCGCGAGGTCCGATTGCCGGGCGCGATTCCGAAACTTGTTCTCCGAAGCCGTCTCTGGGGCATCATCGGCGGTGGCCGCAAGAACCCCGACCGGCAGAGCCAGTTTGCAGATGGTGCGCACCGTGAGTAGGTACTGGCGGATGAAAGAACCTGTCGTGTAGGGCAAGTCGTACTTGTCGCACAACGCCTGCACCCGGCCGGCGATCTCGGGCAGGCGATTACTCGGCAGGTCGGGGAAGAGGTGATGCTCGATCTGGTAGCACAGGTTTCCACTCATGAACGCCAGCACCGGCCCGGCCCGGAAGTTCGCGGTGCCCAGCATCTGCCGTAGATACCACTGCGGCTTCGTCTCGTCATCCAGGACCGACGCGGTGAACTTCTCCGCCCCGTCGGCGAAGTGGCCGCAGACGATCACGATGTAGGCCCAGGCATTGCGCAGCCCGTTGGCCACCACGGTGGCTCCGAGTGCGCGGCGCCAGCGCCGGCGGCCCAGGGCGGGGAAGATCACGTAATCCTTGACGGACTGGCGGATCATCTTGCGGAACATTGTCTTTTTGTGGGCCGATTTTGCGGCTTGTGTGGTTTCGCGTTCCTGCATCGAGTACAGGTCGTGAAAGGCCACACCCCATTCGAAGGCGGCAGCCAGCAGGACCGCGCGCAACGGTTGGAACAAGTTGCCCGGCCGCCACTCCTGTTCGGGGGTAACCCGCAAAACTCCGAAGCCGAGATCATCATCCACGCCGATGACGTTCGTGAACATGTGGTGCCGATGATTGTGCGAGGACATCCAGTGCGACGAGGGACCGACCATGTCCCATTCCCAGGTCGCGGAGTGGATCTCCGGATCGTTCATCCAGTCCCACTGACCGTGGCTGATGTTGTGGGCCAGCTCCATGTTCTCGATGCATTTCGCCGCAGCCAGCGCAACGGTTCCGACAGCCCAGCCGCCTTTGGTTTTGCTCGCCAAGATGATCAGCCTGGCCGCCACCTCGAGGCCTCGTTGCAGGGCGATGGCGCGGCGGATGTATCGGCGGTCCCTGGTGCCGCGCGACGTCTCGATGTCGCAGCGGATTGTGTCGAGCTCGGCCGCGAGCGCGGCGACGTCCGCGTCGCTGAGATGGGCGTATTCGGGTACCTCGGCGATTGCCATCCAGGCTTACCGGACCCGAGTCGGGTCGCCCGGTGGGTCTGATCGCACGGGGGCGCGCATCGGCCAGCTGGACGGCTGGAGCATCTGCTTTACCCCCTGCTTGACGGCTCTGCGCCGTGCGTCTGACGGTAGATGGTCGACGTCGCTCGCAGACTCTACACGGCACGGATCGCGGGAAGGTCACCTCGAGATCTCGGTGAGCTCGGCCGCCAGGTTTAGGGTGAGGTATGCCACTCGAAGGTGAATACGCTCCCAGCCCGTGGGACTGGTCCCGCGAACAAGCAGATAAGTACGCCGAATCCGGCGGCACCGACGCCGCGGACATGAAGGGCAAGCCGATCATTCTGCTGACCACGGTCGGCGCCAAAACCGGGAAACTCCGCAAGACGCCACTGATGCGTGTCGAGCACGACGGTGAATACGCCGTCGTCGCATCGCTGGGCGGAGCGCCGAAGAACCCGGTCTGGTACTACAACATCGCCAAGAATCCTCGCGTCGAGCTGCAGGACGGCAGCGTCACCCAGGACTACGACGCCCGCGAGGTCTTCGGCGACGAAAAGGCGGTTTGGTGGGAGCGCGCCGTCGAGGCTTGGCCGGACTATGCGGACTATCAGCAGAAGACCGACCGCCAGATTCCGGTGTTCGTGTTGACCCCTGTGCAGTGAATCCGCAGTTTGGTGGCACCATTGACCGGTGTCCGCCGAACTGAGTCAAAGCCCGAGCACCCGGGGCAGTGGGCCGCTGTGCGCGGCCGACATCGACGCGGCGGCGCAGCGAATCGCCGGGGTGGTCACCCCGACCCCGCTGGAGCTCTCCGACCGGTTGTCGGCGATCACCGGCGCCAATGTCTACCTCAAACGCGAAGACCTGCAGACCGTGCGCTCCTACAAGCTGCGCGGGGCCTACAACCTGCTCGTGCAACTGTCCGGCGACGAGATCGCCGCGGGCGTGGTGTGCTCGTCGGCCGGCAATCATGCGCAGGGCTTCGCCTACGCATGCCGCACGCTGGGCATTCGCGGCCGCGTCTACGTGCCCGCCAAGACGCCGAAGCAAAAGCGTGACCGCATCCGCTACCACGGTGGCGACTACATCGACTTGATCGTGGGCGGATCGACCTACGATCTGGCCGCCGAGGCCGCGCTCGCCGACGTCGCCCGCACCGGCGCCACCCTGGTCCCGCCGTTCGACGACCCGCGCACCATGGCCGGCCAGGGCACCATCGCCGTCGAATTTCTCGCCCAACTCGACGTCGAGCCCGATCTGGTGGTGGTTCCCGTCGGCGGCGGCGGATGCATCGCCGGCATCACCACGTATCTGGCCGAGCGGACCACCAACACGGCCGTCCTCGGCGTGGAACCGGCGGGTGCGGCGGCGATGATGGCGGCGCTGGCAAACGGTGGACCGGTCACGCTGGATGCCGTCGACCAATTCGTCGACGGCGCCGCGGTCAGCCGGGCCGGGCGGCTGACGTACGCCGCGCTGGCCGCCGCGGGCGACATGGTGTCGATCACCACCGTCGACGAGGGCGCGGTGTGCACCGCGATGCTCGACATGTACCAAAACGAGGGAATCATCGCCGAGCCCGCGGGAGCACTGTCCGTCACCGGCCTCCTGGAAGCCGACGTCGAGCCCGATTCGACGGTGGTGTGTCTGATCTCGGGCGGTAACAACGACGTGTCCCGGTACGGCGAGATTCTGGAGCGCTCGCTGGTCCATCTGGGGCTCAAACACTATTTCCTGGTCGACTTCCCGCAGGAGCCGGGCGCGCTGCGCCGTTTCCTCGACGATGTACTTGGGCCCAACGACGACGTCACACTGTTCGAATACGTCAAGCGCAACAACCGGGAGACCGGTGAGGCGCTGGTCGGTATCGAGTTGGGTTCGGCCGCCGACCTGGACGGGCTGCTGGAGCGGGTGCGCGCCACCGAGATGCAGATCGAGAAGCTCGACCCGGATTCGCCGGCGTATCGCTACCTGCTCTAGCCGGATGGCCGGCCACGGCATGCTGCCGGGCCGGCCTTCGGCGATCCGATGATCAGACTTGGCCTTTACCGTGCAGCACCGTCACGTCGCCCTGCTCGGCGAGCAGCCGCTGATAGTCGGCGAAGCCGACGGCGAAATAGCCGCCGGGCTTGCAGCCGTGCCACGCGTCCTGGTCGCCCCAGCTGTTGCGGAACAGAAGCACTTCTTCGGTGTAATCGATACCGCAGCAAAGGTATTCGTGGCCACCGGCGATGTTGCTCTGCACCAGCTTGCCGACCTTGACCAAACCGTTGTTCGGCGTGAACATGTTCTTCGTCCACAGCGTGCCGTTGATCGTCGGTGTCGTCTCGACCGCAGCCTGCAACGCGGTGAAGCTGAACGTGTGCTCGTAGCTGTCGAGGTAGCCGAGCTTGACGCCGGCCTTCGCCACGGCGAGCCCCGTCGAACCCGTGTCGTCGGGTGGGTAGCTGCCCGGGTTGCTGTCGAGGTGCGTGCCGAGTGAATAGATGGTCAGCGCGTCAGCTTCGGTCATGAACTGATTGTCGTGGGTCAGCTTCCGGGTGGCTGCGGCGAAATCGGTGTTGAGCCACTGCGATTCGGCGTTTCCGGTGCACGAGCCGACTTGGCCCTGGTTCAGGGGCCCGGTCGATGAGGCCCAGAAGGTGTTTTGCCCCTTCGGCTTGGCGTCCCGCGGGAGGTATTCGAATCGCAGCGATCGCTCGTCATGCTCGACATGACGACCGAGGCGCGGGTCCGAGGGTTCGTAGCGTCCGACCTGAATTGAGTACATTTGTCCGGCCTTTCAGTAGGCTCCGTCGATTCATTGAATTGGCGCGGGCGGCCGGAGCAGGTCCGGCACCGTGATTCAATTTGGCCCTACAGTGCTGTGCTGTAGAAGTCTTCCGCGCTGTCGATCTTCTGGCCGTGCCGTATCGCGCGGATAGAGTAGTGGGCTACTCGACTTTGGCAGACGGACGATCGACGCAGTCCCCGCCGATGCCGGTGTACGCGACCGCGGCTAGCTCAACGGCACGACCGATTCGTCGTTGGCGCGAAAGATCGGCTCCAGCGGGACGGCGAGCCGTTCGGCCATCTCGGTCAACGCCTTCGACCAGACCAGATCCACCGACGAGACCGGCCCGCGCCCGGGTCCCGACAGTAGCAACGCCACGGTGGTTCCCGGCTCTCGATCATCGAGCAGCGTGCGCAGCGCCGACATGAGGTTCCACACCACCCGGCCGCGCGGCCGGGCACGGATCGTCAGCTGGCTGAGCTGCTTGGCGAAGCACCGATCCGGCCCGATCAGCCCGAACCACAGCAGCCGCTCCTCGAAACCCAGCGGCCCCAACAACGCACGCCAGCGCTGACGCAGGTCCTCAGCGGAATACGCGGGATCGGCGGCGGTGTGAATGGGCGGGATCGGCAGCACATCGGGATGGCTCATCCGCGCATCATCAGCGGTCGCGGGCCCTGTCGGTAGTCAGTTATCCACAGCGCGCAGAATCGCAAACGAATACGGTGACAGCTCAGAGCTTTCCGCGCCGATTGTGGGCTGGCCCCAGGACAGCATCAGCTCGCCGCTGCACGGCACGTCCACCGGCTCGGCGCCCAGATTGCAGGCCACCGCCAATCGACCGCGACGCATAATGATCCAGCGGGCTTCTTCGTCGTAGTCCACCACCAGATGGTCGAGCCACGGATCGGCCAGATCGGTGTCGTTGCGGCGCAGTGTGATCAGATCGCGGTAGACCTGTAGCAGCCGCGCGTGCTCGTCGGCGTCGAGTTCGGCCCAATCGAGTTTCGAGCGCTGGAATGTCTGGGGATCCTGCGGGTCGGGAATGTCGTCGGCGTTCCAACCGTGGTCGGCGAACTCCTTCTTGCGGCCCTCGGCTGTGGCGCGTGCCAGCTCGGGTTCTGGGTGGGAGCTGAAGAACTGAAACGGTGTCGACGCCCCCCACTCTTCGCCCATGAAAAGCATTGCGGTGTAGGGCGACGTGAGGACCAGCGCCGCCTTGACGGCGAGCTGGCCGGCGGTGAGGTTCTGCGACGGTCGGTCACCCAGAGCGCGGTTGCCGACCTGGTCGTGGGTGCAGGTGTAGGCCAGCAGCCGGGTTGCCGGAATCGTCGACGTGTCCAGTGGCCGGCCGTGCCGGCGTTGCCGGAACGACGAGTAGGTGGCTGCGTGGAAGAAGGCGTGGCGCAACGTCTTTGCCAGCGTCGCCAGCGACCCGAAGTCGGCGTAGTAGCCCTGGCGTTCGCCGGACACCGCGGTGTGGATGGCGTGGTGGATGTCGTCATCCCACTGCGCGGTCATCCCGTAGCCTCGCTCGGAGCGGTGGGTGATCATCCGCGGGTCGTTGAGGTCGCTCTCGGCGACCAGCGACAGCGGCCGACCGAGTTGCTCGGCGAGCGCGTCGGTTTCGCACGCCAGCTCCTCGAGCAGGTGGATCGCGGTGGTGTCGAACAGCGCGTGTACGGCGTCCAGGCGCAGCCCGTCGGCGTGGAAGTCACGCATCCAGCGCAGCGCGCACTCGATGATGTAGCGGCGTACCTCGTCGGACCCGGCGTCGGCGATGTTGATGCCTTCGCCCCACGGGTTGCTGGCCGATGACAGGTAGGGCCCGAACTTCGGCAGGTAGTTGCCGGATGGGCCGAGGTGGTTGAACACCGCGTCGATCAGCACGCCGAGACCGCGGCGGTGGCACGCGTCGACGAACCGGACCAGGCCGTCGGGTCCGCCGTAGGGCTCGTGGACGGCGTACCACAATACGCCGTCATAACCCCAGCCGTGAGTTCCGGAGAACGCGTTGACCGGCATCACCTCGACGAAGTCGACGCCGAGACCGACCAGGTAGTCCAGCTTCTCGATCGCCGCGTCGAAGGTGCCGGCCGGCGTGAACGTGCCGATGTGCAGCTCGTAGATCACCGCGCCCTGCACCGAGCGGCCGGCCCAGTCGCCGTCCGTCCACGCATCCGGCGCGGGCTGCCACAGCTGCGAACGGTCGTGCACCCCATCGGGTTGGCGCGGCGATCGCGGGTCGGGCAACAGCGTCGCGTCGTCGTCGAGCAGATATCCGTAACGCGCATCCGGGGCGGCGTCGACGGTGGCTCGCCACCAGCCGTCGGGACCCCGCGTCATCGGCGACACCGCGCCGTCGACGTCGAGGCGGACTGTGTCCGGTTTCGGTGCCCACACCGCGAATTCAGGCATCGGTGCGCTCCAGCAACGCCACCGGCAGATCGGCGAACAACCTCGAGGCAGGCGTGGCGCCGCTGACCGTGGCGCCGGTCAGCACGTCGGTCCATGAGCCGTCCGGAAGCGTGAGACTTGTCTCACCCCAGCCATTTTGCTCGAGATGCACCGTCCAGCGGGTGACCGCGACCAGCACATCGTCGGCACGCCGGAACGCCACCACATGGTTCGCCGAAGCGCCGTCGGCAAGCACCGGACGGTAGGAGCCGCCCACGAAGCTGTCCGGGCGAGCACGCCGCAGCTGCAGAGCGGCTTGGACGACTCGAAGCTTCTTGTGCTGCAGCGACTTCAGCGCCTCACGCCGGGCGGTGTAATCCACCTGCCGCCGGTTGTCCGGATCGACCAGGCTGTCGTCCCACAACTCGGTGCCCTGATAGATGTCCGGGATTCCGGGCACGGTGAGCGACAGCAGCTTCTGGCCCAGCGCGTCGTTCTCGGCATGCGATTCGAGCCGGGCCAGCAGGTTGGTCAGCTCACGCGCCACCGGGCCGTCGAGCACGGCGTCGAGCCAGCTGTGCACAGCATCCTCGAATTCGGCGTCGGGGTCGTTCCACGTCGTGTGCCATGCAGCTTCGCGGATCGCTTTCTCGGCGTACGCGTGTAGCCGGTCGCGCAGCTCCGCGGTCACCTTTCCGCCGGCCGGCCACACACCGAAGATGTTCTGCCACAGGAATAGTCCTGTGGCGGGGTCGGGGGAGAGGACAATCTTCTCCCAGCGGCTGACAAACTCCGTCCACAATGACGGCACCTGCGACAACACGCCGATGCGGGCCCGGACGTCCTCGCCGCGTTTGGTGTCGTGGGTGGTCAGCGTCGTCATGGTGTGCGGCCACAGTTGGGCTCTGGTCGCGGCGCGGTGATGGAATTCGGCTAGCCCGACGCCGAAGTCCTGCGGTTCGCCACCGACTTCGTTCAGTGACACCAGCCGCGCGTCGCGGTAGAACAGGCAGTCCTCGACGGCTTTGGCGGTGACGGCGCCGCACAACTGCTGCAGTCGCACCGCCGGCTCGCCACCGCCGGCCAGCGCGGCGGCGACCAGTTGCAGCGGAACGTCGAATTGCGGTGTCGCAGCGCGGGTTGCCGCCAGCGCCGTGGGCAGGATCGCGGCCAGGCTGAGGTAGTCGCTGCGATAGACGTCGATGTGCGTCAGCAGCGCCGCCACCGCGGCGGGCAGTTGCGGGTGGTCGGCGCCGGCCGCTGCGACGATGCAGCGACGCAGCCGGCTCAGCTCACTGCCCAGCGTCTCGGTCGCCGCCGTCACCTTGAGGTCGGCCAGCATCGGTGCGATCTGCCCGTAGTCGAACCCGGCGGATGCCATCAACTCGGTCAGCGCCTGCTGCCCGGTCGGGTCGACGAACACCCCGCCGACTTCCCGCAGCGCGTCGTAGCCCGTCGTGCCGGCGATCGGCAGCGTCGGCTCCAGCGCCTCGTCGACGGCGAGGATCTTCTCGATCACGATCCAGGCGTCGGGCCCGCACAGTTCACGCAGCCTGAGCAGATACCCCGACGGGTCCGCCAGACCGTCGGGGTGGTCGATGCGCACTCCGTCGACGAGTCCCTCGGCGAACCAGCGGCCCACCTCGGCGTGGCTGGTGTCGAACACCGCCGGATCCTCCTGCCGCAGGCCGGCCAGCGAGGTGATCGAAAAGAAGCGGCGATAACCGGTCACCCCGTTGCGCCAGCCGATCAGACGGTAGTGCTGCCGGTCGTGCACCTGCTGGCCGCTGCCTTCGCCGGTGCCCGGCGCGATCGGCAACGCCAAATCGCCGAGCCGCAGCAGATCTCCGTCCACCGTGAGATCGGCGGCGTCGTCGTCGGAACCGAGCAGCGGCAACACGATCCGGCCATTGTTGAGGTCCCAGTCGATGTCGAAGAACGACGCGTACGCCGAGGATCGGCCGTGCCGCAGCACATCCCACCACCACGGGTTCTGTTCCGGCTTGTCCACGCCGACGTGATTGGGTACGACGTCGACGATCAGGCCGATACCGCGGGCGCGCGCCGCGCCCGACAGCCGCGCCAATCCCTCCGGCCCGCCGAGTTCGGCTGACACCGTGGTCGGGTCGGTCACGTCGTAGCCGTGCGGCGAGCCTTCGACCGGAGTCAGGATCGGCGACAGGTACAGATGTGACACCCCGAGGTCGTCGAGGTAGTCCAGCAGTTGCTCGGCGTCGGCGAAGGTGAACCCGAACCCGCTCGACGGACCCCTCAGCTGCAACCGATAGGTCGCCAGCACCGGAAAAGGCATGCGCTACTGCGTCTTACGAAAGACGAGCAACGTACGTGCGGGCAGCGAGACCGCATCACCGTCGTTCACGACCAGCTTCACCTCGCCGGTGGGATCGGTGGTGTCGAGCTCCGCCGTCCACTCCTTGGCGTAGTCGTCATGAGGTATCACGAAGTCCACCTCGTGGTCATGGGCGTTGAAGCACAACAGAAATGAGTCGTCGACGACTCGCTCGCCGCGCAAGTTGGGTTCGGGCAGTGCCTCGCCGTTGAGGAACACCGCGATGCTCCGACCGAACTGGCTGTCCCAGTCCTCGGCGGTCATCTCCTCGCCCGCCGATGTCAGCCATGCGATGTCGCGGACCTGGTCGGCGCTGCGGATCGGGCGGCCCTCGAAAAACCGGCGGCGGCGGAACACCGGGTGCTTCTTGCGCAGCAAGGTCGCTTTGCGGGTGAAGGCCAGCAGGTCGCTGTTCTTGTCCACCAAAGACCAATCCATCCACGACAATTCGGAATCCTGGCAGTACACGTTGTTGTTGCCGTGCTGGGTACGGCCGATCTCGTCGCCGTGGGTGACCATCGGAGTGCCCTGGCTCAACATCAGCGTCGCCATGATGTTGCGCATCTGCCGGCGGCGCAGGTCGAGGATCTCCGGGTCGTCGGTCGGCCCTTCCACACCGCAGTTCCAGGAGCGGTTGTGGCTCTCGCCGTCGCGGTTGTCCTCGCCGTTGGCTTCGTTGTGCTTCTCGTTGTAGGACACCAGATCGTTGAGGGTGAACCCGTCGTGGGCGGTGACGAAGTTGATGCTGGCGCCCGGACGCCGTCCGGTCGCCTCGTAGAGGTCCGACGACCCGGTCAGCCGGGACGCGAATTCGCCAAGTGTCGCGGGCTCGCCCCGCCAGTAGTCACGCACAGTATCGCGATACTTCCCGTTCCACTCGGTCCACAAACCCGGGAAGTTGCCGACCTGGTAGCCGCCCTCGCCGACGTCCCACGGCTCGGCGATCAGCTTGACCTGGCTGACGATCGGATCTTGTTGCACCAGATCGAAAAACGCGCTCAGCCGGTCGACGTCGTAGAACTCGCGGGCCAGTGTGGAGGCCAGGTCGAAGCGGAAGCCGTCGACGTGCATCTCGGTGACCCAGTACCGCAGCGAGTCCATGATCAGCTGCAGTGTGTGCGGGTGGCGGGCGTTGAGGCTGTTGCCGGTACCGGTGAAATCCTTGTAGAGCCGCAGATCTTCGTCGACGAGCCGGTAGTAGGCGGCGTTGTCGATGCCGCGGAAGTTGATCGTGGGCCCGAGCTGGTTGCCTTCCGCGGTGTGGTTGTAGACGACGTCGAGGATGACCTCGATGCCCTGCTCGTGGAACGCCCGGACCATGGACTTGAATTCCGGCACCGCGCCGCCGGCCTGGGGATTGGCGGCGTATTGGCTGTGCGGGGCGAAGAATCCGAAGGTGTTGTAGCCCCAGTAGTTTCGCAGGCCCAGATCCAGCAACCTGCTGTCGTGCATGAATTGATGCACCGGCATGAGTTCGATCGCGGTGACGTTCAGCGACTTGAGGTGTTCGATGATCGCGGGGTGAGCCAACCCGGCGTAGGTGCCGCGCAGGGCCTCGGGGATCGCGGGATGGGTTTGCGTCATGCCCTTGACGTGAGCCTCGTAGATCACCGTCTCGTGATACGGCGTGCGTGGCGCGCGATCGGTCGCCCAGTCGAAGAACGGATTGATCACCACGCTGGTCATGGTGTGGCCGCGGGAGTCGACCTGCGGCGGAGTGCCGGTCTCGGCGGGGTCCTCGGCCACCGCGGCCAGGTCGTAGGAGAACAACGCCTGACCGAAGGTGAACTCGCCGTCGAAGGACTTGCCGTACGGGTCGAGCAGCAGCTTGCTGGGATCGCACCGGTGGCCCGCCGCCGGGTCGAACGGTCCGTGCACCCGGAAGCCGTAGCGCTGCCCCGGGCTGACGTTCGGCAGATACGCGTGCCAGACGTAGCCGTCGACCTCGTCGAGGCAGATACGAGATTCCTCGCCCTTGTCGTCGATCAGGCATAGCTCGACCTTGTCGGCGATCTCGGAGAACACGGCGAAATTCGTGCCACCGCCGTCGAAATTGGCGCCCAGTGGATAGCTGCTGCCGGGCCATACGGTGATCAGCGCGGGTGGCGTTCCTGCAGCGCCACTATTCGGGTGTGACGGGGCCATCACTCGACCTTAGTGGCGACGCACCGGATCTTGCCGTGCGGGCGCGAGTGGTGGTCACCACCAACCGGTGGCCGCCGCCATCTGTCGGCCCAGCTCGTTGGTCAGAGTGCGCACGTAGGTGGCCGACAGGTGATGAGCGTCGTGATACACCAACACATTTCCCTCGACCGCCCGACAGATGTCGCGGCGACAGACGGCGTCGCTCATGTCCAGCGGTTTGAGCAACGGGAACTGGCCGACGAAATCCAGGGTGGTGTTGCGGTCGGACAGCACTTCGGAGCGTTTGATGCCGCACGACTGCGCGTCGCCGCCCTTGGCCAGGCAGTCCGACGGGTTGAACGGCTGCCCGTCCTTGACCAGCCACGGGGTGTCGCGCATGGCGAGGATCGGAATGTTGTTGTCGGAGAACGCCTGCCAGATCCCGACGTAGGTGCCCGGCATGACGTCGCCGGGTTTGATGTTCCACGGCCGGGTCGACGTGGTGAACACGAAGTCGGGGTGGTCGGCGATCACCTTGGCCATCGCTTTGGGCACCCAGTCGCGGCATTGCGGGTAGGGGTCGTTGTTGCCCATCACCCGCGGCATCGTCTCGGTGGACAGTGCGCAGCCCATCTTGAGGTAGGTGACGACCCTGAACTGGTGTTTGCGGCCCAGGATGTCGAGCGCCGTCAGCCAGTGTTCGGCATGCGAGCCGCCGGCCAGCGCGATGGTCCGGGTGGCCTTCCGGTCGCCGTAGGCGCAGGTGATGACCGACGTGTCGTAGAAGTCGCTGATGCAACCATCACGAGTGGACGGCGGGTAGTCCTCCTGGGCTTCCAGCACCGTCGGCCGCATCCGCAGGGCCGGCACCCGCAGGTGGTCGATCAAGGCGCGCGCGCCGGGATAGTCGTTCGGGTTCAGCGTCAGCAGTTCTTTGCCGTCGGCGCGTGCGACGTTGACATGCTCACGCCAGGTGAACGCCGTCGCGGTGAGCGTGACGCCGAGCAACGCGATCACCGAGCCCAGCACCATCGTTGGTCGGCGTAGCCGTCGTCGCCAGGGGATCACCGGCGCTGCCGTGGCTTGGGTCGGCCCGCGATGCCGCAGCGGCTCCTCGACGAACCGGTTGGTCAGATAGGCCAGCACACCCGAGATCAGCAGTACGCCGGCGCCGTCGACGAAGTTGGCGTGCGCGTGGCCGGAGTAGGCGAGCCAGAAGATCAGCAACGGCCAGTGCCACAGGTACAGCGAATAAGCGATGTCGCCCAGCCGCACCAGCGGTCTCGTCGCGAGAAGCCGGTTGGGCAGCGGCAAGGAGTCGCCGGTCGCGCGGTTCGCGCCGGCCAGGATGAACAGCAGCGTCGCACCGACGGGGACCAGCGCCCACGGCCCCGGGAACTGCTTGACGCCGTCGATGAGTGCGCCGCAGGACAACACCGCGAGCAAGGCGACGGTCGCGGCCGCGGTGCGCAGCCACATCGGCCAGCGCACGTAGGGGACCAGGGCCCCGGCGAGCGCCCCCAGCAGCAACTCCCACGCCCGGGCGAAGCTGTTGTAGTACGCGGTCGACTGCTGGGCCTGGTGGGCGATGATCGCGTAGACGAACGACGCCGCCGTCAGCCCGGCGAGCAACACCACGAACGCCGTCCGGAGCCGGCCGGCGAGGCGACGGCGGAACAGAACGGCGAACCCGAACACCAGCGCCAGGAAGGCGACGTAGAACTGGCCCTGCACCGACATCGACCAGATGTGCTGCAACGGGCTGACCGATTCACCGGCCCGCAGGTAGTCGGCCACCGTGCCGGCCAACTCCCAGTTCTGGTAGTAGCCGAGGCTGGCCAGGCTCTGGTCGGCAAACGTTTCCCAGCGGGTTTCAGGCTGAATGAGGACGGTCAGCACCGCGCAACCGGCCAACACCACCACCAGGGCCGGCAGCAGTCGGCGCACCAGCCGTACGACCTCAGGTAGCGGCGAAAGAGACGACGCCGGATTGAGCGCCGTGCGCAGCAGTTTGCCGCCGAAGAAAAATCCCGACAAGGCCAGGAATACGTCCACCCCGCCGGAGACCCGTCCGAACCACACATGGAACATCGCGACCAGTGCGATCGCAATACCGCGCAGCCCGTCGAGATCGTGACGATAGAACCCGGCTTTGCGGTTTCCCGCAGCGGATTGGGAGGTGTCCGAAACGGCGGCGACGGCCGAACGGGTCGGGGAGACGGTCAACATGATTGACAGACAATCTACCCAACCCGCAGGCCGTCACGGGTGGCCGAGAAGCGGCGTCAGGACTCCAGGATGCGGGTGAGGTAAGGCACCATCTCGGTCGTGCGCGCCGGCGTGACCGTGACCGCGGGTTCGGTGGCCTCGATCATCTGGTTGTTGCCGAGATACATCGCCACACTCTGAGTGCCGCCCGGCCCGTAGCAGAGCAGATCGCCAGGGCGGGCCTGAGCCGGTGGGACTTTGCGGCCGACGTTGCACTGCTCCGCCGAGGTCCGAGGCATCTTGACGCCGGCGCCGGCGTAGGCGTACTGGATCAGGCCCGAGGCGTCGAAGCCGACGATGTTGGCGTTCAGCCCGGTGCCGCGGGTGGGCCCTGTGGCGTTGCCGCCGCCGTACAGGTACGGCACATTGCGCTGCGACAGCGCCCGCTGAATCGCGTAGTTCACCGACTGCTGGTAGCCGACCAGGGTGGGGCCGGTCGGGTCGGCGCCCGCGACGTCGGGGTTGGCCATGGGAAGCGTCAGCAACAGGGCCAGGCTCAGCGGGACGGCGTAGCTGCGTTTCATGTCGATCACCTCTCTGTGGCGTCAGCGCGGTGACTTCGCGCGTCCGCCGCCGTTCCGTCCGATCCACCGCGGGGCGTCATGCGCCGGCCCGCCCCGGTGGGGGCCGCACGCCGCGTCGTCGCCGACGAGCGCCCGATGGTGAACCGATGAATTCACAGCAGTCACTATGGACACTGTGGCAACAAATGACTGCGGGGGCCACCCCATAAGCGCTGGAAGCGGGATTTTTTGTCGTACCGTGACCGAACGGTGACCGCTCGTCGGTCAGAGCGTCAATCCGCCGCTCGCAGTTGTGATTTGGCTCTCACCCAGCGACGGATTCGCCGTGCCAATAGGTGCCGCTGTAGGCGGTCAACAGCGAGCCGGCGACCGAGCAGAACAGCACGATGACGATCGCCAAAAGCGGCCAGAACGACAGGTACCAACCTTTGAGCAGCGACACCAGCGGCCCGACCAACGCCGCGGCGACCGCCGCGCCGATTCCGCCCCACACCACCGGGTAGATGTAGAAGTCGACGCCGAACGGCACGGGCGGGCAATCCTCACCGGTGCAGACGTCCTTGAGGAAGCCGAACAGCATCGAATACCAGTCCGTCCCAAAGACGATGAACACCAGCAGCGCCGACAACGCGAGCAGCGCGCAGACGTCCCAGGGGACCAGTCGCAGCCGCAGCACCGGCGGCGGGGACTCGGATTGTTGCGGGGCGACCATCGTGGCTCAATGCTGCCCGATACCCGGGTTTTCCGCGAGCGAACGCGCTGCGTGGCGGGCTTGATCGGCTGCTTTACCCTCAATCGTTATGGCCGCGGCGACTCCTGGGCTCACGCCCGAGCAGATCAGCGCGATCGACGCGGCTCATCTGTGGCACCCGTACAGCACGATCGGCGCCGAGGCGGTAGCCCCCGTCGTCGCCGTGGGTGCCCGCGGCGCGTGGCTCACCCTGGTTCGCGACGGTGCCGAGGTCGAGGCGATCGACGCGATGAGCTCGTGGTGGACAGCCATCCACGGCCACGGCCACCCGGTGCTGGACGCCGCGCTCACCACGCAGCTGTCGACGATGAACCACGTCATGTTCGGCGGGCTCACCCACGAGCCCGCCGCCCGGCTGGCGCAGCTGCTGGTTGACATCACCCCGGCGGGGTTGGAGACGGTGTTCTTCAGCGACTCCGGGTCGGTGTCGGTGGAGGTCGCCGCGAAGATGGCGCTGCAGTACTGGCGCAGCCGCGGTAAACCCGGCAAATACCGCCTGATGACCTGGCGCGGCGGCTACCACGGCGACACTTTCACGCCGATGAGCATCTGCGACCCGGACGGCGGCATGCACTCGCTGTGGAGCGATGTGCTGGCCCGGCAGGTGTTCGCCCCGCAGGTGCCGCGCGACTACGACCCCGCCTACAGCGCGGCGTTCGAAGCGCAGCTGGCCCGCCACGCCGACGAACTCGCGGCGGTCGTCGTAGAGCCGGTGGTCCAGGGCGCCGGCGGCATGCGCTTCCACGACCCGCGCTACCTGACCGACCTGCGGCAGATCTGCGACCGCCACGACGTGCTGTTGGTCTTCGACGAGATCGCCACCGGCTTCGGCCGAACCGGTGAATTGTTCGCCGCCGACCACGCCCACGTCAGCCCCGACGTCATGTGCGTCGGCAAGGCCCTGACCGGCGGCTACCTCAGCATGGCCGCGACGCTGTGCACGACCGACGTCGCGCACACCATCAGCTCCGGCGAGGCGGGCGCGCTGATGCACGGCCCGACGTTCATGGCCAACCCGCTGGCCTGCGCGGTGTCGGTGGCCGCGGTCGAATTGCTGCTCGGTCAGGATTGGCGCTCGACGGTGGCCGAGATCAGCGCGGCGCTGACGACGGGCCTGCAACCCGCGCGGGAGCTGGACGGGGTGACCGACGTGCGGGTGTGCGGCGCGATCGGCGTCATCGAATGCGACCGCCCCGTCGACCTGGCGATCGCCACGCCCGCCGCACTGGACCGCGGAGTGTGGCTGCGGCCGTTCCGCAACCTGATCTATGCCATGCCGCCGTTCATCTGCACCCCCGGGGAGATCGCCCAGGTCACCTCGGCGATGGTGGAGGTCGCCCGTCGCACCGGTTCTCGTAGGCTCTAGTGCAATGACGCAGATCGAAACCTCACCGCTGGCCTGGCTGGACGCGCACGCCCAGCAGCGCCGGGAAGCCGGGCTGCGGCGGGCGTTGCGGCCGCGTCCGGCCGTGGCGACCGAACTCGATCTGGCGTCCAACGACTACCTCGGCTTGTCGCAGCACGCGGACGTCATCGACGCCGGGGTGGATGCGCTGCGCACCTGGGGTGCGGGTGCCACCGGCTCACGGCTGGTCACCGGCAACACCCAGCTGCACGAAGAGCTCGAGTCGACGCTCGCCGAATTCGTCGGCGCGCCAGCGGGTTTGGTGTTCTCGTCGGGTTACACCGCGAACCTGGGTGCGGTTGTCGGACTGTCCGGCCCGGGTTCGCTGCTGATTTCCGACGCGTCCTCACACGCGTCGTTGATCGACGCGTGTCGGCTCTCCCGAGCCCGGGTGGTGGTGACCCCGCACCGCGACGTCGACGCCGTCGACGCGGCCTTGTCGTCGCGCGACGAGGAGCGGGCCGTCGTCGTCACCGAGTCGATCTTTTCCACCGACGGAGCGCTGGCCCCGGTCCGCGAACTGCACGACGTGTGCCGTCGGCACCGCGCGCTGCTGATCGTCGACGAGGCGCACGGCCTGGGGGTACGCGGCGGTGGGCGCGGGTTGCTGCACGAGCTGGGCCTGGCCGGTGCGCCCGACGTGGTGATGACCACCACGCTGTCGAAAGCGCTGGGCAGCCAGGGCGGCGCGGTGCTCGGCTCGGCCGCGGTGCGCGATCACCTGATCGACTCGGCCCGTACGTTCATCTTCGACACCGGCCTGGCGCCGGCCGCGGTCGGCGCCGCGCTGGCCGCGCTGCGGGTGCTGGCCACCGAGACCTGGCGGCCGGCCGCGGTGCTGCAACACGCCGCCACGCTGGCACAGATCTGCAACGTGCGCTCGGCGCCGCAGTCGGCGGTGGTGTCGGTGATCCTCGGCGAACCCGAGGTGGCGCTGGCGGCCGCGACGGCCTGCCTGGACGCCGGCGTGCGGGTGGGCTGCTTCCGGCCGCCGACGGTGCCCGCGGGCACGTCCCGGCTGCGTCTGACCGCGCGGGCGTCGCTGGAACCCGACGACCTCGCACTGGCTCGCACGGTGCTGACCGACGTGCTCAGCGCCGCACGGCGTTGACGGTCCTGGTCGTCACCGGGACCGGGACCGGGGTCGGTAAGACGATCGCCACCGCGGCCCTGGCATCGGCCGCCCGGCAGGTCGGCATCGACGTCGCGGTGTGCAAACCCGTGCAGACCGGCACCGCCGCCGGCGATGACGACCTCGCCGACGTGACCCGGTTGACCGGGCTGGCCAAGGTGGTCGGGCTGGCCCGTTACCCGCAGCCGCTCGCGCCGCTGGCCGCCGCCGAGCAGGCCGGCAGATCGCTGCCCACCCGCCGCACCGTGCTCAAACTCATCCGCGCGATCGACCATCCGGGGCAGTTGACCTTGGTCGAAGGTGCCGGCGGCCTGCTGGTCGAACTCGCCAGCGGCGGCGTGACGCTGCGTGATCTCGCGGCCGACCTCGGAGCCGCTGTCCTGGTGGTGGCCACTGCCGAGCTCGGCACCCTCAACCACACCGCGCTGACGGTGGAATCGCTTGCCGCACAGCAACTTTCGTGCGCCGGGCTGGTGATTGGCAACTGGCCGTCGCAACCGGGGGTGGTGGAGACCACCAACAGGTCGGCGCTGGCCCGGCTGGCTCCGCTCACCGCCCCGCTGCGTGCGGCGCTGCCCGCCGGGGCGGGATCGATGAGCACCGCCGAGTTCACCGCGATGAGCGCGCACGCGTTCGACCGTCGTTGGCTGGCCGCGCTGGTCGGCTGATGGTCCACTCGATCGAGCTGCTCTTCGACCCCGACACCGAGGCCGCGGTCCGCGCGATCTGGGGCGACCTGGCCGCCGCGGATATCCCCAGCCGAGTTCCGACCGGCCGGCCGCATGTGACGCTGGCGGTGGCCGAGCGGATCGCGCCGGACGTCGACCCGCTGCTGCATTCGGTCAAACGACAGCTGCCGCTCGCCTGCACCGTCGGGGCACCGCTGCTGTTCGGCCGCGCCAACGCGGTGCTGGCCCGGCTCATCGTGCCGTCGGCCGAGCTGCTCGCACTACACGCCGAGGTGCACCGACTGTGCGGCCCGTATCTGCTGCCCGGCCCGTTGCCGAACAGCCTGCCGGGCCAATGGACGGCGCACGTGACGGTGGCCCGCCGGGTCGGGGGACCTCACCTCGAAAGCGCGTTCCGGTTGGCGGGTCACCCGCCGGAGATTCACGGCACAGTGGCCGGTCTGCGGCGCTGGGACGGCACCGAACGCGTCGAATACCCGATCCGCTGAGCTACTTGCCGCTGCTGCCCGGGCTGGCGCCGCTTCCCGTCGTATAGGACGCCGCACCGGTTCCGGCAAGGCCGCCGCCGGAGACGATCAGGTATTCGTCTCGAATCGCCTTGTCGGACAAGAAGTCCTCGAGTATCTCTCGGGCTCCTGCGGCGTAACGGGCCTGCGCTGACAGCGTGGTGCCCGAGACGTGCGGCGTCATGGCCTCGTTCGGCATGCTGCGCCACGGGTGATCCGACGGGGGCGGCTGCGGGTACCAGACGTCGCCGGCGTAGCCCGCCAAATGACCACTCTTCAGCGCCGCCACCACCGCGTCACGCACACAGATCTCGGCGCGCGCCGTGTTGACGATGTAGGAGCCGCGCCGCATCGAGGCGATCAGCTTCTCGTCGAACAGGTGATAGGTCTGCGGATGCAGCGGCGCGTGGATGGATACCACGTCGACCGAACGCGCCAGCGACGCTGCGTCGGGGTGGTAGGTGACGTTCAATTCCTTTTCGACCGCATCGGGCAGTCGGCGGGTGTCGAAGTAGTGCAGGTTGACGTCGAAGGGAGCCATCCGCCGCAGGGTGGCCAGGCCGATCCGGCCGGCGGCGATCACGCCCACGTCCATGCCCTCGACGTCGTAGGCGCGTTCGACGCAGTCGGCGATATTCCAGCCACCGTCGGTTACCCACTGGTGCGACGCGATGAAGTTGCGCACCAGCGCCAGAATCTGCATGACGGCGTGCTCGGCGACGCTGATGCTGTTGCAGAACGTGACCTCGGCGACGGTGAGCCCTCGGGCGATCGCCGCATCGAGATCGACGTGGTCCGAACCGATACCCGCCGTGAGGGCCAACTTGAGATTCTTCGCCTTGGCGATCCGTTCGGCGGTCAGATATGCCGGCCAAAACGGTTGAGAGATAACGACGTCGGCGTCGGGCAGTTCGCGCTCGAACTCGGAGTCCGGGCCTTCCTTGTCCGACGTCACAACCAGCTGGTGGCCGTTGCTCTCCAGGAAGTCGCGTAGACCGAGCTCACCGGACACGCAGCCCAGCAACTCGCCCGGAGTGAAGTCGATCGCCGAGGGGCTCGGCAAGGTCTGGCCGCCGGGGTAGCCGTGCAGCACCGGAATGCTGTCGCGCGCGTAAACCGGGGGATATCCCGAGACCGGATCCGGATACAGAACAAGCAGAACTTTGGCCATGGCCCGAAGCCTAAACCCGACGCCGGTGACCGCCCGCCGGGGTCGATGACCGCCGTCGCGTTGACGACTATCTGCATGCGCGAAACAATTGCTCACTATGCCGTTTGATCCGGCCGGGTCCGCTGCGAGCGTTCTGCGCGGCTGGGTGCAGGCTTTCCTCTCGCACCGCGACGGCAGCGAGGTCTACCAGACGTCGACGATGAGCGCACTACTCGAAGGCGTCTACGACGGCGACGTGACGGTCCGGGAACTGTTGCAGCACGGCGACTTCGGACTGGGAACTTTCAACGGTCTCGACGGCGAGATGCTGGTACTCGACGGGGTCTGCTACCAGTTGCGCGGCGACGGCAGTGCGCGCGTCGCCGAGTCGGACCAGCGCACCCCGTTCGCCGTCGTCACCTGGTTCGACGCCGACCGCGAATTCGACGTGTCGACGCCGGTGGACCGTGCCGGGTTGAAATCGCGGATCGACGAATCGCTGCCGAGCACCAACCTCATCGTCGCGGTCCGGGTCACCGGCCACTTCAGCGAGATGCGCACCCGCACCGTGACCAAGCAGCACCGGCCCTACCCGCCGTTCAGCGAGGCGACCGACGATCAGCAGGAGGTGCGGTTCTCCGACGTGACCGGCACGCTGGCCGGCTTTCGGATGCCCGACTACGAGCAGGGCATTTCGGTGGCCGGTTATCACTCTCATTTCATCGACACCGACCATCACCACGGCGGCCACGCCCTGGACTACCGGCTGACGCGCGGCCGCGTGCAGATCAGCGTGCGCACCGATCTGCATCTGAGTCTGCCGCGTACACCGGAATTCCTTGCCGCAGAGCTGGATAGAAGCGACATGGACGGCGAGATCCGCCGCACCGAGGGAGGATGACCATCGACGGCGTGCGATCCGCACAACGCGTGGTCGACACGCTCGCGGCCTACGGCGTCCGGTACATCTTCGGTGTGCCGGGGGCCAAGATCGACGCCGTTTTCGATGCCCTGGCCGATGGCGGCCCGCAACTGGTGGTCTGCCGCCACGAACAGAACGCGGCGTTCATGGCCGCCGCGGTCGGTCGGCTGACCGGCACGCCTGGCGTCGCGTTGGTGACGTCCGGTCCGGGCACCACCAATCTGGCCACCGGACTGATCACTGCCACCACCGAGCAAGACCCTATGGTGGCGATCTGCGGCGCGGTCCAACGCGCGGATCGTCTCAAGCGGACTCATCAATCGATGGACGCCGTCGCAGCGCTGAAACCGTTCACGAAATACACCGGCGAGGTCAACGACCCCGACAACGTGCCGGAGGCCGTCGCCAACGCGATCCGCGCCGCGCTCACCCCGCCCCGCGGCGCCGCCGCAGTCGTGCTGCCCGCCGACGTGCTGGCAGCCACGACCTCCGCGGCCATTGCCCGGCCGTCGCCAGTGCCCACGCTGGGGCCGGCGCCGGCGGATCGAATTGCTCAGGCCGTCAACCTGATTCGCGCCGCACGGCGTCCTGTCCTCTTCGTCGGCATTCGGGTGGGTGAGCCAGAGCCGTGCGCAGCCCTGCGTGAGTTGCTCGCCGTGACCGACCTGCCGGTGGTCGAGACCTTTCAGGCGGCCGGTGTGGTCTCGCGTGATCTGGAGGATCATTTCGTCGGCCGCGTCGGCCTGTTCCGCAACCAGCCCGGCGACATCCTGATCAGCCACGCCGACGTCGTCGTCACGGTCGGCTTCGATCCCGTCGAATACGATCCGCGGCTGTGGAATTGGCATCCGGCACGCACGCTGATCCACATCGACGAGATGCCCGCCGAGATCGACAACCACTATCAGCCCACCCTGGAGTTGCGCGGCGACATCGCGGCCACGCTGACCGCGTTGGTCGGGCCGCTGACCGGATCACGGTTGAGCGACACCGTCAGCGCCGACATCGCCACCCAGCGTGCGGCGTTGCGAGACATCGACGAGGAGGCCCGATCTCGGCCGCCGGCGGGCGCCGGCCTCAATCCGGCGGCCGTCGTTCTGAAGATCCGCGACCTGGTCGACGACGACGCCACCATCACCTGCGACGTCGGATCGCACTACATCTACCTGGCCCGCCACTTCCGGGTCTACCAGCCGCGGCGGCTGCTGTTCTCCGACGGCCAGCAGACCCTCGGCGTCGCGTTGCCATCGGCCATTGCCGCCGCGATGGTACGACCGGGCACACCGGTGGTGTCGGTTTCCGGTGACGGTGGATTCTTGTTCAGCGCGCAGGAATTGGAGACGGCGACGCGGTTGGGGCTGAGCTTCACCCACGTCATCATGCGAGACAACACCTACAACATGGTCGCCTTCCAGGAGGAGCTGAAGTACGGCCGCGCGTCGGGAGTGCAATTGGGTGACTACGACATCGCCCACTTCGCCGCGGCCTTCGGCGCGACCGGAATCCGCGTCGGCGACATGGCTGAGTTCGAGGACGCTTTCACCCGATCGCTGACCGAGCCCGGAGTGACGATCGTCGACGTCCTGGTCGACTACAGCCGTAACACCGCACTGTTCGCGGAGTTGCACGACGACGTGTTCGAGTGACCGCTACGCGCTGAACAGCAAATACAACCCGGTGAAGGTGTAGCTGACCATGACCAGCATCATGGTCAGCTGTCCGGTGAGCTGGTGGCCGGCCGGCAGCAGTCGCAGTGCTTTGTCGTGCGCGGCGATCACCGCGACGATGTGACCGGTCACCACCGACGTCACCTTGATGACGGCGAGCACGGTGGGATGCGTGGACAGCACGTAGGCCACGTGTAAGTGACCGAGCCCGAACAGGTTCCAGCCTTTGCCGAACGGATCGGCCAGCGCGAAGATCGCCTGCTGCCCACGCTCCACCAGATACGACAGGTAGTGGGCGAAGATGTAGCCGACCACGATGGGGATTAGTGAGTGTGCGAGTTCGCCCGGCAGCGCGTGACGCCGCTCGCGGTCGAGTCCTCCCGTGGCGCGGGCGGCCAGCGAGAACGTCGTCGCCACCACCGCGACGAACACGAGCAGTCCGACCGTGCGCAGCACAGTCAGTGAAACCGTCGCTGGCACAGCGTGAATCGCCCCGGCAAGCCGATCGGCGAAATTGCGCCACGTCGCCGACGAGGAGAAGCTGTCGAAGGCGGTGGAGCCCAGCAGCACCGCGAGCACGGCGACCACGCCAGGCCGAATCGGCAGCGAGAGCAGATGGTCGAACGGGTTACCGATCCCGATCCGCGCTGTCTTCGGGTCACGCCGTAGCGGTGAGAGACGCGACACCGCCATGCTGTACACCCCGAACGGATCGGAGCGGCTTAACCACCGCTGTCCGCAGAGCCACGCGCCCGTCAACAACACGACGGTGTACACCAGCAGCCACGTTTCGACCCACGGCACTGCGGCGGGGTTGGGGCTAGCCAGTTCCATCCAGACAAACGCGAACAGGCCGAGCGCGGCCGGGCGGTACCCCCAGGACTCCGGGTAGGACAGCCGGGGCCGCGCCAGGCATTCCGGTGTAATGCGTTGCAGCAGTAGATAAATGGTGCGTACCGGCGATATGACCCGCCACACCGGCCCGGCAGCCAGCGAAAGCACCACCAGGCCAACCCACAGCAGCACGTAGAAGGCGCCGAGTAGAGCGTTGGCCTGGGTCTGCGGTCCGCACAGTCCGGCGAGCAGCGCCCAGCACGCCAAAGCCACCGCCGACACCGCCGCAATGCCACGCGTCACCGGCGAATCCACACCTGCGGTCACCGCCGACGGCAACGGGCGGACCGGGTTGTCCGGATCGAACCGGGGCCGCCGCCACGCGAACGCGACCAGCGCGAAGGTGAACGTCAACGCCCACGCCGCGCCGATCACCGAAAAGGCGTACGGGACCGGAAGATCGCTCGACCCACCGAGGCCGTGCGCGATGATGCTTCGGGTCACGGACGCACTTGAATGGTGGCGACAGTTCGATCGAGGTGATGCAGCTCAACGTCGACATTGCCCGGCACATCGACACTGAACTGGAACGTCTGATCAGCCGCTGCGGCGACCTCGAATTTGTGGTCGGGTACCGAATGCACGTGCAACTCGTCGGCGGCATCGCTGTTGACGCGCAACGTGATCGGCTGTCGCACGGTCGCCTGCAGGGTCGCGTTGGCAGGAGTGACCTGCCCGTGCGCGATCGTGATGTCGACCATGAGACCGGCGCCGGTCGACGGCTTCGGCGAGCCACCGCAACCGACGACAGACCACATCAGCACTGCTATCACTGCACACAACCGGTCGATCATCGGCATCACGCCGCCCGCGGCGGAGCGCTGGTCTCCTCTACCGGCTGCTTCGGTGTGTCCTCGGCACCGTTGATGCGGCCGGCGCCCCAGGTGAGTGCGCTGACCACGGCGAGGGTGAAGAACAGCACCACAACACCGCCAGCGGTGAACAACCATGGCGGGACGCCGGGATCGCGTTCGCGCTGCAGAATCGACACCTCGAATGCGAACGGCCGGGTGCCGTTGGTCAGCACCGGAATTTCCGGCACCGGAATCGCGTCATCGGCAGGCGCCCAGATCGGCACTGCGGCCAGATCCCGGCCGTCGTGCACGCGCAGCAGCGTCTTCCAATCGCCCCACACCGGAATGGGTTCGGTGGATACGTAATGACCAGGACCGATCTTGTGCAGACGGTTGATCACCAAGCCGCGGTGGTTTTGCATCTTGCCCTGCCACGCCAGGATCGTGACCCAGTCCGGGTGGTCGCCGGCCATCTCGGGCGGGTTGAGTTGAACGTCGGCCGACGCCAGACGCTGTCCCGGCGGGCTGGGCAGATCGGTCAATTTGACCGTCGCGGAGTCTTGCTTCGGAACGTGAATGTGCAGGCCGTTGGCCACCGTGCCACCGATCACCAGCACGGTGAGTGCCACTGCGGTGATCCCGAACGCGCGGCCCGGCAACGGCTGGCTGGTCAGCACCATCGCGAGTAGCGCGGCGCAGACGCCGGCCAGCACGGCGACCGGCACCGCGGTGGGCAGAGCTTCGTTCCACAGCGTGATCGGCCACGGGTAGTGGTAGACCGCGCCGATCCACAGCGATTCGAGCCACAGCCCGACGGTCCCGATGCCCAGACCGGCGACGGCGCCGAACAGGACCGGCCGCCGGTACAGCGGGGTCAGCGCCAGCAATTCGACGACGATCGCCGGGCCCAGATACAGCGGGAACCAGTTGATCGGGGCACCCAGCACGGGTCCGACGATCAGCGCGACGGCGCCGCGCAGGGCAATGGCGAACAGCGCGGCGATGATCGCCGCGCCCTTGCCCAGCGTGATGCGAGCGACGATGGTCCCGATGGCTGCCGCGGCTGCGATCAGCATCGGTTGGAAAACCAGCCGGAATTGCGGAACGCCGAAGTCGAATTCGATTTGGTAGACCGACATTCCGATCAGCAGCCCGCCGCACGACAGATAACGCAGGATTCGGACGAAGGGGCGGTCCTTTCGCACCGGTGCACCATCGGCCGGCGCGCTTGCCTGCAGGTACCGCTCGCCCTCGTACTCCAGCATCAGCACCGCGAAAAGGGAGAAGTTCGCGCCGCCGATCATCATCAGATGGGTGGGGCCCCACAGCGTCACGTCTTGGCCGAAGATGCGATGCCAGACGTCGTCGAGCGGGAAGCCGATCATCGCGTACATCCCGCAGGCCGCCATTAACAGCCCGCCCACCGGCGCGTACCAGTTGCGGGTGATGCGCAGCGCTGCCGGCCCCGGCTTGTCGAACGGCAGAACCACGGCCAACATGCCGCCCACGAAGACGCCGAACAAGCCGATGATGATGAAGTAGTGCGCCGGGTTGGCCAGGGGACCCGGGTCGCGGCCGTTGCCGATATGCCAGCTGACGTCCCAGATGAATCCGAACAGAGCGCAGATGATCGAGGTGGTGAACACCAAGACGGGGAGTGCGACCCATGGCGGGCGGTCGAACTTACTTCCCAGCCATTCCGCGAAGGTGGTCAACCACGTGATGCGGTGCGTGCGATGCGCCCACCCGACGTACAACATCACTGCGCCGATCACCATCGCGGCGATCGACAGGCCGATCACCTGATTCAGGCCGGCGCCGCGCGCCGGCGGCTCCCCCGCAAGAATTGTCAGATCCACTGTCGTTCCTCCCACCGCGCCGTGGTCGCCCTGACGTAACCGGGCGCAA
Organism: Mycobacterium cookii; assembly: GCF_010727945.1. Lineage (NCBI taxonomy): Bacteria > Bacillati > Actinomycetota > Actinomycetes > Mycobacteriales > Mycobacteriaceae > Mycobacterium > Mycobacterium cookii. The sequence continues at coordinate 620,157 of NZ_AP022569.1, forward strand.
ACTTACTTCACGGTAGGTTGCCTGCGGACGATCCGTTCAAACTTCGATTGATTCTGCTGTCGGTCTGGATCAATCTCGCTTGTCGTCGACGGGGTCGCCAACTGCGGTCTGTTCGTCGTCTTCGGCGCGTCGCCGGTCCCTGATTGCGATAAAGAGCACCACGCCGACGACGACCACCGCCGGCAGAAACGCCGGACCCGCCAGCAAAAGCCAATGATGCGCCAGGTACACGACGTGCGGACTACTCAATGGTGTTCACTCCCGGGAAACGGCCACTTATCCCGCTTGGGTACCCAACGCCGTCCGAACCCACCACGCGACGTTTGTGCAGGTGCACACCGTTACCCTAGCCTGGGGACCGTCTCACGCAGGCTGCGATCATCCCGGGATCCGTTGCGTCCCGCATGACACAAAGACCACGACACGAAGGAGTAGCTGGTGACTCAGGCGGCGACTCGGCCGACACCCGGTTCCGACAGCACCGACATCCTGGCCGTGGCCCGTCATCAGGTGCTCGAGCGCGGCGAGGGGCTGAGCCAAGAGCAGGTGCTCGAAGTGCTGCAACTGCCCGACGAACGACTCGAAGAACTGCTCGCGCTGGCGCACGAGGTGCGGATGGCCCACTGCGGCCCCGAGGTCGAGGTCGAGGGCATCATCAGCCTGAAAACCGGTGGCTGCCCGGAGGATTGCCATTTCTGCTCGCAGTCGGGGTTGTTCTCCTCGCCGGTGCGCAGCGCCTGGTTGGACGTCCCGAGCCTGGTTGAAGCGGCCAAACAAACTGCGAAGACCGGTGCCACCGAGTTCTGCATCGTCGCCGCGGTGCGCGGGCCCGACGAGCGACTGCTGGCTCAGGTGGCCGCGGGCATCGAGGCGATCCGCGACGCCGTCGACATCCAGATCGCCTGTTCGCTGGGCATGCTGACCGCTGAGCAGGTGGACCGGCTCGCCGCGATGGGCGTGCATCGCTACAACCACAATCTGGAGACCGCCCGGTCGCACTTTCCCAACGTCGTCACGACGCACACCTGGGAGGAGCGCTGGGAGACGCTGTCGATGGTGCGCGAGGCCGGCATGGAGGTGTGCTGCGGCGGCATTCTCGGCATGGGCGAGACCGTCGAGCAGCGCGCCGAGTTCGCCGCGAACCTGGCCGAGCTTGACCCCGACGAGGTGCCGTTGAACTTCCTCAACCCGCGGCCTGGCACACCGTTCGGCGACCTCGAGGTGCTGCCGGCCAGCGAAGCCCTCAAGTCGGTGGCCGCATTCCGGTTGGCCCTGCCGCGCACCATGCTGCGCTTCGCCGGCGGCCGCGAGATCACGCTCGGCGACCTCGGCGCCAAGCAGGGCATCCTGGGCGGGATCAACGCCGTGATCGTCGGCAACTACCTGACCACGCTGGGACGGCCCGCCGAATCCGATCTGGAGCTGCTCGAAGACCTGCAGATGCCGATCAAGGCGCTCAACGCCAGCCTGTAGATCGAGACGGTCATGGTGCTACCTGCCCCGGTCGGTGCGGGCGTCTACAACGTCTACACGGGTGCCCTAGAAAACACCGACAACGTGGTGCCGACGGCGGCGCAATTGGGCCTGGAGCCGCCGCGCTTCTGCGCCGAATGCGGCCGACGGATGGTGGTCCAGGTCCGGCCCGACGGTTGGTGGGCGAAATGTTCTCGGCACGGACTGGTCGACTCGGCTGACCTGGAGGCGCAGCGATGACGGACGTGCAGACCGTCAGCGCGCCGCGCATCTCTCGGCGGCGAGCGGGCATCACGATCGTGGTGGGACTGCTGCCGGTGGGCGTGCTCGTCGGTGCGCTGTGGGCCTGGCTGGCCCCGCCGCTGCACGGTGTGGTGGCGCTGACCCATGACGGTCAACGGGTGCACGAATACCTCGGCGGCGAAGCCGACCACTTCTTCGTCGCGGCATTTCTGATGCTCGGTCTGCTGAACGCCGTCGCCGCTGTCGCGGCGGTGCTGGCATGGCAGTGGCGCGCCCATCGCGGACCCGGCATGGTGACCGGACTGTGCGCGGGCATGGTGGCCGCGGCCGCCGCGGCGGTCGGTGTCGGCGTGCTACTGGCGCACTTGCGTTATGGCACAGTCAATTTCGCCGCAGTGCCGGTGAGCCACGACCACCCCATCTACTACGTCACCGAAGCGCCGCCGGTGTTCTTCGGCTCGTCTTACCTGCAGATGGCGTGCACGCTGCTGCTACCGGCCGCGACCGCCGCGCTGGTGTACGCGGTCCCCGCCGCGGCGATCGCGCGTGACGATCTTGGCGGCTATCCGGTGGTCGACACGATCTACCGGCCGACCCGCCCGTCATAGCGGGCGGCGGTGCACCGACTTTCCAGTGATCACCTTGCCCGCGATCATCACGAGCCGCGCCATGCCGATGTAGGTCGCGGGGTGGAACATCGTCGGCCACTTCGTCCTGATCAGGTGCTCGGTCAGCGGTCGGCGGGCAAACCTGTCCTGCAGCCAGCGCAGCGCCATCGGCGCCGACAGCGGATGTAGCAGCAGATGCTCGTTGAACGCGTCGCGGTGGTAGGTGACCTCGGCCCCGCCGGCCGAATACGCGTCGGCCAACCGGTCGATGTCCTCGACGTCGATCAGGTAGTCGTGCACGGCCTGCACGATCAGCAACGGCGGGGTCGGCACCTTGGCGCCGAGCCGGATGCTGTCGAAGACGTTCTGGACCTCGGGCATGGTCAGGATTTCTTCCAGCGGCCGGTCGAGGTAGACGCCGACGTCCTTTTTGACCATGCGCAGGACAGCACCGGCCGTCGTCATGCCTTCCAGCCGTCGCAGCAGCGCGCGGCCCTCGTCGCTGGCATGCTCCTGGATCACCCGGTCCAGGTCCGGATAGACCTGCATCAGCGCGGCGATCACCATCGCTGGCAAACCGGCCAGGAAGGTGCCGTTGAGCCGGCGGAAGGTGTGACCGAGGTCGCCGACGGGTGAGCCGAGCACCGCGCCGACGACGTCGAGCTCGGGTGCGTAATCAGCGGCCAGCTCGGCGGCCCACGCGGTGGCGAGCCCGCCGCCGGAGTAACCCCACAGCGCCACCGGCGCCGACGCCGACAGGCCCAGCCGTTCGGCGCTCAATGCTGCCCGGACGCCGTCGAGAATGCGGTAGCCGGGTTCGAACGGCGCGCCCCACATGCCGTTGCGGCCTTCGTGGTCGGGTATCGAGACCGCCCAGCCTTCGGCCAGGCATGCCGCAATCAGCAGATACTCCAGTTGTGCCAGCGAGCCGACTGCCTGCGCGCGCCGCCGCAGCGCGTACGACGGAAAGCAGCGGGACGTCACCGAGTCGATCGCGCACTGGTACGACAACACCGGGCAGGGGCGTTCGGGGGCGGCGTCCAGCGGGACGATCACCGTTGTGACGGTCGCCTCGGGCTCACCGTTCATGTCGGTGCTCCGGTACAGCAGCTGGGTGGCCATGCTCCGCTGCGGGATCAGGCCGAGAAATGCCAGCTCCACGTCGCGGGAGCGCAGCACCGTGCCCGGTTCGGCGTGCTGGAAGCCGGGCGGCGGCTGATAGAACGGGTCGTCCGACGGCAGCTTGGGACGTGCTTTGGCCTGTAGTTCCTCGTGGGGCGCGACGCCGATCCAGTCCGCACCGGTCGCGCTCGCCAGGTTGCCAATGTCCATCCGGGCATTGTTGCTTAAGAGGGCTTTAAGAATCCAGTCGGCCCGCCGAGGATGTACGGAAATCAGGCCGAACCGGGAGGTCGCAGGGCTGCAAACTCGTCGGTGACTCGCAACTGGGAATCTGTGAAGCGGTACAACGCCGCGGGTCGGCCGCCGCTGCGTCCGGACTGCGCGACGGTGCCGGTCGGGCTGATCACACCGCGGCGGGCCAGCACTCGCTGCAGGTTGGTGGTGTCGACTGGGTGGCCGAGCGTGGCGCTGTAGATGTCGCGCAGCGTCGACATTGCGAATTCGGTTGGCGCCAGCGCGAATCCAATGTTCGTATACGACATTTTGGCGACCAGCCGGGTGCGGGCGTGGGCGACCATCGGCCCGTGGTCGAACGCCATCTGCGGCAGCGCGGTCACCGGGTGCCAGCGGGTGTCCGGTGGAAGCTCAGGGACGGCGGGGGAGGGCACCAGGCCCAGGAAGGTCGACGCGATGGTGCGGGTGCCGGGCAGCCGGTCAGGCTCGGAGAACACCGCCAGTTGCTCGAGGTGGGCGACTTCTCGCAGGTCGACCTTCTCGGCCAGCTGACGCCGCACCGACGTCATCATGTCTTCGTCGTGTCGCAGCTGCCCGCCGGGCAGCGACCACGCACCGCGCTCGGGATCCTGGGCGCGCTCCCACAGCAGAACGCTGAGCTCGGCCTTCGCTGATTTGGAGTCGTGGCCGAGGCCGCGAACCTGGAACACGACGGCGAGCACTTCATGCGCAGTGCTACCATGAACCATGTTTTCGATTGTAAGTCGAAAACCGGGGTGGTGTCGAAAGGACCGACTATGACAGTCGTGAATCCCACCGATCTGCTGTCGAATGGGCTGACAAAAGACATGACACACGATCTGACCGCGGGAATCACCAACTCGCCCAACGGCTACGCGGGCGTCGAGGCCGACGAACAGTGGGCCGCTGAAATTCGCCGGCTCGCCGACATGCGCAATGCCACGATCCTGGCGCACAACTATCAACTGCCCGCGATTCAGGACGTCGCCGATCATGTCGGTGACTCGCTGGCGCTGTCCCGGGTCGCCGCCGAGGCGTCCGAGGACACCATCGTCTTCTGCGGCGTGCACTTCATGGCCGAGACCGCGAAAATCCTCAGCCCGGACAAGACCGTGCTGATCCCGGACCAGCGGGCGGGCTGCTCGCTGGCCGACTCGATCACCCCCGACGACCTGCAGGCGTGGAAGGACGAACACCCCGGTGCCGTCGTCGTCTCCTACGTCAACACCACCGCGGCGGTCAAAGCGCTCACCGACATCTGCTGCACCTCGTCCAACGCCGTCGACGTGGTCGCATCCATAGACGCCGACCGCGAGGTGCTGTTCTGCCCCGACCAGTTCCTCGGCGCGCACGTGCGGCGGATGACCGGCAGAGACAACGTGCACGTGTGGGCCGGTGAGTGCCACGTGCACGCCGGGATCAACGGCGACGAGCTCACCGATCAGGCTCGCAAGCACCCCGACGCCGAGCTGTTCGTCCACCCCGAGTGCGGCTGCGCCACCTCGGCGCTGTACCTGGCCGGCGAAGGCGCGTTCCCGGAAGGCCGGGTCAAGATCCTGTCGACCGGCGGCATGCTGGACGCCGCCCGGGAAACGCGCGCCCGGCAGGTGTTGGTCGCCACCGAGGTCGGCATGCTCTACCAGCTGCGCAATGCCGCCCCGGACGTCGACTTCCAGGCGGTCAACGACCGCGCGTCGTGCAAGTACATGAAGATGATCACCCCCGCGGCGCTGTTGCGTTGCCTGGTCGACGGCGCCGACGAAGTTCATGTCGATGCGTCGACGGCCGAGCGGGCGCGGCGCAGCGTGCAGCGGATGATCGCGATCGGCCAGCCCGGCGGCGGCGAATGAGCATCCACCCGGTCTGGCACGAACGTGCCGACGTCGTCGTGATCGGTACCGGCGTCGGGGGATTGGCTGCCGCGCTGGCGGCACACCGCGCGGGCCGCCGGGTCGTCGTACTCAGCAAGGCCGGGCGCAAGCCCGGCGGAACGGCCACGCACTACGCGCAGGGCGGGATCGCAGTGGTGCTGCCCGATACCGACGATTCGGTCGACGCGCATGTCGCCGACACGCTGGCGGCGGGCGCCGGGCTGTGCGATCCCGACGCAGTCACCTCGATCGTCGCCGACGGCTACCGGGCGGTGACCGAATTGGTCAGCGACGGAGCGCGATTCGACGAATCGTCGACGGGCGACTGGGCGCTGAGCCGCGAGGGTGGGCACTCCCGGCGGCGCATCGTGCACGCCAACGGCGATGCCACCGGCGCAGAGGTGCAGCGCGCCCTCGACCATGCGGCGAACACGCTCGACATCCGCACCAAACACACCGCCCTGCAAATACTGCACGACGCAGGCTCGGTGACCGGGGTGCTGGTCGTCAACCGGCAGGGGATCGGCGTCGTGCACGCGCCGTCGGTCATCCTGGCCACCGGCGGGCTGGGGCACCTCTACGGAGCGACCACCAACCCCGAGGGCTCGACCGGCGACGGGATCGCGCTGGCGTTGTGGGCCGGTGTCGCGGTGAGCGACATCGAGTTCATCCAGTTCCACCCGACGATGCTGTTTGACGGCCATGGTGGCGGCCGCCGACCGCTGGTGACCGAGGCCATCCGCGGCGAGGGCGCGATTCTGGTTGACAGCCAAGGCAATTCAATCACCGCTGGGGTGCACCCGATGGGCGATCTGGCGCCGCGCGACGTCGTCGCCGCGGCGATCGACGCCCGGCTGCGGGCGACCGGCGAGCCGTGTGCGTATCTGGACGCCCGCGGTATCAGGGACTTCAAACGCCGCTTCCCGACCGTCACTGCCGCATGTCGCGCGGCCGGCGTCGACCCGTCTCGCCAACCGATTCCGGTGGTTCCCGGCGCGCACTACAGCTGCGGCGGGGTGGTGGCCGATGTCGACGGGCAGACCGAACTCGCCGGGCTGTTCGCCGCGGGTGAGGTCGCGCGAACCGGCATGCACGGCGCCAATCGGCTGGCGTCCAACAGTCTGCTGGAGGGCTTGGTCGTGGGGGGCCGGGCGGGCCGGGCCGCGGCAGCGCACGCAACCCAGACCGGACCGGTCCGCGCCGCGGCTGCCGAGCCGATCGACTTTCCGTCGCTGGTCCGCGGTGATCTGCAGTGGGCAATGAGCCGCGACGCCTCGGTGGTTCGCGACGCCGATGGACTGTGCCGACTGATCGACACGCTGTCGGTGGCTTCGGCCGGCGCTGTCGAGACCCGGTCCGGCTTCGAAGACGCCGCGCTGACGGCCACCGCCCGCGCGGTGGCCACAGCAGCGCTGGCCCGCGAGGAAACCCGCGGCTGCCACCACCGGGCCGAACACCCCGACGCGAGTGCAGCCCCTGCGCGCAGTCTGACCGTCCGGCTGGACGCCGACGGCAACGCGCAGGTGGAGGCGCTGGCAGCGGCGTCGTGATGGCTCTTTCCAGCAGCGAGCTGGCCGAGGCTCGCGCGACGATCAGCCGCGCTCTCGACGAGGATCTGCGCTACGGACCAGACGTCACCACCCGCGCCACCGTCCCAGAGGGCGCCAGGACCCCCGCGGCGCTGATCACCCGCGAACCCGGGGTGATCGCGGGCGTCGACATCGCGCTGCTGGTGCTCGACGAGGTCCTCGGCGCCGGCGAATACCGGGTGCTCGACCGGGTCGATGACGGCGCGCGGCTGCAGTCAGGGGCGCCGCTGCTGACGGTCGAAGCGCAGACGCTGGGACTGCTGACCGCCGAACGGACCCTGCTCAACCTGGTGTGCCATCTGTCTGGAATCGCCACCGCGACGGCGGCGTGGGTGGACGCGGTGCACGGCACCAAGGCCGAGATCCGCGACACCCGCAAGACGCTGCCGGGTCTGCGCATGCTGCAGAAGTACGCGGTCCGCGTCGGCGGCGGGGTCAACCACCGACTCGGCCTGGGCGACGCGGCGTTGATCAAGGACAACCACGTCGCCGCCGCCGGATCGGTGGTCGCGGCGCTGCGCGCGGTGCGGGCCGCGGCACCCGACCTGCCGTGCGAGGTCGAAGTCGACTCGCTCGAGCAACTCGACGAGGTGTTGGCCGAAGGCGCCGAATTGGTGCTGCTCGACAACTTCCCGATCTGGCAGACCCAGATCGCGGTGCAGCGCCGCGATGCGCAGTCGCCGGCCACGAAACTCGAGTCGTCGGGCGGGCTTTCGCTGGACACCGCCGCCGAATACGCCGGGACGGGTGTGGACTACCTCGCCGTCGGTGCGCTCACCCATTCGGTCCGGGTGCTCGACATCGGTCTGGACGTCTGACACCGTTCGAGCTACCGCGTCGGGTGCCCGAGGTCCAGCTACGGCGCAGACAGAGTTTTCCAATTCTCGGTTCGCTGAGCGCCGCGATCTAGCGGCAAAGCAAGCGACGAGCCGCCGGTTTGGCGGCCTCGAGTGCGGCCACGTCGCCCGCGATGCGGGATAAGATCAACGCTCCCTCGATCAACGAAATGACAGCAATAGCAACGCTTTCCGCTTCGGTCGCCGACCAGCCGTCGGTGTGCAACCGCACTTCGATGGCTTTGCACCAGCCGGTGAAGGCTCGTGCCGACGCTTCGCGCACGAGGGCGCTGGCATTGACCGACTCGGTGGCGATCGGCTCAATGGGGCAGCCGTCACGGCGGTCGGCGGTCAGTCCGGCGGCAAGCAGCGCAATCCACCGATCGACGATGTCGGCCACCGGTTGTCCGCCGGCCAGAAATTTGCGCAGCAGTTGCTCGATGGCAGCTCCGGTGCTGTCGACGACTGCGGCGGCCAATTGCTGCTTTCCCCGCGGGAAGTGGTGATACAGCGAACCCGGCTTTACCGCCGCCTCGTCCAGGATCTGGCTGAGCCCGGTTGCCGCATACCCCTGGCGGCGGAACAGCGTGGCCGCGGCATCGATCAATGCGGCCCGGCTGCGGTCTGGTCTCGGCACGCTGTTGACAATACTTGAGTAATCACTCAAGAATGCTGAGATGAGGCAACTGACGTTCGAAGAGGCCGGTCGCTACGCGTGGCGCGACGTCGCTGACCCGGAGATCACCGAGCCACAGCAAGCGTTGGTCCGGCCGTTGGCGGTGGCCTGCTGCGACCTCGACGTCGCCGTGGTCCACGGCCGATTGCCGATGCCGCCCGGACACGCAGTCGGCCATGAGGGACTCGGCGAGGTTGTCGCGGTGGGCGACGGGGTATCCGGCGTCCGAGTCGGCGACCGCGTTGTCGTGCCTTTTCAAATCAACTGCGGACACTGCCGCGAATGTCGCCGCGGCGTCACGGGTTCATGCGGTTCGCTGCCGATGATGGCGATGTACGGAATGGCCCCGCTTGCCGGTCTCGACGGCGGCGGCTTCATGAGCGATCTGGTACTCGTGCCCTACGCCGACGCGATGTTGATTCCTGTTTCCGACGCCGTCGACCTGACCGCTGTTGCCTCACTGTCGGACAACATTCCCGACGGCTGGCGCGCCGTTGGACCATACCGTGCGGAGCTGGCCGGGCTCGATCCTGCCGATCGCCGCGTCCTCGTGGTCGGCCGCCTGTCGATCGGGCTGTACGCGACGGCGTTCGCAGCAGCACTCGGCTTCCACGTCGACTACGTCGATACCAATTCGGACCGCCTGGCTGCCGCCGAGAAGCTCGGGGCAGCGGTCCATGACCTAGCCAAACCCGACAAGTCCTGGGATCCCTATCCGGTAACCGTGCACACCAGCGGCGATTCAGCGCTGCTGGCCGCGTCGCTGCGCGCCACCTGGCCGGACGGCGTGTGCACCGACACCGGGATCTACCCGCAATACAACGTCGAGATGCCGCTGCTGCCGATGTACACGCGAGGGGTGAGGTTCGTCACCGGGCGGGTCAGCGCGCGCGCCGTCATCCCGGAGATTCTGGATGTACTGGCCGGGGGATGCGACCTGCGGCCGGTCGTCGACCGCGTCGTGCCATGGGAGGACGCTCCGTCGGCCTGGCCGGCGATGAACGGAAAGACCGTGTTCACCCGCGCTTAGGCGATAGTTGCTACACGAGACAGCGGTGAGGGTTGTGAATCGTCGAGATGCACAACCCTGGGTGCCCTCTCGCGGGAATCCGCGCTTAAATGATATCGCCGACGAACACCGCGACCCGGCCGATCTGCCGGCGGGCGAAAAAGGGCAGACCCGTGCCGTCGCTGCCGGCCGGCAGTACCCGCGGGTTGATGATGTGGACGTCCTTGCGGATGAAGTGCAGGTCGGCCTCGCCAGCGGCCAGCACGTTCTTGACCCAGTCGGTCTTGCCGTGGGCCAGTCCAATCGCCAGCACGTTGCCTTTGCGGTAGGCGGTCACGATGGTTTCGTACGGCTTGCCCGAGGTGCGCCCGCGGTGCTTGATCACCGAGAACGTCGGAAGGTAGCGCGCGATCGGCTTGACCGCCGGGTTGAAGTACTTGGTCTGAAAGTTCTCGAACCAGACCGGGAAGATCATCGGGACGCCCGGGGCGTTGTTGGGATGGTCCTTGCGGGACATGGCGACTCCGTTTTCGTCGGGTGCGGTCACTGTACCGGCCCGATATGCAGTTGCTCTGTTCTGGGACAATGGTGAACGTGACTGTGATGGCGCGCATTGACCTGCGGGGCGCAGACCTGTCCACCGCGCGGCTGCGGGCGGCGCTGCCCCGCGGCGGAGTGGACGTGGAGGCCGCTCTGTCCACCGTGCGTCCGATCGTCGACGCGGTCGCCGATCGGGGTGCAGCGGCCGCACTTGAGTACGGCGAATCGCTGGACGGAGTGCGCCCGCCGACGGTTCGGGTACCCAGCGCCGAGCTGGACGCCGCGCTGGCCGGCCTGGATCGCGACGTCCGGGCCGCACTGGAGGTGGCGATCGAGCGCGCCCGCGCCGTGCACGCCGATCAGCGTCGCTCCGACTCGACGACGACGCTGGGTCCCGGCGCCACCGTCACCGAGCGCTGGGTTCCGGTCGACCGGGTCGGGCTGTACGTGCCGGGTGGCAACGCCGTCTACCCGTCCAGCGTGGTGATGAACGTCGTCCCGGCGCAGGCTGCCGGGGTCGGCTCGCTGGTGGTGGCCAGCCCGCCGCAGGCGCAGCCGCAGGGCCGATTTGCGGGTCTGCCGCACCCGACGATCCTGGCCGCCGCCCGGCTGCTCGGCGTCGACGAGGTGTGGGCGGTCGGCGGGGCGCAGGCGGTGGCATTGCTGGCCTACGGCGGCGTGGATACCGACGACGCCGAGCTCACGCCGGTCGACATGATCACCGGGCCGGGCAACATCTACGTCACCGCGGCCAAGCGTCTGGTCCGGTCCCGGGTCGGCATCGACGCCGAGGCCGGGCCCACCGAGATCGCCATCCTGGCTGACGACACAGCCGACCCGGCGCACGTCGCCGCCGACCTGATCAGCCAGGCCGAGCACGACGAGATGGCGGCCAGCGTCCTGGTGACGCCCAGCGAAGCGCTCGCCGACGCCGTCGACACCGAATTGGCCACCCAGCTGGACACCACCGTGCACCGGCAACGCGTCACCACCGCGCTGGCCGGGCGACAGTCGGCCGTCATCCTGGTGGACGACATCGACGCGGGCATCCGCACCGTCAACGCCTACGCCGCAGAACACCTGGAGATCCAGACCGCCAACCCCGACAAGGTCGCAGCCCAGATCCGTTCCGCCGGAGCAATTTTCGTCGGCCCGTATTCGCCGGTCAGCCTTGGTGACTACTGCGCCGGTTCCAATCACGTGTTGCCGACCGCGGGTAGCGCCGCGCACTCCAGCGGCCTGTCGGTGCAGACCTTCCTTCGTGGTATCCACGTCGTCGACTACACCGAGGCGGCGCTGAAAGACGTATCGGGACACGTGATCACGCTGGCCAAGGCCGAAGATCTGCCCGCGCACGGCGAGGCGATACGGCGGAGGTTCGAGCAGTGACCGACCGACCCTCGCTCGACGACTTACCGCTGCGCGGTGACCTGCGCGGCAAATCACCTTATGGCGCACCGCAATTGACGGTGCCGGTCCGGTTGAACACCAACGAGAACCCGCACCCGCCCAGCAAGGCGCTCGTCGACGACGTCGTCGCCTCCGTGCGCGACGTGGCCGTCGACCTGCACCGCTACCCCGATCGGGACGCGGTGGCGCTGCGCACCGACCTGGCCGCGTACCTGACCGAGCAGACCGGCGTCCGCCTTGGCGTGCAAAACCTCTGGGCGGCAAACGGATCCAACGAGATCCTGCAGCAGCTCCTGCAGGCTTTCGGCGGGCCCGGCCGCAGCGCCATCGGGTTCGTGCCGTCGTATTCGATGCACCCGATCATCTCCGACGGCACGCAGACCGCGTGGATCCAGACGCCGCGCGCCGCGGACTTCAACCTTGACGCCGACGCCGCGGTCGCTGCGATCACCGAACACCAACCCGATGTGGTGTTCGTTGTCAGCCCCAATAATCCGACCGGACAGAGTATTTCGCTGCCCGACCTGCGCCGGCTGCTGGATGCCGCACCCGGAATCGTGATCGTCGACGAGGCGTATGCCGAGTTCTCGTCGCAGCCGAGCGCGGTCACGCTGGTCGAGCAGTACCCCACCAAGCTGGTCGTGACGCGGACCATGAGCAAGGCGTTCGCATTCGCCGGCGGCCGACTGGGCTACCTGGTCGCGACCCCGGCGGTGATCGACGCGATGCTGCTGGTGCGGCTGCCGTACCACCTGTCGTCGGTGACGCAAGCGGCCGCCCGTGCGGCGCTGCGGCACGCCGACGACACACTGGCCAGCGTGGCGACGTTGAGCGCCGAACGGGAGCGGGTTTCAGGGGCGTTGACCGGCATGGGTTTTCAGGTCGTTCCCAGCGATGCCAACTTCGTGTTGTTCGGCAGGTTCGCCGACGCGCCGGGCACCTGGCAGCGCTACCTCGACGACGGTGTACTGATACGCGACGTCGGCATACCGGGGTATCTGCGTACCACGATCGGGCTGGCCGAGGAGAACGACGCGTTCCTGGTGGCCAGCGCACGCCTGGCCACCACCGAGTTGGCTCAGCCGTTAGGAGCGTCATGACCGGCCGTCGCGCACGCATCGAGCGCACCACCAAGGAATCCGACATCGTCGTCGAGATCGACCTCGACGGAACCGGAAACGTCCACGTCGACACCGGTGTGCCGTTCTACGATCACATGCTGCACGCGCTCGGCAGCCACGCCAGCTTCGACCTGACTGTCCGCGCCAAGGGTGATGTCGAGATCGAAGGGCACCACACCATCGAGGACACCGCGATCGTGCTCGGCCAGGCGCTGGGGCAGGCCCTCGGCGACAAGAAGGGCATCCGCCGCTTCGGCGACGCGTACATCCCGATGGACGAGACGCTTGCGCACGCGATCGTCGACGTCTCCGGCCGGCCCTACTGCGTACACACCGGTGAGCCGGATCACTTGCGGCACACCACGATTGCTGGTAGCGCGGTGCCCTACCACACCGTGATCAACCGACACGTGTTCGAGACGCTGGCCAACAACGCCCGCATCGCGTTGCACGTCCGTGTCCTCTACGGCCGCGACCCGCACCACATCACCGAGGCCCAGTACAAGGCGGTCGCCCGGGCACTGCGTCAGGCAGTCGAGGCCGACCCGCGAGTGTCGGGCGTGCCGTCCACCAAAGGCAGCCTGTGACAACGAAATCCGTCGTGGTGCTGGACTATGGCTCCGGTAACCTGCGGTCCGCGCAGCGTGCGCTGCAGCGGGTCGGTGCCGCCGTGGAGGTGACCGCGGACCTCGACGCCGCCGCGGCCGCCGACGGGCTGGTGGTGCCGGGCGTCGGCGCGTTCGAGGCGTGCATGAGCGGGCTGCGGGGGATAGCCGGCGAGCGGGTCATCGCCGAACGGGTCGCCGCCGGCCGACCGGTGCTGGGCGTGTGCGTGGGCATGCAGATCCTGTTCGCCCGCGGAGTCGAATTCGGCGTGGAGAGCAACGGTTGCGGGCAATGGGCCGGCACCGTGACCAGGCTGGACGCTCCGGTGATCCCGCACATGGGCTGGAATGTGGTGTCGGCCGCGCCGGGCAGTGCGCTGTTCAAGGGGCTGGACGCCGACGCGCGGTTCTACTTCGTGCACTCCTACGCCGCCCAGCGTTGGGAGGGCGGTCCTGAGGCGCTGCTGACGTGGGCCACCCACGGGGTACCGTTCCTGGCCGCGGTCGAGGACGGTCCGCTGTCCGCGACGCAGTTCCATCCGGAGAAGAGCGGGGATGCCGGGGCGGCTGTGCTGAGCAATTGGGTTGAAGGGTTATGACGTGTCGTTGATTTTGTTGCCCGCCGTCGACGTGGTCGAGGGCAAAGCGGTGCGCCTGGTGCAGGGCAAGGCCGGAAGCGAAACCGAGTACGGCTCAACGCTGGACGCCGCGCTGACCTGGCAACGCGACGGCGCGCAGTGGGTGCATCTGGTCGACCTCGACGCGGCGTTCGGCCGTGGTTCCAACCGCGAGCTGCTGGCCGAGGTCGTCGGCAAGCTCGACGTCGCGGTCGAGCTGTCCGGCGGCATCCGCGACGACGAGTCGCTGCAGGCCGCGCTGGCCACCGGCTGCGCTCGGGTCAACGTCGGGACCGCCGCCCTGGAGAACCCGCAGTGGTGTGCGAAAGCCATCGCCGAGCACGGCGACAAGGTCGCGGTCGGTCTGGATGTGCAGATCGTCGACGGTGATCATCGGCTGCGCGGTCGCGGCTGGGAGACCGACGGCGGAGATCTCTGGGAGGTTCTGGAACGCCTTGACGGCGAGGGCTGTTCGCGGTTCGTCGTCACCGACGTCACCAAGGACGGGACGTTGACCGGCCCCAACCTCGACCTGCTGCGGGCTGTCGCCGAGCGCACCGACATCCCGGTGATCGCCTCCGGCGGGGTGTCCAGTCTCGATGACCTCCGCGCCATCGCCACGCTGACCGACAGCGGCGTCGAGGGCGCCATCGTCGGCAAGGCGCTCTACGCCGGGCGGTTCACGCTGCCGCAGGCGCTGGCAGCGGTGGCGGGGTAGGTCCGCAATGGATCTCGACGCGCTGGTGGAGAAAGCGTCGGCGATCCTCGACGCCGCCGCGACGCCGTTCGTCGCCGGTCACCGGGCGGACTCCGCAGTCAGCAAGCGCGGCGACGACTTCGCCACCAAAGTCGATCTGGCGATCGAACGCCAGGTGGTCGACGCGCTGGTGTCGGCGACCGGAATCCCGGTGCACGGGGAGGAATTCGGCGGTGCCGATCTCGACCTGCCGTGGGTCTGGGTGCTCGACCCGGTCGACGGGACGTTCAACTATGCCGCCGGATCACCGATGGCGGCGATTCTGCTCGGCCTGCTGCACGACGGGAAACCGGTTGCGGGTCTGACCTGGTTGCCGTTCATGAATGAGCGATACGCGGCGGTGTTGGGAGGGCCGGTGGTGAAAAACGGTGTGCCGCAACCACCGCTGGCCGAAGCCGACCTCAACCACGCGATCATCGGTGTCGGAACCTTCAACGCCGACTCACGTGGCCGGTTCTCCGGGCGGTACCGGGTGGCGGTGCTCGAAGAACTCAGCCGGGTGTCGTCGCGGATGCGGATGCACGGCGCCACCGGCATCGATCTCGCCTACGTCGCCGACGGCGTCCTGGGCGGCTCGATCAGTTTCGGCGACCACGTTTGGGATCACGCTGCCGGCGTGGCTCTGGTGCGGGCGGCGGGGGGCATCGTCACGACCCTGGACGGCGACGAATGGACTCCGGAGTCGCGGTCCGCGCTGGCCGCCGCTCCGGGAGTGCACGACCAGTTGCTGGAGATGTTGCGCGGAGTAGGACACCCCGATGAATATTGAGCGTACTGAATCCAGCTGCACCAGCCTTGCCGTGCGGGTGATCCCATGCCTCGACGTCGACGACGGCCGAGTGGTCAAGGGCGTCAACTTCGAGAATCTGCGGGACGCGGGTGATCCGGTGGAGCTGGCCGCGGCCTACGACGCCGAGGGCGCCGACGAGTTGACCTTCCTGGACGTGACCGCATCGTCGTCGGGACGGGCCACCATGCTCGAGGTCGTCCGCCGCACCGCCGAGCAGGTGTTCATCCCGCTGACCGTCGGCGGTGGTGTCCGGACGGTCGCCGATGTCGACGCATTGCTGCGGGCCGGAGCCGACAAGGTGTCCATCAACACCGCCGCGATCGCGCGGCCGGACCTGCTGGCCGAATTGGCGGCCCAATTCGGTTCGCAGTGCATCGTGTTGTCGGTTGATGCCCGCACGGTGCCGGCCGGGGCGGATCCGACGCCGTCGGGCTGGGAGGTCACCACCCACGGCGGCCGCCGCGGGACCGGCATCGACGCGGTCGAGTGGGCGGCTCGTGGGGCCGAATTGGGCGTCGGGGAGATCCTGCTCAACTCGATGGACGCCGACGGCACCCGGGCCGGCTTCGACCTGCCGATGTTGCGGGCGGTCCGGGCGGCGGTGACGGTGCCGGTGATCGCCAGTGGCGGCGCGGGCGCGCTCGACCACTTCGCGCCGGCGGTGCTCGCGGGTGCCGATGCGGTGTTGGCGGCCAGCGTGTTTCACTTCCGCCAGTTGACGATCGGGCAGGTGAAAGAGGCGATGGCCGCAGAAGGGATCACGGTCCGATGACACTCGACCCCGCTGTCGCGGCCCGGCTCAAGCGCAACGCCGACGGACTGTTCACCGCCGTCGTGCAGGAGCGCAGCAGCGGCGACGTGTTGATGGTCGCCTGGATGGACGACGACGCGCTGGCCCGCACCCTGGAAACCCGTGAGGGCACGTATTTCTCGCGGTCCCGCGGCGAACAGTGGATCAAGGGAGCCACGTCCGGCCACACCCAGCGGGTGCATGCAGTGAAGCTGGACTGCGACGGCGACGCAGTGTTGCTGGTCGTCGATCAGGTCGGCGCGGCGTGCCACACCGGCGACCACAGTTGCTTCGACGCCGACGTTCTGCTGGCACCACCCGAGTAGCGGTGCCGCGGCATCGTTCATTTTGTGAACAATGTTTGCTGAGCCAAGCTAACGACGGGTCGGCGGCGTCATTGACAGCCGATCAGGTCGAGGGATGATTGGTTAGCACACCTAGCGCCAAAGTGCCGTCAATCCCCATGGAAGTCCGGCGTAGTGGGCAACGCGCCCGACGGATTGGCATTACCGCCGCCGCTCTGCAAGTCAACAGACAAGGATCTGCATCGTTGTCGCGCGCAACCCGCAGCAATGTTGCTAGCGTGACAACCTCGGTATCGGTATCGGCGTGTTGAAACCTGGAAATTAGGCCATGGGGGCAGTGGCACCACCACCGACGGGGCTTCGGCGCCTCGTCCGGATCGCGGCGGTCCCGACCGCCGCGTGGCTGACAGTTGCCGTCTGGTTTCAGACGGGATGGGGTGGCTCGTCGACGCTGGCCGTGGTGCATTCCGCCGCAGGGCTGTTCTTCCCGACATTTGCGGCAGTGAGCACGGCCGTCGCAGCCCGGCGAAGTGGCGGTCGGGAGCGCACGGCGTGGCTGGTGATGACCCTCGGTCTGGTTGCGCTGGAATTCGGCGCCATGACGGTGCTCTTTCACCGGTACTGGCGCGGGAGTGTCTATCCCTTGTATCCGCCGGCGGCGATGGTCGGGTACTTGATACTTCCGTTCGTCGTCTGCGTGGCGGTGCTGATTTTCCCGGTCGGCTATCCCGGTGTCGCACGGGTGCGGATGGTGCTGGACGGCGCGATCGTCGCCGCGTCGCTGTTCGTCGTGGCCTGGGTGACTCTGCTGCGTGATGTGTACTCCTCGACACGCGTCGGTGGCGTCGACAAACTGTTGTCGATCGCCTGTCCGGTATCGGGGGTCGTCACCGTGACGGTCGCGGTCCTGGTGCTAGCCCACGCGGACACCCGGTGGCGAGAGACGTTGACCGTGTTGACGGTTGGCCTGACCCTGATCGCCGCGTCCGGCAGCGCCTACGTGTATCTGTTGGCACGCGGTATCTACCTGTTCGACAGTCCGTTGGGGATGGGCTGGCCGGCCGGGCTGGTGCTCATCGGTGTCGCCGCGCTCAGCTATCCATCGAGTGCACCCGATCCGTCGGGCAAACCGGCGGCGTTGCTCAGTGACCCGTTCTACCTATGGCTGCCCTACATCCCGCTCGCCGTCGCGGGCGGCCTCGAACTCGCCCAGTTCCGCGACCACCTGGTGTCCGACCCGGCCCGGGCCGCGGCGCCCTGGCTGATCATCGCGGTGCTGGCCCGCCAGTTCCTGGTGGTCGCCGAAAACCGGCGGCTGCTGCACAGCGCGTCTGATCGTGCGCTCCACGACCCGCTGACCAACTTGGCCAACAGGGTGTTGTTCCACGACCGGCTCGAGCATGCGATGCAGCTCCATCACCGCGACCACCGCTCAGTCGCGGTGCTGTCGATGGATCTCGACGACTTCAAACTCATCAACGACAATTTGGGTCATCCCGTCGGCGACGCACTGCTCGTCCAAGCCGCACAACGACTCATGTGTTGCGTACGAACCGGTGACACCGTGGCTCGACTCGGCGGCGACGAATTCGCCGTGCTCATCGAAGGCGCTGGGGAGAACGTGCATCTGATCGTCTACCAGATCATGGAGGCGTTCGAGCGGCCGTTCACTCCCGACGGCGAGGTCATCTTCATGCGGCCCAGTGCGGGCCTGGCCGTCGCCAGCCTCGACCAGCCTGAACTACATGCCACCGATCTACTCAAACACGCTGATATGGCGATGTATTCGGCGAAGCGGCAAGGCGGCGGACTGCAGACCTTCAGCCCTGACATGCATGTCAGAGTGGACGACGGCCTTAGTTTCGCAACGTCCGATACCCCACCACCGCGTGGCGGGTTGGGCGAGGTGCGACTGCTCAGCGATCTCCGTCAGGCCATCAACCACCGCGCACTCACCGTGCTCTACCAGCCGAAGGTGGACTTGCGCACCACCGACGTGGTCGGCGCCGAGGCGCTGGTGCGGTGGCCGCATCCGGTGTTCGGATTGGTTCGCCCCCAGCAGTTTCTGCCGCTGGTGCGCCAGCACGGTCTGATGCGCACGTTCACCGATCTGGTGTTGGACCAGGCGCTCGCCGACGCCGCTCAATGGCTGCACCGCGGAATCGATGTGCCGGTCGCCGTCAACCTGTTTCCGCCATTGGTCGGCGATCTCACCCTGCCGGACCGAATCTTCGATGCGCTGGATCGGCACGAATTGCCGGGTGACTCCTTGATCATCGAAATCACCGAAGATCTGCTGCTGGACAACATCGAGCGAACCCGTGATGTGCTGGAAGCTCTGCGGGAACGCAGGATCCACATCGCGCTCGACGATTTCGGTTCCGGCTATTCGGCATTGACCTATCTGCGCAAGTTGCCGATCGACGAAGTCAAGGTCGACTACGACCTGATCGGACACGTGTTGATCGATCCGCGCGCCGAAGCGATCGTGCGAGCCGTCATCGACTTGGCGCACGCCCTGAACGTGACCACGGTCGCCGAGGGCGTGGAGAACATCCGGATCGCGGAGTGGCTGCGCGACCGGGGATGTGAGGTCGCCCAAGGTGTCCTGTACAGCCCGCCCGTCGCGGCCTCGGCGATGATGCAACTGATCGCGTCGTCGGCGGCGCGGTGAGCTAGCCCGCGGCTTCCAGCCCGTTGGCCGCTCCGACCGCCGCACGCGCCCATTCGTGCAGGCGCACTGCGGGGGCGATCCGGTCTTTGCGGATCAGTTCGGTGTTGACGTGAGATCCGTCGGTGCTGTGGGTCAGCACGGCCGGTGCCCGGAAAGCGAACGTGCGGTTGACGGTGTCGACGGCCAGCAACCCGTCGGTGTCGGTGAATCCGTTGGCGCGCATGGTGTCCTCGGCCCAGCGGCCGGGCGTGAGGCCGGAGAAATTGTTCACGTAGGCGACCCAGAGATGGACGTTGCGCGTGGTGAACAGCTTCGACTGGGCAGCCTCCACCGCGCTTCGGCCCGGGCCGGTGAGCACCCCGCCGGGATCGGTGATGTACCGGGTGAGCTGAATCGGCGGCGCAGCGGTAACGGTGCCGTTCGCCGGCTGGTTGGTGACCGTCTCTGTGCCCGCGCCGGTGTCCGACCGAGTTGCCCGATGGCGCAACGTCTGCCCGCCGACGGCCATCGCGATCAGCACGAGGGTTGCGACAGCGGAGAGCAGCGCAACCCGGCGGCGGCCACGGCGTTTGTGCGTCTGCGGCGCGGGCTGCGCTGTCGCCGCCGCGCGTCGGGTGGGGGCGGCGGCCGGATGGCCGGCGACGGTGTCGGCCTCGCCGACGCTCGGTCGGCCGGACAGGGCCGCGGCGAATTCCGAACAGTTGGCGAAGCGGTCCGCGGGATCTCTTGCCAGCACCCTGGCGATCACGGCGTCGAGATCGGCCAGGTCGGGCCGACGCTGCCCGATCGACGGTGGCGCAGCGGAAAGGTGTTGGGAGATCACCACTGCCGCGTTCGAGTCGTCGTAGGGTGCCTTGCCGGTCAGCAGTTGAAAAGCTGTGCAGCCCAACGCATACTGATCTGCGCGCCCGTCGATGTCCTTGCCCATCAGTTGTTCGGGCGCGGCGTAGGCCGTGGTCCCCATCACCATGTTGGTGGCGGTCAGGCCGCTGATGTCACCGACTTGCCGGGCAATGCCGAAGTCGCCCAACAGGATCCGCCGTCCCCGGGAATCGGCCTCGGTCAGCAGGATGTTGGCGGGCTTGATGTCGCGGTGCAGCAATCCACGTGAGTGGGCGTAGTCGAGCGCCTCGGCGACGGCGCTGATGATCGCGAACGCCTCGGTCCTCGGCATGCCCGACGGATACCGACTGCGCAGCAACTCCGCGGCATCGGTTCCTTCGACGAAATCCATCGACAGCCACAGCTGCCCCTCGAATTCGCCGCGATCGTGGATGCCCACGATGTGCGGGTGGAACAACTCGGCGGCGATGTCTGCTTCCCGGCTGAATCGCTGGCGGAACTCCTGGTCCGCGGTCAGCGCGGCGGGCAGCACCTTCAGGGCGTCACGGCGGGGCAGTCGCGGGTGCCGGGCCAGGTAGACCTCGCCCATCCCGCCGGCTCCCAGGCGTCGGACGATGGTGTACCCGGCGAACACGTCGCCGTTGTTCAGCGGCATGCCGGCCTGCCCGCTAGCTGCGAGCCCGCAGCGTCTGCAGCGCCTTGTCGGCGTGGGTGTCCATGCTCAGCTCGCTGGAGATCACGTCGAGCACGGTGCGGTCGGTGTTGATCACGAAGGTGGTGCGCTTGACCGGCAGCAGCTTGCCCAGAAGTCCGCGTTTGACCCCGAACTGGGCGGCCACCGCGCCGTTGGTGTCGGACAGCAGCGGATAGTCGAACCGTTGGGTGTCGGCGAACTTGGCCTGCTTCGCGACGGGATCGACACTGATGCCGACCCGGTTGGCGCCGACGGCAGCGAATTCCTGTGCCAGGTCCCGGAAGTGACAGGCTTCCTTGGTGCACCCGGGTGTCATCGCTGCCGGATAGAAGAACAACACCACGGGTCCGTCGGCCAGTAGCGTGCTGAGCCTGCGCGGGGTACCAGTCTGGTCGGGAAGCTCGAAGTCCGCCACGGTGTCACCGGTTTTCATGGCCGTCACGCTACGCCAGTAGTGCTCAGCGGCCAGCCGCCCGTCTGGGAGGATGGCTGCGTGCACGCCAACCTCGACGCCGCGACGACCTCACGGGAGCAGTTCCGCGCGCTCGCGGGCGAGCATCGGGTGGTGCCGGTGACCCGCAAGGTGCTCGCCGACGCCGAGACGCCGCTGTCCGCCTACCGCAAACTTGCCGCCAACCGGCCGGGCACGTTCCTGCTCGAGTCGGCCGAGAACGGCCGGTCGTGGTCGCGGTGGTCTTTCATCGGTGCCGGGTCTCCGTCGGCGTTGACGGTGCGCGACGGTAATGCGGTCTGGCTGGGGGAGGCGCCGCACGACGCACCCACTGGCGGGGACCCGCTGCAGGCCCTGCAGGCCACCCTGAATCTGCTGGCCACGGCGGCGCTGCCGGGGCTGCCGCCGTTATCGGGCGGCATGGTCGGCTTTTTCGCCTACGACCTGGTCCGGCGGCTGGAGCGGTTACCTGAGTTGGCCACCGACGACCTCCACCTGCCGGACATGCTGTTGCTGCTGGCCACCGATCTGGCCGCCGTCGACCACCACGAGGGCACCATCACGTTGATCGCCAACGCGGTGAACTGGAACGGCACCGACGAGCGCGTCGACGAGGCCTACGACGACGCGATCGGGCGATTGGACGTGATGACTGCCGCGCTCGGCCAGCCGCTGCCGTCAACCGTCGCGACGTTCACCAGACCCGAGCCGCAATACCGCGCGCAGCGCACCGTGCAGGAGTACGGAGCGATCGTCGAGCGTCTCGTTCGCGAGATCGAGCGCGGCGAGGCGTTCCAGGTGGTGCCGTCGCAGCGCTTCGAGATGGACACCGACGTCGAGGCCATCGACGTCTACCGGATGCTGCGGGTGTCCAATCCCAGCCCGTACATGTATCTGCTGCACGTGCCGAATGATGAAGGGGGAATTGCCTTTTCGATCGCGGGATCGAGCCCCGAAGCGCTGGTGACCGTGCAGGACGGTCGGGCGACGACACATCCGATCGCCGGGACCAGATGGCGCGGCGAGACCGACGAAGAGGATCAGCTGCTGGAAAAGGAGCTGCTGGCCGACGACAAGGAGCGCGCCGAACATTTGATGCTGGTCGACCTGGGCCGCAACGATCTGGGCCGGGTCTGTGTGCCCGGCAGCGTCCGCGTCGAGGACTACAGCCACATCGAGCGCTACAGCCACGTCATGCATCTGGTGTCCACGGTGACCGGGATGCTCGCCGCCGATCGCACCGCGCTGGACGCGGTGACGGCATGTTTCCCGGCCGGCACGTTGTCCGGCGCCCCGAAGGTGCGCGCCATGGAACTGATCGAGGAAGTGGAGAAGACCCGGCGCGGCCTCTACGGCGGGGTACTCGGCTACCTCGACTTCGCCGGCAACGCCGACTTCGCGATCGCGATCCGTACCGCCCTGATGCGTGACGGCACGGCGTACGTGCAGGCCGGCGGCGGCGTGGTGGCCGATTCCAACGGCCCCTACGAGCACACCGAGGCCAGCAACAAGGCGCGCGCGGTGCTCGGCGCGATCGCCGCCGCGGAAACGCTGGGCAGCCCGAATGGCTGATGCCCGGCCCGGTCGACGCACCCTGCTGGT
This sequence comes from Mycobacterium cookii, assembly GCF_010727945.1. Taxonomy (NCBI): domain Bacteria; kingdom Bacillati; phylum Actinomycetota; class Actinomycetes; order Mycobacteriales; family Mycobacteriaceae; genus Mycobacterium; species Mycobacterium cookii. Next base: position 643,038 of record NZ_AP022569.1, read on the forward strand.
CGCCCAGATCCTGCTGGTCCTCGCCGCCGCCGGATTGTGGGAGGTGTCCCGGCTGACCTGGGTCGAACTGCGTACGTTCGACGGGCTGAGCCCGCCCAGGCTGGTGACGTTGTCCGGCGCCCAATGGTCGTCGGGGCTGCTCCCACTGGCGCTGGTGCTGCTGGCCGGCGCCATCGCCGCGTTGGCGGTGCGGGGCTGGGCACTGCGTGCCCTTGCCGTGCTGGTCGCCATCGCCAGCCTTGCGGCCGGTTATCTGGCGGTCAGCACGCTGGAGATGCCGGACGTGGCCGTGCGGGCCGCCGATCTCGTGCGTGTTCCGGTGGTCGAGTTGGTCGGCAGTCAACGCCATCACGCCGGCCCGGTCATCACCTTGGTTATCGCGGTCGGCGCGCTGGTCGGCGCCGCGCTGCTGATGCGGGCAGCGGCCACCGACAAAGGCGCTTCCACCCGATATGTCACGCCCGGGGCCCGGCGGTCGATGGCGCGTCGCGCGGGTGACGACGGGGTCAATATGTCGGAGCGGATGATGTGGGACGCGCTCGACGAGGGCCACGACCCGACCGAGCAATCTGGCGAGTCGACATCGGCATCCGGTAACGATTCAGCACCTGAACCTGACACCGAGGGTCGGTGATGGACCGCACAGTGGCGCTCGCTACCCTTCCAAGAACGTCGTGAAGAAATCTGGCGGCGCTCGGGGAGAGGAATCGGCGGCATGAGTTCGGGAACCGTGCTCGACTCCATCATGGAAGGAGTTCGTGCCGACGTTGCCGCTCGCGAGGCCGTCGTGAGCATGTCCGAGGTCAAGGCGGCCGCCGAAGCTGTGCCGGCACCGCGTGATGTGTTGGCGGCGCTGCGTGAGCCCGGTATCGGCGTCATCGCCGAGGTGAAGCGGGCCAGCCCGTCAGCAGGGGAGCTCGCGTCGATCTCCGACCCCGCGAAACTCGCCCGGTCCTACGAAGACGGCGGCGCCCGGATCATCAGCGTGCTGACCGAAGAACGCCGCTTCCATGGCAGCCTGGACGATCTCGACGCGGTGCGAGCGGCCGTGTCGATTCCGGTGCTGCGCAAAGACTTTGTGGTGGGGCCCTACCAGATTCACGAAGCACGCGCGCACGGTGCGGACATGCTGCTGCTGATCGTCGCGGCACTCGATCAGCCTGCGCTGGAATCGATGCTGGAGCGGACCGAGTCGCTGGGCATGACCGCGCTCGTCGAGGTGCACACCGAAGAGGAAGCCGACCGTGCGTTGACGGCGGGCGCACGGGTGATCGGCGTGAACGCTCGCGACCTGCGGACGCTGCGAGTCGACCGAGATTGCTTCGCGCGCATCGCCCCCGGGCTGCCGTCCAGCGTGATCCGCATTGCCGAATCGGGCGTTCGCGGCCGGGCAGACCTGCTGGCCTACGCCGGTGCCGGTGCGGATGCGGTGCTCGTTGGTGAGGGCCTGGTCAAGAGCGGCGACCCTCGTGCCGCCGTCGCCGACCTGGTGACCGCGGGTAAGCATCCTTCCTGCCCCAAGCCGGCCCGCTAGCCGGGGAGTTGGGGAAGCGTCGAATCCGATGAGCCGCTTGCACGTTGAGCGTTCGTGATGGCAGACATCGTGGGCCCGGAATTACCGCGTTCCAGCGCTGCCATCGCTGAACCCACCCATCACGACCCGGACAATCGAGGCCATTTCGGGGTCTACGGCGGCCGGTACGTGGCCGAGGCGTTGATGGCGGTGATCGAGGAGGTCACCGCGGCCTACGAGAAGGTCCGTACCGACCAGGCATACCTTGATGAACTCGACAAGCTGCAGAGGCACTACACCGGACGACCCTCGCCGCTGTACGAAGCCGCTCGGCTCAGCGAGCATGCCGGCGGTGCACGGATATTTCTCAAACGAGAAGACCTGAACCACACCGGTTCTCACAAGATCAACAACGTGTTGGGCCAGGCCTTGCTGGCTCGCCAGATGGGCAAGACCCGAGTGATCGCCGAAACCGGGGCCGGTCAGCACGGGGTGGCCACTGCCACTGCTTGCGCGCTGCTGGGCCTGGACTGCGTGATCTACATGGGTGCGGTCGACACCGCACGTCAAGCGCTGAACGTCGCGCGGATGAGATTGCTGGGCGCCGAGGTCGTCTCGGTCGAGTCGGGATCGAAGACCCTCAAGGACGCGATCAACGACGCGTTCCGCGACTGGGTCACCAACGCCGACAACACGTACTACTGTTTCGGCACCGCCGCCGGACCGCACCCATTCCCGACCATGGTCCGTGATTTCCAGCGGGTCATCGGTCTGGAGACGCGGGTCCAGATCCAGGATCAGGCCGGGCGACTGCCTGATGCCGTCACCGCGTGCGTCGGCGGAGGATCGAACGCGATCGGCATCTTCCACGCCTTCCTCGACGACCCCGGGGTCCGGCTGGTCGGCTACGAGGCCGCCGGTGATGGCGTCGAAACCGGTCGTCATGCAGCGACATTCAGCGGCGGAACACCCGGGGCGTTCCAGGGGTCGTATTCGTTTCTGCTGCAGGACGAAGACGGGCAGACCATTGAGTCGCATTCGATCTCGGCCGGCCTGGACTACCCCGGTGTGGGCCCGGAACACGCCTGGCTGAAGGACACCGGGCGTGCTGAGTACCGGCCGATCACCGACACCGAGGCGATGGACGCGTTCCGCCTGCTGTGCCGCACCGAGGGCATCATTCCCGCGATCGAATCGGCGCATGCGGTGGCCGGCGCACTCAAGCTGGGCATCGAAATGGGCAGTGCTGCAATCATTGTCATCAACTTGTCCGGCCGCGGGGACAAGGACGTCGAGACCGCCGCCAAGTGGTTCGATCTGCTGCCTGCCGGTGAAGGGCACTGATGACCGTCGAGCAAAGTGAAAAAAGCGGCCTGGCAGAGCTTTTCAGTGCTTGCTCACGCGACAACCGTGCCGCGCTGATCGGGTATCTGCCGACCGGATATCCCGACGTCGCCACGTCGATCGAGGCGATGAAGGCGTTGACCGAGTCCGGTTGTGACGTCATCGAAGTCGGCGTGCCGTACTCCGATCCGGGTATGGACGGCCCGACCATCGCGACCGCGGCAGAGGTCGCGTTGCGCGGGGGCGTGCGGGTCCGCGACACACTGGCCGCTGTCGAGGCGATCAGCGCAGCCGGCGGTCACGCCGTTGTCATGACGTACTGGAATCCGGTCCTGCAGTATGGGGTCGACGCGTTCGCGCGCGACCTCGCAGCGGCGGGCGGGCATGGGCTGATCACCCCGGACCTCATCCCCGACGAGGCCGACGAGTGGCTGGCGGCGTCCGACCAGCATCACCTCGATCGCATCTTCCTGGTCGCGCCGTCATCGACGCCGCAGCGACTGGCGGCGACGGTGGAGGCTTCGCGCGGATTCGTCTACGCGGCGTCGATCATGGGCGTCACCGGAGCGCGGGACGTGGTGTCGAATGCGGCACCCGAATTGGTGAGTCGAGTCAAAGCGGTGTCCGACATCCCCGTCGGAGTGGGACTGGGCGTGCGGTCGCGCGAGCAGGCGGCGCAGATCGCGAGCTACGCCGACGGCGTCATCGTGGGTTCGGCGCTCGTCACGGCGTTGACCGCGGGGCTGCCGACGATGCGGACCCTGACCGAGGAACTGGCTATCGGTGTGCGGCAGAGGGTTTCCGATTCATGACGACGACAGTTATCGCGTACTTCCCGAGCCCGCCGCAAGGAGTGTGGCATCTGTGGATCGTGCCGATCCGGGCGTACGCGCTGTTCATCATTGCCGGGATCATCGCGGCGCTGATCATCGGCGATCGGCGCTGGGCGGCTCGCGGCGGCGAACGCGGAGTGATCTACGACATCGCTTTGTGGGCAGTGCCTTTCGGACTGATCGGCGGCCGCCTGTACCACCTGGCGACGGACTGGCGGACATACTTCGGCGACGGCGGTGCTGGACCGATCGCGGCACTGCGCATCTGGGACGGCGGTCTGGGAATCTGGGGGGCCGTCGCGCTGGGTGGCGTGGGCGCATGGATCGCCTGCCGGCGTCGCGACATTCCGCTTCCCGCATTCGGCGATGCGATAGCGCCGGGGATCGTTCTCGCGCAGGCGATCGGCCGGCTCGGAAATTACTTCAACCAAGAGCTTTACGGCCGCGAGACCACGATGCCGTGGGGCCTGGAGATCTTCTATCGCCGCGACCCGGCGGGTTTCGTGGACGTGCATTCACTCGACGGGGTGTCGACCGGGCAGCTCGCGATGGTCGTCCAACCGACGTTCCTATATGAATTGCTGTGGAACCTGGTGGTCTTCGCGCTGCTGATCTATCTCGATCGGCGGTTCACCATCGGGCACGGCCGGCTGTTTGCGCTCTACGTCGCGGGCTACTGCATCGGCCGGTTCGGCATCGAGCTACTGCGTGACGACACAGCGACACACATCGCCGGTATCCGGATCAACTTGTTCACGTCGACCTTCGTTCTGATCGGCGCGGTGGTGTACCTGATCTTGGCGCCCAAGGGTCGCGAGGATCCGGCGACGCTGAGCGGGTCGGCCGCCGAGCTGCTCGAGCCGGACTCCCTCGACGAGGACGCCGACGAAGCCGCAGCGGAGACGGCGGAGGCGACACCGGCCGAGGCTGCCGCGGAGCCGGACACCACGGTGGCCGATCCGCCCGAGCCCGAAGCCGAGGCCGGCGCGGAAGAAGCCGAGGCGGCCGAGGTCGACCCACCCGTCGTCGAGGTGCAAGCGGAGCCCGAAGCTGAACCGGACGAGTCCGGCGCGGACGAAGCCGACAACGCGGAGCCGACGGATCTGCCCGCCACAGAGCCAGACGAAGACCAATGACCACCCCGGCTCCGCTCGGCACCACGCCGCCCGCGGGGCGCCGGAATCGCGTGGCGTGGGGTACGGGTGTCCTGCTGGCGGCCGCGCTGACGTACATCGGCCTGGTCGACCCGCACAACCCGAACTCGTTCTTTCCCGTCTGCCCGTTCCGGTTGCTGACCGGCTGGAACTGTCCTGGATGCGGCGCGCTGCGGATGATTCACGACGTGCTGCACGGCGACCTGGCCGCGGCGGTCGCCGACAACGTGGTGCTGCTCGTCGGTGTCCCGCTGTTGGCCGGCTGGGCTCTGCTGCGCCACCGTCGCGGGAAATCGCCGTTAACGATCCCGGCGACGGCCGCGATCCTGTGCACGCTGCTGGCCTGGACAGTGGTGCGTAACCTGCCCGGATTCCCGTTGGTTCCGACGCTGCTCGCCCGTTAGCCCGTCATCTGATCGGGAACCGGCGCGAGATGATCAGCTAGCGCGACTATGCTGAGTCGTCGTGGCGAGACGCGGCAAGATCGTCTGTACTCTCGGTCCGGCCAGCGGCACTGACGAGGCCGTCAGGGCTCTGGTCGAAGCCGGAATGGACGTCGCCAGAATGAACTTCAGCCACGGCGACTACAGCGACCACAAAGCCTCCTACGATCGGGTGCGCGCGGCGTCGAATGCCACCGGCCGCGCGGTCGGGCTACTCGCCGACCTGCAGGGCCCGAAGATCAGGCTCGGACGCTTCGCAGACGGACCGACGTACTGGGCGGACGGCGAAACGGTCCGCATCACCGTCGCGGACTGTGAGGGCAACCACGACCGGGTATCGACCACCTACAAGCAGCTGGCCACGGACGCGGTGCCGGGCGACCGGGTTCTGGTCGACGACGGGAACGTCGCGCTGGTCGTCGAGGGCATCGACGGCGACGACGTCGTGTGCACCGTGGTCGAGGGCGGCCCGATCAGCAACAACAAGGGAATGTCGTTGCCGGGGATGAAAGTCTCGGCTCCTCCGCTCTCGGAGAAGGACATCGAGGACCTGGAGTTCGCACTGCACCTCGGCGTCGACATGGTCGCGCTGTCCTTCGTTCGCTCGCCGTCGGACGTCGAACTGGTTCACGAAGTGATGGATCGGGTTGGCCGCCGCGTCCCGGTGATCGCCAAACTCGAGAAGCCGGAAGCCATCGACAATCTCGAGGCCGTCGTGCTGGCCTTCGACGCGGTGATGGTCGCCCGCGGCGATCTCGGTGTCGAGCTGCCGCTGGAAGAGGTCCCGCTGGTGCAGAAGCGGGCCATCCAAATGGCAAGGGAGAACGCCAAACCCGTCATCGTCGCGACGCAGATGCTCGAGTCGATGATCGAACACTCGCGGCCGACGCGGGCGGAGGCCTCCGACGTGGCCAATGCCGTGATGGACGGTGCCGACGCGGTGATGCTCTCGGGCGAGACCTCCGTCGGCAAATACCCGCTGGCCGCGGTGCAGACCATGGCCCGGATCATCTGCGCCGTGGAAGAGAATTCGACCGCCGCCCCGCCGTTGACACACGTGCCGCGCACCAAGCGAGGCGTGATCTCCTATGCTGCCCGCGACATCGGTGAGCGCCTCGACGCCAAGGCGCTGGTGGCGTTCACCCAGTCCGGGGACACGGTCCGGCGACTCGCGCGGCTCCATACCCCGCTGCCGCTGCTGGCGTTCACGCCGCTGCCCGAAGTACGCAGCCAACTCGCCATGACCTGGGGCACGGAGACGTTCATCGTGCCGGTCATTCAGACGACCGACGGGATGATCCGTCAGGTCGACAAGTCGCTGCTGTCGCTGGGCCGGTACAAGCGTGGCGATCTGGTCGTCATCGTGGCCGGCGCGCCTCCCGGCACCGTCGGCTCGACCAACCTGGTGCATGTGCACCGCATCGGCGAAGAGGACGTCTAGCCCGGCGACGATGCGCTCCGCGCAGCGGAGTGAGGAGGAGCAGGGCAATCGAATTTAGCTCGCACTAGGCTGGCCCGGTGTCTGACTTCGACGAGCTGATGACGGTGCTCGACCTGCATCACAACGGTGACGGGGCCTTCGTCGGATCCCACCCCAGCAAGAACCCGCCCCGCACGTTCGGCGGGCTGCAGATGGCGCAGTCGTTCGTCGCCGCCACCCGCACATTGACCCGCGACCTTCCGCCCAACGCTCTGTCGGCGCATTTCATCAACGGCGGTGAGACCGACAAGGACATCGAATTCGAGGTGGTGACGCTCCGCGATGAGCGCCGCTTCGCCAACCGACGCGTCGAGGTGACCCAGGGCGGCACGTTGCTGGCGTCGGTGATGATCTCCTTCCTGGCCGGCGGTCATGGTCTCGAGCACAACGTCGAGCCACCCGACGTTGTCGACCCCGAGGGACTGCCGTCCATCAAGGAGTTGCTGCTCGGCTATGAGGAACGGGTGCCGCTGTTCGTCAGTGCGCTGCAACCCATCGAGTGGCGCTATACGAACGACCCGTCCTGGGTGATGCGGGAAAAAGGCGACCGTCTCGCGTACAACCGGGTCTGGGTCAAGGCGGACGGTGTGTTGCCCGACGACCCGGCGCTGCACACCGCGACGATGCTGTATTCCTCCGACACCACCGTGCTGGATTCGATCATCACGACGCACGGGCTGTCGTGGGGATACGACCGCATTTTCGCTGCGACCGTTAATCATTCAGTGTGGTTTCATCGCCAGGTCGATTTCAACGACTGGGTGTTGTACTCGACCGCCTCGCCGGTCGCGGCGGACTCGCGGGGGCTGGGGTCCGGGTACTTCTTCGACCGGTCGCGGCGGCCGGTCGCCACGGTGGTGCAAGAGGGCCTGGTGAAGTATTTTCCCTGAGTCGCGCGGATAGCCGATGTCGTTGCGGCGCAACCGGTTCAGCGGACCGGGGTCGGCGTCAGGGTGATGTTCAACTGATCTTGGACGTTTCGCCGGAACTGGTCGGCGCATTGTTGCTGCGCGAACTGGTCGTTGCCTGCTTTCTGCATGCAGCCGATGTAGTCGCCGCCGCCGACGTCCTTCCACACCGTCGTCCATATCGCGATGAAAGCCAGACCGACGACGATCGCCAAGCCGCCCAACACGATGCCCGCGATCGCGACCCCGCCGTTGTTCGCGGCGCCGCGTTTGACCCGGCCATGCCCGATGACGCCGGTGATCACCGCGGCAACACCCAGTGCGATGGGCGCGAACACGGTCGCGACGCTGACCAATCCGATGACTGCCAGCACCAGCGAGGCAACCCCGAGCCCGTTCTTGGGCGCGGCAGCCCGCGGCGGATAACCGCCGTAGGGCGGAGGGTAGCCACCCGGAATAGCGGCGGGCTGATACCGGTACGGATCGGGGAGCGGATAAGGGTATGGCGCCCCGGTTTGGGGTGTTCCCCGGGCGTTTTCGCGTCTGTCCGGAGTGTCCCAAGATCCGGTCATGATTCGCTCTCCAGTCGGGCGGCGTTAGACGACTGTCCGACAGGATACGCGCCGGCGCTGATGCGTAATTCGGGACTTGGGCTGTCGTCGGGCAAGTGGTGGGTAGCGACAACGACGGTCCGCTCCGCGGCAATCAGGCCGCCGTGGGGATCCAGCAGACGGCGCAAGATGGGCTCGGCGTCGACGACGTCCAGATGTTCGGTGGGCTCATCCAGCAGCACAATCCGAGCAGGCGCGATGATTGCCCGTGCCAGCAGCAGCCTCCTGCGCTGACCTGCCGATAGCGCACCGGCACCGGCCGCCAACACGGTGTCCAGACCGTCCGGCAGGCCGGTCAGCCAGGCACTCAAGCCGACCTGCTCCAGCACAACGGCCAGCTCGCTGTCCGGGCAATCGCCGCGGGCGACCAGCAGGTTATCCCGGATGGACGTCGCGAACACGTGCGCGTCCTCGGCGAAAAAGCTGACCGCACGGCGTAGTTCGGGTTCGTCGATCAGGCGCAACGGTGCGCCGTCCAGCGTCACCTCGCCACCCGCGGGTGTCAGCAGGCCCGCGAGCGTCATCAACAGGGTCGTCTTGCCCGACCCGCTGGGACCGGTGACCGCCAGCCTCGACCCAGGCCTCAGCTTTAGGTTCGGCACCCGGGTACCGGAGTGGGCCACCGACAGCTCGTGGGCGCGCAGCGTCGCTGTCGCAGCCGTTCGGTGTAACGCTGCCGGAGCGGATACCGGACTTGCCACCGGCGTCAGGTCGAGGAGATGGCGTGCCGCTATCCGCGAGCGCGTCAACTGGACCGCGGCGGCGGCCAACGGCGTTGTCGCCTCGAATGCGGACAGCGGCAACAGCATCAGAATGGCCAACGTGGTCGGCGCGGCGCTGCCCGCCAGCCCGATCGCAGCCACCACGGCGCCCAGCACGCTGGCCCCGATCGCCGCGGTGGGAATGGCCGTGGCCAATGCGGCGGGTCGGGCCGCGGCATCGGCGGCGTCACTCCACGCCTCCTGCCGGCGTTGCAGATCCACGATGACGCTCTGCAGCCGTCCGGCGACCCGCAACTCGGGCGCGTGTTCCAGGGCCAGCATCGCCGCGACGTCCCGCGCGGAATGATGTTGACGCGCAACCGCTTCCTGCGCGGTCGCAGCTTTCGCCGCCAGCCACGGCGCGACGATCCCGGCGACCAGAAGGCAGATGGCCAACAGCGCCGCGGCCGCCGGTGAGATCACCCCGACCGCCACGGTCGCGGCCGCGGCCAGCACGGCTGCGACACCGAACGGCAGCACAGCGCGGACCAGCACATCGGCCAACTGGTCGACGTCGGAGCCCACCCGCGCGACCAACTCCCCGCTGTGCAGGCGGGTCGCATCCTCCGCGCGCCCGTGGGCCAGGCGAGAATAGATCTGCGCACGGGCGGTGCCCGCAGCCCGCATCGCGGTGTCATGGGTAACGAGGCGTTCGCAATAGTGCAGCACGCCACGAGAAATCGCGAATGTCCGCACGCCGACCACCGCGATCGACAGGTCCAGCACCGGCGGCATCTGCCAGGCGCGGGTGATGAGCCACGCCGACAGTCCGGCCAACGCCAGTGCACTGCCGAGCGATAACGCGCCGAGGGCAACGCCGAGCAGCAATCGTGGCAGACGGGGACGCAGCAACGGCACCGCGGCGAGCAGAGGGTCAGACGCCGACACCAGCGACCTCCTCTGCCGCACTCACGTGCACGAGATCGTCACCGATCTCGACGATCTGCCGGCGGTGGCCGACCACGACCACCGTGTCACCGGCGCGTGCTCGCTCGACAATGGCGTCCAGCACACGGCGTTCCGTCGCGGCGTCGAGATGCGCCGTGGGCTCGTCGAGAAGCAGTATCGGTAAGCGTGATCCGAGTGCCCGTGCCAGGGCGAGGCGCTGTCGCTGCCCCAACGACAATCCGACACCGCCGCGCCCGATCACCGTCTGGGTTCCATTCGGCAACGCTGTCAGAACGTCATCGAAACCGGCTGCTGCACAAGCAGTTTTAGTATCGACCAAGGCGCCGAACAGTGACAGGTTCTCGTCGACGGTGCCGGGAATCAGCACCGGACGCTGCGGCAGCCAGCACACCTGCTGCCACCATGCGTTTGGTTCGAGGTCGGCGATATCGATTCCGGCGACAGTGACTCGACCGCTGGTCGCGGTGGTGAGCCCGGCGATCACCTGCAATGCGGTGCTTTTTCCCGCGCCGTTGGGCCCGGTGAGCACGGTCACCCGGCCCGGCCGCAGGACGGCGCTCAGATCGTTTGGGCGGCAACCGTCGCGGCCTGCGACGCTCAGCCCGTCAAGGACGATCTCGGCGCCGCGTGCCGAGACAACGCGCGAGCCCGTGATGGTGTTCGGGCACGAATCGATGAGCTCGAAAGCTCTGTCGGCGGCAGCCCGGCCATCCTGCGCGGCATGGAATTCCACGCCGATGCGGCGCAGCGGCCAGTAGACGTCGGGTGCCAGCAGCAGGACGGTCAGGCCGGTGCTCAAACTGATTTCGCCGAACACGAGACGAAGGCCGACGCTGACCGCGACCAGGGCAACGCCCAGGGTGGCGAGCAGTTCCAACACCAACGCGGAGAGGAACGCGATGCGCAGCGTCGCCATCGCCGAACGCCGGTGCGCGGCGCTCAGCTCGGCGATGCGGTGCTCGGGGCCGTCGGCGCGACCCAAAGCCCGCAGCGTCGGAATACCGGCAATCAAGTCCAACAACCGAGCCTGCAGTGTGCCCATGGCCGCCAGTGCCGCCGCGGAGCGCTCGGCGGTGGCCAGGCCGATCAGCACCATGAAGAGCGGAATCAACGGCAGCGTGATGACGACGATCAGAGCCGAGGTGACGTCGTAGAGGCCGAGCACCACGACGCTGATCGGCGTGAGGATCGCCGCGAGAAACAATGCCGGCAGGTATGCGGTGAAATATGGCCGCAGCGCGTCGAGTCCGCGGGTCACCACCACGGCCGCGTCGTCGCGCAGTGCCGCAAGGTCGTTGGGTTGCCGGGCTGTGACTGCCGCCAGGACTTGCGTGCTGAGCTCGGCGATCGCCGCACTGGCGCCGCGTTGGCCCAGCCGGGTTTGAAGCCAGTGCGCAACAGCACGCATCACCCACAGCGACAGCAGAGCCACCAGCGCCGGCATCCACTGCGCCAGGCTGCGTGCCGACGGGTCGGCGATGACGTGGGAGGCGATGTGCGCCAGCAGAATCGCCGTCGCGATCGCGCAACCGGAGATCACCACACCGCACACCACCGTCGCAGCCAGGAAACGGCGCAGGGCCGCAGACGTCCGGACGAATCGTGGATCCAGCGGGCCTCGACTGCTCAGGGTGTTCGCCTTGCCAGGCCGATCGATGGCGGTATGTGGTCAGCCGAAATGCGCTGACGGAAAACCCAATACGTCCAACTTTGGTACGCGACCACCAGTGGCGCGAAGATGGCTGCGGCCCACGTCATGATCTTCAGCGTGTAGCCGCTCGAGGACGCGTTGCTGACGGTCAGACTCCACCGCGGATCCAGCGTGGAGGGAACCAGGTTGGGATACATCGCGCCGAACAGCAACGCGACGACGGCGGTGATCACCACGGCACTGCACAGGAATGCCCATCCCTCGTGCTTGCGACTGAACACCAGTGCGACGGTGGCCAATTGCGCGACGACGGCGACGGCCAGCACCAGCCAGGTCCATGGCTTGCCATGCGCCAGTTGGGTCCATATCCCGAAACCGGCCACCAGTGCGGTCACCGGTAGCGATAGCCGAACCGCGACCCGCAACGCGTCGTCACGCACCGAGCCAGACGTCTTGAGCACGACGAAGATTGCGCCGTAGAGCAGAAACAGTCCGCAGGTGGCCAGGCCGCCCAGCAGTGTGTAGGCGCTCAGCACGTCGGTGATCGACAGGTTCACTTGGTGATCGGCGTCGACCGGGAGTCCGCGGACCAGGATGGCGAAGGCCACCCCCCACAGCACCGCCGGCAACCATGAGCCTGCCGCGATCCCGAAATCGGCCCAGCGCCGCCACTTTGGGTCGTCGACCTTGCCGCGCCACTCGATGGATACCGCCCGAACGATCATGCCGAACAAGATCGCCAGCAACGGCAGGTACAGCGACGAGAACACCGTGGCATACATCCCCGGGAAAGCGGCGAACATCGCCCCGCCGGCGGTGAGCAGCCAGACCTCGTTTCCGTCCCAGACCGGGCCGATGGTGTTCAGCACCGCCCGGCGGCGCGGTTCGCGGTCGCCGCTGCCCATCCGGGCTATCGGCTCCATCAGCATGCCTACGCCGAAATCGAAACCCTCGAGAATGAGAAACCCGAGAAACAGCACCGCAAGAAGACCGAACCAGACGTTGTGAAGCGCCACGAAAAACCCCTCTCTGCCGAACAGGCAGCTGTCAATAGGCAAATGACAACGGAGCGACCTCGTCGGCACCCGGCGGTGCGGGCGCGGCAGGCTCGGCGTCGTGTTCTTGTGGTCCTTCAAAGACATAGCGTTTCAACAGCCAGAACCAGATGACCGCCAGAACCGCATATATCAGAGTGAACGTCGCAAGGGAGATGACCACCAATGCGGGCGCATGGTGGGACACGCCATCGTCGACGGCCAAGTGCACCTTCGGGTCGCCCGTCGGGTTAGGCGCGACGATCCATGGCTGACGACCCATCTCGGTGAAGATCCAGCCGGCACTGCTGGCCAGAAGCGGGGTGGGCAACGTCACCAGGGCCAGGCGGGAGAACCACCGCCCGTTGGGAATTCGCCCCCCACGCGTCAGCCACAGCGCGATGAGCGCGAACAACACCGGGAACAGCAGGAAGCCGATCATCGCGCGGAAGGACCAGTAGGTGACGAAAAGGTTCGGGCGGTAGTCTCCGGCGCCGAAACGTTGTTGGTCATCGCGCTGAATGTCGCGCACGCCTTGCAGCGTGACGTCATGGAATCGGCCCTTCGCTAAAAACGATAGGACGTAAGGAACTTCGATGACGCGGGTCAGGCTGTCGCAGTTGTTCTGCCGTCCGATGGTCAAGATGGAGAATTCGGGATCCGTCTGGGTGTCGCACAGCGATTCGGCGGAAGCCATTTTCATCGGCTGCTGGTGGAACATCAGCTTGCCCTGGGCATCTCCGCTGAAGAACAGCGCAACAGTTGCGGCCAGCGCGACCCAGCATCCCAGGACGGTGGCCGGCCGGTACATGCTGCGGGCATCGCCGTCCGCTGTCTGGCTGTGCGAGCGAACCATCCACCAGGCGCTCACCGCCGCGATGAAAGTGCCCGCGGTCAGCAACGAGGCGGTCACTGTGTGCCCGAACGCCGCCAGGCCGGTGTTGTTGGTGAACAGCGTCGAAATACTATGCAGCTCAGCGCGTTTGGTTGCGGGGTTGTAGTGCGCGCCGACCGGGTGCTGCATGAAGGAGTTCGCCGCGATGATGAAGAACGCGGACAAGTTCACCGCGCCGGCGACGATCCAGATGCATGCGAGGTGGATCAGGCGGGGGAGTCGGCTCCAGCCGAAGATCCACAGGCCGAGGAAGGTGGACTCGAAGAAGAACGCGGCCAGGCCTTCCATGGCCAGTGGTGCGCCGAACACGTCGCCGACGAAGCGCGAGTACTCGCTCCAGTTCATCCCGAACTGAAATTCCTGCACGATCCCGGTCGCCACGCCGATCGCGAAGTTGATCAAAAACAGCTTCCCAAAGAACTTGGTAAGCCGGTACCACGCAACGTTGTCGGTGACCACCCAGAGCGTCTGCATGACGGCGATCAGCGGCGCCAGACCGATCGTGAGCGGCACGAAGATGAAGTGGTAGACGGTGGTGATACCGAACTGCCATCGCGATACGTCGACGACGTTCATCTGTCATCTCCCGCCAGAAGCTTCCAATACTACTACGCAGTGTAGTAGTAGGGCGATTTGGTCACTGCCGGTGACCATCCAATCGTTCGGATCGCGCCGCTGTTAGGGCCTTAGGGCCTCTGCTCCCTTCTTGGAGGCACTGCGGATGCCGAACGACGACACGACTTCGAACACGCCGAGGACGATCAGCCAGATGCCGACGATCTCGGTGAGGATCTCGATGCTTTCCAGCGGCGACCCGATCATCACGATGCCCGCGAGGAGGCTGATCAGGCCGAGGAATATCTGCCAGGGCCGCCCGGGAAGGTGGGGATCGCTGATCGCCGAGATCGACGTTGCCACACCGCGAAAGATGAAACCCACTCCAATCCAGATGGCCAGCAGGAGAATTGCGTAGCCTTCGCCGAAGTGGCGGAAGCACAGCATGGCCAGCACCAGTGAGGCCGCGCCGCTGATGAATAGCAGCACCCGCCCGCCGGCGGAGACATGCAAGCTGAAAGCGAATATGACCTGCGCGGCACCCGTGACCAGAAGGTAGAGGCCGAACAGCACGGCCGCGATGACAATGGAATGTCCGGGCAACAGCAGCACCAGGATTCCCAGTGTGAGCGCCAGGATTCCGGATACCAGGGTCGACTTCCACAAATGCGGCAATAACTTTGGCACAGCGGTGGTTTCCATTCCCAAATGGTCCCACAAACGGCGACCGCGATGGGACGTTTGCGGGACAGTCAGACCCGGGCCGTCTCCGGTGTTCCGGCGCGCAGATTTTCGGCGTCAGTGTCGGGTCGGCGCCCGACCAGATACCAGGTGCGCATGACGCCTTTGCCCTTGACGTCGACGCGCCCGCGTTCCTGCAGCACGAAGTCGTCGCGGAGTCGCTGATAGACGTCTTCGGGCACTTGAATTCGGCCCACAGAGTCAGTGGATTCCATGCGGGATGCGACGTTGACCGCGTCGCCCCACACGTCGTAGAAAAACCGGCGCGAACCCACCACTCCGGCGACCACGGGCCCGCTGGCCAGCCCGATGCGCAGCGGTAGCGGATTACCCTGCAAATCCTTGAGTCGGCTTGCGGCGTCGGCCATGTCGAGCGCGAGGGATGCCAGCGCCTCGACGTGATCCGCCCGCGGCTGGGGGACACCGCTGACAACCATGTACGAGTCGCCGCTGACTTTGATTTTCTCCAGTCCGTGCCTGTCCACCAACGCATCGAAGTCGCCGTAGAGCCGGTCCAGGAAGCGGATCAGTTGCTCGGGCGGCATGTCGCTGGCCCGCTCGGTGAAGCCGGCGATGTCGGCGAACAAGACCGAGGCGTCGTTGTATTTGTCGGCAATCACGTTGCGCGCCGGGTCTTTTAGCCGTTCGGCCACACTGGCCGGCAGGATGTTGGCCAGCAATGCCTCGGAGCGTTCGTACTCGAGTTCCATGGCCGCTTCGGCCCGGACGATCTCGCGCACCGCGTACCACACGGTCGCCACCACCATCACGCACGCGGAGATGGTGGTGACGACGAAGCTCAGCGACAACGCCCACGGCGGTTGCGCGCCGGTATCGCGCGGAACCAGGAACTGGAGAATGATCACCATGCCTGCGGCGATCGCGGCCAGGCCGGACGCGAGAAAGATGCGGTCGACGCCCAGCTGTAGCACGACCAGGCAGGCCGCGACGAGGAAGTAGAACTGCAATCCGGAGCCGGTGCCGACGAACCAGCAGATCGTGAAGATGGACACGTAGGCCGTCCCGATGAACGTCAACGGCGAGACGAGCTCACCGAAGCGATGCAGCACCGGGACAAAGGCGTAGATCAAGGCTGCGGCGATGTTGATGACGCCGGTCCACCACAGGGCGGGTGCGGCGAGAATCTGGACCAATCCGAAACCGGCGCTGACGAAGACCGCCATCGACGCGGTGAGATTGAGAATGCGGCTACTGCGGGCGATCCGTTCGACGTACACCTGGTTGCGAGCGCGCGGTTGTGACCGAACTGCCCCTACGCAGTCCGGTGTTCGCCGCGAACCTGCTGGTTGTTGGGCAGCGCACCGCTTAGCCACCACAGCTAAAGCCTAACGGCTGGGCCGAACACCCGGGAGCCTTCGCAGCGCCCGCGCCGGCGGTCGCACGGCCTTGGAACCAGCGCCGCTCTGACTTATTGGATTCGAGATCCGATTCTTCGGATGTATTACTACTCGTACGGCGGGAGCTCGCCTTTGTGGTTCGGGCAGTAGATGTCCACCGACGCGGTGATAAATCTGACGGCGGTTCTTCGCACTCGATCGGCATATAGGCGCAATGCCGGGTTCTCCGCGTATCCGCGGTTCATCTCTTCGTCCACCAGGGCGTTAATCGGGGTACCGCCATTGGCTGCGGCGCAAAGCTGGTGGGCTCGGGCGACGACGCCGGGCACTTCGCCGTCACCAGTGGGCGGAATCTGTTCTTGTCCGAGCAGCGCCAGAAATTGATCCTGTTGGCTTGGATCGGCGCCCGCCGCGCCGGCGCATGAGGTTGCGGCGGTCAGGATTAGCGACGCGCCAACCAACGCGCCGGCGAACACGGTCGCGCCGTCGAGTATCCAGGCGGACCGTGGCCGTGGGGTGTGGGTGCTCCAAACGCGCATCTCGGTTACACCTTTCCATTGCACCGAAACGCCTTCGACTGCGTTATCGACTGCATTTGATCGGTGCCCTCGGTGAGATTCGAACTCACACTGCACGGGTTTTGAATCCGTTTCCTCTGCCAGTTGGGATACGAGGGCTCGCTGTATTACGGCCTCCCACCATAGAGGATCGGCTCCGACGCGCCGACCCACAGCCCCGCAGTCGATGATCAGCGCGGTTCACGACAGAATGTTGGTCATGACCGATGGTGACGCTCAGACCCCGCACCGCGTTCTGATCGCCGAGGACGAGGCGCTGATCCGGCTCGACTTGGCCGAGATGCTGCGCGAAGAGGGCTATGACATCGTCGGCGAAGCCGGCGACGGCCAGGAAGCCGTCGAGCTGGCCGAGCAGCTGAACCCCGACCTGGTGATCATGGACGTCAAGATGCCACGCCGCGACGGCATCGACGCCGCGTCGGAGATCGCCAGCAAGCGAATCGCCCCGATTGTGGTGCTGACCGCGTTCAGCCAACGCGACCTCGTCGAGAAAGCCCGCGACGCCGGCGCGATGGCGTATCTGGTCAAGCCATTCACCATCTCCGACTTGATCCCCGCAATTGAGGTGGCGCTCAGCCGTTTCAGCGAAATCCGGGCGCTGGAGCGCGAAGTCGAGACACTGTCCGACCGGCTGGAGACGCGCAAGCTCGTCGAACGGGCCAAGGGCCTGCTGCAGGCCAACCAGGGCATGACCGAGCCCGAAGCGTTCAAGTGGATTCAGCGTGCGGCGATGGACCGGCGGACCACCATGAAGCACGTCGCCGAAGTCGTCCTGGAAACGCTGGACGGCGCGAAGGACGCCAACGGCTAGCGCGCGACGATCACCGATGAGCCGTGGCCGAACAGGCCCTGATTCGCGGTGACGCCGACCGTGGCGTTCTCGACCTGCCGACCGGTCGCCTGACCGCGCAGCTGCCAGGTCAGCTCGCAGACCTGCGCGATCGCCTGGGCCGGGATGGCTTCGCCGAAGCAGGCCAGCCCGCCCGAGGGATTGACCGGCACCTTGCCGCCGATGGCGGTCGCACCGCTACGCAGCAGCGCCTCAGCGTCACCCTTCGGGCACAGCCCGAGGTGCTCGTACCAGTCGAGCTCCAGCGCGGTGGACAGGTCATAGACCTCGGCCAGGCTCACATCCTCGGGCCCGATACCGGCTTCGGCATACGCGGCGTCGAGGATCTGATCCTTGAACACCCGATCCGGCGCGGGTACGACAGCGGTGGAATCCGTTGCGATATCCGGTAATTCGGGGAGATGCTGCGGGTACTGCGGAGTCACTGTGCTCACCGCGCGGACCGACGGCACGCCGTCCAGCGAGCCGAGGTGCTTGCGGGCGAAGTCCGCGCTGGCCACGATCAGCGCCGCCGCGCCGTCGGAGGTCGCGCAGATGTCGAGTTGCCGCAGCGGATCGCTGACCACCGGGCTGGCCAGCACGTCCTCGACCGAGGATTCCTTGCGGTAGCGGGCATTCGGGTTCTGCAGGCCGTGCCGGGAGTTCTTGACCTTCACCTGCGCGAAGTCTTCGGATGTCGCCCCGTGGAGGTCCATTCGCCGTCGCGCGAGCAACGCGAAGTAGACCGGGTTCATCGCGCCGATCAGATGGAACCGTTGCCAGTCCGGGTCGTTCTTGCGCTCGCCGCCGACCGGGGCGAACGCGCCCTTCGGCGTGGTGTCCGCGCCGATGACCAGCGCGACGTCACAGAACCCGGCCAGAATGTGGGCCCGGGCGCTCTGCAGCGCCTGCGATCCGCTGGCGCACGCCGCGTAGCTGGAGCTGACCGGGACGCCGTTCCAGCCGAGCTTCTGCGCGAATGTCGACCCGGCGATGAAGCCCGGGTAGCCGTTACGGATGGTGTCGGCGCCGGCCACCAACTGGATCTGCCGCCAGTCCAATCCGGCTTCAGCCAGCGCGGCACGGGCCGCGACCACGCCGTATTCGGTGAAGTCACGACCCCATTTGCCCCACGGGTGCATGCCGGCGCCGAGAATGTACAGCGGTTCAGGACTCATGGCGCCACCTTCCAGGCGTGCACGATGCGTTCGACGCCGTCGGCGTCGGTGAACAAGGTCATGGTGGCCAACTCCATCTCCATGCCGACCTTCAGGTCGGCCGCCAAAGTGCCGTCGACGACCTTGCCCAGCACGATGATTCCCTCGTCGGCCAGTTCGACCGCGGCGATGGCGAACGGCTCGAACGGATCCGCGGCAGGGTAGGGCGCCGGCGGTGGATAGCGGTTCTCGGTGTAGCTCCACAATGTTCCGCGGCGCGACAAGGCGACGGCCTCTAGCGTGTCGCTGTCGCAGGCCGGATTGGGGCAGTTGTTCTCCCGCGGCGGGAAGACGTAGGTGCCGCACTTCGGGCACTTACTGCCGATCAGGTGGGGATTTTCGGCGTCGTCGGTGGTGAACCACCCGTCGATAGCCGGTTCTGGGCTGGTGACCTCTGGCACCGGGCCAGCGTACCCAGCGCAGGCACGAAACTGAAACGTGTTGCAGTTTGTCGGCAGGGGACGCGGCGGTTCCTCGGGGTCGGACCCAGTGCCTAGAGTTGGAGCCGTGAGCCCAGCGAAGACGGCAAGCACGAAGACGCAAGGTGTTAAGGCCGGCGACGAGAAGCCGACGCTGATGCTGCTGGACGGCAATTCGCTGGCGTACCGCGCGTTTTATGCGCTGCCGGCGGAGAACTTCAAGACGCAGGGTGGTCTGACCACCAACGCGGTGTACGGCTTCACCGCCATGCTGATCAACCTGCTGCGCGACGAGTCGCCGACCCACATCGCGGCGGCCTTCGACGTGTCGCGGCAGACATTCCGCGCCGAGCGTTATCCGGAGTACAAAGCCAACCGGACAACCACCCCGGACGAATTCCGCGGTCAGATCGACGTCACCAAGGAAGTGCTTGCGGCACTGGGCATTACGGTGCTTGCCGAGCCGGGCTTCGAAGCCGACGACCTGATCGCGACGTTGGCCACCCAGGCCGACAAAGAGGGCTACCGGGTGCTGGTGGTCACCGGCGACCGTGATTCGCTGCAGCTGGTCAACGACGACGTGACCGTGCTGTATCCGCGCAAAGGTGTCAGCGAACTGACCCGATTCACTCCGGACGCCGTCGCGGAGAAGTACGGCCTGACACCCGAGCAGTACCCCGACTTCGCCGCGCTGCGCGGCGACCCGAGTGACAACTTGCCCGGTATCCCCGGCGTCGGCGAGAAGACGGCTACGAAGTGGATTAGCGAGTACGGCTCGCTGCAGGCGCTGGTCGACGGTGTCGACTCGGTGCGAGGCAAGGTCGGTGACGCGCTGCGGGCCAACCTTGCCGGGGTGATCCGCAACCGTGAGCTCACCGAGCTGGTCCGTGACGTGCCCTTGGCGCAGACGCCGGACACGCTGCGGATGCAGCCGTGGAATCGTGACCAGATTCACCAGCTGTTCGACCAGCTGGAGTTCCGAGTCCTGCGTGATCGCCTGTTCGACACCCTCGCCGCCGTCGAGCCCGAGGTCGACGAGGGCTTCGACGTCCGCGGGGGAGCGCTGGAGCCCGGCACGGTCGGGCAGTGGCTGGCCGACCACGTCGCCGACGGGCGCCGCGCAGGGCTGGCGGTGGTCGGGACGCATCTGCCCTACGGCGGCGATGCGACCGCGCTGGCGATCGCCGCGGCCGACGGCGACGGCGCCTTCATCGACACCACCACGTTGACGCCCGAAGACGATGCGGCGCTGGCGTCGTGGCTGGCCGATCCCGAGCAGCCCAAGGCGCTGCACGAGGCGAAGCTGGCCATCCACGACCTCACCGGGCGCGGCTGGATGCTGGACGGGATCAGCTCCGACACCGCGCTGGCCGCTTACCTGGTCCGCCCCGGGCAACGCAGCTTCACCCTCGACGATTTGTCGCTGCGTTACCTGCGTCGCGAGCTACGCGCGGAAACATCTGAGCAGCAACAACTTTCGCTTCTCGACGACGATGAAGGCGTCGACGAGCAAGCCGTGCAGACCACGGTGTTGCGGGCCCGTGCGGTCGTAGACCTGGCCGACGCCTTGGACGCCGAGCTGACCCGCATCGACTCCACGTCGCTGTTGGGCGAGATGGAGCTACCGGTGCAGCGGGTGCTCGCAAACATGGAGTCCGCGGGCATCGCGGTCAACCTGGACCAATTGACCGAACTGCAAAGCCAATTCGCCGATCAGATCCGTGATGCGGCCGAGGCGGCGTACGCCGTCATCGGCAAGCAGATCAACCTCGGCTCGCCCAAACAGTTGCAGGTTGTGCTGTTCGACGAACTCGAGATGCCGAAAACGAAGCGGACGAAGACGGGCTACACCACCGACGCGGATGCGCTGCAATCACTGTTCGACAAAACCGGTCACCCGTTCCTGCAGCATCTGCTCGCACACCGCGACGTCACCCGGCTGAAGGTGACCGTCGACGGGCTGCTGAATTCGGTTGCCGGCGATGGCCGTATCCACACCACGTTCAACCAGACCATCGCCGCGACCGGCCGGCTGTCGTCCACCGAGCCCAACCTGCAGAACATCCCGATTCGCACCGACGCCGGCCGACAGATCCGCGACGCCTTCGTCGTGGGCAGCGGCTACACCGAGCTGATGACCGCCGACTACAGCCAGATCGAGATGCGGATCATGGCGCATCTGTCTCGCGACGACGGCCTCATCGAGGCCTTCAACACCGGCGAAGACCTGCACTCGTTCGTCGCCGCGCGAGCCTTCGGCGTCCCGATCGACGAGGTGACCGGCGAGCTGCGGCGCCGGGTCAAGGCGATGTCCTACGGGCTGGCCTACGGGCTGAGCGCCTATGGGCTGGCGGCTCAGCTGAAAATCTCCACCGAAGAGGCCAAGGTCCAGATGGATGCCTACTTCGCCCGGTTCGGCGGAGTGCGCGATTACCTGCTGGACGTCGTCGAGCAGGCCCGCAAAGACGGCTACACCTCGACGGTGCTGGGCCGCCGCCGCTACCTGCCCGAGCTGGACAGTACGAACCGGCAGGTGCGCGAGGC